>NZ_BAABHJ010000002.1:0-721245 GCF_039542035.1 Actinoallomurus liliacearum
ACCGACCCCCGATCCGCCAAAGCCCCAACGCCGGCTTGACATCCATAGGGGCATCAGTCCCCCCGACCTACGGAATGGGTTAGTCCCGATCAGCTGTGGAGCACCCTGCTCCCGATCTGCTCCCGATTCCGGCGCATCGTTAGCACCGGAAACCAAAATGCAGGCCAGGCACATGGCCTGACCTGCATTGATGTGGTGGGCGATACTAGGATTGAACCAGTGACCTCTACCGTGTCAATGTCGCCCCGATCAATCGGTGACCTGTGGCTTCTCGGATTCAGCGGGCCCTGAGGGTCCAGAGGTGATCTGCGGTGCCGTTGTCCTCCCACTGGATGACCTGGGCGCCGGGGGCGGTGCTCATGTTCGTCACACCGAGAAGGAGGCCGCTGTTGTGGTTGGTGATCTTGTAGTGGCCGTTCCCATCGGCGGCGAACTGCCACAGGTGGTCGGCGGTGCCGTTGTCGCTCCAGATCAGGGCGGTCCCGCCGTCGCTCGTGCTCATGTTCGTGATGCCGAGGAACAGCCCGCCGGCCTTGTTGACGATCTTGTAGAGGCCGGAGCCGGCATCGACGAGGGTCCAGGTCTGGGTGCTGCTGGACGAGGGAGCGGCCTGGTCGACCAGAGTCCCCCGGGCGGTGCCGGAGTTCTGGGTGTCCACGGCCAGCCCGCTGTTCACATTCTTGATCTGATAGGTGCCGGCCAGCGAGGATGATCCTCCGCTGCCCGGAGTGACCACCAGGTGGTACCCGTCGTTGGCGTTCATCCCCGAGATGGGCACGGTGATGGAGCCGTTGGTCACGGCGTAGCTCGACTCGGCCAGCGTGCCGGGCCCCGAAACCGCCACCGTGCGCCCCGGTGAGGGGGTGTACTCCACCTTCACGTGGACGGTGCCGCCGAAGGCGCCGAGTCCGTTGATGGTCACGGCGCAGTCCCCGGAGCCGTGACCGACGATGACACTGAGCTGGTTGCCGGCGCTGTTGAGTGCCGCCGCGCCGTCGATTCCGGTCTGTGCGGGCGGGGTGGTGACGACCATCTGGCCGTTCATGTCGGCGTACCACTTGTAGAGCCAGTAGGCGCCGTTGGGCGAGCCACCCTGGCCGGTGAGCAGGTCGCCGAGTGCGCCGGACTGGTTCCAGAACGCGAGTTCGGCGTCGTGGACGCCCAGCCGCTCGAACTTGGCGACGTAGCTGACGAGCGGACCGGGGATGCCGACCTCGGACGGGGCGGCGTACTCCTCGATGGCGATCGGGCGGGGGCTGATTCCGAGGTTTTTCTCGATGGCGGTGACGTTGGCGACGTCACCGGCGATCTTGGCGGAGTTCGACAGCTCATGCCAGGCCAGGATGTCGGGGACGGTGTTCGTCGCGACCGCGTTCTGCAGGAAGTTCTGCATGTCGCTGATGTTGTCCGAGAAGCTCGGGCCCTGGATCGGGGTCGTCGCGTCCTTGGACCGCACTTCGCGGTAGGTACGGGTCCAGAAGTCCTCGAAGGTGCCGTTGGAGGACGACCAGGTGCCGTCGGCCTCGTTCCACAGCGCGTACGCGGCCAGGTTCGTGATCCCCGACGCCTTGACCTGCGCGATCTGCTGGTCGACGAGGCTGAACCAGTTGTTCCAGCTGAACTGGTACGGCCAGCCGGCGTAGATGTCGGAGAGGCGGTCCACGACCTTCGCGCCCGCCCGGGCCGCCTCCGGCGCCACGGTCAGGATGTCACCCGTGGGCTGCTGCTTGCCGCCCTGGGGCTTCTGCACGAAGGTGTTCGGCTTGATGGGCTGGACCAGGTTGTCAGCCGGCGTCGTCGCGTTCGCCAGGCCGTACAGCGAGCCGGTCGCCACATGCGTCACCGGACGCAGGACCTGATTGGCGTTGACCACCAGGGTGGTGGCGGCGTGCGCGGGTGTGGCGGCGAAGGCGGCAACGGCTGCGGTGAGTGCCAGCGAGGTGAGGAGGACGGCGGCTTTTCCGCCTCTGGTTCTGGTTGTGTTCACTGCGCGCTCTCTTGATGAGTGAGGGAACTCGTGGGGAGCAAAGGGCTGTGGCCGATGATGCGGATTCGGACGGCGCGTGAGTCGCTAGCCCATGGTCCATCGCTGGTTGGAGCCCCCGTTGCAGGGCCATAGCTCGACCGGCGTTCCGTTGGCGGTGCCGGCGCCGGTCACGTCGAGGCACAGCCCGGACTGGACGCCGGTGATGGTGCCGTTGGAGTTGATCCGCCATTGCTGGTTGGCTCCGCCGTTGCAGTCCCAGATCTCGACCTTGGTGCCGGCCGTCGTCTGGTTGTCATAGGCGTCGAGGCACTTGGCGCCGTTGTAGATGGTGAGGCGGCCGCCTGAGGAGGCCCAGATCTGGCCCGTGCCACCGGTGCAGTCAAAGATCTGCAGCTGGGTGCCGTTGGTCTGGGTCGCGTTGGGCACGTCAAGGCACTTGCCCGCGCCGACGGCGTGGATCTCGCCGGCCGGCCCGCCGCCGGTGGTCCCGCCGGTGACCCGGTACATGACGGCGCCGTGTGCGGGGACGGAGGTGCTGATGGTGCCGCTGGTCGTGGACGTGGCACCGGTCCACAGGTCGGTCAGCGTGTAGCCGGAGGATCCGGTCTTGCCGATGGCGGATGCGGTGGTGGAGATGGTGGCGGTCGATCCGGTCTCGTTGAACAGGACGACGGAAACGTCACCGTTGGCGAGGGGCTTGGCCAGCACGTCGTGGCCGTTGGAGGAGGACACCTGGGTGCCCTGCTTGCCGAGCGAGTCCTGGTCGACCGCGATCACTGCCTTGTTGGTCAGGGCGGACAGGGTGGAGGAGCCGGGGTTGACGAGGTTGCCTCCCTCGATCAGGGGTGCCGCCATCTCGGCCCACAGGCTGAACTCCGCCTGGTTCTCGGTCGCGGTCATGCCGTTGCCGATCTCGAGCATGTCCGGGTCGTTCCACGCACCGGGGCCCGCGTGATCGGCGAGCCCGACGTTGACGTGGAAGTTGTTCAGCATGCTGGTGAAGTTCGGTTGGATGTCGACCGTGGTGCGCCACAGGTTCGCCACCGGGCCTGCCCAGTTCCACGGTTGCACGCTGGAGTCCCAGCCGTTGCACATGCTGAAGGCGATGGGGCGGCCGGTCGAGGAGAGCGCGTCGCGCATTCGCGTGTAGAGGGTCTGGGCGACCTGCTGGTGCGACTGGCCGGAGAAGTCGCCGAACGGGATGTTGCACCAGTCCTCCTTGAGGTAGTCGACCCCCCAGGAGGCGAAAAGCCTGGCGTCCTGCTGCTCGTGTCCGTAGCTGCCGGGGTATCCGGCGCAGGTCGCCGTGCCGGCGTCCTCGTAGATCCCGAGCTTCAGGCCGAGCGAGTGGACGTAGTTCGCGACCGCGGCGATCCCGTCGGGGAACTTCCCCGAGTTCGCGACCAGGTTCCCGGATCCGTCACGACCGGAGGCCATCCAGCAGTCGTCGATGTTGACGTACTGGTAGCCGGCGGCCTGCATACCGTTGTCGTGCATCGCCTGCGCCGTCTGCTCGACGAGCTGTTCGCTGACGTTGCAGCCGTAGGCGTTCCAGTCGTTCCAGCCCATCGGTGGCGTCAGCGCCAGGCCGTTGCCGAGCGCCGATGCCGGCGGCGCGGACGTGAGCGCGATCACCGGCGTGACGAGCAAGGTGAGCGCGGCGGCCAGGCCGAGCCTGGCCAGGCGGGTCGCCCGGTGGGCCGTCGAGCGCCACCCGGCGCCGGATTCACGATCAGTGGGACGTGTCACGTGTCACCTCATAAGGCGTGCGGGAGTACGGGGCTGTCAGCCGGCGGTACAGGTGAGCGCGGGCACCTCGCCGCCGGATCCGGATCCGGTGAACCCGAAGTCGGTGCTCGCGCCGGCGCCGAGGGCGCCGTTGTAGCCCACGTTGTGGGCGGTGATCGTCGATCCGGAGCTGTTGACGGTCGCGTTCCAGGCCTGGGTGACGCTCTGTCCGCCGGCGTAGTGCCAGGTGACGGTCCATCCGGCGATCGCGCTGCTCCCCGCGGTCACCGTGACCGAGGCCTGGAACCCGCCGGACCACTGGCCGGCCACGGTGTACTTGGCGGCGCAGCCGCCGGGCGGGGGAGTGGCGCCTCCGCCGTTTCCTCCATCCGCGTCGCCGATGCTGCCGGGTACCGACTTGAGCGCGCTGTACCAGTCGGCGGCCATCTTGTCGTACCCGGTGGCGTTCGGGTGGATGCCGTCGGCCAGGTCCGCGGTGGTCAGCGCGGCGTGCATGTCCACCAGATGCAGGTGCTCGCCGGCGTTGACCTTGCTCTGCACGACGCCGGGGATCGCGGCGTTGAACGTACGGGCGTTCGCCTCCTGGCCGGAGTCGGCGAGCGGGATGATGGTGGCGACGAAGACCTCGGCGGTGGGCACGGTCGCGGTGATGTGGTCGAGCAGCGCCGACAGCCTGGCGGGCGCGCCTGCCAGGTCGTGGTTCTGGAGGACGTCGTTGGTTCCGATGTGCAGGAGGACGGTGTGCGGCGTGTAGGTGCGCAGCCAGGTGACGACATTCGCGTCGATCTGGTCGATGCGCCAGCCGGAGTGCCCCTCGTGGTCGTGGTCTCCGAGAGCGGCCGGCCCGTTGGACAGCGACCCGACGAAGTCGACCCTGTATCCGTCGTTCGCGAAGCGTTGCCACAGCCCGGTCCGGTATCCGCCCGGCACCGTGAACCCATCGGTGATCGAGTCGCCGAGCGGCATGACCCGCACACCGCCGTTCGACTCGGCGTAAGCGGAACCGACACCGACACCGGATAAAGCACCGGCCACCAGGACCAGCATGGCAACCGCGCCGGTCCACCACAGGAAGACTCTGCGCCTCATCCACCTCTCAGCGAAGGAGCGGGGCACCGGCGCGCGGCCCCGGTGCCTCGCCGAGGCGATCGCGTCCGATCCCGCCGAAGATGTCGAAATATCGAACTAGGTGCGGAATGCTGAACGCCGACTCAGGCAGGAGTGTGCGCCGATGCAGTCATATGTCAAGCGAGCCGGCGGTCACGGGTGACAGGGGATCGTTCTGGCGCAAGTCGGGGCGATGGACGGCCGGCGTGACGTCCGCTGGGCTTTCACTCCGCTTTCATCGACCGGGGACGATCCTTCGCCGCCTCCGCCGTCTGAAGGCACGGTGATGCGGTGCGAAGTGCCTGAGTGGGCCTTTTCTAGCATCCTGCGAGGGCCTGCTGATCACAGCATGGTTGCGGGCGGCACGGCGGCCTTCGGACGTGAAGAGGCCCCTGATAGGACGGGTGATCCACAACCCTCCGTCCGGCCCCGGCGCGGTGCATGATCTGAAGGCCGCCAGGATCTGGGGTCTGACCCGCGCGCTGGCCGAGGCCCTGACCCGGCTGGGCGCTTCAACGAATGCGCTGATGCCAATCCGCCAGAAGCGGTGTCACGGCCCGTAGGTCCCCGCCGTCCACCGTCGTCGAGGCCCTGTCACGCGCCTGCTGGTCTGCGTTGAAGGCGATACTGAGGCCGACTTCGTCGAACAGCGGCAGGTCCGACCGGCTGTCGCCGATGGCGGCGCACTGGGACGGGCCGAAGCCGAGGTTCGCCGCGTAGCGCAGCGCGAAGTCGCGTTTACCGAACTCATCGAAGGTGGCCCGCACTCGGCCGGTGAAGGACCCGTTGAGGATTTCCAGCTCAGGTCCGCAGTAGGCGGCGAACCCGAACCTCTTCCCGAGATGCTTCCCGATCGGCTGCCAGGCCAGGGTGGCCAGTACCGGCAGCAGACGATGAGCACGGCACCACTGGACCATCTCCGCGATTCCGTCGACGAGCGGCAGTTGAGTGAGCCAGTCGTCGATCTCCCGTTCGGTGCGGTCCGCCCATGCGAGGGCGTCCACCGCCGCGATCTCGGGGTTGGTCAATTGACCGGCCGCGTAGGCTGCCTCGGCCTTAGCCATCTCCTCCTCCGTGCCCAGATATCGGGCTACGTGGACAGCGGAGCCGGGGGCGGGTACGAGGGTGCCGTCAATGTCGACGAAGACTATGCCGACCCATGCCGACGGGTCGGAAACAACCTTCCACCCGTCACGGCTCTCCCTCACAACCCGCTCCTTCTCGTCGTGCGGACAGCTCTGCCGGAGATACGGTGCCGAAGGGTGCCGCAGCGCTGCTCCGAGCCTGCCGCCTCACATTCCCACACCGTGTGAGCGGGGACCGGCCATAGTGATCAAACTGGTAGGACGCCCGTCCGCCGAGACGCTGTTGGACTGCGTGGGATCTTGGCGGGGGCCTTGCTGCGATGGCGCTGCTGGCGGCAGTCGGACAGCGGGAGGAAGCCCTGCCGGCGTCGGTGGCCGACCGTTCCCACGCCAAGCTCCGTGGCCCCGGTGAACGAGCGAACGCGCAGCTCAAGACATGGAAGATCTTGACCAAGCTCCGCTGCTGCCCCCACCGGGCCGGTCACCTCGCCAAGGCCATCCACGTCCTGGACAACCGCGAAGCCGGCGCATAGTGGAAAAGGCTCAGTGTGTGCTGCATGGCGCCGTCGTCGGCGGTCGAGGTGAGCTCCGGATCTGGCTTGAGGGTCGTGTGTGAGTGACGGTCATCGTTGATCCGTTCCTTCGCTAACGAAGGTTGCAGGGGGTGTCATCGGCGATCTGGAAAGGCGCACGAAGAGGTCGTCGCTCTGAAGCTGGGAAATCGCCGGTCAGATTGACCTGTGTTCGCAGGTGCCGGTGACGTCGCTGGTGAGGGCGGCCGCCCGAAAAACGGAACCGTCATCCCAGCGCTGCCTGGCGCGTTACTCTGATCGTGCACCGTGTGCGCGTAGAGCCGCGCTTTAGAGCGCGATCGGTGATCGTTAGCCGTGATCCGGAAGTAGCCCGCGGTGCTACATTGGCTACAACTGTTAACGCGCATCCATCGAGGAAGGAATGAATATGGCCGAGCAGGTCATCAAACGACTTATCGACGATCTGGATGGCAGCGAAGCGGAAGAGACGGTTTCGTTCGCCATTGACGGGGTCACTTATGAAATCGACCTCAGTGCCGAGAATGCGGGAATACTGCGTGATCGTCTGTCGCCGTTCGTGGAGCGCGGGCGGCGGGTCGGCGGTGTCCGGCGCCCTCGAGGACGTGCCGTGTCCAGCCGCCAGCGCAGTGCGGACATCCGCGCGTGGGCGAAGGCGCGTGGGATCGAGGTCAGTGAACGCGGTCGTATCCCGGCGACGGTCATCGAACAGTACGAGCAGGCGCACTGACAGCGCGGCTCTCTCACGGCCGCCTGCTCTCGCGGAGGCCCAGGCAAGCCGCTTCCCGGTCGCGAGCGTGTGACGGCGGCGGTCGCGGGATGGGCCTACCTCGCCGATGAACTGGTCAACTACGACGTTTTGCGGGCCGCGCTGGTGGAGATCGCCGGCTCGGTCCTGCTGTCGATGGTCTGTGATGGCTGCTTCGCCGAGCGTTCCGCAGCGTGTGGTCCCTCGCCGTTGCATCGTTCGACCCCACGGCGGGCGGACCGCCTAGGCGACCGCGAACGGGCTGCAACCCGTGTAGTGGACGACCTGCGTCGGCGTTTCGCGTACGTGGAAGAACGCGCATGTCTCATAGTGCTTGCCCGTCGTGGCGGCGAAGCTCGGTGTCGTCAGCGTCGTCGTCTCCGCCAGAGTCGTGCAGGACGTCTCGGCCGCGTTGCACTCGTACAGGGTCAGGCTGTCGACCGTCACCCCGCCGGCGAGAGGGGTGAGCCGGCCCCTGACCTGGCCGGAAAGGATATCGGTGCAGACCGTGGCCACGATGCCGCCATTGCCGAGCACCGAGGAGCAGGTGAACGAGGACGCGGCGTGGGCCGTGCCGGGACCGGTCAGTGTGGCCGCGCCGACGGCCGATGCGATGGCGATACGGGCTGATAACAGCATGGGATCTCCCTAGGGGCGGGCAAGGGCCCCAATTCTGCCCATGTCGCCGCAGCGGGCCCAGCGATCGGCCGTACCTGGCCGCCGGGAGGCGCGGAGACGACCCTGCCGACGCCTCTGGTCGCTCCGCCGACGAGCACGGCTCTGCCCATGACCTCCGCCGCGCCCGTGTGGGTGGCCGGTCGCTGCGCCTCCCCAGTGAAGCACAGGAGTCATTGTCTAACAATATCTCTGGGCGAGTGATGACGATCCGTCACCGCTGTCCTCGTTTGACCCTTTTGATGCTGGCTTCTTGTCGTGAGATGTCGTGCGTGTTACGTTCCTGCGCACCGCTTGTCGGACAATCTGGCTGCGGGTCAAGGAGGGGAACGATGTCGACCAACCCGCATGCGGAGGCGCTCCGCTTCGAGAACGTCACGCTGCAGTTCCCCGAGACGCACCGGCCGGCGATCGAGGACGTCTCGCTTCAGGTCGGGCGCGGCAGGTTCGTCGCCGTGATCGGGCCGTCCGGGTGTGGCAAGAGCACGATCCTCAACCTGGCCGCCGGGTTGCTCTCCCCGACCAAGGGCGAGGTCTACTTCGGTGGCGAGCGCGTCACCGCCGTGAACTCCGCGGCGGCGTACGTCACCCAGCAGTCCAACCTGCTCCCCTGGCTGAGCGTGAGAGCGAACATCGGGCTCGCCCTGAAGTTCCGCAAGGTGCCGAAAGAAGAGCGTGACGAGCGCGTGGAGCGCTGGGTGAGGCTGGTCGGGCTCACGGGTTTTGAGGACCACTATCCGCGCGAGTTGTCCGGCGGCATGCAGAAGCGCTGCGCCATCGCCCGGGCACTCATCTACAACCCGTCCATCGTGCTGATGGACGAGCCGTTCGGCCCACTGGACGCCATCACCCGCCTGAAGCTCCAGCAGGAACTGCTCAACATCTGGGAAGAGCAGAACGGCACGCTCATCTTCGTCACCCACGACCTGAACGAGGCCATCTACCTCGCCGACGAGGTCATCGTCATGTCCAGCGGCCCCGGCACGGTCCGCCGCGTCCTGGAGGTGCCGTTCGAGCGGCCCCGCAGCATCGGCTCCCTCGTGGAGTCACCCGAGTTCGCGGAGCTCTACAACGACCTGTGGAGCCTCTTCAAGTCCGAGCTGCAGATGTCTGACGCCACCGCGTAGAGACCGAGGTTCAACGTTGATATCGATCACCGAGACGATCGCCGTCCCGAGCTCGCGGAAGCGGGTGTGGGAGGTCATCTCCAGTCCTGCGGACGTCGTGTCCTGCATCGCCGGCGCCGAGCTCGGCGAGGCCCACGACGACGGCTCGTTCGACGGGACCCTCGTCGTCAAGTTCGGGGCGGTCCGGGTCAGGTTCGGCGCCCGCGTGCACCTGGAGCTGGACGAGGCCGGGTTCGAGGGACGGCTCACGGCCCGCGGCAAGGACGGCCAGGCCGCCACCCGCTTCACCGGGGAGGCGACCTTCCGCGTCATCGAGGACGGGAACGGCTCGCAGGTCGCCATGAACGGCGAGATCCAGCTCACCGGCAAGCTCACCTCGCTGATCGAGGCGGGTGCCGGGGTCGTCGTCTCCCGCATGACCAAGGACTTCTCGGCGCGGCTGGTCGAGCTGTGCGCCGGGCCGGCCGAACCGCAGACCGCGATGGCGGAGACGGCGCCGGGCACGCCGGTCGCGCCGGCACCGACGACGCTGACCGCCCGGATCCGCGCTTGGTGGTCGGCGCTGTGGAGCAGGCGTACGGAACGTTCCAACCAAGGAGGTGCGGCGTGACCAGGCTCAACGGGGTGATCCGCGCGCTGGAGGACGGGCAGCACGCCTTCGCGTCCTTCGTGCCGCCGGACCCGGCGGCCGCCCTGGAGTTCGGCACCGCGAAGTACGACGGCCTGATCTTCGAGATGGAGCACAAACCCTGGGACGTCGTCGGTCTCAAGCACAGCCTCCAGTACCTGCTGAACCGCAGGCAGATCGCTACCGCCGGTGACCTGGCCCCGGCGGTGACCCCTCTCGTACGCATCCCCACCAACGGTGCGGAGAAGGGGCAGTGGCACGCCAAACAGGCCCTCGACCTGGGCGCCTACGGCATCGTCTGGCCGCACGTCACGACGGTGGACGAGGCCTACAACGCGGTCGCCGCCTGCCGCTACCCGCGGCTGCCGGACGCGCCGCGCTACGAACCGGCGGGCGTACGCGGGGACAGCCCGGCGGCGGCGGCCCGCTACTGGGGTCTGACGAACGACGAGTACTACGCCAAAAGCGGGGTCTGGCCGCTGGACCCGGACGGCGAGATCCTCGTCGCGCTCATGATCGAGGACCAGCTCGGCATCCAGAACCTTCCCGACATCCTCGACCAGGTGCCGGGCATCGGGCTGGTGATCATCGGCGAGGGCGACCTGAGCCAGGAGCTCGGCGTACCCCGCCGGTACGAGCACCCGAAGGTCCTGGACTGCAAGCGGCGCATCCTCGACATCTGCGGCGAGCGGGGCGTCGCCGTCGGCCACCCGCACGTGACCGCCGGGAACGTCGAGCGGGTCCTCAAGGAGGGATATCGCTTCCTGATGACCCTTCCCGTGCGCTCGTACCCGGGGCTCGACCGTGGCCGCGAACTCACCGGCCGCGCCTGAAGAAGGAAATTCGATGATCATCGACTGTCACGGCCACTTCACCACCGCGCCGAAGGCCCTCGGCGAGTGGCGCGAGAGGCAGATCAAGGCGTACGACGAGGGCGTCCGGGTCGGCCCGGACGAGCTGGAGATCACCGACGAGGAGATTCGCGCGGCGATCGAGGACGGCCAGCTCAAGCTGCAGCTCGAGCGCGGCACCGACGTCACGATCTTCTCCCCGGGTGCCGGCAAGATGGCCCACCACTACGGCGACGAGCGCACCAGCCTGGACTGGTCCCGGGTCGCCAACGACCTGATCGGCCGGGTCTGCGGGCTCTTCCCCGACCGGTTCGCGGG
Source organism: Actinoallomurus liliacearum (assembly GCF_039542035.1). Lineage (NCBI taxonomy): Bacteria > Bacillati > Actinomycetota > Actinomycetes > Streptosporangiales > Thermomonosporaceae > Actinoallomurus > Actinoallomurus liliacearum. Next base: position 10,827 of record NZ_BAABHJ010000002.1, read on the forward strand.
CGTCTGCCAGCTTCCGCAGTCCCCGGGCGACGCGCTCGCCACCTCGATCCGCAACGCGGCCGAGGAACTGGAGCGCTGCGTCGAAGAGCTCGGCTTCGTCGGCTGCCTGCTCAACCCGGACCCGTCGGACGGCTTCTACCAGGCGCCGCCGCTGACCGACAAGGTCTACTACCCGCTCTACGAGAAGATGGTCGAGCTCGACGTTCCCGCCATGATCCACGTGGCGATGTCGCGCAACGACGCGCTGCAGGGCACCTGCGCGCACTACCTCGCCGGTGACACCGCAGCCTTCATGCAGCTGTGCACGTCGGACCTCTTCAAGGACTTCCCCGAGCTGCGCTTCGTGATCCCGCACGGCGGCGGCGCGGTGCCCTACCACTGGGGGCGCTACCGGGGGTTCCTGCAGGACCGCGGGCGGCCGCCGCTGGAGGAGGCGGTGCTCGACAACGTCTTCTTCGACACCTGCGTTTACCACCGCCGCGGCCTGGAGCTGCTGCTCGACGTCGTTCCGGCGAAGAACGTGCTGTTCGCCTCGGAGATGATCGGCGCCGTCCGCGGCGTGGACCCCGAGACCGGCCGCAACTTCGACGACGTCAAGTTCCTGCTCGACGGCATCGACATGACCGATGAGGACCGCCGAGCGGTGTACGGCGGCAACGCGCGGCGGGTGTTCAGCCGGCTGAAGTCCAGGGGGGTTACCGAGTGAAGGCCTATGAGGCGCTCGCCGAGGCGTTCGTCAAGGAGGGCACGACCGACGTCTTCGGCATGATGGGCGACGCCAACATGCACTGGATGGACGCGCTCGCCCATCGCGGCGTACGCCTCTACGAGGTGCGGCACGAGGGCTCCGGTCTCGGCATGGCCGACGGCTGGGCGCGGGCGTCGGGACGGCCCGGCGTCGTCACGACCACCAGCGGTCCCGGTGTCTCCCAGCTCGCCACCTCGATGCTGTGCGCGAGCCGGGCCGGGACCCCGCTGGTCGCGTTCTGCGGCGAGACCGCGTGGGGCGACGAGGGCGCCGTGCAGTACCTCGACCAGCGCCGGTTCGCCGCCGCGATCGAGTGCGGCTTCGTCCACCTGTCAACGGCCGACCAGGCCGAGGAGGCCGTGCAGCGCGCCTTCTACCTGGCCCGCACCGAGAACCGGCCGGTCATGCTGAGCGCCCCGATGGACGTGCAGGTCCGGGAGTACGAGCCGGGCGACTACATTCCGTCGCACGCGCTGATCCCGCAGTCCCGGCCACTGCCCGACCCGGCCCGCGTCGAGGCCGCCCGCGCACTGATCGAGAGTAGCAAGCGCGTCGTCATCATCGCCGGCCGGGGCGCTCGCCGCGCCGGAGCCGGCGAGGAGATCCTCGCGCTCCAGGCCAGGACCGGCGCGCTGCTCGCCACCACGCTCCAGGCGAAGAACTGGCTGTGCGACCGCACCGAGTTCCACGTCGGGCTGTCCGGGCTGTTCGGTAGCAGGCCCGCGCAAGAGCTGCTCCAAGAGGCCGACTGCGTGATCGCGGTCGGCGCGAGCCTGAACCACTACACGACCGAGCACGGCTACCTCTACCCCGAGGCCCGCTACGTGCAGATCGACTCCGCGCCGAACGTGGTCATGGGCAACGGCCGGGTCGCCGACTGCTACATCCAGGCCGACGCGGTCACCGCGGTCACCGAGCTCAACCGGGTCCTCGGCGCGACCCGCGTGGAGGGCTTCCACACCGCCGAGACCCGGAGCCGGCTGACCGACTGGCTCACGGCCCCGATCGACTACGTGTGCGAGCCCGGAAGGATCGACCCCCGCGAGGCCATCAAGGTCCTCGACGCGGCCATGCCCGGCGAGTTCGACCTGGTGCTCGGCAGCGGCCACCAGACCGACTTCGGCACGATGCTCTTCCAACGGTCCCGTCAGGTGACGTCCAACTACGGCATGTTCGGTGCGATCGGGCAGGCCCCGCTGCTGACCATCGGCCAGATCGTCGCCACCGGAAGGGCCGCCTTCGTGGTCGAGGGTGACGCGAGCTTCCTGATGCACCTGTCGGAGTTCGAGACGGCCTGCCGCTACGACCTGCCGCTGCTGGTCGTGGTCATGAACGACGAGGGCCTCGGGGCCGAGTACCACAAACTGGGCGCCAAGGGCCTCACCAAGGATCTGGCCGTCATCCCGAACCCCGAACTGGGCCGGGTCGCGGAGGCCCTCGGCGGTGGCGGCGCCACCGTACGAAACGCCGCCGAGCTGGAGGCCGCCGTCGCGGCGTACGTCGCGAACCCGCGCCCGTTCGTCATCGACGTCCGCATCACCCGCGACGTGCTGAGCGTCCCCTACCGGCGCCTCTGGTACGGCGAGGACGTGTGATGAAGGTCGTTCTGGGCGACTACTCCCACAGCCGCGCCGTGAAGGACCTCCCCGACCACGAGTTCGTCGAGGTCAAGCCGCTGTACGGCGCCTTCGCCAGGATGGTCCGCACGCTGGAGTTCGACGTGTGCGAGCTGGCCCTGGCGACGTACCTCCAGGCCAGGGACAACGGTGTGCCGGTGACGCTGCTGCCGGTTGTCATGATCGGCGGCACCCACCATCGCTCGCTGACCCGCCTCCCGGACGCGCCGCCGCTCACGCCGGACGACCTCCGGAGCCGCCGCGTCGGCGTCCGCTCCTACAGCCAGACCACCGGCCTGTGGGTGCGCGGCCTCCTGCGCGAGGAGTACGGCGTGAACGCCGCCGACGTCACCTGGGTCACCACCGAGGAACCGCACGTCGCGCGGTATACCGAACCGCCGTACGTCGAGCGGTCGGCCGCGGGGACCGTCGTGGACCTGCTGCAGGCGGGCGACGTCGCGGCCGCCGTGCTCGGCCCGCGCGCCGTCGGCGGCCAGGGCGAGGGCCTCGTTCCGCTGATCGAGGACGCCGAGGCGGCCGGCCGCGCCTGGGTGGAACGCCACGGCACCGTCCCCGTCAACCACGTGGTCGTCGTGCGGAACGCCGTGCTCGAGGAGGACCCGGGGGCGGTGGACGCGCTCTACGCCGCGCTGAAGGCGGCGACCGCGGGCGCCGAGCCTCCCGTGGCCGCCGGCTGGAGCGAGCAGCTCGCGAAGGCCCTGGAGATCGGCGGCCGGTACGCCCTCGAGCAGGACCTGATCCGCACGGCGGTCGACGTCGCCGAGATCGAGAGAGGAGCGGCCCGATGGTCGGACTGAGGCATCGCACCGGCGCCTACACGCGCGAGCCGGAGGAGTGGACACCCGAACTGCTGGAGAAGGTGGCGTGGCGCCGCGAGGCCGCCGCCGAGCCGTTCCGCGGCGTGGCGACGTCGGACGGGATTCAGCGGGGTCTGTTCCCGCTGTGCGCCACCGGCCTCGACGTGGAGCCACAGCGTAAGGCCGCCGAGGACTACCTGGCGCTGCTCACGACCGCGGAACTGGCCGAGGGCCGGCTCCCGATGGACGACGTGACGTGGCGGCACTGGGCGAACGGCGCCCGCTACTTCCTGCGCCACGGCCTGTGCATGGCCGACCTGGACGAGGCCAGGCGTCGCGCGATCCTGGCGATCCTGCGCCGCAGCCTCAGCCCGTACGGCTACCAGCAGGTCGTCGACATCATGCACCTCAACCTCACGGTCGGCGAGCTGCGCGGCGAGGAGCACCTGCTCAACGAGTGGATGTACTGGTTCAGCGTCTATGGCGAGCCGGAGCACGGCGGTCCTTGGGGCTGGCAGCTCGACGGCCACCACGTGAACGTCAACTGCGTCTTCGTCGGTGACCAGATGGTCCTCACCCCGACCTTCCTCGGTGCCGAGCCGGTGATCGCCGACGCCGGGAAGTACGCCGGCACGGCCGCGCTCCGCCGTGAGGAGGCCCTGGGCCGCGCGCTGTTCACGCACCTCACCGGCGCCCAGCAGGACCGCGCGGTCATCGCCGACGAGCTGCCGCGCGGCCTGTACGCCGGGGCGTTCCGCGACAACTGGGAGCTGGACTACGCGGGCCTGCCGCTCGGCGAGCTGACGAGCGGGCAGCGGGAGACCGCCGCCGACCTGCTGGGCCTCTACGTCGGCCGGGCGGGCGAGGGCCACGCGGACCTGCGCCTGGCCGAGGTCCTGGAGCACCAGACCTTCTTCGCGTGGGCCGGTGACCCCGAGGACGTCTTCTACTACCGGCTGCACAGCCCCGTGCTCCTCGTCGAGTTCGAGCATCAGTGGGGCGTGATGTTCGACAACGACGAGCCGACACGGCGCCACATCCACACCGTCGTGCGCACCCCGAACGGCAACGACTACGGCGCCGACCTGCTGCGGCAGCACCACGAGCGGTTCCACCGGCATTGAGAGGCATCGCATTGAAACTCGTCATCGGACGTGACGACCTGGCACGAGCCGCTGTCGAGGCCACCGGCGCCGAGCGGCTCAACGTGAAGCCGGTCCATAAGGCGTCGAAGGACTTCGTCAACGACCAGGCGGTGGACCTGGCCGAGCTGGCGATCGTGACGTTGCTCCAGGCGGTCGCGTACGGCAGGCCGGTCGTGCTGTTGCCGGTCACCACGCTGGGCCGGTTCCAGCACCAGACGCTGGTGACGATCGGTGGGCTGACGGCGGGCGACGTCGAAGGCCACAGCGTCGGCGTCCGGTCGTGGAGCCAGACCACCGGCGTGTGGATGCGCGGCTTCCTGACCGAGCAGTACGGCGTGGACCTGCGCGAGGTCCGCTGGGTGACCTACGAGGGCGCCCACGTCGAAGGCGCGCGGGACCCCGACTTCGTGACGCGGGCCCCGGAGGGGGCGAAGCTGCAGGCCGACTTCCTGGAGCGACGTCTCGACTTCGGGATCATGGGCAACGAGCTCCCCGCCGACGACCGGATCCGCACCGCGATCGCCGACGCGCACGAGGTCGCCGCCGAGTGGTCGCGGGCCAACGGCTTCGCCCCGGTCAACCACGTGCTGGGTGTGACCGAGCAGGCGGCGCGGGAGCACTCCGCCGCCGTCTGCGCGGCGTACGACGCGATGCGCGAGGTCGTCGAGTCCGGCCCGCGGGACACCGGGCCGGTGGACCTGAACCCGGTCGGTTTCGCGGCACTGCGCGGCCCGATCTCTCGGGCGGCGGCGTACGCGCTGGATCAGGGCGTGCTGCCCCGGCCGGTGGAGTTCGACGAGCTGGTGGCGGCGTCCTGCGCGGCCCTCGGCGTGCCTGCGGCCCGGCTCGGCGGCTGACCTTCTCAGAGAGGATTCCGATGGACAAGCTGACGGTCGCCTTCGGCGACTACCCGCACGCGAACGGTCTCGACGTGGCGGGCTACCAGGTCGAGCCGGTCGAGGTCCGCCCGATCATCGGCGCCTACCGGCGGATGATCCGTGACCTGGAGTTCGACGTGTGCGAGCTGGCCCCGGTGTCGTACCTCATGGCGGTGCAGGCCGGCGTGCCGCTCACCGCCGTCCCGGTGTTCCTCAACCGGCGGTTCCACCACGGCGACGTGCAGTGCGCCGTGCGCAGCGGCATCCGCGTGCCGCGCGACCTGGAGGGCCGCCGCGTCGGCGTCCGGGCGTACACGGTGAGCACGGGCGTGTGGGTGCGCGGCATCCTCGCCGAGGAGTACGGCGTCAACGTCGGAGCGATCACCTGGGTGGTCGACGACGAGGACCACATCGAGGGCCGCGCCCCCGCCAACGTGCAGCGGGTCACCGACGGCCGCTCGCTCGGCGAACTGCTGCGGACCGGCGAACTCGACGCCGCGTTCACCGGCAACGCCGGGACGGGCCGGGCGGGCACTCCCCGTGCGGGCTGGACCGCCGCCGAGCCCGCCGCCGGCGACGACGGCCCCTACCCGCTGTTCCCCGACGCCGAGGTCCTGGGCGTCGACCACTACCTCCGCACCGGGATCTACCCCCTGCACTCGGTCGTGGCGCTGCGCACCGAACTCGTCGAGCGCGACCCGGAGCTGCCCACGAAGCTGTACGCGGCGCTGGCCGACGCCAAGCGGCGGCAGGTCGCCGCCGACCCGGACTGGTCGGCGCAGAAGCGCTTCGCGAAGCAGGCGGCCCAGGTCGGCGGCGACCCGGTTCCGTACGGCATCGCCCGCAACGAGCCGACCCTTGCCGCGCTCGTCCGCTACTCCCGCGAGCAGGGCCTGCTCGACGCCGACTTCCCCGCCGACCCGAAGGCGCTCTTCGCCGCCGGCGACTACCCGGACGCCTGACCCGAAAGGACACGAACGTGGACGTCGTCGACGCGCACTGCCACATCATCTCCGCCGACCTGGACGCCTACCCCCGGGCGCCGCTCGGCGGGAAGCAGTCCACCTGGGCCGCGACCCGGCCGGTGGACGCCGAGGGCATGGCGGCCCGCATGGACGAGACCGGCATCGCCCAGTCCGTCCTCGTACAGGCCACCACGGCCTACGGCTACGACAACTCCTACGTCCTGGACAGCACGCGAAAGGAACCGGGGCGGTTCGTCGCGGTCGGCACGTTCGACCCGCTGCGGCCCGGCGCCGCCGCGGCGCTGGCCGAGGCCGTCGGCGCCGGTGGGCTCTCCGGCGTGCGGCTGTTCACGACCGGCAGCACGATGCAGACCCAGGGGGAGTGGTTCGCCGCCCCCGAGTCGTACGCCTTCTGGGAGCGGGCACAGGAGCTGGACGTCCCCGTCTGCCTCCAGATGCGGCTCGGTCCGGCGACCGCGCAGGCGGAGGAGGTCCTGGACCGGTTCCCCGGCGTCCGGGTCCTGCTCGACCACATCGGCTACCCCGACATCGCCGCCTCGCCCGCCAAGGCGGGGGAGGAGGTCGCGGCGCTGGCCCGGCACGAGCGCCTCCACCTGAAGCTGACGCACCGCAACCTGGAGCGCCTGCGGGACGTGGGGGAGCGGGCCGCCGACTTCCTCCAGCCGGTCATCGGCGCCTTCGGCGCGGGCCGGATCGCGTGGGGGTCGAACTGCCCGGCCGCCGAGCAGTCGCTGCCGGAGCTGCTGAAACTCGCCGAGGACGTCCTCGCGGCCCTGCCCGAGCACGATCGCGCGGAGATCTTCGCCGGCACGGCGCGCCGCCTGTACCCGGGACTCGCGAAGGCCTGACTCCGCCGTAGGGGCCTCTCCGGCGGTACTGAGCCGGCGGTGGCCGGCTCGCCGAGACAGATGGATGATCACGATGGATTCCAGCGCATACGACGACGGGGCCGATCCGGGCCGGAACTCGCAGACCCGGCAGGACCACGCCTACGAGGGCCTGCGTTCGCTCCTGCTCTCCGGCAGCGTCGCGCCGGGCACGCGGCTGACCGAGGCCGACCTGACCCGGATGTTCAACGTCTCGCGCAGCACGATGCGGGCGGTCCTGGTCCGGCTGGCGCAGGAGGGCTTCGTCACCAGCGAGGTCAACCGGGGCGTGCGCACGCGCAGCTTCTCCGCCGAGGAGGCCCTCGACATCCTCGAAGCGCGCGAGACGCTGGAGTCCGCCCTGGCCGGCAAGGCCGCCGAGCGGGCCACCGACGAGGAGGTCGGCGCGCTGCGCCGCACCCTCGAGGAGATGGCGGACTGCAAGGCCCGCGGTGACCAGGCGGCCTACTCGCAGTGCAACCGCCGATTCCACCAGCAGGTGAAGGAGGCCGCCCACGCGCAGACGCTGGCCAGGGCGTACGACACCCTGCTCTACCCGCTCGTGATGCGGCAGTACCGCAACCTGTCCGCGCGGCACCCGCGCGGCGGGTCGCTCGAGGAGCACCAGGCGATCCTCATGGCGATCGTCACCCGTAACCCGGACGCGGCCGTCGCCGCGATGCGCCACCACGTCGCCTCGGCCCGGCGCGCGCTGCTGCTCCAGACCCGTGAATCGACCGACGACCCGAAAGTGACGTGATGCGAAATCCGGTGGCGACCGACTCGGGCCTGGTGGCGGGAATCCAGGGCCGGGACCGGTCGGTGACAGTCTTCCGCGGTATCCCCTACGCGGCTCCCCCCGTCGGGGACCTGCGCTGGCGGCCGCCGCGGCCGGCCGAGCCGTGGGAGGGCGTCCGCGAGGCGCACGCCTTCGGCCCGGTCTGCCCGCAGCCTCCCAGCGGCGAACTGGTCGGCCTCGACCTGCCGATGAGCGAGGACTGCCTCAGCCTCAACGTGTGGACCGGGGCCACGTCCCCCCCCGAGAAACGGCCGGTGCTGGTGTGGATCTATGGCGGCGGCTTCCGGCTCGGCACCGGCGCGAGCCCCCGCTACGACGGCGAGAACCTGGCGCGCAAGGGCCTGGTCGTCGTCACCTTCAACTACCGGCTCGGCGCGTTCGGTTTCCTCGCCACCCCCGAACTCAGCGAGGAGTCCGGGCACGGTGCATCCGGCAACTACGGGCTGCTCGACGGCATCGCCGTACTCGAGTGGGTTCAGCGCAACATCGCGGCGTTCGGCGGCGACCCGGACCGCGTGACGATCGCCGGGCAGTCGGCGGGCGCCGGATCGGTCAACTTCCTGGCGATGTCGCCGCTGGCCAATGGCCTGTTCCACCGTGCGATCGCGCAGAGCCACGCCCGCTCCTCCCGCGACCCCGAGTTGCGCTACCTCGCGACCTCCTACCGGACGCTGCGGGACGCCGAGCGGGCGGGTGCCGCCTACGTGGCGGAGCGCGGCACCAGGGACCTCGCCAGGCTGCGCGAGCTGCCGTGGCAGAAGCTCATGGGCGGCGACGTCGTGGACACCGCCGTGCACACCGGCAGTTCCGGCAAGCCGCCGTTGTTCCGCCCGGTCGTGGACGGCTGGGTGATCCCCGCCGGCTACGACGAGACGTACGCCGAGGGGCTGCAGAACGACGTCCACTACCTCGCCGGCAACAACCTCGACGAGAGCGGCGCCGTCCCCGAAGAGGCGTTCGCGGCGTACCGCTCGGCGGGCCGGAAGGGCCGGCGGCCGGGCATGCCGCCGGTGCACGTGACCCTGGACGACTTCGTCGCGGCGGCGCGCGAGAAGTTCGGCCCGCTGGCGGAGGAGTTCCTCGCCCTGTACCCGGCCACGACCGACGACGAGGCCGCGCGGGCGAGCAACGCGGCGGTCCGCGACAACGCGCGTATCTCCACTTCCCTGTGGGCGGCGGACTGGACTCGGCGTACGACCCGTCCCGTCCACACCTACTTCTGGACGCACCGGTCGCCCGCGCACGGCCAGAACCTCCGGCGCGCCTCGCACGGCTCCGAGATCGACTTCGTCTTCGGCAACCTCGATCCGGAGGCGGCCGCGTGGACCGCCGAGGACCGTGAGATCGCGGAGACCATGTCCACCTACTGGGCCAACTTCGTCGCCTCCGGCGACCCGAACGGCCCCGAAGTGCCGCACTGGCCGGCCTACGCGCCGGACTCGGCGGCGGTGATGGAGGTCGGCGCCGGATTCGGCCTCATCCCGGTCGCCGAACAGCCCCGACTCGCGTTCTGGAAGCGCTTCTTCCAGACCCAGCAAGCATGGTGACAGGAGACGACCCCCGATGAAGAACACCACCTCCGTCCCGCCCACCGCGCGCCGGCGCGGATTCCTCGCACTGACCGCCGCGGTCGCGCTCGGGGCCTCGCCGCTCACCGCGTGCGGCGGCTCGGCGTCGGGCTCCGGGAACACCGTCACCGTCGGGGTCGGCGGCAACATCTTCGACACCCCGGTGAAGCTGGCCGACGCGCAGGGCTACTTCACCAAGCGCGGCATCAAGGTCAAATACGTGCAGCTGACCTCGGCGACCGGCATCTCGGCACTCCAGTCCGGATCGGTGCAGTTCCTCATCACCAGTCCGAACGACCTGTTCTCCGCACTGAACAAGAAGCTGCCGGTGGAGGCGGTCTCCGCGGTCGGCCTCGGCAACCCGCTGGGCCTGGTCGTCAGCACGAAGTTCGCCAAGGCGAAGGGGCTCACCGCGCAGACGCCGGCCGACCAGGTCGCCAAGGCGCTCGCCGGGTCCAAACCGGGCTTCAGCTCGCCCAACACCAAGGCGGAGGCGGGCATCTTCCTCAAGGCGTACGGCGTCGACCCCGGCAAGCTGCCCTGGGTCTCGCTGCCGAGCCCGGCCGCCGACAAGGCCGCGCTCAACAACGGCCAGATCGACTGGTTCATCACGTCCGAACCGCTGCCCCTCCAGATCCAGGCGGCCGGTGACGGCATCGTCGTGGCCGACCCCGTGAAGGTCCCGCAGTGGTCGGCGAAGGCGGCCGGATACGGCCTGTTCACCACGGTGAAGAAGGACTACGCCGGGCGGAACGCCGACACCGTCAAGAAGTTCGTCGCCGCCGTCCAGGACGCGACCAACTACATGAACACCCATCCCGGTGACGCGACGACCGTGCGCGTCGCGCAGCAGACGCTGTCGGGCGTGCCCGCGGACGTCATCAAGAGCAGTCTCGAACTGGTCGACTGGCCCGCCACCGGCGCGATGAACGACTCCGACTGGAACCACACGGTGGCGTTCCTCAACTCGCTCGGCACCATCCCGGGCGGCGTTGAGATCTCGCCGGACAACTGGACCGACAAGTACCTGAAGTGACGCTGCCCGACACGGAAGAGGAGGAGTAGACCATGGTGACTGCGACCAGCAGCGCGGCGGAGCGCACGACCGAGGCGGCGACGCAGCCCCGGCGGCAGGGCGAACGGTGGCGAGGCAGGGCCACGGTCGTGCTGCTGCGGGTCGCGGTGATCATCGTTGCCGTCATCCTCTGGCAGCTGCTGAGCGGGCCGGTCCTTCCGGAGTACGCGATCAGCAAGCCGACGGACGTGGTCCACGCCCTGGTGAAGCTGCTGGGATCCGCGCAGGGCTGGACCGACATCAAGACGACGTCCATCGAGGTCCTGGGCGGCTTCGGCATCGGGGTGGCACTGGGGACGGTGACGGGCCTGGTGCTCGGCTCCTTCCGTATCGCCGGGCAGGTCCTGGAGCCGCTGATCGCCGCGATCAACGGCATTCCCAAGATCGCTCTCGCCCCGCTCTTCCTGCTGTTCTTCGGCATCGGTATCTGGTCCAAGATCGCCATCGCGGTGGCCGGGGTGGCGTTCGTGGTGTTCTACAACGTCTACCTCGGCCTGCGATTGCGGGAGCGCGAGCTCGTCGAGATCGTCCAGGTGATGGGCGGCCGCAGGCATCATGTGCTCAGCTACGTGACGATTCCCACGCTGGCGGCGCCGTTCTTCGCGGCGCTGAAGACCAGCGGGCCGCTCGCCATCCTCGGCGTCATCGGCGCCGAGTTCATCGCGTCGGCGAACGGGGTCGGCCACGAGCTGTTCATGTCCGCCAACAACCTCGACGCGCCGGCCGAGTTCGCCGGCCTGATCGTCCTCGTCGTGATGACGCTCATCCTCAACGGCATCCTGACCTGGCTGGACAGATTCGCCCTGAAGAAGCTCGGCCTCGCCCGTCGCGCGAACGGAAGGGCCAGGGGGACGGACACGCCTTGAGCACGCGGGCCTGTGAGCGGGCCGCCCCGATCGGCCCGCTCACAAGGACCACCACTGTCGTATCTCGCGGCCGGCAGGCCGCAGCTGGGAGTCTCGTCATGTCCGACTCATACCTGTCCCGCCGGAACGTCCTGGGCGCGATGGCGGCGACCACCGCGGCGCCGCTGCTGGCCGGTGTCCCGGCCGCCCGGGCCGCCACTCCCCGGGGCGACCTCCTCTTCGTCAGCCCGTGGAAGGGCACCCAGATCCACGGCGCCCGCTTCGACGCGGGCACCGGCACTCTGACCTCGCTCGGCCCGGTCGGCGACGCCCCGTCCAACTGGACCGCGCCGCACCCGGTGAAGCCCGTGCTGTACGTCGGCAGCAGCGAGGACGGCGGCATCGTCTACACCTACGCCATCGACCGGGCGACCGGCGCCCTGACCCGGACCGGCGCCCCCATCCACACCGACGAGGGCGGCACGGCCGGCGGCGGCATCTCCTACCTCGCCGTGGACGAGCGGTCGCACACGCTGCTGGTCGCCAACTTCGAGGCGGGCCTGGCCGCCTCGCTGCCGCTGTCGAAGGGCGTTCCGGGACGGCCGGTCTCGGTGGTGAGGGACACCGGCAGCGGCCCGAACCCCCGCCAGAACGGCCCCCACGTCCACGACGTGACGATCGACCCGAGCGGTCGCCACGCCCTGGTCGCCGACTTCGGCGCCGACCGCGTCCTCATCCACGGCTTCGACCGCTCGACGGGCGTCATCACCCCGGGCACCAGGTCGTACGCGACCGCCCCCGGCTCCGGCCCGCGCCGCGTCCTGTTCCACCCCGGCGCCCGGACGGTGTACCTCCTGAACGAGCTGTCGGGCGACCTGGAGACCCTCGACTGGCACGACGGCACTCTGACCCCGCGCCAGCGCATCGCGCTCGACACCGACGCCTACACCGGCACCAAGAGCGGCGCCGAGCTCGCCCTGAGCCACGACGCCCGCTTCGTGTACGCCTCCAGCCGGGGTGAGAACACCTTGGTGGTGTCCGCCGTCGACGCGAGGACCGGCCTCCTGACGGTCGTCCAGCGCGTTCCCAGCGGCGGCCTGAAACCCTGGACCTTCACCCTGCACCGCAGCGGCGACTGGCTCCTCGCCGCCAACCAGGCCAGCGACACCGTCACGGTCTTCGCCGTGGACCGCAGGTCGGGCACCCTCACCGCCACCGGCGCCCCGGTCTCCTTTCCCGCGCCCGCCTGTCTCACCTTCGGGCGACGGAACGGCTAGTGTCGGTGCCGGAGCGATTCCCTGCGATCCGGGTGCTTCTCCGCCATAGGAAAATGCAGGTGGCCGAACCGCCCGGCGCGGTCGTCCATTTACCGAGGCACTGAGGCGAGCAAGGTGGATCAAGGCAGCGACAACGGCGTCAAGGAGCAGGCCGGCGCGCCGGCCACCCGCTACAGCCAGGCCTATGAGGGGCTGCGCTCGCTGCTGCTGTCGGGAAGCATCGAACCGAACACGCGGCTGACCGAGGCGGATCTGACCAGCATGTTCAACGTCTCTCGCGGCACGATGCGGTCGGTGCTGGTCCGCCTCGTCCAGGAGGGCTACGTCACCAGCGAGGTCAATCGCGGAGTGCGGACGAGGAGCTTCTCGCCCGAGGAGGCGGCGGACATCCTCGAAGCACGCGAGACCCTGGAAGCCGCCCTCGCGGGCAAGGCCGCGGAGCGGGCGACCGAGGAGGACATCGCCGGATTGCGCCGCACGCTGGAGGCGATGCGGGAGGCCCAGGAACGCGGCGACCAGGTCGCGTATTCACGGGGCAACCGCGAGTTCCACCAGCAGGTGAAGGAGGCGGCTCACCAGAAGACGCTGGCCGCCGCGTACGACGGCCTGTTGTACCCCCTGGTGATGCGTCAGTACCGCAACATGTCCGCCCCGCACCCGCGCGCCGGTTCGCTGGAAGAACACCAGGCCATCTTCCTCACGATCGTCACGCGTAATCCGGATGCCGCGGTCGCGGCGATGCGCCATCACGTGAGTTCGGCGCGGCAGCAACTGCTGCTGGACTAGGCGGGCGGCCGCCGCCGCGACACCACCGGCGGTGTCCTCCTTCGGGCTGCCCGCAGCACGAGCGCGGTGATGGAGCCGTGAGATCAGACCGGCACCACCAAGCGGAAGAGCGGACACGGACTTATCCGGAGGGCGTCAGCCTGCCACGGGACCTGCCGGGCCGGTGAGCGAGGGGAGCGGAGACGGCGGTGGACACAGGGGTGGCGGCTCTGGCGGGCGGGAGGCGGGAACGCATCTTCACGTTCCCGCGCCTGTACGTCCTCACGCCGCCACTCTGGGCGCTGCTGGGCGCCCGGGCGTTGCAGGGGGTCGGGTTCGCGCTCAACGGTACCGCCGTGATGACGCTGACCACCGATCTCATCCCGGAAAGCCGGATGTCGGAGGGCATCGGCTACCTGGGTGTGGAGCAGACGGCGGCCCAGCTCCTCGGGCCGTGGCCGGCGCTGGAACTGCGCGGCGTCTGCGGGTACCGGTGGGCGTTCGCCGTCGCGTTCGCCTGCGGCCTCGTCAACGTGCTCCTCCGCATCCCGCTGCGCTCCGCTGCCGTCAGGGTGGATGCCCGGAAGGTGACGGCCGCCCCGTGGGGCGGTGCCCGGGATGCCGCTCGGGCGGAGCGAAGTGCCCGGCCGCTGTGGACCCGTATCGTCGACCAGGACGCCTGGCGGCCGGCGTCGGTGATGTTCCTGCTGATGCTCGGTACCGCCGGGATCAACACCTTCATGGCCGCCTACGCCCTCGGGCGCGGCATCGGCGACTCCGGTCTGTTCTTCGTGGCCAGCGGCCTGACGCTCGCCGTCTCCCGGCTGACGGCCGGGCGTATCGAGCGGCGATGGGGGCCGGTGTGGGTCGACCCGAAGGCCCTGACCCGGGCCCAGTGATCCAGTTACTTTGTTTAACAATTCAGCGGGCTCGATTGGGGCGAATGGGAACTTTTCGGTGGTAACTCTTGTGATCGATGGGAGTCGCTGTTACGTTCACCACACTGTTTGTTGGACAATCCTCCTGTCATGTACGCCAACGGAAGCTCAGTGGTTCAAGCGGAAGGAGACGGTGGGGCGATGGAGACCGGTATGAGGCGCCGGACGTTTCTGGCGGCCGGCGCGGCCGCCGTCGGCGCCACCCTGCTGCCCAAGCCCTTCGCCGTGGCGGCCGCCGCCACCGGCCGGAAGGGCGTGATGCTGATGAACCGGATCGGACCCTCATCATCGGATCTCTACATCTCCGACGTCGACGGTTCGAACGAGCGCAAGCTGCTGGCGAGCGCGGGGCTCGACTATCACGCCGGAATCGCCGCCGACGGCAGGTCACTGGTCTTCACGTCGGAACGGACGGGCGACGGGAATTCAAGCCTCTACCGGGCTCGCATCGACGGAACGGGCATCACGCCCCTGGTGGCCGGTCCGGCGATGGACGACTGCGGCGCGCTGTCGCCGGACGGTTCCAAACTGGCCTTCGTCTCCACGCGCGGGGACCACAAGGCCCAGATCTGGGTGCTCGACCTGCGCACCAGCGCGCTGCGCTGCCTGACCAACGGCGCCGCCGTCGCCGGCGACCCCAGCGGTCCCGACGGTCACTTCCGGCCCTCCTGGTCTCCCGACGGCCAGTGGATCGCCTTCTCCAGTGACCGCAACACGGTCTGGCGAGGGCATGACGACGGCCGCGGCTGGGAGCACACACAGGAGCTCAGCGTCTACATCATCCGGCCCGACGGCACCGGGTTCCGCCAGGTCGCCTCCAGGGAGGGATACTGCCTCGGCTCGCCGAAGTGGTCACCGGACGGCCGCCGGATCGTCTGCTACGAGATCACGACCGAGGGCACCTGGCTCGCCCATCGTCCGGAGGGCATCGGAAAGGTCGAATCCCAGATCGTCTCGGTCGATGTGGCGACCGGCGAGCGCATCGAGCATACCTCCGGCCCCAACCTCAAGGTCGCGCCGCAGTTCCTGAGCGCCACCGAGATCGGCTACCTCATCAAGGGCGGCGCCGACGAGGGCCTGGCCTACACCTCGGGCACTCTGCCATCCGTCAAGCGGTCGCTGCGCTCGCCGGTCTGGACGCCAGATGGGAAGTCGGTGATCTACCAGAAGGTCGGCTTCGCGACGCGTCCACTCGACACCTCGCTCTACACCTGGGATCCGGACTGGGAATATCGCTTCTGCGACGTGTTCCCCGTCCTGTCGCGGCAGGGTCGTCTCGCGATCACCGACAAGCAGCTCGGCAATTCCTCGATCGTCACCCTGCGCCCGGACGGTACGGATCGGCGCGTCGTCTTCGACACCGACGGCAAGGGCCTCGACCCGACACTCGTCGCGAAGGGACTGGCCGGCGCCTTCCGGCCCGCCTGGTCGCCGGACGGTGAATGGATCGCCTTCGGCCTCGGCGGCTGGTTCCAGGAACGAGCGGTGAGCACGGCCGTGGTGGCGCGGGTACGCAGTGACGGCTCGGCCTGGGAGACGCTGACGGACGGCACGGCCAACGCCGGCTTCCCGAGTTATTCGGCCGACGGCAACGAGATCGTCTATCGCGTGTGGGGCCAGGAGAACAAGGGCCTGCGCATCCTCAACCTCACGACCGGAGCGACGCGCGTACTCACCGACGAGTTCGACAATCTGCCCGACTGGTCCCCGGACGGCAGGCTCATCCTCTTCACCCGCAAGACGAGCGCGACCAATTTCGACGTGTGCACCATCCGTCCCGACGGAAGTGACCTGCGGGTCCTGACCAGCAGCGGAGCGAACGACGGCCACGCTGTCTGGAACCACGACGGACGCATCCTCTACAACAGTGGTATGTACGGCTTCCGCGCGGAGGCGGCGCTGTACGACGACACCTTCCAGCCGTACGGCCAGATCTTCAGCATGAGGGCGGACGGCTCCGACAAGAAGCTGCTGACCGACAGCCAGTGGGAGGACTCGATGCCGCTCTACCTCCCGCAGAGTGTGCTCTCTCAGTGACGCCGGACGGCCGCCCGGTTCTCCTTCAGATCACCCTGCGGCTGCGCCGCAGGGTGATCAGGGCCGACACATTGCCGATGGTGAGGACCTGGTCCGCGGATGGCGCCGCGGTGTGGGTGGTGATGGCGTCGGCGAGCACGTCACGAGCGATCGTGACCCGGTGCGCGTCGAGCATGGCGATGAGATCGGCGGCCGGATCGTCGGTGGGTGAGACGTTCAGCACGATCCGGTCATCGAGCCGAAGCCCCCGGCGTTTGCGCAGGTCGTTGACCAGCCGGACGAACTCCCTGGCGAGACCTTCGAGGTGCAGGTCGCGGTCGGCTTCCAGGTCCAGCGCGATGCCGTACGACCCGTCGGCGGAGATCTGCCAGCCCTTCGGGGCCTCCTCGACGATCCGGACGTGCTCGCTCTGCACGGTGAGGACCTCCCCGTCCACCTCGATGGTGAAGCGGCCCCGTTCGCGCAGGCCGGCGATGGCTTCGCCCGCGTCGGCACCGGTGATGGCGGTGGCGACGGCGGCGGTGCGTCCACCGAAGGCGGGACCGAGAGCGCGGAAGTCGGGCTTGAGCGAACGGACCACCGCCGTAGCGTCGCCGAGTTCCACGGCCTTGACGTTGAGTTCGGCGGCGATCACCTCGCCTACGGGCGGGAGCAGCGCCCGTGCCTCGTCGGGCAGGGTGACGAGGACGCGGCGGAGCGGCCGGCGGACCTGGACGCCGGCTTTGGCACGGGCGTCGCGGCCCAGGCCGACGAGACGTCGAGCGAGGGCCATGGCCGCGCAGAGAACGTCGTCGCGCGCGCCCTCGTCGGGTGCCGGGTAGTCGGTCAGGTGCACCGAGTCGGGCGCGTCGAGGCGAACGGCGCGGACCAGGTTTTCGTGCAGCTCGTCGGCCAGGAAGGGTGTGATCGGCGCGAGCAGCCGCGCGAGGGTGGTCAGGCAGGTGTACAGGGTCGCGAACGCGGCGGCGGTGTCCGTTCGGTCGCCG
This sequence comes from Actinoallomurus liliacearum, assembly GCF_039542035.1. Lineage (NCBI taxonomy): Bacteria > Bacillati > Actinomycetota > Actinomycetes > Streptosporangiales > Thermomonosporaceae > Actinoallomurus > Actinoallomurus liliacearum. The sequence continues at coordinate 28,174 of NZ_BAABHJ010000002.1, forward strand.
GTGCGCGAGAACCGGGTCCGGCCGCAGCGGACGTACCAGTTCGACAGGTCGTCGATGAAGACGGCGAGCCCGCGGCCGGCACGGGTCGCGTCGAAGTCGGCGAGCGCCGCGTCGGCATGCGCGGTCACTTCGGCGAGCCGGGCAAGGATCCACCGGTCCATGACCGGACGCCGGGCCACCGGCGGACCGCTCTCCTGCGGAGTCCATTCCGCGAGGTTCGCGTACGTGACGAAGAAGTAGTAGGTGTTCCAGAGCGTGCGGAGCACGCGATTGGCGACCTCGCGCAGCCGCTCCGGGCCGACTCGCCGCGGCTGCCACGGGTTGCCGTCCATGAGCAGCAGCCAGCGGAGGGCATCCGCGCCGTAGGTGTCGATGAGCTCCCACGGGTCGACGACGTTCCCCAGAGACTTGGACATTTCGCGGCCGTCGGAGCCCACGATGTGCCCCAGGCTCAGCGCGCGACGGTAGCCGCCGCGGTCGAAGAGCAGCGTGGTGACCGTCTGCAGCGAGGAGAACCAGCCGCGTGGCCGGTCGATCGCCTCGCACACGAAGTCGGCCGGGAACGACTGGACGAACCGGTCTTCGCTGCCGGGCACGTGCGGGTAGCCGAACCGGGCGAACGGCATCGCCCCGGAGTCGTACCAGGCGTCGATGACTTCGGGGACCCGGCACATGGTGCCGTCGACGCACGCCTCGCAGGGGAAGGTGATCGCATCGACGTACGGCCGGTGCGGATCGAGCCAGGCCAGATCCTTGCCCGCGCGCTCGCCGAGTTCTGCGAGCGAGCCCAGTGCGATCGTGTGGGCGCACTCGTCACACCGCCACAGCGGCAGCGGCGTACCCCAGAAACGCTCGCGGGAGAGCGCCCAGTCGACATTGCCCGCCGGCCATTCGCCGTACCGGCCGTCGCGGATGTGCGCGGGCCGCCAGTCGATCGTGGCGTTGTCGGCCAGCAGCCGATCCCGGATCCGGCTGGTGGCGAGGTACCACGACGGCTTGGCGTAGTACAGCAGTGGCGTGCCGCACCGCCGGCAGAACGGGTAGGTGTGCCGATGCGTGCCGGCGTGCAGGAGCAGGCCGGCCTCGCGCAGATCCTCGATGATCCGCGCGTCGGCATCGCGGACGAACATCCCGGCGTACGGGCCCACCCGACCGTCGAAGCGGCCGTCGCGGCCGACCGGCCTGACGACCGGCACGCCGTGCTCGCGGGCGACGCGCATGTCGTCCTCGCCGAAAGCGGCCCCGGTGTGCACGATGCCGGTGCCCTCGTCCCCCTTGACGAAGTCGGCGGTGACGACGTACCGCCAGGAGGCGGGGTCGCCGTCCGGGTCGTCGGCCGAGCCGGGGCCGACGAAGTCGAACGGCGCCCGGTAGCGGGCTCCGACCAGCTCGTCGAGGCTCACGTCGCGGATCACCCGCGCGTCCTCGCCGAGTACCGTCGCGGCACGGTCGGCGGCCACGACCACCGGCCGGTCGCCGGCCCTGCCCCCGGCGGCCAGGACATAGCGGAAGTCCGCGCCGATGACGGCGAGGGTGGCGGGGACGAGCGTCCACGGCATCGTCGTCCAGACCAGAAGGTCGGCGTCCTCGCCGACGAGCGGCCCGGTGAGCACGGGGAAGCGCACGAGAATGCTCGGGTCGTCGGTCTCGGCGTATCCCTGGGCGACCTCGTGATCGGACAGCGCGGTGCCGCAGCGTGGGCAGTAGGGCGCGACCCGGTCCGCCTGGTAGATCAGTCCCTGGTCGTACAGGGTCTTGAGCGACCACCAGATGCTCTCGATGTACTCGGTGGACATCGTCTGGTACGGATCATCGGTATCGACCCAGTAGCCGATCCGCCGGGTCAGGCGGTCGAACTCACCGACGTATCGAGTGACGGTCTGACGGCAGCGGGCGTTGAACTCCGCGACCCCGTACTCCTCGATCTGGCTCTTCTGGTCGATCCCGAGCTGCTTTTCGACCTCCAGCTCGACCGGGATCCCGTGACAGTCCCAGCCCGCCATGCGAGGCACGAACGCGCCCTTCATCGTGCGATGGCGCGGGAAGACGTCTTTGAACACGCGCGCCTCGACATGGTGGATGCCGGGTCGCCCGCCGCCCGTGGGTGGGCCGTCGTAGCAGACGAAGACCGGACCGCCGACAGTGCGCTCGAGGGTGCGGCGGAACACCTGGCGTTCCTGCCATCGGGCGAGGACTCGTTCCTCGACACGAGGTAGGTCGGGTCGCTGTTCCACCGCCTCAAAGGGCATGCCTGCCTCCGTTCTGTGCGTGCTCCATCGCTTCGCGGATCGCCTTCATCGCGTCGATGATCCGCCGCGCCGATCGCGTCCTGACGCGCCAGTTCGGAGACCACCCGGGTCTCCGTCACCGAGTACGCGCCGCCGTCCAGGGCCAGCCGCAGGTCGGTCATTAACGACCGGTAGATCCAGCCGAGCGCGCGGACGCCGGCCGTGAGCTCGTCGCCGAATCGATGCATATTTGACTAAATCAACTAAATATCTGACTGAGTCAGTGATAGCCGATACGCGGCACGGCTGTCCACCCCACGGGAACCGATCAGAGCCCGAGGTCTTCGGCGACCCGGCGCAGGTGGTCGATCATGGCCATCGCCGACGGCAGCCGATACGGGCCCGCAGGCGTGGCCGCCGAGACCGTACGAGTCAGCGCGGGGTCGCTCAGTGGACGTATGACGAGGTCGGACGGGATCGCCGGCAGGGTGAGAGACGGTGCCAGGGCGACCCCGAGGCCGGCGGCGACCAGCCCCCGTACGGTCATCTGGTCGTCGGTGCGGAACGCGATCCGCGGTTCGAACCCGGCCTTCCGGCAGGCACGCGGCAGGACGTCGATCGTCGAACCGTGGTGCACGCCCTGGATCCACCGGTCTTCCGCCAGATCCGTGAGACGGAGGTGCTCGCGGTACGCCAGCCGATGGTCGGCCGGAAGGGCGACGTGCAGCGGATCCACGAGCAGCGGACTGAGCTCGACGCTCGGCGGGATCCGCGAGGACACCACCGGGAACTCGTACACGAGGGCGAGATCCAGTTCGTGCGCGGCGACCGCCGCCGTCGCCTCGTCGGTATCGATCTCGACCAGCTCGAGCTCCACCTGCGGGTACTGCCGCTGGAACGCGCGCACGGCCCGCGGCATCAGCGTCGCGTTGGCCGTCGTGAAGGACCCGAGCCGCAACCGGCCTCCGACACCGTGCGCGATCGCGGCCAGCGATGTCTCGGCCGCGCGCAGTTCGGCGAGGATCACGTCCGTGTGACGAATCAGGGCCCACCCGGCCTCGGTGAGCCGTACGCCGCGGGCATGCCTTTCGAGGAGCCGGGTGCCCGCCTCCCGCTCCAGCACGGTGATCTGCTGGGAGACCGCGGAGACGGTGAACGACATGGCCGCCGCGGCACCGGTCAGCGAGCCGTGCCGGGCCACCTCACGGAGCACCCGGAGCCGCGCGACGTCGAGCATACGGCAATGCTAAAGCCTTCCTTAAGCAACCTTCGATTGTGCTCAACTCTCGACCCGACCTAGATTCCGGCGGCAGGAGGTCGGAACGCATGAGTCAACAGCTGGTGGAACCGGAAGGCATGGCGTTCGGGACGCCGTACCCCTGGGTCTTCGTCGACGGCGCATTCGTGCCGGCGGAGGAGGCCCGGCTCAGTGTGCTCGCGAACGTGGTCTCCTACGGCACCGGAACCTTCGACGGGATCCGCGCCTACTGGAACGCGGCACACCAGGAGCTGTACCTGCTGGAGGCCGCGGCGCACTACGAGCGGATGCGGCGATCCGCCCGCATCCTGGGACTGGACCTGGCCGTCGCCGACCCGGTGCCGGCCACGGTGGAACTGCTGCGCCGCAACGGCGTGCGAGGCGACGCGTACGTGCGGCCGCTGCTGTTCCTCGCCGGTGAGCAACTCGCGGTCCGGATGCACGACTCCGGGACGCGATTCTGCGTCGCGGCGACCCCCGTACCCGGGGACTACATCGATCCGCGCGGGGTCCGCTGCATGGTCAGCAGCTGGCGGCGCGCTTCGGACGTCGCCGTGCCGAACCGCGCCAAGGTGATCGGGAGCTACGTCGGCCCGGCTCTCGCGAAGTCCGAGGCGCTCAGGAACGGCTTCGACGAGGCGATCCTGCTGACCGGCGACGGGTACGTCGCCGAGGCGACGACTTCGAACATCCTCATCCGCACCGGAACCGAGTGGGCCACCCCGCCGGTCACCGACGACATCCTTGAGGGCATCACCCGCCGTCAGATCATGGACCTGCTCGGCGAGCGGTTCGGAATCGTGGTCACCGAACGCCGGATCCAACGCTCGGAGCTGTACGCCTGCGACGAGGCGCTGCTCTGCGGCACCGCGGCCGTGGTCGTCCCGGTCGTCGAGGTGGACGGCCGTCCGGTCGGCACCGGCGGTCCCGGTGAGACGACCGTGGCGCTGCAGCGCGGCCTTCAGGCGATCGCCCGCCGCGAGGACCACCGCCACCACGAATGGACGACACCCGTCTACGAGGAGTTGACATGAGCGAGCGGAGCGAGCGAATCACGAGCGCGCTGAAAGACCTGGGTTCGATCCCGCCGTTGCCCATCTGGCCGGGCGTGGTCGCCCGCGTGGTCCAGGGCGCCCGCATCACCCTGTCCGTGGTCGAGCTGCCCCCCGGAGGCGTCGTGCCCGAGCACCGGCACGAGAACGAGCAGATCGGAATCTGCGTCACCGGATCGCTGACATTCCGGGTGGGCGACGAGAAACGCGACATCGGCCCGGGCGGGACCTGGCGCATCCTCGCCGACGTCCCGCATGAGGTCGAGACCGGACCCGACGGCGCGGTCGTCATCGAGGTATTCTCCCCGGTCCGGGACGACTGGAACGCCATTGAGCCCGCGCCGGAGGCATCGCCACGATGGCCGGCCGAAGCATGAGAGCGCTCGTCGCGACCGGCGACGCCGACCTCGTCGGCTTCGCCCATGTCCCCATGCCCACCGCGGGCCAGGACGAGGTGCTGGTCGATGTGCGGGCGGTCTCGGTCAACCGCGGCGAACTGCACCGGATCCTGGGCGCCGTTCCCGGATGGCGGCCGGGCTGGGACTTCGCCGGCGTGATCGGGGAAGAGGCGGCCCCGGGTTCCGGACCGCGCGCCGGCACCCGCGTGTTCGGCATCGCACACGGGCAGAGCTGGGCCGAACACCTCGCGGTTCCCGTGCGGCAGCTCGCGGTCATCCCGAACGGCGTCTCCTGGGAACAGGCGGCGGCCCTGCCGACCGCGGCGCTGACGGCGCTGCGAATGCTCCGGCTCGCCGGCGACCTTTACGGTCGCACCGTACTGGTGACGGGCGCGGCCGGTGGAGTCGGGCGGTTCGCCGTTCAGCTGGCGCGGGCGGCCGGTGCGAAGGTCACCGGCATCGTCGGGCGGCCCGACCGCGCGTACGGGCTCGACGCGCTGGGCGCCGACGACGTCTACGTCGGCATGAGCGGCGTCACTCCCGGATTCGACCTGATCCTCGAGTCGGCCGGAGGCGACTCGCTCGCCCAGGCGTTCACGCTTGTCGCCCCCGGCGGAATGATCGTGTCCTTCGGCAACTCCGCACGGGCGACAACGCGGTTCTCGGTCAGCGACTTCTACCCCAAACAGGCGATTCTCCGCGGATACTTCGTGCTCGATGACCTCGCCGAAGATCCTCCCTCAGACGATCTCAGCGACCTGGTCGCCCGATACGCCCTCGGTACGCTGCGGGCCGGGATCGCCACCGTCGTCGACTGGCGGGAGGCGGAGACGGCGTTGAGGGACCTGTGCGCACGCCGGCTGCCGGGCAAGACCGTGCTACGGGTATCGGCATGACGTCCAACCCGCCGGAACAGACCGGAGGTCACCCTCGGCCGGCGGCGCGGCCGAGGCCGGCACCGCCAACGCGCCCAGCGTCGCGCAGCAGATGATCGGGCCGAATACGCCGTCAAGAGTGAATGGAAAGCGGCGTTCAACCTTTTCGGGCCCGGACAGAACGAGACCCGAACTGTCAGGCCGGGGTGGCGACGGGGTCGGGGCCGCTTGGCGGTCGGTGGATTCACGCAGCCACAGTGCGGTGGTGAAAGCGGCCGCCAAGGCGGCGCAGGCGCAGATGATCAGGTCCAGCGAGTATCCGTGCGAAAGCGCGCGCAGGGCAGCGGGAACCGAAAGCTCCTCCTCGCGCCTTGACGGCTTTATAGCTAACCGTTATCTATTATCCGGTGCGGGCGATCACGATCGAGGGACTCACCAAGCGGTACGGAGACCGGCTCGTCGTCGACGGACTGGGGTTCACCGTCGGGCAGGGCTCGCTTTGTCGCTGTCCGGGTCGAGGGTGCCCTCACGGAAGCGCACATTGCGGACGATGTCGTTGGAGGAGTTCGCGAACGACACCTCCCGGGCCATGAAGCCGACGCCCTGTCCGGGGCGGTCGTGCCGTCGATCGTGATGTCGCTCTTGACGGAGACGGCGGAGGACAGCTTGATGTAGCCGGCGACGTCGAAGACCACCGTGCGGTGGGACGCGCTGACGGCGTCGCGGAACGACCCGCTGCCCGAGTCGTTCAGGTTGGTCACGTGGTACGTCGTGCCGCTGTGTCGCGCATTTCTCTGCGCTCCCCATCGGATCGATGCGACGGTAAGAACCGGATTCGGGAACGGTCAAGGCGGAGGGCCGGCCGAGAGGCGAATATGTCGCCGATCACTCCGGTGCGGCGTCGGCGGCGGACCCGATCTCCGACCTCACCAGCCGATTCGCTCACTGGTAATTGTTCGAGATCTCGGACAGGGCGGCGCGTGCGCGCACTCGCCGGTGAGTTTTCACGCCGTTTTCAACCGTCGGCCGCCAAGCGGGCCGACGGGCCGCCCGCGGTGACAATTCGTCGCGGGATCCGCGGCGGGCTTCGGAAGGCGACCCGACCGACCCGGTGCCGGGGTCGCCCGGCCCCGGCCCGTTGGCCAGCACAGGACAGGCATCTCGGGCACATAGTTAAAAACAACTTATTAAGTTACCGTAAGCAACTATGCCGGAGATCGACGCGTCGGCTGCGGACGCGGACGAGGTGGACGCGAGTGAGATCGCGGCGGCGCTGCGCCTGAGCGTGGGGCGGATCGCCCGGAAGATGCGGCAGGCCAAGGGATCCGTGGGCGGCCTGGCGCTCTCCGAGATATCGACGCTGGCCAGGCTCGACCGGGAAGGTCCGAGTTCACCGAGCGCGCTCGCCGCCGTCGAAGGCGTACGGCCCCAGGCCATGGCGGCCACCCTGGCCGCCTTGGAAGAACGCGGCCTCGTCGACCGGAGCCCGGACGAGAGCGACGGCCGCCGGGCGGTGATGACGATCACCGAGGCGGGCCGTGGACTGGTCGCCGACCGGCGCTCGGAATCCATACGGCGCCTGGCCGCCGTCATCGACGCGGAGTTCACGCCGACCGAGCGGCGGGCGCTCCTTCCGGTGCTTCCTCTGCTCGACCGACTGGCGGAACGGCTGTGACGGACGGAGACAACAGACGGATGGGTTCTGTGGACGACCGCGAGCGCGCCCACGAGGGGAACGGGCGCTACAAGTGGGTGGCACTGTCCAACACGACGATGGGCGTGCTCATCGCGACCATCGACTCCTCGATCGTGATCATCTCCCTACCCGCGATCTTCCGCGGCATCGGACTGGACCCGCTCGCACCCGGCAACATCGGCTACCTGCTGTGGATGATCCTCGGCTATCTGCTGGTCTCCGCCGTGCTGGTGGTCGCGCTGGGCCGGCTGGGCGACATGTTCGGCCGTGTCCGGATGTACAACGCCGGCTTCGCGATCTTCGCCGCGGCCTCGATCGCCCTCTCCCTCGATCCGTTCAAGGGCGGCGGCGGCGCCCTGTGGCTCATCGGCTTCCGGATCGTGCAGGCCGTCGGCGGCTCGATGCTCACCGCGAACTCCGCCGCCATCCTCACGGACGCCTTCCCGGCCCGGCAGCGCGGCATGGCGCTCGGCATCAACCAGATCACCGCGCTCGCGGGCCAGTTCATCGGCCTCCTCGCCGGAGGACTGCTGGCGGCCATCGACTGGCGGGCGGTGTTCTGGGTGAGCGTGCCGATCGGCGTGGCCGGCACGGCATGGTCGTACCGCAGTCTGCGGGAGATCGGCTCTCGCCGGCCCGGCCGCATCGACTGGGTCGGGAACCTGACCTTCACCGCCGGCGCGGGTGCCCTCCTCGTCGGCATCACCTACGGCATTCAGCCGTACGGCGGCCACTCGACCGGGTGGACGAACCCGTACGTGCTCGGCGCGCTGGGCGGGGGCCTGGCGCTGCTCGTCACCTTCTGCGTCACGGAGACTCGGATCAGGGAACCGATGTTCGAGCTCGGGCTGTTCCGCATCCGTGCCTTCGCCGCGGGCAATCTGGCGGCGCTGCTCACCGCGATCGCCCGCGGCGGCCTGCAGTTCACGCTGATCATGTGGCTGCAGGGCATGTGGTTGCCGCTGCGCGGTTACGACTTCGAACGCACTCCGCTGTGGGCCGGCATCTTCATGCTCCCGCTGACGATCGGGTTCCTCCTGGGCGGGCCGATCTCCGGCTGGCTGTCCGACCGTTTCGGCGCGCGGCTGTTCGCCACGACCGGGCTGCTCGTGGTGGCCGGGGCCTTCGTCGGCCTTCTCCTCCTGCCGGTCGACTTCCCGTATCCCGTGTTCGCGGCCATGCTGTTGCTCAGCGGCCTCGGACAGGGAATGTTCGCGGCGCCCAACACCTCCGCGATCATGGGCAGTGTCCCGCCGGACCAGCGCGGAGTCGCCTCCGGGATGCGCTCGACGTTCCAGAACTCCGGCACCGCCCTGTCGATCGGCCTGTCCTTCTCACTCATGATCACCGGTCTCGCGGGCTCGCTCCCCGGCGCGCTCGACAGCGGCCTGCGGGCGCACGGCGTTCCTGCGGGCACGGCGGCCCAGGCGGCGAACCTGCCGCCGGTCAGCAGCCTGTTCGCCACTTTCCTCGGCAACAACCCGATCGGCCATCTGCTCGCGCCGAGCGGAGTCCTGCGCACCCTGCCCGCCGGCGACGTCCACACCCTCACCGGCACCCGGTTCTTCCCGACCCTGGTGACCGGTCCGTTCCATCACGGTCTCGTCACCGTCTTCACCGTGGCCACGGTCCTGGCCCTGGTCGGCGCGCTCGCCTCCGCACTGCGCGGCCGACACCGGCGCACCGCCCCGAGCGCAGGGCCCGACGCGCGGAAGGGGGAGCAGACCAGGTCCGAAGCGCGCTCCTCCTGAGCCAGGTCCAGGCACGGTTCGAGGATCACACCACATGGAAGTCGCGGTGAGCGACCCACAGCAACCGCTGTACGGTCCGGCGTTCGATCCGAACGCGGGCGATGACGGGCAGACGGATCCGAACGCCACCACCGATGTCGCCTACCTGGTGCCGACCCCGCAGGTCGCCTGCACGCCGCCCTCTTTCAACCAGGACCCGCCGGAACGTCGGCGGAAGCGGTCAGCAGGACGACCAGAACGTGCCCGCCTGCGGGCCGATCCGGGTGGATCTGGGGTCCATGCGCGGCGCGGAGCAACGGATGCTGGGGCCGCGCGGACCGTGGTCGGCGACTACGAGGCACTCCGTAGCAAGGTGATGTCCGTCAAGGACGGTCTTCGGGCAGCAGGCGACCGTCAAGGAGGTCCACGGGGGACAGAGCGGGGTCGACGGCAACAGCTACAACGCGCCGGGGCCGGCGTCCGGCAGGAGGAGACGGTCCCCAGCCCCATCCACGACGTGGCCAACCAGTTCGCCGCCAAGATGAACCCCGTTCAGGAGAAGGTGCTCTGGGAGATCGCCAACACCGTCGAGGTCATCGGTCAGTACATCGTCGCGATCAACCGTTCCGGGCAGACCTACGGCCGCGCCGACCGGTTGTCGGTGTTCCCGCACCCGCCGACCGGCCAGAGCTGACCGCCGGCCGAGGCTACGGCCCGACGGGGCCTCGGCCTCCTATCCCTGACCCACAGCGCAAAGGAGGGCGGGATCTGTCCGGTATTGACTTTATGCTCCCCGCAGCACCTCACTTCTGGGAGATCACTTGGCCACCTTCGTACTCGTTCCTGGTGCCTGCCTCGGGACGTGGGCCTGGGAAGACACCGTCCGCGCTCTGCGAGAGCAGGGCCACACTGCGCTGTCGCTGTCGGCCCTGGCCGAGCACGCCGGCCAGGGCGAACCGCAGGCGGACCTGGATACGCGCATCGCGGATATCACCAGATTCGTTGAGCGCAATGATCTGAACGTCGCGCTGGTCGCCCACAGCCATGCGGCTGCCCCGATCGGCACAGCCGTCTCCTGACCGCGCCGGACCATGAGATGGACAGCCGATGCTCGACCATGAAAGCGTCCGCAGGCTGCGGGCCCATGCTCAGGCCCTGGCCGGCGGTACGCGGGAGGCCTCGGCCGACGCCGCCGTCCGACGGGTCTTCGCCATCCAGGCCCAGGACGCCACGGCCGCCGACCTGGGCATCCGGGTACGCGGGCGGGACCTCACTCCCCGAGCCGTCCGCGCAGCGTACGAGGAAGAGCGGAGCATCGTCCGCGGCTGGTACATGCGCGGCACCCTGCACACGATCCCCAGCGACGACGCCCGCTGGGTCCTGCGACTGCTCGCCCCCAGGATCCTCGCCGCGACCGGCCACCGCTACCAGCAGCTGGGCCTGAACGACGATCTGCGACAGCGCGCCGACCATCTCCTTCGGCGCGTCCTCACCACGCACGGCCCGCTTACTCGACCCGAGCTGACTGAGCACCTCACCGCCCTCGGTATCCCGCCGGACGGACAGGCACCTTTCCACCTGATCCGCCACGCCGCACTCACCGGCACTCTTTGTTACGGCCCGCGACGCGCTGGTGAAGCCACGTATGTGCTGCTCGACGACTGGCTGCCCACCACCGGGGGCGGCCGGCGGGAGGGAGACGCCGCCCTCACCGAGCTGGCCCGCCGCTACCTGGCCGCGCACGCCCCCGCCGCCTTGGAGGACTTCGCCGCCTGGTCCGGACTGCCGGTCACGTGGGCGCGCAGGGCCTGGAAGATGCTGGCGGAATCCGGCGTGATCATCGAGTACGGTGCGTTGACCATGCTCGCCGGGCGGGTGGAGGAACCCACGGGCCCGTCTGACACCCCAGACGTTCGCATGCTGCCCGCCTACGACAACTACCTGGTCGGCTACCGCACCCGCGACATATCAGTCCCCGCTCTCCACCAGGCCGGCGTGTGGCCGGGAGGCGGCATCATCCGGCCCACCGTCATTGCCGACGGGCTGGCCATCGCCACCTGGACCCGTGGCTCCGGCGCACGCTGTATCCAGGTGAATGCGTTCGGGTCCGTCCCGCCTCAGATCGAGCTGGGAATCGACCTGGAGAAGGCGTCCGTTGTTCGCTTCCTGCAGCCCACCGCATAACCGAACCGCATCCCAATCCGAAGGAACGGGCCTGGGTCAGACTCATTCCTTCTTCAGCGCCGTACTGACCGGAGTCGGCGGGGCCTCCTGCTCGACCACGAGTCCTTCGTCGGCTCGCCCGCCGCGCTGCGCGACACCCTGGCCATGCTGCTCCGAGACCGTCCCGATGTCCTGGACGCCGCCGCATGGCGGCGGAGTCCACCGGGCGGCGCTCGTGCCGCAGACGCCCCCGGCGCCGTACGGCACGCGCCTGCCCGGACTCCCGGATCCGGCCGACCTCGACCAGCCGCCCGGCAGGACGCCCTGGAACCCGGATCCGAGCCGGCCGAACCCGCCTGGCGGGACAGCACCTACAGCACCTACAGCAGGGCGAGAAGGTCTACTGCGTTTCGGTCGCCGTCGTCACCCTGGCCCTCGCGCCGCGAGCAGGGCCTTCGGGTGCGCTAACATCGTCAGATCCTCATCAAATACGTAGCGGATATCATATCGAGCTAGGAGGATGTCGACCATGGCGTCCACCAATGGCGAGGATGCCGGCTCGGCGCGAGATCGACGGCGAACGACCAACACGATCAAAGAGTCCCTGCGCGAGTTGAGCATTCAGCTGTCACTGCTCAACCATCAGATCTGCGACCACGTCGATATCAAAGACGCCGACCTCTTCTGTCTCGACCTGCTCAACCGGCACGGGCCGATGAGCCCCAGCGTCCTCGCCCGCCGTGCCGGTCTGCACCCGGCCACGATGACCGGCATCCTCGACCGGCTGCAACGAGGCGGCTGGGCCGTCCGCCGGCGCGACCCGGACGCCGCCGATCGCCGCGCCGTGACCGTGTACCCCCTGCGCGACCGCGTCCCGGAGCTGTTCGAGCTCTACTCCGGGATGAATACCTCGATGGACCGCATCTGCGCGGACTACACCGACGACGAACTTCAGACGCTCGCCGCCTTTCTGCGGCGCGTCACCGACGCCGGTCAACAGGCGACCGAGCAACTGGCCGGCGACTGAGTCACCGGGAGAATAGAGGGCCATGTCATCCGCGGATGTCGAAGAAGTCACCACTGTGAAGTCGTTCGACTACGGTGCTCGTGAAACGCCGGAGAACATCGTCGTGCTGAAGGACGGCACCATCTGCACGACGCTGTTGGCGGCCGGAACCGTCTGGCGTTCGACGACCGGTGCGGAGCGGGTCGTCCGACGGTCCGACGACGCCATGGCGGTCGGGCTCGCGTCAGACGCGGACGATCGGCTCTATGTGGCCGTGCGCAGTCAGGACGAGGCCGTAGCGGGGATCTGGAGGAGTGACACCGCCGGGTGCTGGGCTCGGTTCGCCGCCGCCAAGGCGAGTGCGGGGCTCAACGGCATCACGTTCGACGATGAGGGCACTCTCTTCGCTGCGGATTCCGTGAACGGAGAGATCCTCTACCTGCCTCGCGGCCACGACGATCTGCAGCTTTGGCTGGCCGATGACCGCCTGAAGCCCACGTCGTTCGACGACCCCGTCTCGGGAACAGGGGTAAATGGCGTTAAATTCGTTGACGGAAGTCTCTACGTCACGAATACTGCGCAGGCCACCATACTCCGCATCGAACCGCAGGCCGGTCGGCCGTCCAGGACCACTGAGATTCATTCAGGTGTACCCGCGGACGACTTCGCCTTCGACGCTTTCGGGAACATATATCTCGCGGTGCATCCAGAGAACACCGTCCAGCGCATCGCACCCGACGGGGTGGTGACCGTTCTCGCGACGGCCGACGACGGACTCGACGGGCCGACGGCCGTCGCCGTTGTCGAAGAGGGCATTCTCGTGACGAACCTCGGCATCCTGGGGACCCGGCACGCACCCAGCCTTCTCCGGCTCTCCGTGAAAGTAGGCGCGCCCGTACTGCCCAGGCCGAAGCTTCCTTCCTGACGGCCTGCCGCCGGTGAGGAGATGACGGAGTGCGAGGAACATACTTCGACCTCCTGCGATGCCCGGCGGGCTCCGTCCGTTCGACCTCGTCCCGTGAGAGCCGGAAGGGGGCCGGTGCTCACGGGACGGGTCCGTCCGGCCTACTTCCTGGTGGCGAGGGTGTGGGCGACCAGGGCGTTGGCGTGGCCATGTCCGAGGCCATGCTCGGTCTTGAGCCAGCCGACGAGTTCCATGTGCCTGGTCAGGGGCGAGGAGTCGATGAGGTCGATCCAGTCCTGAACGGGGCGCCCGTACTTGGCCTCGATCGCGGGAAAGTAGCTGGCGGGGTTGCCCTTGGGCGGCGTCGTCATGGTCTGGAGCTCCGTTCTGCCGGCGGGGGTCAGGCGAGGGCCGCGTGGATGATTTCGGCGCAGGCGGCGGCATCGATCGCCAGGCCCTGGTGGTCGCCGGGGAAGGCGAGCGGCTCGACGCCGAGCCGTTCGGCCAGCGCCCGCGCCGACAGGGCGGGAACACCGTCTCCCGAAGCCGTTCCGATGCCGACGGTGACTGGCGCGGGCCCGGAGCGCAGTGCGGCGATGTCGGGGGTGAAGCGCAGCACGGGCAGCAGGATGTGGGCCAGGAAGTGGTCGAGGTTGCCCTGGATGCGGCCCATCATCTCCAGCGCCTCGGGCGGCATCCGGGAGGGGTCGGGCATCGCGGGGGGCGCGGCGTCGGGGCCGTCGACGGTGGCGATGAACCTGCCCATCGCCGCGCCCGCGCCCTGGTCGCGGTAGGTGTCGTACACGTCCTGGAACACCGCCCGCCAGTGGTCGCGGTCGGGCAGCAGTTCGGGGAGGGGCGGCTCGTGCACGATCAGGGCGCGCACCTGTTCGGGGTGGCGTGCCGCCAGGTCCAGTGCGGTGAGCGCGCCGCCGCTGTTGCCCAGTATGTAGGCCGGCCCGTCACCCAGGGCGGTCAGCAGGCGGTGAGCGTCGTCGCCGAAGACCGCGACGTGCTGGTCGGCGGGCGGGTCGGTCAGGGCGCTGCGCGACAGGCCGCGCTGGTCGTAGGTGACGACGGTGTAGCGGTCGGCCAGGCATGCCGCCGGCCCGGCCAGCGCTCCGGCGTCGGCGGGTGCGCCGGGGATCATCAGCAGCAGCGGCCCGGTTCCCCGGACCTCGTAGTGCAGGCGTGCGCCGGGAACCTGGAGCGTCCCGGTCTCAACGCCGGTCTCGGCCTCGGTCCGGATGTCGTTCATCGATGTCTTCCGTTCTTGGTCAGTGGGCAGGTCAGGCGGGCCGGTAGGTCAGGTCGAGCACGCCGGTGGTGAAGACGTTCGAGCGGGAGAGTTCGAGGGGCACGGGCGCGGTGCCGTCGGGGAAGAGGCGCTGTCCGGTGCCGACCACCAAGGGGTGGACCAGCAGGCGCAGCTCGTCCAGGAGCCCGGCCTCGAGCAGGGCGCGGACCAGTCTGATGCTGCCCGCCACTGCGGTCGTGCCGCCCGGTCGCTGTTTGAGTTCCTTCACCGCGGCGACGGCGTCGCCTCCGATGAGTTCCGCGTTGGTCCAGCCGGCCTCGGTGAGGGTGGTGGAGGCGACCAGTTTGCGGATGCCGTTGATCGCCTCGGCCATCTCGCCGGTCTGGTGCGGCCAGACGGCGGCGAACGCCTCGTAGGTCACCCGCCCCAACAGCAGGGTGTCGGCCTCGGTGTACATCTGGCCGACCGCCGCCCCCATCTCCTCACTCAGGTAGGGGAAGTGCCACGTCTCGGGCGCCTCCACCACCCCGTCCAGCGAGACGAACAGCCCGGCCACGATCTTCCGCGCCGTCCGGCCTGCAGGCCACCCCCTCGGCAGGCGGGACCGGCAACCGCTCGTAGACGGTCCGGGCCTCGCGAACACGCGACGCCCCCAAAGCGACTCTTCGTGACAGGCGATCGGAGCGTCCTCTCCTTCGCTCATCGACACTCGGGGACCGGTGGGCGTCTCTCCGTCTCCCTCAGCGCCGCGACCGCTGGACGGGGCCGGTCAGCGCGTCGAGCCGATGAAGCCGTCGATGACCGCGGCGAGCTCCGGCCCGCGGTCCTCCTGGACGAAATGGCCCGCGTTCGTGATGGTGGGGTGCGCTCGTCCCGCCGCGCCGGGGATCCGCGTCCGCAGCATCCGCTCGCTGTCACCGACCCCGTAGTCCTTGTCGCTGAAGGCGCAGAGGAACGGCGTCCGCAGCGTTTCGAGGACGGCCCATGCCGCGCGGTTCGCCGGTGCCGCGGCGTCGAAGGGCGCGATGGGGACGAGGAGCGGGAACTGACGGGCGCCCTGCACGTACGACTCATCGGGGAACGGCGCGTCGTACGCCGCGCGCACCGCCGGGTCGAGCTCGGTCACGGTGCCCCGGTCGACGACCTGGCCGGGCTCGAATGGGTTCGCGCGCTGACTGAGTTGCAGCCAGGTCGCGTACGCGTCGCCGAGGCTCTCATCTCCCGTCGGGAAGAGGGTGTTCGTGGCGACCACGCGGCGGAATCGATCCGGGCTCGCGGCCAGCAGGCGCAGTCCCAGCAGGCCGCCCCAGTCGTGGCACACCATCGTCAGGTCGCGCAGGTCGAGGCGGTCGAACACCGTCTCCGTGAGCCAGTCGACATGACGCTGGTAGGTGTACGCGAAGCGGTCGGCGGGCTTGTCGGACCTGCCGAAGCCGACGAGGTCGGGGGCCACGCAGCGGTGCCCGGCCGCGACCAGCGGCGGAATGACGTGGCGGTACAGGTAGCTCCACGACGGTTCGCCGTGCAGCAGCAGGACCGTCTCCCCGGAGGCCGTGGCCGGATCGCTCGGTCGTTCGTCGACGTAGTGGACCCGTAGCCGGGTGCCGGCGCCGTCACCGGCGTCGATCTCGACATAGTGCGGCGCGAAGGGGTGGCCGGGCAGATCCGCGAACCGCTCCTCCGGGGTGCGCAGCACGGTCATGGCGTCCTCCTTCGTCGGAGGGTCGACCCGTGGGGCTGTGTCGTCGATTCCCTCGCTCCGCTCGGTCATGGCCCCGGCAGAGGCCGGGTGCGAGGTGTGGGCGGCCGCGCCGGGGGACGCTTCCGTACCGGTCATGGTGTTCTCCTCGGTCCTGGTCGGGGCGCCGTCAGCCTTGAAACGCGGCGGCATGGTCGGCGACCCATTCGGCGTACGTGCGGGCGGGGCGGCCGAGGATCCTCGCCACCTCGTCGGTGACGGTCTCGGCCGGTCCGGCACCCCGGGCGTACCTGGCCATCAGGGCCTCGACGAAGGGCCGCGGGAGACCCCGCTCGACCAGGCCTCGCGCGAACGCCTCCGGAGGGACCTCCGCATAGCGCAGCGGCCGTCCGATCACCTCGCCGATGACGGTGACGAGCGCCGTGTGGGAGAGGGACCGCGGGCCGGTGAGCCGGAGCCGGCGGCCCGCCAGGTCGGCGCCGAGCAGCGCGCGGGCGCCGACCTCCGCGACGTCCCGCTCGTCGATCAGAGGCTCGGCGAAGGCCGCGTACGGGCCTCGCACCACGTCACCGGCCCGGACCTGGGGCGCCCACGTACGGAGGGTGTTGACGGCGAAGGAGGCGGCCCGCAGGCTCACCCACTCCAGGCCGCTCGCGATGGCGGCGTCCTCGGCCTCCTTGTTCCGGTCGCCCTGGAAGCGGGAGGGCTGCTGCGCCGGATCGTCGTCCACGTTGATGGCCGAGAGCACCACGACCCGCTCGACGCCCCGCTCCCGGGCGAACGCCAGCAGATCGGCGGCGGCCTCTCCGGCGGCCCGCGGGTGCAGGAACACGGCGGTGGCCCCCTCGAGGTGCGGGACGACCGTGCCGGGCCGTGAGGGGTCGCCCGCGACGGCCTCGACGCCCGAGGGCAGACCGGCGGCCTCCGGGTCGCGGGTGACGGCGCGGACCTTGGCGCCCTCCCGAACGAGCAGGTCGATCAGTGGGCGTCCGATGGTGCCGGTCGCTCCGGTCACAAGAATCATGATCAGTTCTTTCCGTGTGAGATGCCGTGGCCCGGATGTCAGGCCGTCGCACGCGGTCCGCCGGGATCCGGATACCGCTCGACGACCTTCCGTTCGCGAACTTACATCAGTTTCATATCATATGAAACTCATACTTCCGTGGACGTGTCGCGCCTCCGATGTGCGGCGATCGCCCGGACGGTGGAAGCTGTGGCCATGGGATTCGCGGCTGATGAGGCACCGAAGGCGGGGTACCGGCGATCGGCGGGGTCGCCACGTGGCGAGGCCAGGCGCCGGGAACTGCTCGAGTGTGTCACCGAGGACGTCGCCGCGAACGGGCTCGTGGACTTCTCGTTGCGGCGTGCGGCGCGGGCGGCCGGTACGACGCACAAGGTGCTGCTCTATCACTTCGACGGCGTCGAGGACCTGCTCCGCCAAGTGGTCTTCAAGCTCCGCGCGAGGCGGATCGACAACGCGATGGCCGCCGCGCGCGAGGCGTCGGGGCACGAGACACTGGCGGCGCGGATCCGTGCCGTGTGGCCCACCCTCCTGAACGAGGAATCCCGGCTGAGCCGTGTGCTCGACCAGGCCATCGGCCTGGCCATGTACGACCCCGAGCGCCATTCCGACCTCGCCCGGGAGGCGTCCCGGCAGTACCTGCCCGTCCTGGAGTCCCTCTGCCCGGCGCATTGGTCCGACCGGCGGCGGCGCGAGGTCGCCGAGATGATCCTCGCCACGCTGCGCGGCTTCCTGCTGGAGCGTCTGACCACCGGTGACGCCCCCGGCGTCGCCGCGGGGTTCGAGGCGCTGATCCGCATGCTGGAGCGCGAAGAGGCCGCCGGCGGATAGCCCCCGCCCCGCCGGAGTCCCGGCCGCGGACCCGCCGTGGACGACATGTGAACCGCGTGGTTCACTTGGGCTCGTTGATCCAGTCCATTCGACGGAGGGTCGGGATGCGGGTTTCCGCGCAGCGGGAGAAGGTTCGTTTCATCAGCGACGGCACCGAGTGCGTCGCATGGCACTATCCGGGCCGCAACGGCGCCTGTGTGGTCATGGGGGCCGGCGGTGCCGTGACCAAGGAGCCGGGCACCGATCCGTTCGCCGGCCCCTTCCACGAGGCGGGGTTCAGTGTGCTGGCCTTCGACTACCGCCGGCTCGGGGAGAGCGGAGGGCGGCCGCGCCAGGTCCTGCGGATGGGGGAGCAGCTCGCCGACTGGCGGGCCGCGATCCGCTTCGCCGCGACACTGCCCGAGGTCGACCCGGAAAGGATCGCCATATGGGGGTTCTCGCTGTCGGGCGGTCACATCTTCCGGGCCGCGGCCGGCGAGCCGCGGGTGGCGGCGGCGATCGCGCAGATGCCGCTCGCCGACGGCCTGAACGCCACGCCCAAGGCCGGGCGCCACCAGAGGCCGTCGGCGATGCTGCGGTTCACCGGCCGGGGTCTCCTGGACGCCGTGGGCGGTCTCTTCGGCCGCCCCCCGCTGCTGGTATCGCTCGCCGGCGAGCCGGGGACCATTTCGATGCTCACCACTCCGGACGGTCAGGACGGAGACCGGGCGCTCAACCCGGGTAACCGCTATCCGGACTGGCCGCAGGTGATCGCCGCCCGCTCGGCGCTCCGCATCACGCTGTACCGGCCCAGCCGGCACGCCTCCCGCGTGCGCTGTCCGCTGCTGGTCGTGGTGTGCGAGCAGGACCAGACCGCTCCACCCGGCCCCGCGATCCGCGCGGCGCGGCGAGCGCCCAGGGGCGAGCTCGTCCGCCTGCCCGGTGGGCACTATGCCCCGTTCCTGGACGCGCACGAGCAGGCCCTCGACGCCGAGCTCTCCTTCCTCCGCCGGCATCTGCTCGACCGCGCGGAGCCGGAACACCGCGCCGCGGAGTCCGCGGCGCCCCGAACGGGGCGGGCATGAGGACCGTCGAGCTGTCCGCCGGAACGATCGAGTACGAGGACACCGGCGGCGACGGTCCGACCGTCGTGCTGCTGCACGGGCTGCTGATGGACGCCTCGCTGTGGGACGGACCGGTCGCGGAGCTGACCCCGGACCACCGATGCGTGGCGCCGACACTGCCACTCGGGGCGCACCGTCGCGCGATGCGCCCCGACGCCGACCTCTCACCGCACGGGCTGGCCCGGCTGGTCGGGGAGTTCCTCGACCGTCTCGACCTGCGCGACGTCACCCTGGTCGGCAACGACACCGGCGGTGCGCTCGTCCAGCTCCTCATGGCGGAGGGAGCCGAGCGCGTCGGACGGGTCGTCCTCGCCTCATGCGACGCGTTCGACAACTTCCCGCCGGGTCTGACGGGCCGGACGCTGCTGCTCGCCGGGCGGCTCCCGCCTCGACTGTTCGGGCTGTTCATGCAGCAGATGCGGCTCCGCCCGATCCGGCGGCTCCCGCTCGCGTTCGGGTGGCTCACCAAACGAGGAGACGCCGCCACCGCCCGCTGGATGAGACCCCTCCTGACCCGGCCGGACATCCGCCGCGACACCGTACGGGTCCTGCGCGCGGCGGCGGCGGACACCGGGTTCCTGCTCACCGCGGCCGAACGCCTGCCGGACGTCGACCGCCCCGCCCTGGTGGTCTGGGCGAGCGCGGACCGGGTGATGCCGCCCGAGCACGGCCGCCGTCTCGCCGACCTGCTCCGCGGACGGCTGGCCGAGGTGGCGGACACCTACACCCTCATCCCCCTCGACCAGCCGACGAGACTGGCCCGGCTCATCCGGGAGTTCACGCACGCGCCGCGCACCGGATGAGCGATCCGCGGACGGCGACCCTCAGAGTCGCCGGGGGAGCGGGTTCCCCGACTCCCGTACGCCGCGCGGAACGTCCACGGTGACCAGCAGCGCGAAGCCGACCACGAAGAAGATCACCAGCGAGACCAGGGCGGTGCGGTAGCTGTCGGTCCACTGCAACGCCGCGGCGAACACCAGCGGCCCCAGCCAGCTGGTCCCCTTGTCGCTGATCACGTAGAAGCCGAAGTACTCCGCCTCGCGGTCGCGCGGCAGCAGGTGGGAGAACAGCGACCGCGACAGCGCCTGCGTGCCGCCCAGGACCACACCGATGGCGGCGGCCAGCGCCAGGAACTCCGCCGCCGACCCGCGCCGCAACCCGTACGCGGCCAGCACGACGGCCGTCCACAGGACCAGGGAGGTCAGCACGACCCGCTTGGCGCCGTACCGCCGGGCGAGCCGGCCCAGCAGCAGCGACCCGCCGCAGGCGACGAACTGCACCAGCAGCACCGCCGCGATCACGTCCGTCTGGCCGAGCTTCAGCTCCTCCGTCGCGAACGTCGCCGACATCGTGATCACCGTCTGCACGCCGTCGTTGTAGACCAGGAACGCCAGAAGGAAAAGCAGCGCGACCGGCCGGCCGCGCATGTCCCGCAGGGTGTCGGTCAGCCGGCCGAACGCGGAGCGCACGGCCGCGGGCAGCGGTTCGGCGACGGGCGTGCGGCGCCGGTCGCGCAGCGCGCGCAGGGGGATGAGGGTGAACGCCGCCCACCAGACGCCGGCCGAGGCCAGGCTGATCCGCACCGCCTCGGTCTTGGTCACCCCGAAGGCGTCGTGCGCCAGGAACAGCGCGAGGTTGAGCACGAGCAGCAGCCCGCCGCCGAGATAGCCCAGGCCCCAGCCGCGCGAGGACACCGCGTCGCGTTCGTCCGGAGCGGCGATGTCGGGCAGGAACGCGTTGTAGACGACGGTGGAGGCGCCCAGCGCCAGGTTGCCGACCACGAACAGCACGACGCCGAGCAGGTACCGCCCGCCGCCGACGAAGTACAGGCCCATGGTGGCGAACGCCCCGATGTAGGCGAACGCCCCGAGCAGCGCCCGCTTGCGTCCGGTGTGGTCGGCCAGCGCGCCCGCCAGGGGCAGGACGAGCACTTGCAGGACCACCGACAGCGTGACGGCGAGAGGGTAGACCGCCTTGGCCCGGAGGTCGGCGCCCAGCGGGTGCACGAACCCGTCGGCGTCGGCCGCGGCCTTGGCGATGTCGCTGAGGTAGGGCCCCAGGAACACCGCCACGACGGTGGTGTCGAAGGCGGAGTTGGCCCAGTCGTAGAAGTACCAGCCGCGCTGTTCGCGCCGGCGGTCGCCGGAGGTCGTCTCGACGGGGGTGCCGACGGGCGCCAGGCCCACGCGTCCTCCTCGGCCGCCCGGGGGATGTCCGGCGTCAGGCCGACGTGGCGGCCCACTGCGCGCGGGCGGTCATGACGTCGCGCAGCACCTCGATCTCATCGGTGATGATGCCATCGACGCCGAGGTCGAGGAGACGTTCCATCTCCACCGGGTCGTTGACCGTCCAGACGTGCACCTGCAGGCCGAGCCGGTGCGCGGTCCGCAGGAACGCCTCGGTGACCAGCGGGGTCCGGCCGACGCGCCGGGGGACCTGGGCGCACGGCACGCCGAGTTCGGCCAGGCGCACGAGCCGGCCGAGCGGGCCGCCGACGGATCGGGCGCGCAGCGTGGCGACGCCCAGCGGGCTCAGCGCGGTGCACACGTCCCGGCCGGACAGCAGGCGCATGCGGGCGCGTACGTGCCGGAGGCGGCGGGCGGAGAAGGAGGTGACGCACACCCGGTCCCAGGCGCGGGCCCGGTGCAGGACCTCGGTGAGCGGGCCGATGGCGTTCTCGGCCTTGACGTCGATGTTGAGGCGCGCGCCGGGCCAGGCGTCGAGGATCTCCTCCAGCCGGGGGATGGGCTCACGGCCGGCGATGCGTGCCTTGGCGACCTCGGCGTGACCGAGCCGGGCGATCGGGCCGGTGCGGTCGGTGACCCGGTCGAGGGTCGCGTCGTGAAAGGCGACCAGGACGCCGTCGGCGGTGGCGCGCACGTCGGTCTCCAGGTAGCGGTAGCCCAGCCCGATGGCGCGTTCGAAGGCGGCCATGGAGTTCTCGCGGCCGTCGAGGGATCCGCCGCGGTGCGCGAAGGGGATCGGGCCGGGATGGTCGAGATATGTGTACACGGATGCACCTGTCGTACTAGGGGCGGCTGGAGCTGCTCCTGCTCTCCACAGTAGTGACCTTACTACGTAAAGGCGGCGGCTCGATCAACCAACGGTCTATCCGGTGTGACGGAACCCCAACCCACCGACACGACGCCCACCAACCGGCATTCCATCCCAAGCCGGACGTCTCTTCCACTAGGTTGTCTCGCGTCGTGGCTCGGGAGAGCCGTCGTGACCCTCAAGCGGGAAGGCCGGAAATCGTGCCGGACACCAGCGCCTACGCGGCGACGTTCGAGATCGTCGATATCAACAAGGATGGGCGCGTCTCCGCGCCCGAGCTCAAGCAGCTCATGAAGGCCCTCGGGGAGGACGTCACCGACGAGACGGCGGCCGAGGTCGTCCGCCGGATGGACTCCGACGGCGACGGCGAGATCTCGCTGGAGGAGTTCGCCGCCTACATGTCCAACGGCTGACCGGTCTCCGGGCCCCCGCGGGCCCGGCCGCGATGTTCGCGGAAGCCTGCGGGAGGCCGGCGCGTCGGAGACGCGGGGTGCCGGCTCGTTTGTACAGGGTCATCGGCCGAGCCCGGCAGATTTGATACGATAGTATATCGTGAACAAGCAGGAGCGGGCCTACCAGATCATCGGCGAACGGATCCTCAACGGCACGTACGGTCCGGGCTACCGCCTGGTCATCGACGCGCTCGCCGAGGAGCTGGGCGTCAGTCCCCTCCCGGTCCGGGAGGCCATCCGGCGTCTGGAGGCCGAAGGCCTGGTCATCTACCAGCCGAACGCCGGCGCCCGCGTGGCCCCGGCCGACCCGGACCAGTACGAGAACGCGCTGACCGTCCTGGCGGTGCTGGAGGGGTACGCCACCGCCCTGGCCGCCCCGCACATCCGCCCGGCCGACCTCAAGCGCCTCGGTGAGATCGACGACCGGATGGTGGCCTGCATGGACACCCTCGACTCGCTGAACTTCGGCCGGTTGAACCACGAGTTCCACCAGGTCATCTACAACCGCTGCCCGAACGCCGCGCTGGTCGAGGCGCTGCGCGACACCACGCGCAAGCTCGACGTGATCCGGCGGACCGTCTTCACCCAGATCCCGTACCGAGGCTGGAAGTCGATCGAGGAGCACCGGGCGCTCGTCCGCCTGATCGAGAGCGGGGCCCCGGCCGCCGAGATCGAGGCCGCCGCACGGCAGCACAAGCTGAAGACGGTCGAGGCCTTCCGCGCCTGGAGCAACGACTCCGGCTCCGGCGCGTCCGCCGGAGCCTCGGGCGAGACCCCGGCGGAGCACTGAGCGCCGCTCAGCCCACGCCGAACCGCGGCGCGTCGAAGCCACCGACCGCGACGTGCACGATGCGCGCGTCGGTGTAGAAGTCGATGCTGTGCGCGCCGCCTTCTCCGGCGGCAGCTCGGGCCTGGCGATCGGCCACGTCTCCCCGGAGACGGCGGCCGGCGGCCCCCTCACGCTGGTCGAGGACGGCGACCTCGTCACCATCGACCTCCCCGCCCGTACTCTCCACCTGCACGCCCCCGGCCTCGCCGCGCGGACCTCGCACTTCCGCCCTCGCCACCGCGAGCGCCCGCTCAGCACGGCGCTGCGCGCGTACGCCGCCCTGGCACAGTCCGCGGACAAGGGGGCCGTACGCGGCGTTCTCACAGCCGACGCACAAAGCTGACGGTCACCGCGTCACCGGCTGCGGCGGCCTCTGTCGCCGAAGCCGCCTTCACCCGGCGCGTCATGCCGACGCCGATGAGAACGACCGCCATGCCCGCGGCGACCCGGAGGCTGAAGGGCTCGTCGAGCACGATGGCTCCCAGCCCCACCGAGACCACCGGCAGCAGGTAGCCGACGGTCGCGGCGTTCGTCGCGCCCTCATCGGCGATCATCCGGTAGGTGAGATGGAAGGTGATCCCCGTGGCGCAGATCCCCAGCACCACCACCGCGATCAGGCCCGTCGGATGGAGGCCGATCGGTGTCAGTCCACCGGCCGGGAAACTGAGGGCGGTCAGCGCGGTGGCGGCCATGAGCTGGGCGGTGGAGAGGGAGATGGTCGTGTGTCCCCGCCCGACGAGGTGACGTCCCATGTAGGCGAAGCCGACCGCGTAGCTCGCCGCCGCGGCGACGATGGCGAGCGCGCCCCAGCCGACCTGCGCGTGTCCCTCCCACGGAGCGAAGATCAACGTCACTCCGCCGAACCCGAGCAACAGGCCGCCCAGGCGTGCGGGGCGGATGCCGCGTTCGGCGCCGATCGCGATGCCGAGCAGGAGGGACCACAGCGGAGTCGTCGCGTTGAGCACGCCGGCGAGCCCGGAGTCGACGGTCTGTTCGCCGAGGCTGTACATCGCGAAGGGCAGGGCGTTGCAAAAGAAGGCCGCCACGAAGAGGTGACCCCAGGTGGCCCGGCCACGGGGGAGACGCTGCCGTGCCGTCAGGCACAGGACCAGCAGCGCGCCGGTCCCCAGCAGGCAGCGAGCGAGGGTGACCTGGACCGGCGACAGTGCGTGCAGGGCCAGTTTGATCCACAGGAACGTCGAACCCCACAGCAGCGCGAGCACGCCCATGCGGGCCAGCCCCAGAGTCCTGCCCACCGCACCGTCCATCCGCGTTCTCCCTCCGTCGCCCATGAACGATGCCGCGTACCCACCGTTAAGGACAATCGATGATTCCTGGATCACCATTAAGCTGAGCTACGTGATCGATGTGAGACGGATGCAGATTCTGCGGGCGGTGGTCGCGAGCGGGTCGGTGACGGCGGCCGCGGCGCATCTGGGATACACCCCGTCCGCCGTCAGTCAGCAGGTGGCGGTGCTGGAGAAGGAGGCCGGGATCGCCCTGCTCGAGCGGGTGGGGCGCGGTGTACGGCCGACGGCGGCGGGCCGGCTCCTCACCGAACACGCCGCGGTCATCGGCCGCAGTGTCGCGGAGGCGGAGACCGCGCTGGCCGACCTGCGATCCGGGCGAACGGGCCGGCTGGCCGTCCGCTATTTCACGTCGGTGGGGCCGACCCTGGTAGCCCCTGCGCTGGCCCGGCTCCGTCATGAGCATCCGGGCGTGCAGATCGATCTCAAGCTGGCCGACCCCGAAGATCCGCTGCCGGAGGTGGAGAAGGGCGCCGCGGACCTGGCGCTCGTCGTCCGGCCGGGGGAGGGGAAGCGCCGGGGGATCCGCCTCGTCCACCTCCTGGACGACGCGTACCAAGCCGTGCTGCCCACCGGCCATCCACTCGCCGCACGACGGATGCTCGATCTGGCCGATCTGGCCGACCAGCAGTGGGTCGGCAGCGAACCGCCGGGCTCGTGTCTCGACGTCATGCTCGACGCCTGCGCCGCGGCCGGTTTCAGCCCGAACTTCGTCGCGATGAGCGAGGACTACGCCACCGCACAGGGCCTGGTCGCGGCCGGCCTCGGGGTCGCGCTGATCCCCGGGCTCGGGCTGGGCGGCCGTCGTCCCGGCGTTGTCATGCGCAGGGTACGGCGTCCTCGGCCGATCAGGGCGATCCACGCGGCGGTACGCGAGGCCGCGCTGGCCCAGGCCGCTCTGCGCACGTTGCTCGAGGCGCTCGAGGCGGCGGCGAAGCCGCGAGGGCACTGACCTATGCACTGACCTTACTGCGTAAAGGCGGTGGGCTTGTTGTCACGCCATCGACCCGGTCCGGCAGCGGTCGACCCTCGACCTGCTCAACGATCCCAGGCCGCCGTCGCCGCCGCACCGGCGCGCGGATCGTCCACGATGAGGATCAGCCGGTGGTCGTGGTCGGAGTAGAGCACCTCGATGTTCACGCCGGCATCGGCGAGGGCCCGGGTGATCGCCCCCAGTTGGCCCGGCCGGTCCTGATCCAGGCGGCGGGCCAGGACCTCCCGGCAGGCCGTGACCCGCAGACCGGCCGCGCGCAGCGCCGCGCTCGCCGCCTCGCCGTCGTGGAACAGGAAGTGCGCGACGGCCCGCCCGCCGACGACGAACATGCCGCCGCCCTCCACGCTGACGCCCGTGGCGCCGAGCGCCTCGCCCATGGCCGCCAGCGCGCCCGGCTCGTCGTCGAGGTCGATGGTCAGGTCGTGCATGGAGATTCCTCCTCGTCGTGGGCGCGGCGGCTGTCGGCGGGGGCCTCTCCGCGGTCGCGCGGCCCGTAGTCGCGGATCACCTCGGCCATCCGCAGCCGGTAGTCGGTGAAGAACCGGTGCCGGCCCAGCGCCTGCGCGCGCCGGTGCGCCGGGGTGTTACGCCACGCGGCGACCGCCTCCTCGTCCCGGAAGTAGCCGATCGCGACGAACCGCCCTGGATCGGTGTCGCTGGTGAACCGCTCGATCCCGTGGAAGCCGTCCACGTCCGGGAGCAGCTCACGCAGCCGCGCCGACTCCGCGAGGTACTCCCGGTAGGCGGCCTCGTCACCGGGATCGAACCGGTACTCGAAGATCATTGCTATCACCGGGTGAACGTATCCCGGTGACGGTTGGGCCACCGTCGAAGCGTCGGAGCCCTACCGCGACTCGCCGAGCCGTACGACCCGCAGCCGGGAGTGCTCGGGACGCCAGGTCGCCACCAGCGCGGCGGCCAGGAGGAGTTCGGCGACGTCCCCGCCGTAGTACATGATCATCGCGGCGTCCCGCAGCTGGGGGATCGGGGCGTGGACGTGAACGAGGAACCCGCCGTACAGCAGCTGCGCGACGGTGGCGTGCGCCGCCACGGCCACCCCGAGCAGCACGAGCCGCGCGCGTACGCCCGGACGGGCCGGCGCGGGATCGGGCCCGGCCACCACCCAGGCGAACAGGTAACCCGACGCCAGGAAGTGGGCGTGCAGCAGCCAGTGCGCGGCGGGTCGGGCGGCGATCGCGTCGTACAGCGGCGTGAAGTACAGCACGCCCAGGCTGCCGGTGCCGAGGATGAGGGCGGTGACCGGGTGGGCGAGCACGCGCGCCGGACGGGCGTGCAGCAGGTGGGTCACCCGCCGTGCGTGGCCGCCGGGCAGCGCCCGCAGCAGTGCCGTCAGGGGAGCGCCGAGCACGAGGGCGAGCGGCGCGTACATCCCGATGATCATGTGCTGCAGCATGTGGTGGCGGAAGTCGCCATGAGCGGCGACGGGTGGCAGCAGCGCGACGGTGAGCAGGGCGCATCCGCAGAGGAAACTCGCCGTCCGCAGGTGGTGCCGGCCCCCGCCGGGGCTCCGGTCGCGGGCCCGCGCGACGAGCCACAGGTACGCGGCCGCCGCCAGGACCGGGGCCAGGGCGATGAGCATGCCGGGCGTCGTGTGCCCGGCATGGTGGAGGTGGCCGCCCATCAGGCGGAGACCGTCCCGGCCGGGGCCGGGCCGACGGGCCGGGCGCCGCGCCGCAGCAGTGTGCCGGCGGCGACCAGCAGTGCGCCCAGCGCCAGGAAGCCGATGTCCCACCACAGCCGGTTCGGGCCGCCGCGGACGTGGTGGATGGCGAGGATGTGGTGGTCGAGGATCCCCTCGACGAGGTTGAACAGGCCCCAGCCGACGAGGACCCAGCCCCACAGGAAGCGGGAGGTCCACACGCTGCGGCGGTCGCGGGTCACGCGGGAGTACAGCACGGCCAGCCCGGTGAGCACCGACAGCCAGCACACGACATGGAAGATCCCGTCCCACACGGTGTTCATCCGCAGCCCGGACACGGTGTTCGGGTCGTAGTACCTCACGCCGATGCGGTCGCCGTTCGTGCTGGAGAGCATGTGGTGCCACTGCAGGAGCTGGTGGAGCAGGATGCCGTCGACGAAGCCGCCCAGGCCCACTCCCAGCAGGATTCCGGGCAGCCGGATGCTCCGGGGCGGCGGGTGGACCTCGCGCCCGGTCGTACCCATCGTCGGCCTCCGTCCCCCCCGCCCGCGTGATCCACGCGACGAGGTCCTTCCCCCGCCGCGTACCCGCCACACAGGCCCGCGCCGGCGGGCCCGGGCGCCCGCTTCCTCCCCGCCGCCGGGCCGGGCCGCCCGGGTTGAGTCTCAAGGGACTTGAGGCTCCATAGTCTCCGCGTCGGCCGAACCCCGGAATCGAAGGAGTGACGATGAGCGAAGGAACGGACCATGTCGTGTCCCGCGGAGGCGTGGACATCGCCGTCCGCGACCACGAGGGAACGGGCGCGACGGTCGTCCTGCTGCACGGCGGTGGCCGTGCCATGGACGACTGGCGGCGGGTGACCCCGCTGCTCACGGCGGCCGGGCTGCGGGTGGTCACCGTCGACCTGCGCGGGCACGGCGCCTCCGGGGCGGCCCTGTGGTCCTGGCCGGACGCGATCGACGATCTGGCCGCGGTCATCGACCATCTCGGGCTGGACGACCCGGCGGTGGTCGGGCACTCCCTCGGCGGGATCGTCGCGGCGCTGTGGGCCACACGGCGCCCGCACTGCCCCCTGGCCGTCAACCTGGACGGGCACACCAACCCCACCGGGCCGTTCGACCTGGACACCGGCGCCGCGCGGGCGGCGGAGCAGACGATGCGCGGCTTCCTCGACGCGGAGGTACGGCGGGCCGGCGATCCCGCGCTGACCCGGCTGGTCGCCGAGCTGGGCACCCTCGACCTGTTCGCGACCTACCGCGCGACGCGCTGCCCGCTCGTGGTGGTCCAGTCGGCGGGCCAGGACCTGGAGGAGCTGCTGCCGCCGGAGGTCGCCACGGTGTTCGCAGCCTACCGGCGCGGGTTCACGCGCGAGCTGGCGGCGGTCGGGGCGGCCACGCCGCTGCTGACGGTGGTGGACGTCGCGACCGGCCACGACGTTCACCTGGAGGCGCCCGGCCGGGTCGCCGACCTGATCCTGGAGCGGCTGAACCCGGCGGGGGACGGGTCCCGTCCGGCGGATCGATGAGTCAGGCTGGACGGCATGCGCGAGGGTCTGCACACGATCGGCGAGATGGCCCGGCTCAACGGGCTTCCGGTGGCCACGATCCGGTACTACTCCGATCAGGGACTGGTGCCCCCGGTCGCCAGGTCGCCCGGCGGATACCGCCTGTACGACGATGAGGCGTTGGCCCGGCTCGAGCTCGTCCGCACGCTTCGTGATCTCGGAGTCGGCCTCGCCACGGTCGCCCGGGTGCTCAGCGGGGCGCAGAGCCTGGCGCAGGTCGCCGACCGGCAGGCGGCCGCGCTGGAGGCACGGATCCAGGAGCTGCGGGTGCGGCAGGCCGTGCTGCGGCACGCCGTCTCCCACGGCGCGGGTCCGGCTGCGGTCACCCGGGCGCACCGGCTTGCCGCGCTCGCGGCGGGGCAGCGCCGCCGGATGGTGGCCGACCTCATCAGCGAGGCGACCTGCGGCCTGGACATGGACCCGGGCTTCGCCGCGCGGCTGCGCTCGATGGTGCCCGACCCGCCGGACGACCCGGCGCCCGCGCAACTCGAGGCGTGGGTCGAGTTGGCGTACCTGGTCAGCGATCCGGACTTCCGGGCGGCGGTCCGCGCCGCGTTCGAGCGGCACGCCGCCGATCGGGCCTCCGGCGCGGACCGCGGCGATCCGGCGAGCTGGCGAAGGGCCGAGCAGGCCGTCCTCGACCTGGCCGGTGCGGCGCTCGCGGAGGGCGTCTCACCGGGCTGCGCGCGGGCACGGGCGGTCGTGGCGGAACTGGTCGCGGTCTTCGCCGACGCGCACGGCCGCGACGACGACGCGGAGTTCCGGCGCTGGCTGGCCGAACGGGTCCGGGTCGGCGCGGACGCGCGGGTCTCGCGGTACTTCGCGCTGCTGGCCGTCGTCGACGGCCGGGCCGCCGGGCCCGACCCGGTTCCGGTGGCCTGGTGGTTCCTCAGTGCGCTGGAGTCCTCGGCCGCGCAGCCGGTGTGAGAGGCCGGTGCGGCCCCGGCCGGCGACGACGCACCGTGGATCTTCAAGGTCTCGGTCATCCGCGCGGTCGCCCCGTGGCGGGGAAGGCTGGTGCGTCATCGCGCGGCGTGGCCCGCATGCGCCGTACGGCGTGGGCGAGGCTCGCCGTGGCCAGCGCCGCGGCCACCAGCAGGGCGCTGACCCACAGCGGCGAACGGTAGCCGAGCCCGGCGGCGATGGTGGCGCCGCCGATGGCGGGGCCGGCGGCCGCGCCGACGTTGAGCGCCGCGGTCGCGAATGAGCCGCCGAGTGAGGGCGCCCGGGTCGCCGCGTACAGGACCTGGGCGATCAGGGTCGAGCCGACGGCGAACGAGAGGGCCCCCTGGACGAAGATGAGCAGGACCGCGGCGACCGGGCTGGCGGCCGTGGCCGTGAAGAGCGCCCACCCGGCGAGCAGGGCGATCCCGCCGGGAATCAGGACCCGCATCGGCCGGGTGTCGGACAGGCGGCCGCCGATGGTGACCCCGGCGAACGACCCGAGACCGAACAGCGCCAGCAGCGCGGGCACCCAGCCCTCGGCGAAGCCGCTGACGTCGGTGCTCAGCGGGGTCAGATAGGTGAAGGTGCAGAAGGTGGCGGCGTTGACCAGCGCCGCCAGCAGCAGCATGACCAGCAGCCGCGGTTCGCGCAGCGCCCGCAGTTGGTCCCGGGCGCCGGGACGGGCCTCGTCCGGGTCGTCGGTCGCCCGCACGGTGTCCGGCACCGAGCGCAGGACGGCGAGGACGGCCGGCAGGGAGATGAGGGCCACCGCCCAGAACGCCGACCGCCAGCCGAGGGTCTGACCGAGCGCGGCGCCGGCGGGTACTCCCGCGACGCACGCGAGTGTGATCCCGCTCAGCAGGACGGAGGTCGCCCGCCCCATGGCGTCCGGCTTGGCCATGCCGGCCGCCGTCGCGAGTCCCACGGCGAGGAAACCGGCGTTGGCCAGCGCCCCGAGCGCTCGGGTCACCAGGAGCACCGGGAAGCTGGTGGTGATCGCGCCGACGGCGTGCACGATCACGAACGCGGTCAGGAAGATCAGAAGCGCCCGCCGGCGCGGCCAGCGCAGGCTGAGCACCGCCATCAGCGGGGCTCCGACGATCATCCCCGCGGCGAACGCGGAGGTCAGCGTGCCGGCGGCCGAGATGGAGACGCCGAGGTCATGGGCGATGTCGGGGATCAGCCCGGACAGCATGAACTCGGACGTCCCCTGGGCGAAGACCGCCAGTCCGAGGATGTAGATGGCGAAGGGCATGGGCAGGAACTCCACGGTCGCGTCGAAAAGGCATCGCGGGCAGGACACGGACGCACCACCGCGGCGTCCCGGGCCGACCGCGGGAAGGCGGGCGGCTACCGGGGACGCGCGGGTGTCATCGCGTGGGGAAGACCGGGCTCGACACCACGAGGGCGGTGGAGCTCACGGAATCCCTGGGAAGAACCGGTCCGTACGACGGTGATCCGGCGGCGGGGGAGGCGTGGCCTCAGCGACGGCGCCGCCGCGTGATATCACGAGAAGCCACCGAAGGACCGGTGGCTAGCGTCTGGATGCCTCGGGACCGGACATGAGCCCACACGATAGTGAGGGGGCACCGGACTCGTCCACTCGAGCTCGAGGGTCTCCAGTTGAACCATGCCCGCAGGTTATCGCTGAAGATCGAACCGGTCTTGGACATCAGGGGCGTGCGCCCTCAAGAATCAACAGCGTGATCAAGCACACGATGATCGTTTCCTTCGATCAAGCCTTGCCCGACACCGAGCTCGATCAGTACCTCGCGGACATCGAACGGGTCATGCTCGACTCCGGTTTCGTGCAGTCGGTCGTGACCCGGCGCCACATCCCCCTCCCCGGCGAGGAGTCCATCCCGGCGCTGATCGCGACCGCGATCGTGCAGGCCGCCGTGGCCGACCTCGACGCGCTGGCGAAGGCGTTCACCGCGCCCGGCGTGCACGAGGTCATCGACCACTGGCAGTCGCGGCACCCGTACAAGGTCGCCTGGGCGAACCACGAGCCGCTGGCATGAGCGCGATGTCCGGGAAGGTGGGGCTGGTGACCGGCGCCGGCAGTGGGATCGGCCGTGCGGCGGCGCTGGAGTTCGCCAGGAGCGGTGCCGCGGTCGCCGTGCTCGACATCGAGGAGAGCACGGCGACCGAGACCGCCGAGATGATCAGGAAGGACGGTGGGGAGGCGCTGGCCGTGACCGTCGACATCGCCGACGAGCGCTCCGTGCGGGCGGCCGTCGAGCGCACGGTCACGGCGTACGGTGGCCTCGATTTCGCCGTCAACAACGCCGGTCTGGCCTCGCACCACCGGCGGCTCGATCAGATGACCTTGGAGGAGTTCGAGCGCGTCGTCCACGTCAACCTGGCCGGGACGTTCCTGTGCATGAAGTATGAGCTGCCTCTCCTGCGGCGGCGTGGTGGCGGCGCGATCGTCAACGTCGCCTCGAACGGAGGTTTGTACGCGATCCCGACCGCGCCCGCCTACGTGGCAGCCAAGCACGGCGTCGTCGGGCTCACCAAGGTTGCCGCGGTCGACTACGCGCCGGACGGCATCCGGGTCAACGCCGTCTGCCCTGGCCCGACCCTCACGCCCGGGTTCGAGGAGGTGGCGGCCGGCACCGACATGATCGCGCGGCAGGCGGCGATCACGCCGCTCGGCCGGCTGGCCACGCCGGAGGAGGCCGCGGCGGCGGCCGTCTGGCTCTGCTCGGACGCCGCGTCCTTCGTCACCGGGACCGCGCTGTCGGTCGACGGCGGGCGGCGGGCGTGAGGGAGGACCCGGCGGCCGCCGTGGCCTTCCTGCGGGACGTGCCGCTGACCGACGATCAGCGGACGGCGATCGGCCACCGCACGGCCGAGCGCGTGTTCGGTATCGCCTAGGCCGGCCCGTATCGAGATCGCCTCGCCGCAGATCTCGATACGGGCCTTCTCGCGGTAGGACCTGTCCACCTGTCTCACCAACACCTGTTCGGCCAGAGGATGGATCATCATGCGCATCGCCGTACTCGGCGCGTCCGGGAAGGTCGGCCGCCTGCTCGTCGACCAGGCACTCGAGCGGGGACACGAGGTCGTGGCCCTCGTCCGCACTCCAGACCGGGTCACCGTGCCCACCTCGCGGGAGGTCGACGTCCGGCGGGCGGATGTCTTCTCCCCTCGGGACTTCCCCGACCTGGACGACGTCGACGTGGCCGTCTCGGCCATCGGTATCAGCAAGGGCGACCGTCCGGGCGCACTGGTCGCCGGGGCCGGGCTGCTCGCCGCGGCACGCGTTCGCACGGTGTGGCTCGGTGCTCTGGGGTCGGGCGCGTCGAAGGGCGCGGGCGGGCTGATCTACTCGGCGGTGATGCGGATGTTCGTCGGCGCGGAACTGGCCGAGAAGGCCGAGGCCGACCAGGTCGCCCTGGACGCCGGTGCCACGGTGTTCCATGCTCCGGACCTCACCGACGGGCCCGTCGGACCCGGGCGCCGCATGGTGCCGCTCGCGGAGCTACGGCGTCCCCTGCTGCCGCCCCGGATCTCCCGCGCTTCGGTGGCCGCCCTCATGCTGGACGAGGCGCAGACGGGCGACCACGGTGGCGGAATCGTCGTGCCGCTCAGCTGATCGCCGGCTACCGGGAACCGGCCGACGCCGCGGCGGGGGAGGGCCGCCGGTCAGCGGGCCCACTCGCGGCGGCGGGCCTCGGCCAGGGCGATGGCGGTGGCGACCGCGACGTTGAGGGATCCGACCCGCCCGATCTGGGGGATGTAGGCGACCGCGTCGGCGGCGGCCAGCAGGGCGGGGGAGCAGCCGTGGTCCTCTCCGCCGACGGCCAGGCAGACGTCGCCGTCCAGCGGCGCCTCGTGCAGGGGCGTCGCGTCGCCGGTCAGCTCGATCGCCACGATCCGGAAGCCGTCCTCGCGTGCGGCGCGCACGGCGTCACCGATCGGCACGGGAGGTTCCCAGGTGATGAGGCGTTCGGTGCCGAGCGCGGTCTTGTTGACGTTCGGGTGGGTCAGAGGAGTGGCGTTGCCGGCCAGCCACACGTGGTCGACGCCGAACGCCGCGGCGGAGCGGGTGATCGAGCCGATGTTGAACGGCTGGGTCACCGACTCGACGAGCAGCGCGAGGCGGTCCTCGGTGCGCCTGCGCCACGTGCGGTTCAGGCGCTTGACGTCGGTGGGGCGCAGTTGCCGGCGCGCGTCCGTGGTCACGATGGTTCCTTCGGGTCGACGGCCAGGACGCGGTACCCGGCACGGGAGGTGAGGCGTTGGGTCGGGTGGCCCTGGTCGGTGAGCCAGCGCTGCAGGGAGTCGGAGCCGAGGTTCTTCTGCACGACCAGGTGGGCGCGGCCGCCGGGGGCGAGCCTGGCCAGCCAGGTCTCCAGCAGCGCGTGCAGGGCCTGCTTGCCGATGCGGATCGGCGGGTTCGACCAGATCGCGGCGAACCGCAGCTCGGGGTCGATCCGGTCGGCCAAACTGAACCTTACATTGTCAAGGCCGGCGGTTTGGGCGTTACGCTCCGCAGCAGTAAGGGCACGTTCATTGACGTCCACACCCCAGACCATCGCCTGCGGCGATCGGCTGGCCATGGTCAGGGCGATGGGCCCGTACCCGCAGCCCAGGTCGAGCAGGTCTCCCCGTGGCGGGGGAGGGGGCACGGTCTCCAGCAGGACGCGGGTGCCCAGGTCGACGCGGTCGGGGGAGAACATCCCCCGGTCGGTGGCGAGCCGCAGGTGAAGATCCGGCAGGACGAGGTCGACGGTGCCCGGTCTGCTGTCCGCCTGCGGCTGTCGCGCGAAGTAGTGCTCCCCCACGTCGGCTGACCGTACCAGCGTTCGGGTGGGGGTGACCTCAGGGGCGGGTCGGGGGAATCCCTGATGGCCTTCCCGCCGATCCTGGCGCATCATCGCGATATGACGCATCAACCGGATGTACCGAGCCGGTCGGAGACGACCTGGATCGCCATGTCGGCGGCCTCCGAAGGGCCCTGGGCCCTCGCGCTCGCAGGGGGAGCGACGGTCGGCCTGGCCGACTTCGCCCTGCACCTGCTGGGCTGGCACCTGAGCCTCGCCGCCCCGATCGCCCTCGGCCTGTCGGTGTTCTTCCTCATCGGCGCCGGCGGCGCGCTGCTGCGCCGCGGCCATGACCGCGCGCGGGCGTGGGCGCAGGCGCACCCGTGGTCGTACGCGGCGGTCCCGGCCGCGGGCACGGCGCTCACGGTGTTCGCGACCTACGTGTTCCTGTCCGGGCACGGCCTGTTCGGCAGCATGTGGGAGGGACTGTCCGACGGCCTGGGCGTCCTGGTCCTGCTGGGCATCATCGGGTATGTCGCGCGCGGCGTCCGCCCGGCCGCCCGCCGCGGCTGAACCCCGGGACGGCGGCCGGGCGCCTCACACCCTGAGAGCCCTCAATGCGGCCCTGAGCGGCAGACCCGCTCTCAGCCGGGAAGCGAGGCCGGCAGCCCGAACGACGGGAGCACGCCGGTGTCGAAACGGGTAATGGCGCGGATCCGGTCGCCGCTTAGGGTGAGGACGACGAGGCCGATCCCGTGGGCGATGCCGGTCGGGCCGCGAAGGTAGGTCCCGAGCGCCGGCTGGCCGTTCGCGCGCGTCGGCACGAAGTCATAGGTCCAGTCCTGGCGGAGGATGGTGGCGTAGAAGCGGGCCACGTCGGCACGGCCCTGGTATTCGAGGGGGATCGGCGGCATGGACAGGTGGATGTCGTCGGTCAGCAGGGCGACCAGGGCGTCGATGTCGCCTGACCCGTATGCGCGGACGAACCTGGCCACGAGCGCCTGCTCGGCGGGTGAGCCCGGAGGGGGCGGCGGTTCGCCATCGCCGGACGGCGACAGACGACGCTGCAGCCCGGCGCGGGCCCGTTTGAGCGCGCTGGTGACCGATTCGACGGTCGTGTCGAGCATGTCGGCGACCTCGCCCGCGTGGAACCCGAGTACGTCGCGCAGGATGAGCACGGCGAGCTGGCGGGCCGGCAGGGCCTGGAGTGCGGTGACGAAGGCCAGCGAGATGGCCTCGCTCTGCTCGTACCGGGCCGCCGGGCCGAGCGTGCTTTCAAGGAGCACGTCGGGAAACGGTTCAAGCCAGACCGTCTCCCCAAGCCGGGTCGGCTCGGGCGGTTCGACCTGGGGGATGTCCCACGGCACGGCCGGGCGGCGGCTCGCCGAGCGGAGCGCGTCGAGGCACCGATTGGTGGCGATCCGGTACAGCCAGGTGCGGATCGAGGCACGTTCCTTGAACGCCGCGATGCCCTGCCAGGCGGACAGGAGCGTGTCCTGCAGGGCGTCCTCCGCGTCCTGGAAGGATCCGAGCATCCGGTAGCAGTGCGCGTGCAGCTCTCGACGGTATGGCTCGGTCAGTTCCCGGAACGCGTCGCCGTCCCCGGCTCGCGCCCTGCCGATCAGATCGGCGGTTGCCGTCCCCACTCTGGGGTCACCTCTCTCCCGCGGGTCGTGTCGTACGCAGTATGGACGTCGGCCAAGGCGTGAACTGGGCGCTCGGCGGGCGCCCAGTTCGGTGACTTTGCCGCGTCTGCATCCTCGACGGCTCGGACGGCCGGGGTACGCCGCGGACCGTCCGTTTTCTCAGGAGGACGCATGTCGATCGCAGGCAAGACGATTCTGGTGACCGGGGCCAACCGCGGTATCGGGCGGGCGCTGGTCGAGGAGGCTTTGAGCAGGGGAGCGGAGCGCGTTTACGCCGGTACGCGCCGGCCGCTGAGCCACATGGACGGGCGTGTCACGCCGCTGACCCTGGACGTGACCAGCGAGGAGCAGGTTCAGGCGGCCGTCGAGAGCGTGGCGTCGCTCGACATCCTCATCAACAACGCCGGGGTGGCGATCTACGAAGACCTCGGCGATCGGGCCGCGCTCGAACGGTTGCTGGCCGTCAACCTGTACGGCACGTACGGCGTGTCCCAGGCGTTCCTGCCCCTGCTGACCGCTTCGAAGGGAGCGATCGTCAACGTTCTGTCGCTGGCGGCCGTCGCGGCCGTGCCGGTCATGCCGGCCTACTCGGTCTCGAAGGCGGCCGCGTTCTCGTTGTCCCAGTCGATGCGCGCGCTGCTGGCCGGGCGGGGTGTGCGGGTCCACGCCGTGCTGAGCGGGCCGGTCGACACCGACATGTCCAGCGTGCTCGACATTCCCAAGGCGGCTCCGGGATCGGTCGCGCGGAGCATCTTCGACGGAGTGGAAAAGGAGGAGGAGGACATCTTCCCCGATACTCTCGCGGAATCCGTGGCCGACGGTTGGCGCGGCGGGGTGGCGAAGGCGCTCGAACGCCAGAACGCGACGCTCCTGGGGGCGGCGCCCGCCGCTTCGTAAGGGCGCCGCTTCGGACGGCCGGTCAGGGCAGGCGCTGGAACCACACCAGCGACAGCCCGCCGGCCGTCAGGGCCAGCAGCAGCGCGCCGAAGATGTACTGCGAGGCCGCCTCCTGGCGTTCGATGCGGTACCCCAGCGAACTGCCGATGTGCCGGTACACCTCCGACAGCTCGGACCCGGCCTGCGCCTCGTACGCCTTGCCGGACGTGTCGTTCGCGAGGTTTCGCAGCGTGGTCTTGTTGACCTGCACCGGCACGGTCTCCCCGTCGATGTCGACGGTGCCGTACGGGGTGCCGAACGCGATCGTCGACACCGGTACCTTCGCGGCGCGGGCCGCGGCGGCGGCCTCGGTGACCGACCGGCCGCTCTGGTTGTCGCCGTCGGACAACAGGACGATGTGCGAGGGCGGCGGGTCCTGGTTCGCGCGGGCGTCGAACGACCGGATCGACTGCAGGGAGGTGAACACCGCCTCCCCGATCGCGGTGCCCTTGCCCAGTTGCAGCCCGTCGACGGCGTGCCCCACCGCCTCCCGGTCGAAGGTCGGGGCGACCACGGCGGAGGCGCTGCCGGAGAAGCTGACCAGGCCGACGTTGAACCGCATCGGCAGGTCCTGAACGAACTTCTTCGCCGCGGCCTTGGCGGCGTCCAGGCGGGTCGGGGCGACGTCCGTGGCCTTCATCGACAGGGACACGTCGATCGCCACGATGATCGTGGCGCGCTCCCGCGGCACCTTCACGGGCTTGGCGGGCCGCGCGAACCCGACCGTCATCAAGATCACCGAGAGCAGGAACAGCGTCGCCGCCAGGTGCCGGCGCCATCCGGGGCGGCGCGGCGCGATCTGCGACAGCAACGCCAGGTTGGAGAACCGCACCGCCGCCTGCCGCCGGCGGGCCTGCATCAGCAGGTACGCGCCGACCAGCAGCGGCACGAGCGCCAGCAGCCACAGACGTCCGGGAGACAGGAAGGTCATGGGCGGGCTCCTCCCGGCTGCGGACGGCCCGCGACGCGCCGCTGCTGCAGCGCGAACCGGGCCACGTCGGTGATCCAGTCACGGTCGGTGCGCAGCACCAGATGGGACACCCCGCTGCCGCGGATCGCCTCGCGGATCCGGGCGCGCTGGGCGGCCGCCGCGGCCGCGTACGCGGCACGGACCCGGCCCGACAGGATGATCTCGCGGGTCTCGCCGGTCTCCGGGTCGGTCATCATCACCGGCCCGACGGCGGGCAGGTCCAGCTCCCTCGGATCGATGATCTCCACGGCGATCACCTGGTTGCGGGCGGCGAGACGGCGCAGCGGACGCTGCCACGCCAGCTCCCCGCCCGCGCTCTCCTGTCCGTCCAGGAAGTCGGAGATGACCACGCGCAGGCCCCGTTTGACCTGGCCGCGGGCCAGCCCGGAGATCCCCTCGGCCAGGCGCGGGCCGGGCGCGCCGCCGGATGCGCGGGGGGTGTCCAGCAGCGCCTGCAACAGGGCGTACGTGGCCGCGCGGCCGGTGCGGGCGGGCCAGCGGCGCACCGGACCGCCGTGCATGATGTAGGCGCCGAGCCGGTCCCCGAGGCGGGCGGTGAGGAACCCGACGGCGGCCAGGGCCGCGACGGCCAGGTCGCGTTTGGTCATCCGCGCGGTGCCGAAGTCCATGCTGGGCGACATGTCGACCAGCGCCCATGTCTCCAGCTCATGGTCGGCGATCAGGTCCCGTACGTGCGGGACGGTCGTGCGGGCGGTGACGGCCCAGTCCATGTGCCGGACGTCGTCCTCACCGGGCTGGTAGAGGCGGGCCTCGGCCAGGTCGCTGCCGGGCCCGGGCAGCAGGCCCAGGTGCTCACCGTGCAGCAGCCCGTCGAGGCGGCGCGTCACCTTCAGCTCCAGCCGCCGCAGGGACTGCTCGGGCGCGAGCCGGCTGAGTTTCGCTGATCTGCTCATGAGGCGTGCTGGTGGTTCCAGACCACGCGCGGCGGCGGGACCGTGGCCAGGATCCGCTCGATGATCGTGACGGGGTCGATGCCGTCGGCGACGGCGTCGAAGGACAGCAGAACCCGGTGGGACATCACGTCGACGGCCACGGCGCGGACGTCGTCGGGCAGCACGTAGTCACGCCCGCGCAGCAGCGCCAGCGCGCGGGCGGAGGCGACGAGACCGAGCGTGGCGCGGGGACTGGCGCCGATCTCGATGACGCCTTTGAGGTCGGACAGGCGGTACTGCTCCGGTTCGCGGGTGGCCATCACGAGCCGCACGATGTAGTCGGCGACCAGTTCGTGCACGGCGATGTCGTCGGCGGCGCGCTGCAAGGCGATGAGGCCGTCGGGATCGAGGATCCGCGTCGCGTCCGGCGGGTCGACGCTCATCCGCTGCAGGATCTGCATCTCCTCGCTCGCGCCGGGGTAGGCGACGTTGACCTTCATCAAGAACCGGTCCCGCTGCGCCTCGGGCAGCGGGTAGACGCCCTCGGACTCGATGGGGTTCTGCGTGGCGATCACCACGAACGGCTTCGGCAGCGG
Source organism: Actinoallomurus liliacearum (assembly GCF_039542035.1). NCBI lineage: Bacteria > Bacillati > Actinomycetota > Actinomycetes > Streptosporangiales > Thermomonosporaceae > Actinoallomurus > Actinoallomurus liliacearum. Next base: position 68,014 of record NZ_BAABHJ010000002.1, read on the forward strand.
GTGGGTCCGCCCGCCGAGGGACACCTGACGCTCGGCCATCACCTCAAGCAGCGCGGACTGCACCTTCGCCGGGGCGCGGTTGATCTCGTCGGCGAGGATGAAGTTGGCGAAGACCGGGCCGAGATCCACGTCGAACTGCTCGGTGGACGGATGGTAGATCCGGGTCCCCACGATGTCGGAGGGCACCAGGTCGGGGGTGAACTGCAGGCGGGCGAACGACCCGCCGACGACGGTGGCCAGGGTGCCGACGGCGAGGGTCTTGGCGACGCCGGGAACGCCCTCGAGCAGACAGTGGCCGCGCGCGAGCAGGGCGATGACCATGCGCTCGACCATGTGTTCCTGGCCGACGATGACCTTTTTGACCTCCGCCACGCTCTGCTGCAGCAGAGCCGCCGCCTCTTCGATGTCACCTATGGCGATCGTCATCTATTCCCTCGGGTCAGGGGCGTGCGCCGACGCTGACGACCCTATGCGATTCAGGCGAAAAGTCGTCTGATCCCCTAGCTGTTAGGGTGTCGCGCGCGACACGGTCACGCCGGGGGAGGGGGCATCGATGCCCAAACCGCTGCAGGTCGGCGATCCAGCCGAGCTGGGGCCGTTCCGGCTGCGCTCCCGGCTGCGCGAGTCCGTCGCCGGAATCGTCTACCTGGGCACCGACCCGAACGGCCGATCGGTGACGGTGGCGTTGCTGACCACCGCCGCGGCCGGTGACGCCGCCGCCCGGGACCGGTTCCGCGCGGCGATCGCGCGTGAGACGCCGCCACCGGATTCGGTGCCGCGGGTGCTGCCGGAACCCGGAGCGGGCGGGCCCGCTCCGGTGGTCGCGGCGCTGACCGAGGGCGGCGCGCCGTGGGTGGCGACGACGTACGAGGAGGGCTGTCCGGGCGCGGAGCGGTTCCTGGAGCCGGTGCTGCCGCAGCGCGGGTGGACGGGCCGGACCCGCCGGGGCCCGCAGTTCCAGGCGCACTGGGTGTCCGGCCCGGTCGATCCGGCGGTCGGTGTCGAGGGCCCGCCGGTCGCCGGTCCGGTGGCGGCGCTCGGTGATTCGAAGGGGCTGGCCGCCGCGGTGCTGTCCCTGGCGGCGTTGCTGGCGTTGCTGGCCCTGCTGGTGCTCCTGCTGTTCTCCTGCGAGCCGACGCAGCCGACCCCGCCGATTCCGACGGAGACCCCCACGTCGTCGCCGGGCAGCCCGGAGCCGTCGCCGTCGCTGACGTCGCCGCGGCCGTCGCCGTCCCCGGGCCGGTCGACGCCGGGGAGCCCGCGGCCCACGCCCAGCGGCAGCCAGGACACCGGGAACCCCCCGGGTGGCCCGCTGGCCGGCGTCGGGGGCGGCTGAACCGGCGCGTTCAGGGGACGACGCCGAATGGGTCACCGGCCGGGTTCTCGGCGTCGACGGCGGATCGACCGGGCGGACTGGATCCTCGTCTATGTGAGGTCGAAGGGGGCCGGGTCGTGTCGTTCCCAGATCCGGCGAGAGGCCTCTTCCGGGTAAGGCAGGGTCTTCGACTCGATGTCCAGGACGCGGGTCAGCCGTCGCTCGGGCCGGTGGGCGGGCCACCCGGGGTCGCCGGTCGTGGCGAAGCGGACCCATGCCCGCTGCAGTTCCCGGGATACCGCCGAGACCTCCGGTGGTGGCCGGTCGCCGAAGAGGTGCCGGCCGGCGGGGCTGTCCAACGTGGCGAACACCAGGGGAACGTCGAGGCTGTGGCAGGCGCCCAGGACTCCGCCGGACGCCGGAGCCGCTAGTTGCAGCTCGAAGAGGAACGACGTGCCTCCAGCCGCTTGGTTCGCCTGGGCCAGTTGCAGTGAGGGCATCCGGAAGAGGGCATCGGAGTACACCAGTTCGAGCAGCTCTTCAGGGGTGGCCTGTGGGTAGGCGGCACGGTAGGCGTCGGCGCCGTCCGGTGCCGGGGCGAACAGCTCCAGGGCCGTACGGGCCTCGTCCTCGGTGAAGGTGCCCAGCCGCCCCATCATGACGCTGAACAGCCGGAATTCATCGCGAGTGTGGCCGACGAGGAGCTCGATTCCGCCCGTACCGCCGCCGGCCAGCGCCCTCCAGGGCGTTTCGGTGAGCACCACGCCGTCGAGGACCGGGCACACGGCGACACCGAGCTGCGAGAGCCGACCCCAACTCCTGCGGTGGCCGGGAAGGTCGACACCAAGAGCGGTGAGCTCGCCGGCCAGGCGCAGGGGGTCGATGCCGGACAGGGCTTCGGCGTCCGGTGCCGCACCGACCCGGCCCGCGAGCGCGGCGGCGACTTCTTCCGCCAGCGCGCGGGTGCACAGCGATCCCGGCACCGAGTGCGCGATGGCCCTGCGGAACAACCCGCGCGCCCGCTTCATCGTCAGCAGGGCCGCGATCGATCCCGCCCCGGCGGACTGTCCCGCTACCGTGACCTGGTCAGGGTCTCCGCCGAAAGCGGCGATGTTGCGCTGTACCCATTCCAAGGCCGCGATCTGGTCGAGGAACCCGCGATTGGCCGGGGCGCCCTCGATGAGAGCGAAACCCTCGACCGCCACCCGGTAGTTGATGCTCACCACGACCAGGCCCGCGCCGGTCAGGGCCGCAGGGTCGTACATCGGATCGCTGGAGGCCCCCGCGATGTAGGCGCCACCGTGGATCCACACCAGCACGGGCAGCCCGGCCGCCCCCAGGGCCGGGGTGCTGACGTTGAGCGTGAGCCAGTCGTTCCCGATTGAGCTCTCGGCCGTCGGTCCCGCCTGCGGAGCCACGGGGCCGAACTCGGTCGCCGGCCTCGCCCCGTCCCACCCCTTGACCGGGGCAGGTGCCTGGAAGCGCAGCGGTCCGACCGGCGGCTGAGCATAGGGGATGCCACGGAACACCGCATGTTCTCCCCGCCGGCGCCCTTCGACGAGGCCCTCCGCGGTCCGTGCTCTCGGTTGTTCGGACATGCCACACCCTTCCTCCGCGAACGGACTCCCAGCGTTTATCGGTCAGATGTAATATGTCAACTGTATTGGAACAGGGAGGGGTGACGATGCCCAAGCAGGTGGATCACCGCGAACGCCGCGAGACGATCGCCCGAGCGCTGTGGCGCGTAGTGGAACAACGCGGCATCGCGCACGCGAGCGTCCGCGAAGTCGCCCAGGAAGCGGGGATCTCCCACGGCGCGGTGCAGCACTACTTCGCCACCCGAGAGGAGATGTTGGTCTTCGCCATGGACTTCGCGTCCGAACAGACATCACGACGCGTCACCGAAGGCGTCAGAGAACTCGGCGACCCGCCACACCCCCGTGACGTGCTCCGAGTGATGCTCGCGGAGATGCTCCCTCTACATCCCGACGCGCGCGCGACGAGCCGGATGAGCGCCGCCTATGTCCTGGAGGCGCTGCACGACGCGAACATCCATACACGCGCACGCGACGGGTTGGCTCAGGGCCGCGACCTCGTCGAGCGGATCGTCCGCCAGGCGATCACCGATGGCCACATCGGCTCCGACCGTGACCCGGCGACAGAGACCAACCTGCTCCTGGCACTCACCGGCTTGACTCCGCTCATCGAACTGAACGTGATCGAGCCCCATGAGGCCCTGACCGCCGTCGACCAGCACCTCGACCGACTGTTCACCGACAAGGGCTGACCGCCCCCAATCGTCGGCGGTCACGTTCCGGTAGGTGCCTCAGCCGCCGTTAACGGGTTGCCGGTGCCGGCGCGCGGCCGTGATCATGACGGCATGCTGCAGAGTCTGTTCGTGTTCGTCGGCGCGGCGTTCCTCGTCGCGATGGTGCCCGGGCCCAGCACGGCGGTGATCGTACGCGAGTCGGTGCGGTCCGGTCGCCGGGCGGGTGTGGCGGTGATGCTGGGCAACGAGATCGGGGTGCTGCTGTGGGGGGTGGCGGCGGTGTTCGGCCTGTCGGCGTTGCTGCTGGCCTCCCGGATCGCCTATGACGTGATGCGTGTCGCCGGCGCGGTGTTCCTGATCTGGATGGGGGCGCGGGCGCTGTGGCGGGCGCGGCGGGTGGGCGCGCCGGCGGGGGAGGAGAACGTCCCCGTGGCGGCGGTTTCGCGGGGGCGGCTGTTCCGGCTGGGGGTGCTGACCAACGCCGCCAATCCCAAGGCGGGCGTGTTCGCGGTGTCGTTCCTGCCGCAGTTCGTGCCGCACGGGGTCGCCGTCCCGCCGATGCTGGCGCTGCTGGTGGTGGTGTGGGCGCTGGTCGATGTGGCCTGGTATCTCGGGGTGATCTGGCTGGCGGGGCGTGCGGGGCGGCTGCTGCGCGGACCGCGTGTCCGGCGGCGCATGGAGCAGGTGTCCGGTGTCGTGCTGGTGGGGCTGGGCGTGCGGCTGGTGACGGACTCCCGCTGAGAGCGGTCGTCCCGGGGTCGTCCACAGCGTCATCCCCAGCCGGCCGCCCGGATCGTGGCGCGGCGCGGCATTCGCCGGGCGGCCCGGAGCCGGGTTTTCCACAGGTACGGAGCTGCCGTGTTGCCGGATCGCTGAGGACCGGTGTCCCGGAAAGTTCTTCGAAGAAATCCGGGAGGCGGTGTCGGATCGGGGCGGTGGTGTTCGTAGCAGGGGTGAGGACGCCCACGAGGGGCGGCGCCAAGGCAGAGGAACCGCGATCATGAAGCTGACGACCGTGACTCAGGTCAGCATCGATGGAGTGACGCAGGGAAACGGCGGCGCGTCGGATGAGGACCGCAGGAACGGATTCGAGCGCGGCGGATGGGCCCGGGGGAAGGGCGACGACGAGACCCACGCGTTCATCAACCAGACCTACCGGCGCGCCGACGCGTTCCTGTTCGGCCGGCGGACCTACGAGCTGTTCGCCGGCTCATGGGGGACCATGACGGTCCAGGACGCCCCTGGCTGGGAGTCCGTCGTGGAAGCGTTGAACACACGGCCCAAGTACGTGGCGTCGACCACGCTCACCGATCCGGCGTGGCCGGACACGACCGTCCTGTCCGGAGACGTCGCGACCCGCGTCCGAGAACTGAAGGCCGAGCCGGGCGGTGAGCTGCAGGTGCACGGCAGTGGCATCCTGACCCGGTGGCTGCTGGAGAACGATCTGGTCGACGAGATGACTCTGATCACCGTCCCGGTGGTCGTCGGCCAGGGCGCGCGGCTGTTCCCCGACGCGGGCCCGGATCTCGCGCTCGACCTGGTCGAGTCGCGAGTCGACACCAAGGGCGTGACGATCCAGGTCTACCGGCCGGCCGGGCGCCCGCAGTATGCGCCAACGCCGTGACGTCCCCGACCACCGGACCACGCCGTCTTGACACCACAGGAGATGAGCTTCAGATGCAGTACCTGGTTTCCGTGATCGATGACAAGAGCAATCCCGGCAGCACGGACAGGCAGCCTGCCATCAGCGCGTTCAACGAACGACTTATCGCCGAAGGGTATTGGGTCTTCGCGGGCGGACTCGCGGACACCGACACGGCCACGGTCATCGACAACCGGGGCGAGCAGGCGGTGTTCAGCGACGGGCCTTTCGTGGAGTCGAAGGAGTACCTCGCCGGCGTCTGGGTGTGGGAGGCCCCCGATCTGGATGTGGCGCTCAAGCTCGCCACCGAGGCGTCGAAGATCTGTGATCGGAAGATCGAGGTGCGGCCGTTCCAGTGAGCGACGTCGAGGAGGCGGTCACCCGGGCCCACCACGAGGAGTGGGCCCGGGTGGTCGCCACCCTGACCAGGCGCTTCGGTGACCTCGACATCGCCGAGGAGGCGGCCGCCGAGGCGTTCGCGACCGCCGTCGCGCGGTGGCCGGCCGACGGCGTGCCCCCCAACCCCGGCGCCTGGCTGACCACCACCGCGGGCCGCAAGGCCATCGACCGGCTCCGCCGCGAGAACAAGCGCGACGACAAGCACAAGGAGGCGCAGATGGTCTACGACGCCGACCCGCCCGAGCCCGTCGGCGCCATCGACGACGACCGGCTCCGGCTGATCTTCACCTGCTGTCACCCGGCGCTGGCGACGCAGACCCGCGTAGCGCTGACGCTGCGCATGGTCGGCGGTCTGACCGTGCCCGAGATCGCCCGCGCCTTCCTCGTGCAGGAGACCGCCATGGAGCGGCGGATCACCCGCGCGAAGGCCAAGATCAAGGCGGCTCGCATCCCCTACCGGGTGCCGTCCGCCGAGGATCTGCCGGCGCGCGTCTCCGGCGTACTCGCCGTCCTGTACCTGGTGTTCAACGAGGGCTACCTGGCGACCGGCCCCGACACCGATCCTCTGCGTCACGACCTGACCGCCGAGGCGATCCGGCTCACCCGTCTGATCCGCGCGCTCCTGCCGGACGAGGGCGAGGTGGCCGGGCTGCTGGCGCTGATGCTGCTCACCGAGGCCCGCCGCACCGCCCGGGTCTCGGCCGGCGGCGAACTGGTCACGCTCGTCGAGCAGGACCGTGGGGCCTGGGACGCGGCGCTGATCGCCGAGGGCCACCGGCTGGTGCGCGAACGCCTCGCCGCTGCCGCCGCCGGGGTGGCCCCGGGCCGCTACCAGATCCTCGCCGCGATCAACGCCGTGCACACCTCCGCCCGCGACGTGCGCGACACCGACTGGTCGCAGGTCCTCGCCCTCTACGACCAGCTCGTCCGCCTCGACCCATCGCCGATCGTCGTCCTCAACCGGGCCATCGCGGTCGCCGAACTCGACGGCCCGCAGGCGGCACTTGCGGCCGTCGACCGTCTTGAGCACAGATTGGCCGGTTATCACGCCTACCACGCCACCCGCGCCGACCTGCTGCGCCGGCTGGGCCGCGGTCATGAGTCGCGCGCGGCCTACGACAAAGCCATCGAACTGGCCGGCAACACCGCCGAGACCGCCTACCTGACCCGCCGCCGCGACCAACTGCGGTAGCGCCCACAGATCCCGGTCGAAACCCCGCGCGCAGCGGCGGCCGGCCCCCGGGGGGCCCTGCCGATGGTGCCGCGCGGTCCCCGGTGGGCCGCGGCGCGCCCCCCACCTGCGATCACCGGTCGCCCGCGCAGATCGGAGTGTCCACCGGCCGTGCCGCACCCGCACCGGCCCGCGGTGCCGTACGGGTCCCCGCGGCGTACCGCGTGACCGGGCCCATCGCCAGCCCCGCCGCCAGGAACGCGCCCCCGAGCACTAGCCAGCCCGGCCCGCCCCAGCCCAGCAGCAGCGTCGTCAGGACCAGCGGGCCCACCATCCGCGCGAACTGCGGCGCCATCCCGTAGAACCCCTGGTACTGCCCGTGCCCGCCCTCCGGCGCGAGCGCGAAGCTCAGCTCCCAGCCGCCCGCGCCCTGCAGCATCTCACCGAACACCTGCAACAGGGCGGCCACGACCAGCACCGCGACCGTCGCCACGACTCCCGCGCGAGCCCCCGACAGCGCGTACACGGCGCACGCCGCCGCCAGCAGCGTCCCGGCGCGCCGCGTCGCCCGTGCCGCGGCCGCCGGCCCGGTCACCGGCCGGGCCACCCGCACCTGGAACACCACCACGCTGAGCATGTTGACCACCAGCAGCACCGCCGCGACCGGCGCCGGCGCGCCGGTACGCCGCACCACCCACAGCGGCAGGCCCAGGCTCAGCAGCGGCATGTTCAGGTACATCACCGCGTTCAGGAACGTGACCAGCGCGTACGGCCGGTCCCGCAGCACGGCGGGCCGCGGGCCGTTCGCCTGCGGCGCGGCCGGCGCCTCCGGCAGCCGCGCGAGGATCAGCGCGGCCGCTCCGAACGCGACCGCGTCCATCCCGAACATCGCCAGATACGCCGGCCGCGTCCCGAAGCACAGCGCCAGCGCGCCCAGCCCGGCGCCGACGGCCAGGCCCGCGTTCGACGCCGACTGCACCCCCGCCCGTACGCCGGTGCGCTCACCGGCCGGCACCAGGCCCGCCAGCAGCGCCTGCCGCGCCGACGTCAGCCCCGCCTGACCGCACGCGTACGCGGCGAAGGTCACCGCGAACAGCGGGAACGACCGCACCACCAGGAACGCGGCCAGCGTCCCCGCCGTCGCGCCCGCCAGCGCCACCGCCGTACGGCGTGGTCCCCACCGGTCGGCCAGCCGCCCCAGCGGAACCCCGGCGAGCATGCCGACCGCCCACCCCAGCGTCAGCGTGAACCCCACCCGCGTGGGCGACAGCCCCATCACGCGCGTGAAGAACAGCACCGAGCAGGCGTAGAACGCCCCATCGCCCACCGAACCGGCCAGCTGTGCCAGGGCCAGCGTCCGCGCCGGCCCGGAACCCGCCACGATACGGAACATCTCCGGCCGCTCCTCATCCCACCGGGCGGACACGCCACCCGGTGACCCTCGGCCAGCGAACCGCAGCCGATTGGCCGCTGGAAGAGCCAATGACCGTACGATCGAACAGGCCAATATAGGGACGTGGACCTGCACATCGCCCTGGACGGCCCCGGTGACCTGGCCGCCCGCATCTACCGCCAGCTCCTGGAGGCGATCCTCGACGGCCGGCTCCGCCCCGGTGAGCGCCTGCCGCCCAGCCGTGAACTCGCCCGCGGCCTCGAGGTCTCCCGCAATACCGTCTGCGTCGCCTACGAGCGCCTGACCGCCGAGGGATTCCTGGTCGCCCGCGTCGGAGCGGGCACCTACGTCGGTGACGCCCAGCGCGCCCGCCTACGGCGCCGCGCCGCGCCCACCGGCGGCACCGTGCGTCCCCGCCCGCCCTGGGACGCCCTGGCCCCGGTGCCGCACCCCACCGGCCCGCCGGCCCCGTACGACTTCGGCGTCGGCATGCCCGACAGCGCCCTGTTCCCGCTGGCCGCCTGGCGGCGCCTGCTCACCGCGGAACTGCGCTCCTCGGCGCTGCGCGTCGCCGGGTACGGCGATCCCGCCGGGCACCCCGCGCTGCGCGCCGCCATCGCCCGGTACGTCGGGGTGTCCCGGTCCGTGCGCGCCGACGCCGAGGACGTGCTCATCACCCAGGGCGCCCAGCAGGCCCTCGACCTGCTCGCCCGCGTCCTCATCGCCCCCGGCGACCATGTCGCCGTGGAGGAGCCCGGCTACCCGCCGGCGCGGCGCCTGTTCAGTGCCCTGGGCGCCCGCGTCATCGGCGTGCCCGTCGACGCGGAGGGCCTGGACGTCACCGCGCTCCCGGACAGCGCCCGCGTCGTGTACGTGACGCCCTCCCACCAGTTCCCGCTGGGCGTCCCGATGTCGGCGGCCCGCCGCACCGCGCTGCTCGCCTGGGCCGACCGTCACGGCTCGGTGATCGTCGAGGACGACTACGACAGCGAGTTCCGGTTCTCCGCCCGGCCCCTGCAGCCTCTGCAGAGCCTCGACCGCACCGGGCGGGTCGTCTACGTCGGGACGTTCTCCAAGACGCTGTCCCCGGTGCTGCGCGCCGGGTTCCTGGTGGCCCCGGCCGCGCTGCGAACGGCGCTGCGCGCGGCCCGGCAGCTCACCGACTGGCACGGCGACCCGGCCGCCCAGGCCGCCCTGGCCCGCCTCATCGACTCCGGGGAGCTGTCGCGTCACGTCCGCAAGGCCACCCGCGTCTACGCCGCCCGTCACGAGCGCCTGACCACGGCACTGGGGGAGGGCTTCGCCGGCCTGCTCACCCCGGTGCCCTCGACGGCCGGCCTGCACCTGTGCGCCCGCCTCGCCCCGGACGTGCCCGCCGACCCGCGCGCCGTACAGGTCGCGGCCCGCCGCCTCGGCGTCACCGTCGAGACCCTGGCCGCCTACTGCGCCGATCGGCCTCAGGCGGGCCTGGTGCTGGGGTACGGCATGATCCCGGCCGAACGCATCCCCGAGGGCCTGCGTCTGCTGCGCCGGGGTCTCGAGGCGGTCCTGGCGGCCTGAGCCGTGGGTGCGGTGTAGCGGGTTACTCCGGGCGGCCGGTTCACCGCGTGGATCCCAGGGCCTGGATCGCGGCGTCGATCGCGGTGGCCAGGCGTTCGGGGTCGTGGCCGGCGCGTTCCCGTACCCGCAGTCCGAGCACCGTGGTGAACAGCAGTTCCACGGCGGCGTCGATGTCGAGGTCGGTGGGCAGTTCGCCATTGTTCCGGCCCTCGCGCAGCAGGGATCGCAGTGCCTGGCGGGTGACCTCGAAGGCGGCCTCGGTCCGCTGACGGACCTGGGCGTCGGTGGTGCCGAGTTCGGTCGCCGTGTTGACCACGAAGCAGCCTCGGCCGGACTCGCCGTCGGACGCGCAGGAGACCAGCCACAGCATCCAGTCCCGCAGTACCCGGCGGACCGGGCGGCCGGCGGCGTCCAGCCGCTGCTCGGCCTGCGCGGAGTCGGTGGCCCGGTAGTGGTCGAGCGCGCGCAGGAACAGCGTGTGCTTGTCGGTGAACGTCCGGTACAGGCTGCTGGGAGTGAGCTGGAGTTCGGCGCCGAGGTCGCGCACCGAGGTGGCGTTGTAGCCGCGACGCCAGAACAGGTCGGTCGCCCTGATGACCGCGTCCTGCTCGTCGAACTGCCGGGGACGTGCCATGGCCATCACCCTACCCGGCTTGTGGAGCGATCGTTCCCATATTAGGGTCCCCATTCCGAGGTATGGGAGCGATCGTTCCCGAATGAGTGGAGGAGGTACCGGTGACGTCCACAGGACAGGCCACCGCCCAGGCGACCGGCCGGCAGGCCCCGCACGGGAATCGCTGGTCGGCGGTCACCGCAGTGGCCCTGGGAACATTCCTGCTGGTCACGGCCGAGCAACTGCCGATCGGGCTGCTGACCGACGTGGGATCGGCCCTGTCGGTCTCCGAAGGGACGGCCGGGCTGATGGTGACGGTCCCCAGTCTGGTCGCCGCGATCGCGGCACCGTTGGTCCCGGTGCTCGTCGGCGGAATGAACCGGCGGCTCCTGCTGCTCGCCCTGATGGGGCTGATGACGCTCGCCAACGCGGCCTCGGCCCTGGCACCGAGCTTCGCCGTCCTCGTGTCCTCCCGGGTGCTGGTCGGCGTGGCGATCGGAGGCTTCTGGGCCGTCGCCAGCAGCCTCGCCGTCCGGCTCGTGACCACCGCGAACGTGCCACGGGCCACCGCGATCATCTTCGGCGGCGTCGGAGCCGCCAACGTGTTCGGCGTCCCCATCGGCACGCTGCTCGGCGGGTTCTCCGGCTGGCGGATCGCCTTCGCGGCGCTGAGCGCCCTGGCACTCGTCGCGCTGCTCGCTCTGCTGGCCGTACTGCCGCCGCTGGCCGCCTCCCAGCCCGTCCGCCCGCGGCTCCTGGCCGAACAGTTCCGCAATCCCGGCGTACGCGTCGGCATCCTCGCGACATTCCTCATCGTGACCGGCCACTTCTCGGCCTACACCTTCGTCAGCCCGGCACTGCAGAAACTGTCGGGCATCGATGAACGACTCGTCGGCCCCCTGCTGTTCGCCTTCGGCCTCGCGGGCATGGCCGGCAACTTCGTCGCCGGCGCCGCGCTGGCGCGCAATCCGCACCGGACCGTGCTGGTCATCACCGTGGCCCTGGCCGCCGCGATGCCGCTCTACCTGCTGCTGGGCCGCACACCGGTCGGCGGCGCCGCACTGCTGATCGCCTGGGGCCTGGCCTACGGCGGCGTGTCGGTCGGCCTGCAAACCTGGATGATCAAGGCCGCGCCGCACGCCGTGGAAGCGGCCTCCTCCCTGTGGGTGGCGGTGTTCAACCTGTCGATCGGCCTGGGCGCGCTCGCCGGCGGCGTCATCGTCGACTCGCTCACCCTCCAGGCCGTCCTGTGGCTCGGCGGCGCCTGCGCCCTGGCGGCCGCACTGGCGGTCCGGAGCGCACGCACCAACGAGAACCTGCGATGACCGAGATCCCCGGCCCCACGCTGTGACTTGGATCGCTTGATGTCGTGATTCTGTGCCCGATATTTGTCGTTGCCCTGGCTACGGCCATCGGCACCGTTCCGGTGGGGGATCCCCTAACGGAACAGCTCCAACCGACCCTCCACGCCCCAACCAAGATCCAACGGCTGTCTGCCGGTTCCTCAACCCCAGTCGGGGGTGAGGGCGTCGGCTGGGGTGTGGGTGACGGCCCAGCTGGCGAGGAGTTTGAGGGCGTGGTCGTCGGGTGAGCCCGCTTGGGCGGTGAAGGCGATCAAGGACAGGCCGGGGTCGGCGGAGCGGACCTGCTGTTGGGTGGGTTGCCGGGAGCGGCGGGTGCGGGGGGCGGGTCCGGCGGCGCGGGCGAGGTCGGCCAGATGGGCCCGTTCGGCGTCGTCGAGTCGTAGGGCGCGGGAGAGGGCGTCCAGGACGCTTTCGGAGACGCCGGCCAGGTTGCCTCGCTCGAGTTGGGCGTAGTACTCCACGCTGACCCCGGCGAGGTCGGCGACCTCGTTGCGGCGCAGCCCGGGCACCCTTCGGCGGCCGGAGACCGGAAGTCCGGCGTCGCCGGGCGTGATCTTGGCTCGGCGGGTGCTGAGGAACGTCTTGACCTCTTCGCGGTTGTCCACAACTCCACGGTAGGCGGACGGCCGCGAGGATGGCGCGGCCATGGGGTGGGCCGCCGGTACACCTTCCAGCAGTGACTTCTCCGCCCGGCCGGCACCGGGTTGCCTGGATGGCGAATCCACGAATCAAGGAGTGAAGAAATGACCGACAAGAAGATCTGGCTGATCACCGGTGCCGGGCGCGGCATGGGTGTGGACATCGCCAAGGCGGCCCTGGCCGCCGGGCACGCGGTCGTCGCCACCGGCCGTACCCCGGACAAGGTCGCCGCTGCCGTCGGCGCTCACGACGACCTGCTGGTCGTCGCGCTCGACGTGACCGACCCCGCCAGTGTCCAGGCCGCCGTCAAGGCGGCTGTCGGCCGGTTCGGCCGGATCGACGTGCTGGTCAACAACGCCGGGAACTTCTACGCCGGGTTCTTCGAGGAGATCAGCCCCGAGGACTTCCGGGCGCAGATCGAGACCAACCTGTTCGGCCCGGTCAACGTCACCCGCGCCGTGCTGCCCGTCATGCGCGCCCAGCGCTCCGGGCTGGTAGTGACGCTCTCCTCGACCGCCGGCTTCACCGGGCAGGAGTTCGTGTCGGCCTACGCAGCGTCCAAGTTCGCCGTCGAGGGGTGGATCGAGTCACTCACCCCCGAGATCGCGCCGTTCGGCATCCGCACGATGCTCGTCGAACCCGGCTTCTTTCGCACCGAACTCCTCACCCCGGAATCCACCAGCTACGCCGCCCTGTCGCTCGATGACTACGCCGAGCGCACCAAGCAGACCGTCACCGCCTGGAACGGCATGAACGGCCAGCAGGGCGGCGACCCCGCCAAACTCGCGAACGCACTGGTCCAACTCGCCGGTTCCCAGGAGCCGCCGGCGCGCTGGGCGGCGGGGGCCGACGCGGTTGGCGCCTTCGAGCAGAAGGCCAACGCCATGCTCGCCCAGGCCGATGCCCACCGCGAACTGTCCTCCTCGCTCGCCTACGACGACGCCTCCTGAACCTCACGTCGAGGACAGGCCATCGTGATCCATCGTGACCGGCTGAGACACCCCCCTTTTGGCGGGCGGCAACCGAGTGCCGCCCGCCCCGAGAAAGAGAAAGAGGACATCATCATGGGTTCGACCTTGTCCGGCACCGTCGCCCTGGTCACCGGAGCGAGCAGTGGGATCGGCGCCGCAACGGCCCGACGTCTGGCCGAGCAGGGCGCGGCTGTCGCCCTCGTGGCCCGCCGCAAGGACCGTCTCGACGACCTCGCCGCCGAGATCGGCAAGGCGGGTGGCACCGCGCTCGTCGTGGAGGCCGACATCACCGACCGCGGCGACCCGCCGCCCTCGGGTCGCCGACATCGTCAACATCAGCTCGATCGCCGGACGCGTCGCCTGGAACGGCTACGGCGTCTACAACCTCACCAAGTTCGGCGTGAACGGATTCACCGAATCCCTGCGCCAGGAAGTCACCCAGCGGTACGTACGCGTCGGCGTCCTGGAACCCGGCGGCGTCGAGACCGAACTCGGCTCGCACAACACACCCGAGATCCGCGGCCAGATGATCGACCCGTTCTACGAGCAGACCCACGTCCTGGTCCCCGAGGACATCGCCGACGGCGTCGCCTACATGGTCACCCGCCCCCGCCACGCCTCGGTCAGCGAACTGTGGATCATGCCCACCGACCAGGCCTGACCGAACGAATCCGGAGGGGGAAGACGCAGATCGGCGTCGTATATCCGCAGAACGAGCTCGGCGGGGATCCGACCGCTGTCGGAAGGTTCGGGACAGCGGTCTCACCAACCCGGACCACGACAAATATCGAGCACAGAATCACGACATCAAACGATCTAAGTCACACCCACGCCTCGAGGGCGCCGCCCGCGACGGCCACGTGTCTACCGCGGGCCGCCGGCCTCCCGGTCGCCGAGCAGGGGATGGGCGCGCATCGCCGCCTCCAGCTCCCCGGGCAGCTCATCGCGGTACCGGCCCAGCGTCGACAGGTCCGAATGCCCCAGCACCCGCCGTACGGCGTCCATGTCCGTCGCCGCGGCCAGCAGATGCGTCGCGGTCGTATGCCGCAGCCCATGCGGCGTCACCGAACGCCGCCGATCCGGATCGACCCGTGCCAGCACCCGGTCGATCACCCCCTGCACGTCCCCGCGCGCCAGCCGGCGCCCCCGCCACGACAGCAGCAACGCCGGAGTCTCCACTATCCGGGCGCGCCGCTGCGCCAGGTAGGCGTCCAGCACCTGCGCGACACCGTGGGGGAGCGGCACGTCACGGGTACGGCCCCCCTTACCGAAGATCCGCCAGTAACGCACGCCGTCATTGGTGAAGAAGTGGTCCACGTCCGCGCGCGTCAGCTCCGACACTCGCGGCCCGACCGTCGCCAGCAGCAACACGATCAGAGCATCACGCAGCTCGGTGCGCTGATCGGCCCGCTTACCCTCCTCCGGCCCCGCCGACGCCAGGACCCGCGCCGTGCCCAGCAGCCCCTCCGCCTGCTCCCGGGTCAGCGCGCGCCGCTCCGGACGCAGACCGCCCCGCTGCCGCGACGTCACCGTCACCGCCCGCATCGGGTTCAGCTGCACCCACCCGGCCACGGCGGCATGCCGGAAGAACGCCGACACCGACCGGCGGAACCGCGCCTGGGAGTGCGCGCTCTGCAGCGGAGCGGACCCGCCGGCGGTCACGGGCGCCTTCCGGCGCCCGTCCGGCTTGCGGGCGAACCTCAGCAGCACCTCGTCGACGTCCTCACCGGTCAGATCGTCCAGCACCCGCTCCCCGCCGGCGAGGACCGCGAACGTGTGGACGTCACGCGTGTAGATCTCCGCGGTGCTCGCCGCCAGCGCACCGGTGACGGTCTTGGCCCGCACCATCTCCGCGTAACGATCCGCGGCTTCTTCCACGGTGATCCGTTGAACATCGGCAGGACGCACCCGCCGGACCTTACCGAGCCCCTACGACAGAAGACCGCCTCACCGGACGGACGGCGGACAGCCGCTCTCGCTGAGAGCGATCACCGCCGGAGCGCGGGCGCATTCCCGGCGGTGATCCGGCGCGCGGCGTCCAGCAGGGCTGCGGTTGCGCGCGGTGCGGCGGAGAGCCTCACGGCTGGGGCACGACTCCGCTGGTGAGGGAGTCGAACAGGCGTTCCAGGCGGGCGCGGTGGTCCTCGGCGACGGTGTCAGCCGGTTCTTCGGCGATCAGGCGCCGGGCGGTCTCCACCAGCACGGTGGTGTAACCGGCGATGAAGAAGGCGGCGAGCAGCGAGGCGTCGCCGTCGAAGGACGGGTCGTCTTCGAGCTCGCCTGCGAGCGTCTGCTGGAGGTCGGAGGCGATCTCCCTGGCGCGCGCGACCAGGGCGGGCGAGGCCGCGACGGTCCGGAAGAAGGGGATGGACCCGTCCTTGAGGCCGGACAGGGAATGCCGCTCCTCGAGGAGCCGGAACGTCATGTCGTGCAGCGACTGGAGTGCCCCGGCGTCCGGAGCGCGGTCGCGTACCGCCGAGCGCAGGAGCCCGACGGCGTCGACCTCGCGGTCCAGCAGGAGGTCCTCCTTGCGCGGGAAATGCTTGAAGACCGTCACGGCCGAGACCCCGGCCTCCCGCGCGACCTCCGTGACCGTGACGGTGTCGAATCCGCGTTCGAGGAAGAGCCGGGTCGCGACCTCCGAGATCTTCGCGCGCGTCCGCGGTCCGCCTCGCGCTCCGGTCCTGGGCATCCCGACCTCACTATCTTGTGCCACTAAATTTAGTCACATAACCTAGTGGTGTGTCCTTCACACAGATAACCGTCATTCTCGCCGGAACAGGTCCCAGCGGGCCGCGCGCCACCCCGGCCGCGTCCCGTGCGGGGCGAAGGCGACCGGCCCGCGTGAGCGGCCGGATCGTCCCGTGCCCGGCCCCGCCGACGCCCGTGCCGATCAGGGTCCCCGCCGGGATCACGACATGAAAGGGGCCCTCCAGGATGAGACGGCTGCGGGCCGGCCTGGTCGTTCCTCCCGTTCACTGCGGGAGGCGTGGGTCGCATTGGCGGGGCTGGCAGCGGTGTTCCTGTTCGAGATGCTGGACAACTCGATCCTCAACGTCGCGCTGCCCGTGATCGGACGCGAGCTGCACGCCTCCACGACAGCGCTGCAATGGGTGACGGGCGCCTATGCGGTCGTGTTCGGCGGGCTGATGCTGGCGTTCGGCGCGATCGCCGACCGGTCCGGCCGACGGCGGATCATGCTGATCGGGCTGGTCCTGCTCGGCGCGGCGAGCCTGGCGACCGCCTTCGTCACCACCGCCGGGCAGCTGATCGCCGTCCGGGCGGCGATGGGGGCCGCCGCGGCGATGACCACCCCGGGCTCGATGGCGCTGGCGTTCCGGCTGTTCGACGAGGACGGCCTGCGCGTCCGCGCACTGACCCTCATCTCGACGGTGGGCCTGATCGGGCTCGCGATCGGCCCGACGGCGGGCGGCCTGGTGCTGGCGATCGCGCCCTGGCAGGTCCTGCTGCTGGTGAACGTGCCGATCGCCGCGCTCGCGTTCCTCGGCGTGCGGTCCGGCATCGCCGCCGACGACCCGGCCGGTCTCCACCGCGACCCCCTCGACGTCCCCGGAATGCTGCTGGGCACGGCGACGATCGTGCTCGCGCTCCTCGCACCGACGCTGTTCGTGGACGAGGGCACCGGTTCCTGGGCGCCCTGGGCGGTCACCGCCGCGGCCGCCGTGACGGCCGTCTGCTTCGTCCTGCGCGAGCGCCTGGCCCGCCATCCGCTGCTCGACCTGAAGCTCCTCGCCCTCCCTCTGGTCTCCAGCGGCCTGGCCTACAAGGCCGCCGCCGGGCTGGCGACCGCCGGACTCGGTTACATGGTGACGCTGCAACTGCAACTCGACTGGGGCTGGACGCCCGCACTGGCCGCCATCGGCATGCTGCCGCAGGTCGCCGTCCTCATCGCGGGCAGCGCCTTCGTCAACCCGTTCGTGCAGCGCGTCGGCCTGGACCGGGCCGCATGGATCAGCGCCGCGGCGGTCGTGTCCGGCCTCGCCGTCTACGGCCTGCTGAGCCGTTTCGGGTATCTGTGGGTCGCGATCGCGCTCGTCCTCGTGGCCGCCGGGATGCGCGTGGTCGGCGTCGTCGCCGGGCTCAACGTGGTCCGCGGCCTGCCTGGGAACCGGACCACGATCGGCACCGCGCTCGTCGACACCGCCACCGAGGTCACCTCCGGCGTCGGCATCGCCGTCACCGGCACGATCCTCGCCGCCCTGTTCACCGGCGACATCGCCACCTCGAGCTGGAGCCCGCAGCAGACCGGCGAGTTCCACCAGGCCGTCACGCTCGCAGGCCTCGCCCTCACCGTCGTCGCAGCGCTCCTCGTCGGCTGGGGCATCGCCCGTACCCGGCGGGCCGCCGGCGACCAGGCGGCCACCCCCGTCGACGACACCGTCCCCCAGGACGCCTGACACCCCAATCGAGGTGATCCACCACCCGCCGGTCAGGGCACGGGCCCGTCCAACCGGGCGCGGATCCCGGTGAGAAGCAGGTCCAGCCCATAGCGGAAGTGCTCCTGCGGATGCGGGGCCGCCACGTCGCCCGCCGCGGCATGCATGACCGGATGACGGTCGGGGTCGAGCGCCGACCTCAGCCGCGCGACGGCCGACCGGCCGCCGTCGGGCAGCGCCTCCGCCAGCTGTTCCTCGGTCGCATGACCGACGACGTAGTAGGTCAGAGCGTCCACGGCCCAGACGGCGTCCCGGAGCGCCAGCCCCGCCTCCCGCAGCGTGGCGGTCATGGTCTCGCCGTAGGCCAGGGCGTTGGGCAACGGGAAGAACACCCCGGCGAACAGCCGCGCGCCGTCCCGGCGCGCCAGCAGCGCACGCCGCAGGCGGTGCGCGGTCTCGGCGACCCGCGCGTCCCAGGACAGGCCCGGGTCCACGGTGATGGTCACGTCCTCGAGCATGCGGTCGGCCATCGCCTCCAGCAGCGCCTGCTTGCTGGAGAAATGCCAGTACGTCGCGCCGTTCTGCACACCCAGCGCCGCAGCGAGCCGGCGCATCGTCAGCTTGTCCAGGCCGACCTCGTCGAGCAGGTCCAGACCGCCGGCGACCACCTGGTCACGGGTCAGCCGCATCCGTGTCCCTCCCGTTAATCCGTTGACGAACCCCGCCAGTATCCCGCAGACTTCAACACCGTTTAACTTCAACAATGTTGAAGTCCTGAAGGGGAGGAGGCCGGATGCTGATCAGGAACACGCCGTGACGCAGTCCCGCGCCGGGCACCGCCCGGCGCACGCCGACACAACGACCAACGAAGGAGGTCAGACATGCGCACGGTCCGTTTCCACGAGCACGGCGGCCCAGAGGTACTGCAGGTCGACGAGGTCCCCGCACCCGAACCCGCAGAGGGGGAGATCCTCATCGACGTCGACGCCATCGGCGTCACACTGCCGGTCGTCCGCCTCACCCGCGGACGACCCGGCGTGCCGCTCCCGCACATCCCCGGCGGCGACATCGTCGGACGGGTGACACGGATCGGCCGGGGAGTGACCGGCCGGCAGGTGGGGGAGCGGGTGGCCGGACTCGCCTTCAGCGGCGCGTACGCCGAGACCGTCGCGGTCCCGGCCACCATGATGACGACCGTGCCCGACGAGGTCGACGACCTGGCGGCGCTCGCGCTGACGCGCAGCGGCCAGGTCGCGCTGGGCGCCCTGCGCGCCGGCGGATTCGGCAAGGGCGACAGCGTGCTGGTCACCTCCGCCGCCGGCGGCGTCGGGCACCTGGCGGTACAACTGGCCGTGGCACTGGGCGCAGAACGGGTGACGGCCGCGGTCGGTGACACCCCCAAGGCCGGGTTCGCCCGCGAGCAGGGAGCCCACCACGTCGTCACCTACGACCAGGACGACTGGGGTGAACCGGTGGACGTGGTCCTCGACGGCGTCGGCGGCCAGGTCCAGGACGCCGCACTGCGATCCCTGGCACCGCTGGGACGTCTGGTCACGTTCAACGCGGCCGGCGGGACGATCGACACCAACGAGCTGCGCATGCGCGGTCTGTCCGTCATCGGGTTCGCCATGGCGCACCTGGCCGCCCGGCGGCACGACACCTACGAGCGCCACCAGCAAGAACTGTGGCAGCTGTACCGGGACGGGCGGCTGCGCCCGGCCGTCCATGAGGCCTCGCCACTGGACCGCGCCGCCGACGCCCACCGCCTCATCGAGGCCCGCGCCAACCGCGGCAAGATCGTCCTCCTGCCCCGATGACACGCCGCTCGGACCGCATCACGCGGGTCCGGTGAGACGGACCACTCATCTCACCGGACCCGCGGGATGTCCGGCCGCCGTACGGTTGTCTGCCGGGACTGCTGACGGGCGCTACGATCCCGCCCCATGCGCGTTGACCGTCACAGCATTTCCGAAGAGTCCCTCGCATCCGCTCTGGCGGCCGTCCCCGAGCGGCTGGGCCGGGACACCAAGCTCGCCGAGAACGGCGGCCCGTTCGGCATCGAGATGCTCGCCGACATGCTGCTGGACTACGCGGCGGCGCGCACCGTCGCGATCGACCCTCGCGTCGAGACCCGCGAGACCTGGCTCGCGCTGACCTCGGCCGCGTCGCTGTACCGGGACTACGCACGCGCCCAGACCGTCCCGGCCGGCGGTGAGGTCCGCGCCTTCGTCGACTACCTGGGCGTCGGGTTCGGCTTCCTGCAGGAGCGGGACGAGAGCCTGAGCGCGCACGACTGGCTCTGGGCCTACCAGGTGTCGCTCGCCATCGGGAAGGACGACGTCCTGCTCGACCTCTACCCGCTGGTCCAGTCCCTGCCCGAGGACGACGACCTTCAAGGCCTTCGCGCCTTCTGGGCGAAACAGCCCGCCGAGACGTACCCGGACTCTCCCGAGGGCCGGATGCTGCGCGCGATCGCCGAAGGCGACGCCGTCACGTTCAACGCCACCTTGGCCGCGGCACTGGAGCAGCACCGCCAGCGGGCCGGGAGGTACCCGCGCGACCTGATCGCCTGGGGGCCGCTGGCCATGGCCACGCTCGCGCACGAGACCGAACTGCCGATCGAGGTCGAGTCCGGCTACCTTCCCGAGCGGCTGTTCACACGCGCGGGGCCCAAGAAGCCGAACGCGGACGGACCGATCGCCCGCCCCGGCTTCGACGCCGACCGCGCCGCCCGCTGGCTGGAGAACGCCGGCAAACGTTCCGAACGGAATGTGGAGTTCGCGTTTGCCCCGGAAGTGCTCATCCAGTACCGGTTCTCGGCGATGGCCGATCCCGGGGAGCACATGATGATGGCGCTGTCGTTCCGCTCCGTGCTGGACCCGCGCGCCGAGAACGCTGCGTACACCGACGGGCTGGTCCTGGCGAGCGAGTCGTTCGCGTCGGCGTTCCGGCTGGCCTCGATCCCGCGCGGCACGGCGATCGCCGTCACGCTGGGTGGACGCACCGCGGAACTACCCGCGTCCGGACCGAACCGCGACGCCTCCGACTGGATTTACGCGCGGGCCGCCGCGCTGGCATGGACGTCTCGCCGGCAGGCGGATCTCGCGATCCTGGCCGCGTTCGACGCCGGCGACCTTCACTCCACGATTCCGGACACCAACTCCTACGCGCACGCGTGCCACGCCGTCCTGCGCGGACAGGACCCGCGTCCGCACCTGCGGAACGCGCTGGCCAAGACCTCCGGCGACGAGCATTGGGAGTGCCTGCGCAACCCCCGTGCCCGGCTACTGGAACGCATCGCCGAGGACGACGCCGACGGCTTCAACGCCGTCCTCGCCGACGCGCTCGGCCTGTACCGCGACTACTACAGTGCGGGCGACCGCATCGACGACCCGGACGGGCAGCTCTCCTTCGACGCGCTCGGACTGGCCTGCCTCGCCCACGACCGGGGCATCCCGGTGCGGGCCGAGTCCGGCTACCTGCCGCGCGCGGTGATCGAAGGGCTCAGCCCACACTGAAGACCGGCCACCGCGAAGCCGTAACCGCCGGCTTGCCGCCAAGCAGATTCGGTGAGACGGGACACCAGGTCTTGAGGTGGTTCAAAGGTGATGAAACACCCATACCGGACAGAAGCTGGATTCTGTCCGGTATGGGACGGAGTGGTGTGACTCGACCGATCCGGGGGCGGGCGACGCGGCGAGGCGGGCGGCGGCCTGGCGACGCGGCGGTTGGTGTGCGCGCCACCGGCGGCGCGGCCGCGGCCTGGGCCGGGTCGCTCGAGGGTGCGGATATCGGAGGCCTTCTCATCGTCACGGGCCGCACGCAGGCCGGGTCGATCTCGACGCTCCGGCCCGAGCGTTCCAAGATCGTCGGTAGGCGCCCGCCGTCCGTCCGGTCGTCCTGCGGCGCCTGCTCGACGTCCCGGAGACTTCATGGCGGCACGCCTCGCATCGCACCACCCGGCGATGGCGTATTCGCTCGAGCAGCCGGACTCGCGGCGGCGATCAGCGGCTGCCGCGGCCCGCTCTCCTACCCTCTGACTGATGCTCGATAAGGGACATTATGTCAAGTAGAGGGTCTGGAATCGCACCCGTGTGATCCCCCGGCTGTCCTGTGACAGGCAAACTGGCGGATGCCAGTGGAGATGGCGGATGGCACGGTGTGCCGCCACTTTGAGTGGCGAGACGGCGGGTCTCCCGACGCCGCCGAGAGCTTTGACGATCGGCCGGTCGCGTCTATCGCTCGAGCGATACCTCCTCGATCGGTTCATCGGACCGGTTCGGTTTGCATCGCCTGTGTGCCCACGACGGTCAGCAGCGCGAGCTTCTCGGCGGTGTCGGTCCCGGCGCGTGGGGTGAACCAGAGCAACCGCTGGCGGCTGTCCTCGCTGAAGAGGCTGAGGCAGTTGAGGTCGAGCATGCCAACGGTGGGGTGGACGATCCGCTTGCGCTCGTCTCTGCGCACCTCCACGTCCTGGTCGGCCCAAAGCGCCTGGAACTCCGGCGACTGCCGCAGCAGCTCGTCCACCAGCTTGGTCGCCTCGGCGTCGCCTGGGCTGCGTCGCCCGACTGCCGCGCGCAGGTCGGCAACGAACGAGCGTGACTGCGGGGCGAGGTCCTCCTGCGGGTAGATCTGCCGTGAGGCCGGGTCGGTGAACCATCGGTAGATGAAGCTCGCCGCGCGGCCGTGGTGCGCGGACAGGTCGCCGAGCATCGCGATGGCGAGCGGGTTCTGGACCAGAACGGTGTGCAGGTCGGTGCTCACCATCGCCGGGGTCTCGTCGATTCGTGTCAGCAGGTCGAGCATCGCGGGGTGGACGTGTGACGCCGTCCCGCCCTGGTGCGGGATCGGGCGGTTCGCCAACCGGTACAGATGGTCGCGTTCGTCGCGACTGAGGCGCAGGGCGCGGGCGAGCGCGGCGAGCATCTGGTCGGAGGGCTGCGAGCCGGCACCGCGCTCGAGCTCGGTGTAGTACTCCACCGAGGCGCCGGCCAGAACGGCGACCTCGTCGCGACGCAGACCGGGGACGCGGCGCCGCGGGCCGGGCGCGAGCCCGACCTCCTCGGGGCGGATCCGCGCGCGTCGCGAACGCAGGAAGCCACCGAGTTCGGAGTACCTCGTGTTCGACATATGCACAGCCTCCCTGGGCGGCGCCGTTGGCGCCAGGGGACGTCGTCCCCACCTTTGGAAGCAACTGTTGCGGGCCCGCGCCGCGCCACAGAGTGGACGCCATGAACACCTCACTCACTGACACACTCACTGACTCCGGCGCATCGCCGGTCGCCGGAAAGACGGTCCTGATCACCGGTGGCACGAGCGGGATCGGCGCCGCGACCGCTCGGCTCCTGCTCGTGCGTGGCCACCGGGTCGCCGTCACCGGGCGCGGCCCTGGTCGGCTCAAGGCCTTCCTCGACGAAGTCGGCCACGCGGACCGCGTCCTGGGCCTGGTAGCAGATGCCTCCGACTGGGACTCCACGAACACGGCGGTCACCAGTACGGTGGAGCGCTTCGGGTCGCTCGACGCGGCAATCGCGAACGCAGGCGGCGCGTCCGCGGATCACTTCCGGACGGGCGGTGCCGGCGTCATCGACGGCGGCGATCCGGAGCTGTGGGCACCGATGGTACTCGCCAACGTGCTCGGCCCGGCTCTGCTGGCCAAGGCGACCCTGCCCCACCTCGAGCAGTCCCGCGGCCGGCTGGTGCTCATCGGCAGCGTGGCCGGAATCAAGAACAGCCCGGGCAATCTCTACTCCGCCACGAAGTGGGCAGTGGTCGGCTTCGCCGAGAACCTCCGCATGCACGCCACGACCCGCGGCGTCGGAGTCACGGTCGTGAACCCAGGCATGATCGACACCGCGTTCTGGCACGGCCAGGCTCCCCCCATCGCGATGAGCCCGGATTCGGTGGCCGAGGCGATCGGCTTCGCGCTCGACCAGCCGGCAGGCGTCGACCTCAACACGGTGACGATCCGTCCGATCGGCCAGCCCGCCTGACTCCAGGCGGGCAGCGTGCTCACTGGTGCACCATCCTCGTGTCAGTGATCTTCGATGGATCGCTGATGCGTCCGAGGTGCTGCCGGGTCATCGCCCTGCTCGCTTGACGCGTTGGACGTCCAAGCATGAGTTCTGCGGGCCCGGCAGAGGGGGGCGCGTCGGTGGCCGGGTAAAGGTCGAGGCCTCCCGATGATGAAGGTGAAGCCACCTTCGGACACCGGCCGTCCTGCGCCGAGGATGTCGCCGCGGATGACGGATCGCATGGCGTCCCGCCATGCGCGGCGGCCTTGGCCTGGCCGGTGGGTTACTTGATCGAGACGCTGAGCCCGGACTCCCAGACGACGCTCTGGCCGGGACGGAGAATCCAGGCGGGCCAGCCCTTGCAGTTGGGCTTATTGAAGATGAGGGCGGGTTGGTCGGTCTTGTTGCTGACCCGCAGCGGTCCCCTGTCGCTGCCGTAGCAGCCGCTGGGGTTCTTGTACGTCTTGTGGCCGATGATCAGTTTCCCGTCGGCCGCATGTGCGGCGGCGGGGGCCGTCAGGGTGAGAAGGCCGCCGAGTGGTTAAGCGGCTGCGGGTCCGCCTCTCCCCCGGCCCGGCCGTCCGCGCCGATGGCGGTGATCAGCTGGGGGGCCACTCCGCGCCGGCGGACACGTCCGATGTTCGGCGTCCGTTGTGTCGGTGAGTGTGCCGGTCTGACCGATATCCGGTGGTGACACGGGCAGGAATGATCATTATCCTCTCATTGCCTGACACTGCGTCGGTTATCGCCCTGCCCGGCCGACGGAAAGGAGGACGGCGGTCCCGCGAGACAGACCACCTCCCAGGCCTGTCACACCCCCGAGTCATCGGTTCTCTCTCGCGGTCCTGGCTCGATCCGCAAGGGGAGGCGTCAACCCGGCTTGGTCGAACCCGCGACGTCCGGCGGCCCGCTCGTCTCAGTGAGCGTTCAGGAGTAACGCATTGAAGATCAAATCGTTCGCGGCTGGTGTGGTCGCATTCGCCGCGGCGGTGGCGCTGCAGCTGCCGAGTTCGGTGTCGGCGTTCGCCGCCGCACCGGCAGGCCCCGCCTCCGGCGGCCCCTCCCGTGGGGGCCCCACCCTCGATGACACCCACAACGTGCCCACCAACGCGGTCTCGGGCAACGTCACCTTCATCGACAACGTCAAGGGTGTCAGCGGCTACTCGGGGCTGAACTTCATCAGCTACAAGAACTACGGCTACGACTTCATGTTCGCCAACGGCACCGGTGGCCTGGCGATCTGGTCACTGAAGGACCGTAAGCACCCGGCCCTCGTCGGGAAGCTCACGGCCGCCGATCTGCGCCGTCCCGGCGACACCCAGGACCGGTTCTGGGAAGGCGAGAACATGACCGTCGACCAGAAGCGCAAGCTGGTCTTCTTGAGCCGCGACCCGCGCGGCTTCGGCGGCACTCTCACCACCGGCCAGTCCGGCTTCTACATCATCGATGTGAAGAACCCCTGGCAGCCCAGGATTGTCACGTTCCAATCCGTTCCCGCCGGTCACACCGCCACTTGTATCAACGACTGTGACTACCTGTGGTCGGTCGGACCGTACAACACCGGCACCAAGGGTAACGACCCGAGCTGGCACGGCGTGCCGGTCTGGGTCACCGACATCCGTGACATCAACCATCCGAAGACCCTTGCGCAGGCGCTCGACCTGAACCGGTTCGATCAGACCACCGACTACGTCCACAGCGTGGACGTGGACAAGAACGGCGTCGTGTGGACGTCCGGGGCCGGTGGCGTGCGCGGCTACTGGACGACGGGCCGGCACTACGACCCGGTCAAGAAGGTCAAGCGCACCGCGACGGCGTACGACCCCGTGCCGTACGCGGGTGGCACCGTCGTGGACCCCGCGCCGGTGTCCTACTTCGACCACAACTCGTACCACAACACTGAGAAGCTCGGTAAGTACGACAAGGGCGAGCTGCTCTACATCACCGAAGAGGACATCCGTACCTGCTCCGACGCCGGTGCGCTGATGATCGCCTCGACCAAGGGCAGCTACAACGGCGAGAGCTGGAACTCCACGCCGGAGAAGCCGTTCCGCCTCAACCTGGTCAGCAGCTGGACGGCGTGGGGCCAGCAGGGCTCGGACACCTCGGCCGCCAGCTGCTCCGCGCACTGGTTCACGGTGAACGGCAACATCATCGCCCAGGGCTGGTACGCCCAGGGCACACGGTTCATCGACGTCTCCGACCCGAAGCACCCGAAGCAGGTCGGCTACTTCCGCATCCCGTCCGGCACCGCGAACGTGACCGCCGGGTCGGCCTCGGCCGCCTACTGGCACAACGGCTACGTCTACGTCGCCGACTACAGCCGCGGCGTCGACGTCCTGCGGTTCGACGGCAAGCTGGCCGGCAAGCCCGACAAGAAGATCTGCTGGAACTCCTGCGACAAGTGACATCACCGATCATCGCCCGCCGGCGCCTCGCGCCGGCGGGCCCGACCGGCCGGACGCGGTTCAGGACCGGCGTCCCGGCGCGTGCTTCCGGGCGGTACGACCTCGTCGTCGCCGTCGTACGGGGCGACGCGTCCGTCCTGGCCGGCGAGCCGCGCACAGATTGATTACCACTTGACCTTCATGTTTCGCGCGGCCGAACGCGGCGGTCACCACCGGCGGGTTCTGCGTGTCCTCCTCGTCGCGGCGCTGGCCGTGGGCTGTTTCGCCGCCGAGGTGACGTTCGGTGCGTTGTTCCGTCCCGCCGAGGCCCACGCCGTGCTCCTCGAATCCTCCCCCGTCGACAACGCGGTCGTGGGCTCCGCGCCACGGCAGGCGGTCCTTCGCTTCAACGAAGCGGTGACGCTGACTCCGGAGTCGATTCAGCTCCTGGACCCGAACGGCGACGAGGTCCGGGTCGGTGCTCCCGTGCACGCGGCGGGCAAGGCGAACACCGCGGCGGCGGCGCTGCCCGCCGACCTGGCCAGGGGGACCTACACGGTCGCGTGGCGTGTCGTGTCCGCGGACTCGCACGCCGTCTCCGGGGCCTTCCGGTTCAGTGTCGGCGCGCCGAGCGCCGCGGTCGCCTCCCCTCGTACGGGGACCGGCCGGGTGACGCCGGTGGTGCACGGCGTCGGGCGTGGCCTGGCGTTCCTGGGGCTGGCGCTCACGCTCGGGGGTGTCGTCTTCCTCGGCGTCATCTGGCCCGGCGGGCTGGGGCGGCGTCGTGGCCGGCTCGTCGTCTGGGCCGGGTTCGCCGCGCTGGGTGTGGGAACCGTCGTGGTGTTCCTCGCCCAGGGCCCGTACGGCACCGGGAGGTCGCTGGCGACGGCGTTCGACCCCGGCGTCCTGCGGCTGACCCTGAGCACACGTTTCGGCCATGCCCTGTCGGCGCGCCTCGGGACCGCCGTCGTGCTCGCCGTCGTCTTCGCGGTCGTGGTCCGGCACCGGGGCGGGGCCGACGGGGACGGCGCGGAGGCGCGGGTACCGGTGGCCGCGCTCATCCTGGGCGCGGTCTGCGGGGTCGCGCTGGTGCTGACCTGGCCGCTCACGGACCACGCGCACACCGGCTCACAGGCGTGGCTGGCCGTTCCCGTCACCTGCCTGCACCTTCTGGCCATCGCGGTGTGGTTCGGCGGTCTGGTCCCGCTCACGGCGTGTGTCGTCGGTCCGGCCGCCGGCCGCTCAGAGCGCGTGCGTGACCTGCGGCCGGCACTCCCCCGTTTCTCCGGTCTGGCGCAGGTCTGCTTCGCGGTGATCGCGGTGACCGGCCTGTATCTGGCGTGGCGGCAGGTGGGGACCTTCGGCGCTCTCGGTGGTACGACCTACGGTCGGCTGCTGCTGGTGAAGTTCGGTCTCGTGCTCCTCGTCGTCGCGCTCGCGGCGCGGGGACGGTCTTTCGTCCGGCGCCGCGGGTCGGACCCGGCGGAGGACGTGCCCGCCGGAGAGTTGCGCCGGCTGCGCGTGTCGGTGGCGACCGAGGTCGTTCTCGGCGTCGTCGTGCTGTCGGTGACCTCGGTTCTGGTCAACACGGCTCCCGCCCGCAGCAGTTACGCGCCGCCGGTACGGGCGACGGTCGCCGTGCCGGCGGCGGCCGGGACGCATACCGGCCTGGACGGCGGTCATGTCGAGCTGAGGCTGACGCCGGCGAGGCGGGGGTCCAATGTCGCCGACATCTACCTCGTGGCGAAGGGCGGGTCGCTGGTCAACGTCCCTGAGGTCTCCGGCCGGCTGGCACCGGTCGGCAAGGACATCGGTGCGCTGCCGGTCACGGTGTCCGCGGCGGAGCCGGGCCACTATGTCGCGAGCGCGATGTCCATTCCGTACCCGGGCCGGTGGGACCTGTGGCTCAACATCCGCACCTCCGACTTCGACGAGGTGCCGGTGCACTTCTCCTTCACGGCGCGTTGAAAGGATCGCAGACGAAATGAGGCTCGCAGGTCTTCGTGACAGGCTGAGGCGGCGTCCCGTGGTGGCGCTGGTGGCCGGCGCGGCGGTCGTGGCGTCGGCCGCCGTGGGCGGCTGTGGCTCGGATTCGGGCAAGAAGCTCACCCACCCGCCGTACACGGTGAAGTCGATCCAGTCGGGATTCGTCACCGTCAAGGACATCGGCAAGGGCGCGGTCCAGGTCCAGGACTCCGATCACGGCTCGCATGTGATCTACACGCCGCCGAACAGTGTGCCGACCTGTCCTTATGTCCAGCGTGCCGACAACATCACCGTGGCGGTGCAGCCGGACGTCGAGCCGGTGGGGGGCAATTCGACTGGTCGTTTCATCGTCGGCCCGCCCAACCCGGAACAGTCCTCGCTTCCCGTGGTCACCCAGGGCGCGGTGGTCTTCACGACCAACGCGCTGGCGGACACGGGGATGAAGGCCGTGCTGGCCGAGTCGGCGAAGTGTCCGGCGTCGTTCACGATTCTCGGCGGGCCGCCGATCATCGTCGGCGACTACAAGATCAACAGTCGTGCGTTCAAGTCGGGGGGTTGGACGGGGTTCGCGCAGCAGCTCGCGCACACGGCGCCGCCGGATCTGGGCACCACGACGTACGACGATCTGACGACCGTCGTCGCGCACAAGGCGAACGCCGTCATCTATTTCAGCTACGCGGAGATCCACAAGATCGGTCAGCGCGCCGACTCCAGCGCGAAGGCCGAGAAACTGGCGAAGACCACGCTCGGCCGGCTCGGCTGAGCCGGCTCAT
Source organism: Actinoallomurus liliacearum (assembly GCF_039542035.1). Taxonomy (NCBI): domain Bacteria; kingdom Bacillati; phylum Actinomycetota; class Actinomycetes; order Streptosporangiales; family Thermomonosporaceae; genus Actinoallomurus; species Actinoallomurus liliacearum. Next base: position 96,907 of record NZ_BAABHJ010000002.1, read on the forward strand.
CTGATGATCAGTGGGAGAACATATGTGGCGGCATTCCGTCCGAGGCGCGGTCATCGCCGTCGGGGCGGCGCTTGTGGTCGGGTTCGGGGCCACCGCGGCCTCGGCGCACGTGACGGTCGCTCCGGAGACCGCGACGCAGGGCGACTATGCCGCCCTGGTGTTCCGCGTCCCGAATGAGCGGGACGACGCGAACACCGTCAAGGTCGACGTCCAGTTGCCGTCGGGTGCGCCGCTGGCGTCGGTCCGCGTCAAGGCGCGCCCGGGCTGGTCCTATGAGATCAAGAAGACGAAGCTGGCCACGCCGGTCGAGTCGGACGGCGCCAAGGTCACCGAGGCGGTCAGTGAGATCATCTGGACCGCGCAGGACCCGAAGGCGGGGATCAGACCGGACGAGTACGACGAGTTCGCCGTGAGCGTGGGGCCGCTGCCGAAGGCCGGTTCGATGACTTTCAAGGCGCTGCAGTACTACGGCGACGGTCAGGTGGTGCGCTGGATCCAGGAGCAGCAGGCGAACGGCCCAGAGCCGGAGCACCCCGCTCCGGTGCTCCGGCTCCTGCCCCCGTCGAAGACCGGCGCCGAACCGGCCGGGGACGCGCCGGCGCGGGCCTCCCGCAGCGCCGCGGTCTCCGAGGCGGATGACACCGTCGCGTACTGGGCTCTGTGGCTGTCCGTGGTGGCTGTGGTCGTCGCGTTCGCGTCCGCCGTGATGGCGCTCCGCGCGTCGCGCCGCTGAGAGTCCGCAGCGGCGAGCGTGTCGGCGCGGCCCGGGCGCCCGGGTTCGTGAGCCGGAATGGTCTTCGGGGAGGCTGGGCTGTGGGCGGCTCACGGGAGGTCGAGCATCATGTCCAACGACCGTGAGCTGTTCTGGTCGGTGAACGATCCGACGTGCCGGAAGCCGTTCTTCTCGTAGAAGCGGATGGCGCGGACGTTGTCGGCCAGGACACCTCCCCACAAGATGATCCTCGTCCTGCCGAGCCGGCGTACGACCTCTGCAAGGGACGGGAACGCCAGCGTCCCCACCCCACGGCCCTGGTACGCGTCGGCCAGGGTGGGGCCGAAGCGGCAGTCGGTCGTCTCGGTGATGTGAACGCCGGCTGCGCGATAGCGCGCGATGTCCCCGGCGGTGATGGCGAGGCTGAACTCGAAGAGGCCGGCGATCCCGCCGGAGGCCGGCTCTTCGAGCACCAGCCGAAGCTTGTCGTAGCGTGCGATCGCGGCGCACAGCTCCCGGGCGGCCGCGAAATCGTATCCGTCGAACGTGCTGTACCGTCTCGACTCGGCGGACAACCCGCACAAGAATCCGGCCAGCCGTTCCGTGTCGGCGTGGGTGAGCGGCCGGAGGACGAGTTCCGCGCCGTCGCGCAGGTTCACGCGGTACGTCAGGACGCGCGGCTCCTCGGCGATCTCCGTCAGCGTGAGCATGCCCCATCGTTCCATGGACTCAATGCCCGTCTTTGAACGGTAGTTCCCGGCGGCTGGGCTGGGTGGAGTGGTCAGTCCGGGTTCAGGGGACGGTGTCACGGCGCACTGTCTGCTGCGTGTCCTCGCCGGTGGCCCGGGCATCCGGCCCGTGAGCCGGAAAGGGTGCAGCCCCCCGCCTGACGGCGGAGGGCTGCTGGGATGGGGCCGGCTTCAGCGGCAGTTGCTCGGTGCCGTCAGCCGATTCGCGGCCGACGCCGGATGGGCGGCGGCGTCTGGATCGGCCGCGGCTGCCTGACCGTCGGCCGCTCGATCGTCGGCCGGCTGGGGAGGTGCGGAGTGGCCATGCTGTACTCCTTTGTCTGCTCTGCGATCGGCGTCCGCTTCTTTGGCGCGGACGGGCCCGGTCCGGATGGAGCGGGTCGATCTTGACCGTACGGTGGTGGGCGCTCGGCGCAATCGCACTGTGGTGGAATTTTCGGGTGTCCTGTCGCGGGAGGTGCGGCCGTCCCGCCGGCGGTCACGGTTGCGGGTGCCGCGGTTCCCTCGCTGCCGTGGTCGGGTCCGGGGGGCCGGCGGCTCGAGTGGGGGTCAGGCCCGCCAGGCCGGTGCGGGTGCCGGTGATGTCTTCGCCGGTGGCGGCGATGGTTCCGTCGAGGCGGGCGCCGGCTCGTACGGTCGCTCCGGGCAGGATCAGGGACCGGTTCACTTCGGCGCCGGGTTCGATGACGCAGCCGGGAAATAGGACGCTGGAGCGGATGACGGCGCCGGGTGGCACGGTGACGTCCGCGCCGGCGAGGCTGCGGGGGCCGTCGAGGTGGCGTGGGGGCGCGTCGGTGAGGGTGCGCGGGAGGGTGTCGGGTGGGAGTGGGAAGGGCCGGTCCAGGAGCTTGAGCTGTTCGAGGTGGTAGCGCTCGACGGTGCCGATGTCGGCCCAGTAGCCGGTGATCGGGTACGCCTGGACGTGCCGTCCTTCACGGATCATGAGTGGCAGGACGTCGCGGCTGATGTCGTGCTGCCAGCGGTCCTGCCCGAGCGCGGCGAGTGAGTGCAGGACGTCGTGGAGGACGTCGGCGCGGAACAGGCAGAACGCGGTGAAGACCAGGTCGGAGGTCGGCTCGGCGGGTTTTTCGACCAGGCGGCGTACGCGCAGGTCCGGATCGACGTCGACCATGCCGAACAGGTGCACGAAGCGTCGTTCGATGCGCTGCACTCCGATGGTGGCGTCCGCGCCGGCGGTGCGGTGCGCGGCGACCATGGGCCCGTAGTCGTGGACGTAGACGTGGTCGGCGTGCTGGATGAGGATGTCGCGGGCGCCGGGGGCGAAGACGTGGTCGGCGTTGGTGAGGAGGGCGTCGGCGGTGCCGGCTTCGGGTGGGCGTGGCGGCAGGGGTTCGCCGGGGGCGAGGGCGCCGGAGCGGATGAGGTGGTCGTGGGGGCCGTAGTTGATCCGCACTCCCCTGCCGTCCCAGTGGGCGCGGAGGTGGTCGATGAGGTCGCGTTCGCGGTGCAGGGACAGCAGGACGATCTCCGGTACGCCGGAGCGGGCGGCGTTGGCGACGCTGAAGTCGACGAGGCGGCAGGACGCCGCGTAGGGGACGAGGGGTTTGCAGAGGGTGTCGGTGAGGTGGCCCATGCGTTCGCCGAGGCCGCCGGCGAGCAGGGCCGCGCGTACGTCGTGCAGGGTCATCGGGTCCTCCTCCGACGTGGGTGCGGGCGGGTCACCAGGTGCGTCCCTGGGGAGCGTGCTGTGGGAGCAGGTCGCGCAGGAGCCGTGTCGAGACGTGGACGCTTTGTTCGCGGGGCAGCAGCGCGTCTTCGTGTTCGACGTACAGGGTGCCGTGGAAGTCCTCGTCGAGCAGCGCGGAGATGATCGTCGGCCAGGGCAGTTCGCCGGCGCCGAGGGCGCGGAACCGGATGGGTGGTCCGGGGCCGTAGCGGGACCAGCCGGCGCCGTGGGGGGCCTGGGTGGTGGTCCAGCGTTGCAGGTCTTTGGCGTGTGCGGCGGCGAGGTCGGTGCCCCAGCCGCGTACGGCGTCGACGGGGTCGTGGCCGGTGGCGGCGAGGTTGGCGAGGTCCAGGCAGATCCGTACGGTGGCGCGGGGTTCGGTGCGGGCGGCGGCGTCGAGGAGCCTGCGGGTGCTGGCGCGGTCGTAGGCGACCTGTTTGGGGTGGGGTTCGATGAGGAGGGTCACGCCGTGTTCGGCGGCGAGGGTGAGGATGGGGTGGGCGCGTTCGCACCAGGTGGTGATGTTGTCGTCCCAGGTGACGGGGCTGTGCCACCAGGAGAGCCAGCGGGTGAGGTCGGGGACGCCGAGCATGAGGCGGGCGTGGGGCGCGCCGAGGTCGGCGGCGAGGCGGATGGTGTCGCGGGCGTGGCGGAGGGCGTGGTCGTGTTTGTCCTGTTCGGTGCCGTGCAGGACGGGGTCGGTGTGGGGGCCGTGGGGGCCGAGGAGGAGTTGGGTGTCGCGGCTGTTGCTGACGCAGCCGACGTCGACGCCGGTGAGTGCGGTGCGCAGGTCGGCGCGGTAGGTGTCGTCGTGGGACCAGCGGTTCAGGTCGAGCAGGCCGGTGGTGGTGTCGGTGGGCAGGTCGAGGGTGTCGGCGCCGGTCTCGGTGGCGTGCTGGAGGGCGGTGGTGAGGTCGGAGCCGCCCCAGGCGGCCAGGCACAGTCCGATGGTGATCGGCGGGTCGCCGATGCGGGGGCGGCGTGGTGGGGGTGCCGGCCGCCGGGGCCGGGGTGGCGGCGGGTCCAGGTCGATGAGCCAGGCGGCGGTGCCGGCCGGGCCGCCGGGTGGGTCGAGCCGGCCGTCCTTGAGGGTGTGGCGCAGGGCGGCGTGGACGGTGGTGACCGGTTCGGTGATGGGGGCGACGTGGGCGGCCCCGAGTTCGTTTCGCAGTCTGCGGTCGAGTTCGGTGAGCATCTCCGGGCAGCCGCGCAGCACTCCCCCGCCGGCGGCGGCGGACCAGGGGCCGGTGAGTTCGGCGCGGTCGTGGGCGGCGCGGACGCCGAGGATGAGTTCGTCGAGTGCGGCGGTCACGAGGGCGGTGGCGGGTTCGTCGCCGTCGAGCCAGGCGTCGCAGACGGCGGGGGCGAGGGCGGCGACGGCGGTCTTGGGAAAGGCCGAGGCGGCGAGGCGGCGGGCGAGTTCGGCCGGGGGCCGGCCGTGCCGGGCGGTGAGGCGGGCGCCGATCGTGGTGGCCGGTCCCCGGCCGTCCTCGGCGCGGACGGCGGCGCGCAGCCCGGCCATGCCGAGGTCGAAGGCGCTGCCCTCGTCGCTGCCGAGGTATTCGCAGCCGCCGACGCGGGCGAGGCGGGGGTGGTCGCCGGCGGCGATGAACCCTGATCCGGTGCCGCAGACGAGGGCGACGCCGCGGCCGTGCAGCGGTGGGGCCAGGAGCCAGGGCAGGGCGTCGTTGGACAGGATGAGGCTGCCGTGCAGGCCGGCGTGGCGGGCGAGTTCGCGCAGGCGGTCGGGTTCGGTGCCGGGGGTGGTCAGGTCGACGGTGGCGGTGGCGAGCCATCCGGTGCCGGGGCGGCCGTCGAGGGCCTGGGCGATGTCGTGGAGGAGGGCGCGCAGGTTGTGGTCGGCGGTGTCGGATCCGGCGGAGGCGGGGTTGATGGGGCCGTGGGTGGTGATGGCCCCCGGATCCGGCGCCGGGAGGATCGCGGAGGTGGTGGTTCCGCCGGCGTCGACGGCCCACAGTGCGGTCATGGGCGGCCTGCCGGGAGGTCCTCGGCGGTGGCGCGCAGGAGGGCGGCGCGTACTTCGTCTTCGGTGACGTCGTCGGTGATGAGGGTGGTGCCGAGTTCGACGGGGAGGACGAAGCGCAGGCTGCCGTCGCGGATCTGCCGGATCTTGCCGAGGGCGGTGAGGACGTCGTCGATGGGGGGCACGGCGCGGAGCTGGTGGAGGCGGACGGGCAGGTCCAGGTCGGTGAGGAGGTGGGTGATGCGGTCGGCGACGGCGGGGTCGAGCAGGCCGCGGGCGCGGGCGATGTCGACGGCGATGGTCATGCCGAAGGCGACGGCCTCGCCGTGCAGGACGGGGCCGTATCCGGTGGTGGTCTCGACGGCGTGCCCGACGGTGTGGCCGAAGTTGAGGGGGCGGCGCAGGTCCTGTTCGTAGGGGTCGCGTCCGACGAGTTCGGATTTGATGGCGCCGGCCGCGCGGACGAGTGTCTCGGTGGCGGGGCGGCGGTGGTGGAGGAGGTCGTCGGTGTGGTTCTCGATGAACTCGAACAGCTCCGGGGAGGCGATGATCGCTTTTTTGACGGCTTCGGCGAGGCCGGCGCTGGTCTGTCTGGTGTCGAGGGTGTCGAGGTAGGACAGGCAGGAGATGACGGCGCGGGGCTGGTGGAACGCTCCGACGAGGTTCTTGGCGGAGTTGTGGTCGACGGCGACCTTCCCGCCGATGGCGGCGTCGACCTGGGCGAGGAGGGTGGTGGGGACGTTGATGTAGGGCACTCCGCGCATGTACGCGCTGGCGACCCAGCCGACGGTGTCGAGGATCACGCCGCCGCCGAGGGCGATGACGACGTCGCGGCGGGCGAGGTCGAGTTGGGTGAGCCAGTCGATGAGGAGGTAGGCGGTGTCGAGGGTCTTGCTGCGCTCCCCCGGTGGGACGGCGATGTTGCCGAGCAGCAGGCCGTGTTCCTGGAGGGTGCGGGTGAGGTCGCCCGGTGGCAGGGCGGCGACGGTGCGTTCGGTGATGACCGCGGCACGGCGGCCGTCGAGTTCGGCCAGGAGCGCCTGGGTGGCCGCTGCCGGATCGGCTGCGACGTGGATGCGGTAGGTGTCGTTTCGTTGGTGAGTGACCTCAATGGCCGACGGGGTCGTGGACAACGGGATGCGGTCGTGAACGACGTGACCGTTTACGGCCATCTTTCTTCCCTTACTTAGATCGACCAAATGTGTCGGAGTTACCCCATCGGTCCGCACCATAACCTTTTAACGGATGTGTTTGGCAAACACCAGATTTGTCAATGATCAGTCCCGATGCGTAAGTGTGCGGATGCCCGGTGGGCCGGGCGGGCGGGCCCTGTCGGGGACGCGGGGCGTACCCGGACGCCGGGGGTGGCGGCGTGCTGACGATGGTGGTGGGCAGCGGCTACCTCGGCGGCCGCATCGGCGCCCGGATCCGCGCGCTGGGCGGCAGGGCGGTGCTGTGCTCGCGGCGGCCGCCCGCGGCGCGGTCCGCGGCGGGCCTGGAGTGGCGCGAGCTGGACGTGCGGGACGCGCGGGCGTGCCGGGACGTCGTGCGCGGCGTGGCGCCGGACTCCCTCGTCATCGTGCACGGCCCGTCCGACATCACCTGGTGCGAGGAGCATCCGCGGGAGGCGATGGCCGCGCACGGTACGGGCGCGGTGAACCTGGCGGCCGCCGCCGGGCGGCTCCCGGTGCTGCTGGTCTCCACCGACAACGTCTTCGCGGGGACGCGGGACAGCTACGGCGAGTCCGACGAGGTCTCCCCCGCCAACGCCTACGGCCGGGCCAAGCTGGCGGCCGAGCGGACCCTGCTGGACACCGGGGCGGCGCTGGTGCTGCGGGTGAGCCTGGTCTACGGCTGGGATCCGGACGGGCACCGCCCCAACTACTTCACCACCTGCGTGCGCTCGCTGCGGGCGGGGCGCGCGGTCGAGGCCCCGGACGACCACTGGAACACCCCCGTGCTCGTCGACGACGTGGCGGCCTGGTCGACCGAGCTGGTGCGGACCCGGCGGACCGGGGTGCTGCATCTGGCGGGGCCCGAGCGGCTGTCCCGGTACGCGTGGGCGCGCCGGATCGCCGCCGGCCTGGGCCTGGGCGAGGACCTGGTCCGGGCCGTCGGCAAGGCCGGCACGGCGTACGCGTGCCGGCCGAGCAACGCCTGCCTGCACAGTGAGCACGCGGCGGACCTGCCGGAGCTGGCCGGGCTGTGGCCGGTCGACGTCGATGAGGGCACCCGGCGGCTGGCCGCGGTGGCGCTCGCCCCCGAAGGGCCTCCTGCCGTCCCCGCCCCCCGATCCGTGGAGGAGTGAGAGTGAGCAAGCGCGTCTTCCTCGCCAGCAAACGCGCGGTCGTCAGTTACGCGCCCGAGCCGGAGACCGGGCGGCTGCGCGCGTGGCTGGCGCCCGGCGGCACCGGGAACGTGGTCGCCGAGCAGGCCGGGTACCTGGACGTGGCGTGGATCGTGAGCGCGGACAGCGACGCGGACCACCAGGCGGCCTTGGAGCATCCGGACGGGATGCGGATCGAGCTGCCGTCGGGGCGGGGGGTGCGGCTGCACCAGCTGCGCCACGACCGCGACACGTTCCGGATCGTGCAGGACTTCTTCACCGCCGAGCTGATGTGGGCGGGCAACAACTACGGGTGGGACCGGTGGACGCGGCCGTCGTTCGGGGCCGAGACCCGGGCGGCGTGGGAGCGGTTCGGGGAGTTCACCGAGGACTTCGCCGGTGAGCTGCTGCGGCGCTCCGAAGGTGAGCCCGACCCGGTGTTCCTCGTCCATGACTACCAGCTGGTGCGGGTGCCGCAGCGGCTGCGGGCCGAGCGCCCGGACGCGCCGATCCTGTTGTTCGTGCACATCCCCTGGCCGGCCGCGGACTACTGGCGGATCCTGCCGAAGATGATGCGGACGGGGGTGCTGGAGGGCATGCTGGCGGCAGACGTCATCGGGTTCTTCGCGCGCCGCTGGTCGGACAACTTCCTGGCGTGCGTGGCCGACCTGCTGCCGGACGCCGAGGTCGACGCCGCCGCCGGCACCGTACGGCGGGGCGGGCACGTGACGAAGGTGTGCACGCAGCCGCTCGGCTACAGCCCCGAGACGCTGCACCGCCGGGACGCGCGGCTGCCCGAGGGCGTCGCCGAGTGGGCCGGCGACCGTCCGCTGGTGGTGCACTCGGGCCGCACCGACCCGATCAAGAACGGGGAGCGCGCCGTGCGGGCGTTCGTCGCGGCGGTCGAGGCGAACGAGCGGCTGCGCGGGACGCGGATGCTGGTGCGGATGAACCCGAACCGGCTGTACGTCGAGGCCAACGCCGAGTACCAGAGGCGGGTGGAGCGGGCGGTGGCCGAGGCGAACGCCGCGCTGGGCGCGGGCACGATCCGGGTGCACTGCGACAACGACGTCGGTCACACGTTCGGCTGTTTCGAGCGGGCGGACCTGCTGATGTTCAACTCGACGGTGGACGGCCAGAACCTGAGTGTCTTCGAGGCTCCGCTGGTGAACGAGCGCGACGCCGACGTGGTCCTGTCGGAGCTGGCCGGGGCGGCGGAGATCCTGGGGCCGGTGTGCCGGACGGTCAACCCGTTCGACCTGGTGGAGCAGGGCGAGGCGATCGCCGCGGGGCTGCTGGCCGGGCCGGGCGAGCGGGCCGAGGCGGCGCGGCGGCGGCGGGAGACCGCCCGGCCGTGGACGCTGGAGGCGTGGGTCACCGCGCAGCTCGAGAGCCTGGGCGTCCGCTGATGGAGGCCGGTCCGGGGGCGTTCGCGTACTACGAGCTGGGCGAGGCCCGGCTGGTGCGCGGTGAGGGCGTGCGGGTCTGGGACGAAGGCGGCCGGGAGTACCTGGACTGTGTGGCCGGGACGTTCAACCTGGTGCTGGGGCACAACCATCCGGCGGTGCTGGCGGCGGTGCGGGGACAGCTGGATGACCTGGTGTTCGCCAGCTCGTCGTTCCGTACGGAGCCGACCGACCGGGTGATGGAGCTGCTGGTGGAGATGAGCCCGCCGGAGCTGACGCGGGTGAACCTTCGCAGTTCGGGCGGGTCGACGGCGAACGAGGGCGCCATCAAGATCGCCCAGTGGGTGACCGGGAGGCGCGACGTGATCGTGCCGTTCCGGGGGCATGTCGGGCAGAGCGTGGCCGCGACCAGCTACAACGGGACGTCGCGGATGCGGGCGCCGTTCCCGTACCACCTGCCGGGTGCGGTGCACGTCCCCGACCCGTACTGTTTCCGCTGTTTCTACCGGCAGACGCCGGACCGGTGCGGCATGTGGTGCGTGGACCGGATCGAGGACTTCATCACCTACGCCAGCTCCGGTAGCGTCGCCGCGATGATCATCGAGCCGATCAGCGGGGTGGGCGGGAACGTCGTCCCGCCCCCGGGCTACCTGCGGCGGCTCAAGGAGTTCTGCGACGAACGCGGCATCATCCTGATCTTCGATGAGAACCAGACGGGCCTGGGCCGCACGGGCCGGCTGTTCGCCGCCGACCACTTCGGCGTGACACCGCACATGATGACGCTGTCGAAGGGACTGACGGGCAGCGGGTTCCCGCTGGCCGCGATCCTCACCGAGGAACGCCTGGTGGGCATGCCGCGCTCGATGCACGGGTTCACCTACGGCGGCCACACCCTGTCGGCGGCGGCCGCGGTGGTGACGCTGCAGGAGGTCCGCCGCCCGGAGTTCCTCGCCGGGGTGCGCGCGTCGGGCGCGGTGCTGCTGGAACGGCTGCGCGCGCTGCGGGCGGACTTCCCGTGCGTCGGGGACGTGCGCGGGGTCGGGCTGATGCTGGGCGTGGAGCTGGTCGAGCCGGACGGGGCCCGCTCCCCCCGGCTGGCCACCGCGTTGAACAAGGCCCTGTACGACCGGTCGGTGATCACCCGGGTGTCCGAGCACGGCCTGGGCAACGTGATCGAGCTGCGGCCGCCGCTGGTGCTGTCGGTGGAGGACGCCGGCCTGATCGCCGACCGGTTCGGTGAGGCGCTGGAGACGCTGCGGCCGTGAACGCCCTCCCCGGAACCGGCCCGGCGCCGCCGGGCCCGCTGAGCGTGGAGCTGACCGGGTCGGGGCCGCTGCTGTCGCGCGCCCGGCCCCACCGCCCGGACGGCGCGCACACGGTGCTGGTCGAACCGCTGGTCGTGGGCGTGTGCCGTTCGGACCTGAAGGAGATCGCCGGGCGGCGGCCCGGGCCGAGCCAGTTCGGCCACGAGCTGGTCGGGGTTGTGGCGCGCAGTTCGACGCCGCGGCTGCCGGTGGGCGCCCGGGTCTGCCTCGACCCGAACGTCCCGGTGCTGCGGGGCACCGGGTTCGCCCGCGCGATGTGGGTCGGCGGGGACGACGAGCCACTGGCGCGGGCACTCCCCCTGGCCCCCGCCGGGGTTCCGGAGCGGCGGCTGGTCTTCGCCGAGCCGCTGGCGTGCGCGGCGCACTGCCTGACCATGGCCGGGCGGCATCTGGGCCGCGCCGGCCTGCGGGGCGCGGCGATGTGCGTGCTGGGGGCGGGGACGGCCGGGGTGCTCATCAGCCGGCTCGCCGAGGCCGCCGGCGCCGGTGTCTCGCTGGTCAACCGGGACGCCGACCGGCTCGCGTTCCTGTCGGCGCGGCGGATGCTGCCGGGCGCCGGCGGGATGCGCCTGGCCGAGGCGCCCTCCGGCGGCCACGACGTCGTGGTCGTCGCCACGAGCTTCGTGCTGCCCGAACTGCTGACACACGCGCTGCGGCTGGTCCGCCCGGGCGGGCTGGTGATGCTGTACGGCGGTACCGCAGCCGGTGACCGGCTCCCGGGCCTGGACTGCGACCTGGACCGGGTGCGGCGCGGCGAGCTGGTGGCGGCGGCGCGGTGGCGGGGCAGGCCGGTGCGGGTGGGCGGCAGTTACGGCACCACGCCCGCCGACTTCGCGCTGGCGCTGCGTGCCCTGGCCGGCGCACCGGACGGGCTCGGTGTCGAGCGGCTGATCACCGCCGAGGTGGCGCTGCCGGAACTGCCGGGCCTGCTGCGCCGGATGGCGGCCGAGCGGTGCTTCGGGAAGGTGCTGGCCCGTCCGTGACCGGCCCGCCCGGGCGCGGGGCGGCGGCGCGCGGCCGGGACGGCCGACGCCGGGACCGCGGCCCGGGTCCGGACGGTCAGCGGACCAGGCGCAGGACCGCGGCCAGGCCCCGCGCCGCGCCGGCGGACCGCTCGCTGGGCAGCAGGTAGACCGGCAGCCCGGCGCGTACGGCCGCGCCGTCCTTGGCGGGGTCGTCCCCGACGTACAGGACCCGTCCCGGGGGCGTGCCCAGCCGCTCACACGCCAGGGCGAACAGCGCGGGGTCGGGTTTGGCGAGGCCGTGCTCGCAGGACAGCACCACGGTGTGCAGCGCGTCGAGGACCTCGACGCGCGCGAAGGCCGGCCGGATGTCCCAGCCGATGTTGCTGAGCACTCCGGTGCGCACCCCTGCCTCCCGCAGGGCGCGCAGCACCGGGACGGTGTCGGGGTAGGGCAGCCAGGCGTGCGGGTCGGTCAGGCAGGCGTAGAGCGCTTCGACGAGCGGGGCCTCGAACGGGCCGGCGTCGGCGATCAGCGTGGTCCAGACCCTCCGGTGGGCCTGCGGTGACAGGTCGCATCCCTCCCGGGCGGCGAAGCCCTCGGGTGAGTCGACGTGCCGCAGGGTCCGCCGGATCACCTCCGCGGCACCGGTCTCGTCGAGTCGTACGCCGTGGCGGGCGGCGGCCGCGGCGAGGGCGGCCGGGTCCAGCACGCCGGTGTCGTCGAACAAGGTGCCGGAGAAGTCGAACAGGACGGCTTCGGCCCGGGCGTCGGCGAGTTGATCCACGGGCGCCAGCATAGGGCGGCGGGCGGCCCGGGCCGGCGTCCTGCTCCCGAACGTGTCCCCAGCCCCAAAGTGGCGGTCTGTGATGACGGGGCGGGCGTTCGTCTAACGACCGGTCAGCGCTTGTCCCATACCGAGGTGTCGTTGCGGTAGTGGTTCCGACGGCCTACGCGAAGACGGTCAGCCGCGCACTACCGTGAGACATGGAACCTCCGGCCGAGAGCGGACGCGGGATCAGACGAGTCCGTGCTCGACAAGGCTGCGGCCGGTCTCCTCGATCGTGTCGGGTATCGAGCGGAGAGGCCGGCCGAGGAGCGCCTCGGCGGGTCCTCGGTCGAAGCGTTGCGCCAAGCCGATGAGCCATCGGTTGTCGCGAAGCTGAGGTTCGAACATGCTCGCGGCCCAGGTCAGCCAGGTCGGCATCGCGCGGGTGGGCATCTTCCTACTCGCCTCGGGAAGCCTCTCCCGCAGCACCGCGGCGACCTCGATCAGCGATGACGGATCGGTGGCGACGATCGTGCGGCTGCCGCCCGCCGCCTTGGCGGTCATGGCCTCGATATGCGCGTCGGCGACGTCTCGTACGTCGATCCAGGGAAGGCGCAGGTCGGGAATCATCGGCAGCGCGCCTGCCATGATCTGCTGGATCGCCGTGACCGAGGTTCCCGGGTCGTCGGAGAGAAGCGGGCCGATGACCCCGCCCGGGTTGATGACGGCGAGGCGGTCGCGTGCGCCGCGTCGCTCGGTGACGTCCCACGCCGCGCGCTCGGCGCGGACCTTCGAGGTGACGTAGGCGCCGAGACCACGCTGCTCGAGCGGAGTCCAATCGGATGCCGTGAATACGTGACCCTTTCGCGCCGGGGCGTACTGCACCGTCGCGAGGGCAGAAGTGACCACCACGCGCTCCACGCCCGCATCGAGCGCGGCATCGATCGCCCTGGTCGTGCCCTGAACGGCAGGACGGATCAGATCATCGGGGTCCTTCGGCTTCGCCGTGACGAAGGGGGAAGCAACGTGCTGCACGAAACGGCACCCCGCGGTCGCGGCCGCCCAGCCCTCGTCCGAGAGGAGCTCGAGCTGCACGATCTCGAGCAAGGCATCGTCCGCGCCTGCGGTCGCCATCGCAGCGCGCACCTCGTCGGCGCGGGCCGGGGACCGTACCGACCCGCGGACCGCATACCCGCGGCGCAGAAGCTCTGCGGCGATGTGACCACCGATGAACCCTGAGACGCCCGTGACCAGAACCCTGTCCGCCATATCCACCCCATCGACCTGCTATCTTTTCAGTGAGCAGTTTACGGATGATCTACTCACTGTCAAGATGCAGGCATCATGGTGACCGAAGAGTCCAGGACCGGTGATCGCTACCATCACGGCAACCTGCGCGCGGCGCTGCTCGACAGCGCGCTGGAGGTATTGACCGAGAGCGGCGTCGCCGGCTTCAGCATGCGCGAGGCAGCCCGACGCGCCGGCGTCTCGCAGTCCGCGCCCAAGCACCACTTCGGCGATACAGGCGGGCTCCTCGGCGCGCTCGCCACGCGCGCCTACCGCCAGCTGTGCGAGCGCCTCGAGGCGGTGGAGCTCTCCGGGCGCGATGTGCGCGAGCGGGTGGCGGCGCTCGCACTCGAATACGTTGCGTTCGCGCGGGACAACCGCGCACTGTTCGACCTCATGTGGCGCATGACGCAGTTCGACTACAACGATCCAGAACTGGCCGAGCAGAAGCACCGCGCCCTGGGCGCCCTGGATCGCGTCCTGCGCGGCACGGATGCCGCGCAGACGGCCGAGGGCGCCGCGCTGGTGCAGAGCTACGCAGTGTGGTCGCTCGTGCACGGCTACACCACCCTCGCACTGGAGGGAGCGATCGACGAGGAAGCCGCCGATCCGTTGACGAGCGACCTGCTCCCCGCGATGCTCCGGCTCGTCGATGTACACCCCAGAGATCGGCGGTAATCGACGAAGGCTCCACGTCGTGGCAGCGCAGCCTCACTCGCCGGCCCCAACGCAGCCGTGCCCAGTCCGTGCTCACTGTCGACTCCCGGAATCCCAGCGCCTCGCGGACTTGCCTGCGGTGGTAACGCCGGGATCAGGCGTCGGCGCGCTCGGGCGCCGGGCGCGCCGACGGGGCGGTGAACCCGCTCAGGCGCAGCAGCGGCGGGGTCAGCGCGACCAGGGCGGCGGCCAGGGCCGCGACCGCGACCATGGCGCCGCGCAGGCCGGTGGCGTCGGCCCACACGCCGACGTAGACCGGGCCGAGGAGGAAGCCCATGTAGGACACGGTGCCGACGATCGAGGTCGCGCGGCCCCGGTAGGCCTCCTCGACATTGCGTGACACCACGCCCAGGAGGGTGGGGAACAGCACGGCGGTTCCCGCGCCGCCCAGGATGAGTCCCACGGCGGCCAGGAGCAGGTTCGGGGAGACGGAGATGACCAGCGCTCCCAACGCGGCGGTGGCGGCGCCGCCGAGCAGGACCGGCCGGGCGTGGGCGTCGTTGAGCCCGCCGAGGCAGAACCGTGTGATCGCGACGGTCCCGGCGAACACGGCGGGGGCGACGGTGGTGAGCCACGCCCCGGCGTGCAGCTCGTCCTGGGCGAAGACCGCGCTCCAGCTCTGGTGGGCGTTCTCGCTGGCGAAGGCGAGCGTGCCCAGCACCCCGACGAGCAGGAGGGGAAGGAGCCGGGACCGGGTGACCGGGGCGAGCCGCGCCGGGGCGGCCTCCTCCTCGTCCTGGCCGGTGGCGCCCGGGGGAAGGGTTGTGAACAGGGCCGCGCCGGCGGCGACGGACAGGGCGGCCACCACGGCGAAGGGGACGGCCAGCGGCAGGCCCGCGGCGGAGGCGGCGCCGGTGCCCAGGCTGGTGAGGACGACCAGGGCGGAGAACGTGCCGTGGGCGCGGGTGATGACGGGCCGTCCGGCGAGCTTCTCGGCCCGCCCGGCGACCGCGTTCATGGCCACGTCCGCGGCGCCGCTGGAGGCACCGGCGACGGCGAGGCCGGCGCACAGGGCCGGCAGGTCCACCGCGGTCAGGGCCAGGCCGGCGCCGACGAGGCCGAGCAGGGCGATGACGGCGGCCGAGACCCTCAGCCCCCACCGGTCGAGCACCCGGCCGACCAGCATCATCGCCGGCAGCGCACCGGCGCCGACGAACAGCAGGGCGAAGCCGAGTTCGCCGTCGGTGACGTCGGCCTGGTCCTGGACCCGGGGCACCGAGGCGCCCCACACTCCCCAGAACGCGCCGAAGGCGGCGAAAGCCGTGAACGCCGAGACCACCAGGCTGCGTGGCGAGGTAATGACGTACTCCTTCGGCCCGTGTCGGTGCGCGTCGCGGACGATCACCGTACCGAAGCGCGCCGTTGCCCGTAAGCCGATCCGCGGCGGACCGCCCCGGGCGGCGCCGGGCGTCCCCGGCTCCTTTCGGAGGGAGCGGTCAGCGGCGTACGGCGACGGGGCAGTCGGCGTGGTGCAGGACGGCCTGGCTGACCGAGCCGAGCAGCAGGCCGCGGAAGCCGCCTCTGCCGCGGGAGCCGACGATGAGCAGGTCCGCGGCCGCGGAGGCGTTGATCAGGGCCTCGGCGGGATGGGCGGGCACGGTGACGAGGTCGACGGGCACGTCCGGGAAGCGCCGGCCGTGCCGTTCGATCGCCTCGGTCAGGGCGGGGTCGGCGGTGGCGGTCGCGTCCTCGACGGCGTGGACGGCGGTCAGTTCGGCGCCGCGGAGGGCCGCCTCGTCGAACGCGTAGGCGAGGGCGGTCAGGGAGGGGTCGGAGCCGTCGACGCCGACGACGATCCGCTGCGCCTTGTGCGGGCGGCCGCGTACGACGACCACGGGGCAGGGGGCGCGGGCGGCGAGTTCGACGCCGGTGGAGCCGACGAGCAGTCTGCCGACGGCGCCGATCCCTCGGGAGGCGACCACCATCAGTGAGGCGTGGGCGGCCTGCTGGAGCAGGACGGGGATGGGTGCGCCGTCGAGGACGGTGGTCTCGACGGGCAGCTCGGGCGCGCGGGACTGCGCGCGGCGCTCGGCGGTGCGGGCGATCTGGTCGGACGTCTCGCGCAGAGAGTCCAGTTCCGAGCCGAGCAGGGGCGGGCCCAGGGGCGCGTACAGCATCGGCAGGGTGAAGACGTGGACGATGCGCAGCGGTGCGTGGCGCAGGCGTGCCTCGTCCGCGGCCCATTCGACGGCGGTGAGGCTCTCGTCGGAGCCGTCGACGCCGACGGTGACGGGGCCGGGCTGGTCGTGCATGTGGACCTCCTCTGGTCGTCTCCAGCTCATCAACGGCGGGGCCGGGCAGGGCAGGGACCAACGGCCTGGAACGGCGGCCGACGGCCCCTTCTCGGATGCGGCCGGTGGCGGTGCCTCGCAGGCGGCCGGCGCCAGGGCGGGAATATCGGGAATATCGGGGAATGCCGTCTCCAGGACCGGCGGAGCCGGTCGCTCGACAGGGTCGTTGGTCCCTGATTTGCGGGGCGTGCCGCCCTGTCGCCCGGATCGAGTCCAGGTCTACGGTGGTGCGTCGCATCGGATCAGGAAGCGAGGCGGATATGACCGTCCGGGTGTTCTTGCTGGACGACCATGAAGTCGTCCGGCGCGGGGTGGCGGCCCTGCTGTCCTCCGAGTCCGACATCGAGATCGTCGGTGAGGCCGGCAGCGCGGAGCAGGCGCTGGCCCGGATCCCGGCGGCCCGCCCGGACGTGGCCGTGCTGGACGTGCGGCTGCCCGACGGCGACGGTGTCAGCGTGTGCCGGGAGGTCCGGTCGCGGATGCCGGAGGTGGCGTGCCTGATGCTGACGTCCTTCTCCGACGAGGAGGCCTTGTTCGACGCGGTGATGGCCGGGGCCGCCGGATACGTGCTCAAGCAGATCCACGGATCGGACCTGGTCAGCGCGGTCCGTACGGTGGCGTCCGGACAGTCGCTGCTGGATCCGCGCAGCACCGCGCAGATGCTGGCGCGGCTGCGGGAGCGGCAGACCCGCAAGGATCCGCTGGCGGCCCTGTCGGCGCAGGAACGTCAGATCCTCGAGCTGATCGGTGAGGGCCTGACGAACCGGCAGATCGGCGAGCGCCTGTTCCTGGCGGAGAAGACGGTGAAGAACTACGTGTCGAACCTGTTCGCCAAGCTGGACATGCGCCGGCGTACGCAGGCGGCCGCGTTCGTGGCGCAGCTGAAGGCGGCCGAGGGCCGCGAGTCCCGTGCCGAGTGACGGTGTGCTGGACGCCGGCGGCCTGGAGGTCCTGGGCCGGCAGGAGTGCCTCGCGCTGCTCGGCGCGGCCCAGATCGGCCGGATCGTGTTCACCGACCGGGCGTTGCCGGCGGTGCAGCCGGTGAACTTCGTGCTGAGCGGCGGGGACATCGTCATCCGCACCACGGCGGGGTCGAAGCTGGCGGCGGCGGCCCGTGGCGCGGTCGTCGCGTTCGAGGCCGATGAGTTCGATCCGCGGGCCGGGACCGGCTGGTCGGTGGTGGTGACCGGGCAGGCCCGTGTCGTGTCCGAGGCCGGTGAGCTGCAGCGGTTGCGCGGCCTGCCGTTGCCGGTGTGGGTGCCCGGCGAACGCGGCGACTACATCGCGATCACTCCTGAGCTGGTGTCGGGGCGGCGGATTCCGGCGCGCGGCGGCTCGGCGGCCTGAGACCGCTCCCCTCCCCCGCGAACCCGGGCCCGAGTGCTTCCGCCGGCCCCGCCCGACCCGGGCCGTCCGGCGCGCGATTCGCGCGCCGGACGGGCCCCCGGGTCCCCGCCCGGCCTGCCGCGCATCGAGTGGTCGTCAGGAGGCCGGGCGCGGGCAGACGCAGAAGGGGTGACCGGCCGGGTCCAGCAGCACCCGCCAGCGTTCGCCTCCCGGCTGGAAGTCCGGGCGGGAGGCGCCCAGCTTCACGCAGCGCGCCTCGGCCTCCTCCAGGTCGTCGGCGTACAGGTCGAGGTGGTAGCGCTTGGAAGCGTCCTCGTCGGGCCAGTTCGGCGGCCGGTAGCCCTCGACGCGCCCGAAGCCGATGTTGGTCACGCCGTCGCCGATCATCGCGTAGTCGCCTTCGCGATGGGTGATCGGCATGCCGAGGACCTCGTGGTAGAACTCGGCGAGCGCGCCGGGGTCGGCGCAGTCAAGGTTGAACATGGCCAAAGAGGCGATCGCGGTCATGACGCCGCCCTTCCTTTCGTTGGTGACGGGTCGATCATTCCGGCGATACCTGACATCTCCTGGCAGGATCTTCGGCGGACCGTCATCGCCTCGAGCGGTTTCCGGTGAGGCGTCAGATCTCGACGTCGACGAGGGCGCGGGCGCCGCGCCGTACGGCGGCCTGCCCGCCGGTGGCGGCCGCGACCCAGGCGTCGAACGCCGTGAGCTCCTCTTCCGGCACCGCGACGTCGATCTCGGCGCTCGGGCCGTAGCGGGCGCCGACCGGCGGGTAGGGGGTGGCGTGCAGGTCCCGCTGGAGCCGGCCGGCCCGGTCGTGGCCGACGGTGACGGTGACGGTCACGACGGGACGCCGCTCGACCACGCCCACCGCGTCGATCGTCTCGGCGACCGCCTGCCCGTAGGCGCGGACCAGGCCGCCCGCGCCGAGCTTGACGCCGCCGAAGTACCGGGTGACCACCGCGGCCACGCCGGTCAGGCCCCGGCGGCCCAGGACCTCCAGCATGGGCAGGCCGGCGGTCCCGGCCGGCTCCCCGTCGTCGCTGTTGCGGGTGATCTCCCCGTGCTCGCCCAGGACGTAGGCGGTGCAGTTGTGGGTCGCGTCCCGGTGGGCGCGGCGGCGCGCGGCGATGAACGCCTGCGCCTCCTCCTCGGTGAGGACGCGGGCCAGGGCGCAGATGAACCGGGACCGGCGGATCTCCAGCTCGTGGACACCGGAGTGCTTGATGGTGCGCATGTCGCCTCCCACCGTAGGGCGCGCCCGGCGCGACGTCCGCACCGCCGCCCGCACTGGTCACCGACAGTGACGAATGGTGCCGGGCCGCTCGGCGGGGCCGGACCGCAACCCCATCGTGTCCCGCACGGTGTCTGATGTGGTGATTCGCGTCGGGCATAGTGGAACGGCCGGCCCGGACGGGCGGTGCCGGGACATGTGAGATGATCACGCTTTGATCATGCCCACGGGCGGGCGGCACAGGGAGCGCGGCTGATGGAATCGTTCGAGGTCCCGGACGGGTCCCTGCCGCCGATCCCGGTCGCTGAGGCTCCGGTGGGCATGGACACCGGCGAACGCGGGCGGCTCGCGGCCGTCCGCCGCTACCAGATCCTCGACTCCCCGCCGGACGCGGTGCTGGATCGCGTCGCCGCGCTGGCGGCCAGGGTCCTGGACGCGCCGATCGGGAACGTGACGATCGTCGACGAGGACCGGGTGTGGTTCGTCGCGTCGTCCGGGCTGCCGGGCGTCGCGCAGGTGAGCCGCGAGCCGGGCCTGTGCGCCGAGGCGGTTTCCCGGCCCGGGCCGTACGCCGTCGCCGACACCGCGCGGGACCGGCACGCCGCAGGGCACCCCCTGGTGGCGGGCGAGCCCGGGGTGCGGTTCTACGCGGCCGCGCCCATCACGACCGCCGACGGGCACCGCCTGGGAACGGTGAACGTCATGGGCCCTCGGCCGCGCGAGGTCACCTCGGAGAAGCTGACCGTGCTCGCCGACCTGGCGGCCCTGGCCATGGAGCACCTGGAGCTGCGGCTGTCGGCGCTGCGCGCCGCCGCCCTCGAACGCGCCGTGCACGAGACCGCCGAGCGGGAGAAGACCCAGCTGGCGGCCCTGGCCGACGCCCTGCAGCGGTCGCTGCTGCCCCCGGGCCTGCCCGAGCTGCCGCACTGTGAGATCGCCGCGCACTACCAGCCGGCGATCGAGCCGATCGGCGGGGACTTCTACGACCTGTTCCCGCTCGACGAGCACGGCCGGCGGTGGGGCCTGTTCATCGGCGACGTCGTCGGCAAGGGCGCCCAGGCGGCCGGCCGTACCTCCCTGGTCCGCTACACGCTGCGGACCGAGGCGATCACCCGCCCCAATCCCGCGCGGATGCTGACGGGCCTGGACGCGGCGATCAAACTGGACCAGGCCGTGTACGGGCCCGGCGGCGCGGAGATGTGGTTCTGCACCGCCGCGGCGGCGATCGTGCGTCCCGGCCCCGACGGGGCGATCATCACGCTCGCCGCGGGCGGGCATCCCCCGCTGATCCTGCTGCGCGCCGACGGCCGGCTGGAGAGCCGGGAACTGCGCGGGCCCATCATCGGCTGCCTCGAGGGCGCGGCGTTCGACAACGTCCACGTGGAACTGGCCGCCGGTGACACGCTGCTGCTGCACACCGACGGGCTGATCGACGCCCACCGCGGCGGCACCCGGTTCGGTGAGGACGGGCTGCACGCGTTCCTGGCCGACTGCGGCGGGCTCGCCGCGCCGGCCCTGATGGACCGTTTGCGGGGCCTGGTCGACACGTTCGACGATCCCGCCGACGACGACATCGCCATGGTCGCCCTCAGCATCCCCGCCTGACCGATCGGGACGCTCACCGTCCTGAGTCCGGAACGGGGCGGGAACCGGTGCGGGCGGCGGCGTCGTCCTCCGGTCGGCGCGGCGGCGGGACGGCCGTCTCGGGCCGGTCGGCGGCGGTCAGCAGCAGCACGGCGACCAGGATCAGGGCGGCGCCGAGGTACTGCGGGGCCAGCAGCCGTACGCCGAGGAACAGGGCCCCGGCCAGGCCGGCGACGGCCGGTTCGATCGTGCTGACGATGGCCGATTCGGTGGCCGTGACGCGGCGCAGCCCGGCGACGGACAGGCTGAAGGCGAGCGCCGTGGACACCACGACCACGATCCCCGTCAGGGCGGTCACGGTGACCGCGTCTCCGACCGGATGGACCTGCCAGGGCGGAGTCCACACGAGCATGGGCACGCTCGCGAAGCTCAGCGCCCACGCCGTGGTCGCTCCGGAGCCGATGACCCGGACCATGCGCGCCGAGGCGAGCATGTAGTACGCGAAGGCGACGGCGGACGCCAGGCCGAACACGACGCCGAGGGGACTGACCCGCAGGGCGGCGAGGCCGCCGCGCTGACCCAGTACGAGCAGGGCCACGCCCACCACCGCGGCCGCCAGCGCCGCCAGCCGCCGGGGCGTCGGACGGATCTCACCGCGCAGCATCTGCCACCCGGCCGTGATGGCGATGGCGTTGTACTGCAGGAACGTGGCCGTCGCGACGTCGGAGTGCGCGATGGCCGCGAACCACGTGTACTGGGTCGCGGCCATTCCCACGATGCCCAGGACGAGAAGCCGCAGGGTCTGGCGGCCCGGCCAGGCCGGGCGGAAGACCGCCAGCAGCAGCAGCCCGGCTCCCGTCATGCGCACGGCGACCAGCCAGCGCGGGTCGATGCCGTGCCGCTGGAACAGCTCCTGGGCCGCGACACCGCCCACCCCCCACAGGACGGCGGCCGTGGCGGCGAGGATCAGGCCGACCGTATGCTCCATCGCGCCACGCCGTCGCGCGGTGTCCTCCAGCAAGCGACCTCCTGGTCTGAGGGCGCGCTCGCCGGATCACGCCCGATTCGTGTCCGTTTCGGCGGACTCGCGGCCATGATGCCAGAGGCGGATCCAGGGCCTCGGAGCCGATGTGGCGGGCGACCGGAAAACCCGCTGAGGAGGCCGGCCGGTGCGGCTCGGTGGAACCAGGCGGTCGCCCGGGGAACCGAGGCGTACGGCGGCCGCGGGCCTGACATTCCATGGTGCTGTGCCGTCGTACTGGTGCAAAGACAAGATTCCGCACCGAACGGAAGGGACAGGTGGCGATGCCCGCGCAGCGCGAGGTAGACGAAGCCGAGATCAAGCAGCAGATCAGCAAGATAGTCGAAGGAATCCGGGCCAAGGACCTCGAGGGCCTGAAGCGGTTTTACGCGACGGACGTCGTGTCCTTCGACGTCGAGCCGCCGCTGCAGCATGTGGGGATAGCCGCGAAACTGAAGAACTGGACGAACGCGTTCACGTTCTTCCAGGAACTGGATTATGAGGTTCGCGACCTGACGCTCACCGTGGGCGATGACCTGGCTTTCGGCCACCTCTTCGGCCGGCTCAGCGGCACGCTGAAGAACGGGACGGCGACGAACGGCATATGGGTCCGGGGCACTTTCTGCTTCCGGAAGATCGACGGGAATTGGTTGATCGTGCACGACCAGGCCTCCGTGCCGTTCGATATCGCGAGCGGCAAGGGAGTGACGGACCTCGAGCCCTGAGGCGTCGCGGAAGTCCGTGACCTCGCCCGCCGCGCCCCCGGCCTGGTTTCGCAGGCCGGGGGCGCGGCGGCGCTCCGGTCCGTGGAGCTCCGCACCCCGGCCGCCATCGATCACGGCCCTGGACTCCCGAAGCTGCCGTAAGGCGACACGTACGCGTCCGGTGTGTGAGCCACGCGGGTCCGGGGCGTCAGGCGCCATAGCGGCGCTGCCGGGCGGCATACGCGCGTACGGCACGCAAGAAGTCGACCTCACGGAACGCCGGCCAATACGCCTCGCAGAAGTACAGCTCCGAGTAAGCGCTCTGCCACAGCAGGAAGTTCGACATGCGCTGCTCTCCGCTGGTACGGATGACCAGATCGGGGTCCGGCTGGCCGGCGGTGTACAGGTGGCGGGCGATGTCGTCCGCGGTCAGGTCGGCGGCGACGTCCCGCATCGACCTGCCGGTCTCCGCCTGCTCGTACAGCAGATCCCGCATGGCGTCCACGAGCTCCTGGCGGCCGCCGTATCCGACGGCGAGGGTCACATGCGCCCCCGTGGTGCACTCTCGCGTGGCCTCGACCGCCTCTTTGAGGGCGCGGGCGGTGGTGTCGGGCAGCGTGTCGAGCGCTCCGGCGATATGTACCTGCCAGCGCGGCAGCGGCCTGGCGAGGTGCCGGGTCAGGACGTCCTCGATCACCTGCATCAGGAAGGCGACCTCGGCGTCACCGCGCCGTTGGAGATTCTCCGCGGAGCAGACGAACACAGTGACATGCCTGATCTGGAGTGCCTCGCACCAGGACAGCACGTTCTCCACGTGCTCGGCGCCGTACTTGTGACCGAGGCTCGGGTTCCCGATGCCTCGCCGGCGCGCCCAGCGGCGGTTGCCATCCATGATCAGCCCGATGTGCCCGGGCGCCTCTCCGTCCTGGAGTTGCCGGCGAAGTCGGCGGGTGTACAGGGCGTAGAGCGGGTCGGTGACGCGCAACATCGAAGCCTTTCGAGTCGGGGTCGGCAGCCGCCGGCCGGCCGCAGCGTGCATACTACGAAGTAATAGCACGCGTCGCGTGTCATTGGGGGAACCCGCCGCCCACCGCCCACCGCCCGGGAGTGCCAGTGCGTACCAACGACGCCCAGATGCTCGTCCTGTCCGCGTTGGCGGACGGTCCGTTGCACGGCTATGCCGTCAACACCGCGATCGAGCGGATGACCGGCGAGAGACTCGGCCGTGGCAGTCTGTCCAGCGCGCTCGCACGGCTGCGCGGCAAGGGATTGATCGAGTATCTGGAGGGAGAGGGCAGGCGGCGCCCGATGCGCCTGACCTCTGCCGGCCGTGAGGTGCTCGAAGGCGAACTCGAATCCCTCGCTCATGTCGCGGGGCGCATCTTCGAGACCGTGGTCCCCGACAAGGTGGCCTACCAGGATCGGCTCGCCGCCACCGATGTCGCGCACTCCTACAAGCAGGCCGTGCTTGACGCGCTGGCCGTCCGACCGGGCCACCTCGTCCTGGACCTGGGCTGCGGCCCGGGCACCGACCTCGGTGCGCTGGCGCGCGCGGCGGCACCCGCAGGGATGGTTCTCGGGGTCGACTCCGACCCTCAGATGACCCGTCAGGCGTTGACTCGAATCGCCGGCCTGCCACACGCTGATGTGCTGATGGCCGACGTGCACGCGCTTCCGCTTCCCCCATGCTCCGCGGATCGGGTGCGTACCGACCGCGTGCTTCAGCACGTTGCCGACGTTCCCGGAGTTCTGGCGGAGACACGGCGGGTCCTGCGCCCTGGCGGCCGCCTCGTCATGGCCGAACCGGACTGGGACTCGCTCGCCGTCGACCACCCGGACCTGGACGTCGCCCGGGCGTACACCCGCCACATCACCGACCGGATCGTGCGCAATGCCATCGTCGGGCGGCAGTTGCCTCGGCTGGCCGAGGAAGCGGGATTCGCCGTCACGTCGGTCGTCCCGGTCACCTCGGTCTTCCGCGAAGTCCATGCCGCCGACCAGGTCCTCGGTCTCCAACGCAACACCGAGCGCGCCGTGGCCGCCGGCTATCTCACCCGTCGGCAGGCCGACGGGTGGCTGGACCACCTCGCACGGAGCCCATTCTTCGCTGCGGTGACGCTCTACATCGTTACGGCGGAGGCGCCCGCACCGACCTGACCCGCCCCCAAGTAGCCCTGCGTGGTGTTCCGAAGCCCCTGACCACACGGCCTTGGCCTTCAGGCGAGCGGCTCCGTGGCATCCGGCCACGGAGCCACCGCGAAAACCCGTTGGCGGACCACGGCGACCACTGCTACTTTGCCGGAGGCCGTGCCAGAGAACGAGGAGGTGGTACCCGTGAACGCAGTATCGACATGGGTGCTCCTCTCCGGGGTCGCGGTCGGGCGATAGGTCGTCCGGGAGCGCCGTTCACGAGCACTCCCGAAAGGCACGACCATGCGATTCACCTCCGAGCAGCGCCTCGACGACGGCGTCCTCGAACGCGAATTCACCCTCGGCGAGATCCCCGGCATCCTCTGGACACCCGCCTCCGCCTCCGCGTCCGCGCCGGCACCCCTGATCCTGCTCGGCCACCCCGGCGGGCAGCGCAAGATGTACCCCCGGCTGGTGGGCCGGGCCCGGCACTCGGCGGAGGACGGCTTCGCCGCGGCCACCATCGAGCTCCCCGGGAGCGGTGACCGGCCCCGCTCGGCCGCCGCCGAGCAGGCCCGCGCCGACCTGCGCCGGGCGCTGCAGGCCGGCGAGTCGGTCGACGACGAGATCGTCGACCGACTCGTCCTCCCGCTGGTCGAAAAGGCGGTCCCGGAATGGCAGGCGGTCCTGGACGCCCTCCTTTCGCTGCCCGAGATCGGCGGCCCGGTCGGGTACTCGGGGGGAGTGATCGCCATCGGCGTCCGGCTGGCGGTGGTCGAGCCGCGCATCTCGGCCGCCATTCTGTTCGCCGGGAGCTTCGTGCCCCGCACCACGTTCGAGGAGGCCCGGCAGGTCACCATTCCGCTGCACGTCCTGCTGCAGTGGGACGACGAAGGAAACGACCGGCAGGCGGCCCTGGACCTGTTCGACGCCTTCGGCTCCAAGGAGAAGACGCTGCACGCCAATATGGGCGGGCACACCGGCGTCCCGCAGTTCGAGGGGGACGCCTCGGCCCGGTTCCTCACCCGGCATCTGAGGTAGCCACCGACCATCCCCGCCGTCAGGCCGGCAGCAGACGGTAGGCGCTACCGGCCTGACGGCGGCGGACCAGCATCAGACTTACGAGATGCGTACGAGATCAGAGGATTGGAGTGGCTTAACAGCTGGTCACTCAGCCGAGAATCGTAAGTGATAGCGTAGCAATGTGGGCAAGGCGGACGAGGACCCCGAACTCCTGGAGGGCGCCGCGCAGGTGCGCCAGGGCGTCACCCGGCTCGGGCGGCGGCTGCGCGCGGCGCGTGCGCCCGGCGCGCTCAGCGCCAACAAGCTCGGCGTCCTGAGCCATCTGCACCAGCACGGTCCGGCCACCGCCGGGGAGCTCGCCGCCGCCGAGTACCAGCAGCCGCAGTCCCTCACCCGGGTCTTCGCCGAGCTGGAGCGGGCCGGTCTGATCACCCGGATGCGCGACGACCGCGATCGCCGGCAGTCGGTGCTGGCCATCACCCCGGCGGGGACCGCCGCGCTGGCCCGTGACATGGCCGAGCGCGACGCGTGGCTGGCCTCGGCGATGGCCGGGCTGTCGGACACCGAACGCCAGGTCCTGCGGCTCGCCGGGACGCTGATGGACCGGCTCGCCGGCGACCTCCCCCACCCCGGCCGCCAGGGCGGCCGGCCCACCGAGCACTGACGGGATCTCGCATGCACTGGTCCGAACACGCCGTCTGGTGGCACGTGTACCCGCTCGGGTTCACCGGCGCCGAACGCCAGGCCCTGCCGCCGTCCGCGCCGCCGGTGCCCCGGCTGTCCCGCCTGGCGAACTGGCTGGACTACCTGATCGCCCTGGGCTGCAACGGGCTGGCGCTCGGGCCGGTGTTCGCCTCCCAGACCCACGGCTACGACACCGTCGACCACTTCCGCGTCGATCCGCGGCTGGGCACCGAGGAGGACCTGCTCCGGCTCATCGAGCAGGCGTCCGAACGCGGGGTGCGGGTGCTGCTGGACGGGGTGTTCAACCACGTCGGCCGGGATTTCCCCGCCTTCGCCGACGCCGCCGCGCACGGGTCGCGCTCACGGTACGCCTCCTGGTTCCGTCCTGCGCCCGACGGCGACTACGCGACCTTCGAGGGCCACCACCGGCTCGTCGCGCTCAACCACGACGAACCCGAGGTCGCCGACTACGTCAGCCGTGTGATGACGCACTGGCTGGAGCGCGGCGTGTCCGGCTGGCGGCTGGACGCCGCCTACGCCGTGCCGGCGCCGTTCTGGCGCACCGTCACCGACCGGGTCCGGGCGCGGTTCCCCGACGCCTGGCTGATGGGCGAGGTCATCCACGGCGACTACGCCTCCTACGTCACCGAGGGCGGGCTGGACTCGGTCACGCAGTACGAGCTGTGGAAGGCGGTCTGGAGCTCGCTCAACGACGGGAACCTCTTCGAGCTGGCCTGGGCCCTGAAACGGCACAACGCCCTGCTGGAGACCTTCGCGCCCCACACCTTCGTCGGCAACCACGACGTCACCCGGATCGCCAGCCGGCTGAGCGAGCCGCGTCACCTGGAGCACGCCCTGGTGATCCTGTGCACGGTCGGCGGGATCCCCGCGATCTACTCCGGGGACGAGCAGGCGTTCCGGGGGGTCAAGGAGGACCGCGAGGGCGGCGACGACGCGATCCGGCCCGCCTTCCCCGACGACCCGGCGGGCCTGGCCGGGCACGGCCGCTCCTACTACCGGCTCCACCAGGACCTCATCGGGTTCCGGCGGCGGCACCCGTGGCTGGTCCGCGCCCGTACCGAGGTGGCGACGCTGACGAACACCGCGATCGTCTACACCGCCGGTCACGACGGCGAGGCCGTGGCGGTCGCCCTCAACGCCGCCGACCGGCCCGTCGAGCTCCCCCTTCCGCCCGGCGGCTGGGCGCACGCCGCGGGCGGCGGGCGCATTCACGAAGGACGGTTGAGCCTGCCCGCGGCGGGCTGGGCGATCGCCACCGCAGGCGGCTGACCGCCCCGCGCGTCATCCCCAGGATGGCGGCCGAGGAGAATCGCAGGCCTGCCCGGGCGGCCGATCAACGGGTCACGGTGAACAGCGTGACCGGTCGCCCAAGGCCAGATCCACCGCGTGTTCGACATGGATCCGGGTGGAGTCGAATATCGGGATCGGGCTGTCATCGGCGCCGATGAGCAGGGTGATCTCGGTGCAGCCGAGGATGACGGCCTCGGCGCCCTGCCCGGCGAGGCCGGCGATGATCCGGCGGTAGGCGTCGCGTGAGGAGTCCTCGACGCGGCCCTGGGTGAGCTCCTGGTAGATGACGTCGTGCACCAGCGTGCGGTCGGATCCGCCGGGGACGATGACCCGTACGCCGTGCTCGCGCATCCGGGACCGGTAGAAGTCCATCTCCATGGTGAAACGCGTGCCGAGCAGTCCGACGGTCGTGTGGCCGGCTTCGGTGATCCGTGCCGCGGTCGCGTCGACGATATGGACGAACGGCACACTGATCTCGGCCTCGATGGCCTCGGCGACACGGTGCATGGTGTTGGTGCACAGCAGGATCATCCGCGCGCCGCCCTGCTCGAGAGTCCGCGCCGCCTGGGCCAATCGCCGACCGGCGTTCTCCCAGTCGCCGGCGCGCTGCATGGCCTCGATCTCGGCGAAGTCCAGGGTCAGCAGCAGGCTCGGCGCGCAGTGGTGGCCGCCCAGCCGGCGGCGGACCTCCTCGTTGAGGAGCCGGTAGTACTCGGCGGAGGACTCCCAGCTCATGCCGCCGATCAAGCCGATTGTTCGCGTCATCGGGCCATCGTGGCGTGACGCGGTGGACCATAGGAAGACCTGGCTTTCTTAGACGAGACCCAAGCAATACTTTGAGCCATGGACGTCCAGCGCCTGCTCATCCTCCGTCAGATCGCGCGCGCGGGGTCGATCGCGGGTGCCGCCCGCGCACTCGGGTGGACCCAGCCGGCGGTCAGCCAGCACCTTCGTCAACTGGAGCGCCAGGCCGGCATGGCGCTCGTGGTCCGCCGCCCGCGCGGAGTCCAGCTGACCGAGGCGGGCGAAGTGCTGCTGCGCCACGCCGACGCCATCGCCGCGCGGCTGCAGGCCGCCGCCGACGACCTGGACGCCCTGACCCACCTGCGCCGGGGCTCCGTCCGGCTGGCCGCCTTCCCCTCGGCCAGCGCCACCGTCGTCCCGGCCGCCATGAGCCTGCTGAGCCGCCGGCACCCCGGCATCGACGTACGGCTCCGCGAGGCCGAACCTCCCGAGGCCCTCGACCTGATCAACGCCGGGGAGGTCGATCTGGCCGTGACGTTCACCCATGGCGGAGAGGTACCGCTCGATCCTCCCGGGCTTGTCGGGACGGTGCTGGGTGAGGACGCCGTACGGCTGGTCCTGCCGCGCTCCCATCCGCACGCCCTGCCGCCGGACCGGCCGGTGAACCTGCGGCTGCTCGCCGGGGAACAGTGGATCGCGGGCTGTGCGCGCTGCACCGCGAACCTGCGGCAGACCTGCCAGGAGGCCGGCTTCGTCCCGGACATCCGGCATGGGACCGACGACTACGTGGTCACCCAGGCGTTGATCGCTCGCGGGCTGGGCATCGGCCTGCTCCCGCAACTCGCGCTCGACGCCTTCCAGGACCCCGGTGTCACCGTGCGCGCGGCGACACGGCTCCGGCCCCGCACCCTGCATCTGATCCGTCACCGCGAGGCCGAGCAGATCCCCGCGATACGCAGCGCCGTACGCGCCATCCAGGACGTCCAGGCTTCAGCTGAGCCCTGCTGACCGCGAGCGGGGCGGCGATCGGGTTCCGATCGCCGCCCATGGCCGGAACGGTCAGTCCCACGTGGTCCCGGCGGGCACCCGGAAGGTCGTGTTGATGCGATTGAAGAAGTTGGTGATCGCCACCATGAGCACCAGGGCACCGAGCTGCCGCTGGTCGTAATGCCGCACGGCCTCGGCCCAGATCTCGTCGGTGACCGCGCCGGGCCGGTCGGAGAGCCTGGTCGCGGCCTCGGTGAGCGCGAGCGCGGCCCGCTCGGCGTCGTCGAAGAGCGGGTTCTCGTACCAGGCGGCGAGGGTGAACAGCTTCTCGGGGCTGACACCGGCCTTGGCCGCGCTCGTGGCGCCGGCGTCGACACAGGCGCTGCAGCCGTTGATCTGGCTCGCGCGCAGATGCACCAGCTCGAGCGTCTGACGCGGTACGCCGCCGGCGTACACCTCCTTGAAAAGGTGCTGGATGGCCGGCGTGATATCGGGTTGATTCGCCGCGTTCTGGATGCGTGCTGCCATCTCTCCTCCAGGGAGCCTTTGGATCGGTGAACGGCACTACGACGTCCGGTCGCGGCGGAAGGTAACGCCGGTCCGGGAGTTACCTCACCGGCGCGCGATGCGTCCTGGTAGTGACACCGCCGTACGCCAAGGAGAACCGTGACCGTAGAGGAAGAGTTCGCCGCGGAGTTCGAGACACAGCGCTCGTATCTTCACGCGATCGCGTTCCGCATGCTCGGCTCGCACGCTGATGCGGATGACGCCGTCCAAGAGGCGTGGCTGCGGCTCGCGCGGTCCGGCCGCGGCGGCATCCAGGACCTGCGCGGCTGGCTCACCACGGTGACGAGCCGGATCTGCCTGGACGCGCTTCGCAGGCGCGGGGCGCGGGGCGAGCAGCCCCTCGAACTTCACGTCGGCGCACTTCCGCGGGAGGCGATCGGCGACTCTCGAATCGATCCCGAGGAGGAGGCCGTGCTGGCCGAGTCCGTCGGCCTCGCGCTGTACGTCGTCATGGACGCCCTCACCCCGGCGGAACGGGTGTCATTCGTGCTCCATGACATCTTCGCGGTCCCGTTCGACGCGATCGCCGCCGTCCTCGGCCGCAGCACCGCGGCCGCCAAGATGCTCGCCAGCCGGGCCCGGGGACGGCTGCGGTCGGGCGTACCTACGGCCGACGCCAACGCCGCGGCCCGGGACGTCGTCGACGCGTTCCTCGCGGCGGCGGGCCGGGGCGACGTCGCAGCGCTGTTGAGCGTGCTCGCGCCCGGGGTCGAGATGCGGGCCCAGGGTCCCGAGGGGACCGTCGTCGTCCGCGGCGCGGACGAGGTCGCCGCGCAGGCGGCGCGGTTCGCGCGCCCGGACGCGCTGGGGCATCCGGTGCTCGTGGACGGCGTCCCGGGCGTTCTCATCACCGTTCGCGGACGGCCGGTCACCGTCATGGCCTTCACGGTCGCGGACGGTGCCGTCACCGCGATCCGCGCACTGACCGACCCGGCCCGGCTGGGCCAGGTCGTTCCGTCGTGGGTCGCGTGACCGTGCGGCTTCCCGGGGGGATCGTCACCCGGATGGCCGAGACGTACGGCCAGGGCCGGAGGCGGTGCGCGCACCGCCTCCGCCGCGCTCGGTGCCGGTCCGCTCCGGAGAGGGCAGGAGCCCCGGTGCGGTGCCTCACACCGTGCGGCTCGCCCGAGGCCCGTCGAGATTCCACGAGACGATCTTGGTGGGGGTGATCCTGATCATCTCTCGGGACATGCCGGGCACGGGCGGCTCCTGGTCGGTCAGCGCCACCGCGTTGCCCCGGATCTCGATGCCCCGGGGCGCCCAGGGATCGATCGTCGCCAGGTCGTCCACGACGAACGCGACCGTGCTGCCCTGCTGGACGTTCCGGAACTTCTTCGACCTGCCCATCGCGCCCCCGCCGATGAAGATCGTGCCGGTACCGGCATCGAGGTGGAAATTGGTCGGGTTGTTCTGCACCTGCCCGTCGGGCGAGACGGTGGCCAGCCGCCCGATGTGCTGTGTGGCCAGGTAGTCGAGTTCGGCCTGGGTGAAGATCATGTGTCAGTCCTTCCGACGGACGTCGTCGATCACGGTGGAGGTCGAGGTGTTGAGGACGCCGTCGAACGCGTCGATGACGGGGGTGTGCAGGTAGGCGCTCTGGATCCGGACGCGGTCGGGGCCGGGGGTCTCCGGGTGTGCCCGGCGAAGATCGGCGATGCTGAGCCCGAGGCCGGCGTCGGCGAAGGCGGCTTCGATGCTTCCCTGCTCGGGCGGCTCCAGTGCGGTGTCGTCGATGGTGAAACCGAAGCGCGCCTTCTCGTCGGGGCGCATGTCGGCCGTGTGCCCGTTGACGCTCGTCAGGGCGAGGGCGAAGTACTCATGGCCGAGAACGCCGTGCAGGTGCTGTCCCATCGGCAGCCCCGTGAGGTGACCGTTGAACGAGACCGACGTTTTCTGGATGTGGGCGTTGTGGGCCGCCAGCACGA
Source organism: Actinoallomurus liliacearum (assembly GCF_039542035.1). Taxonomy (NCBI): domain Bacteria; kingdom Bacillati; phylum Actinomycetota; class Actinomycetes; order Streptosporangiales; family Thermomonosporaceae; genus Actinoallomurus; species Actinoallomurus liliacearum. The sequence continues at coordinate 128,386 of NZ_BAABHJ010000002.1, forward strand.
TGCGGGTCCCGGGTTCGGAACGCTCCAGGTGCCACCGGACCGACCCGGCCATGTAGACGTCCCGGGCCGAGGTGTCGGCGGTCAGGCCGCTTCCGGCGAAGAGGTCGGCCATGGCGCGGAAGCCGTAGTCCGCGTGACAGGCGGCTTCGAGGCGACGCAGGGCGATGTCGTAGCCGCGCCGGTCACCGCGGGAGACGTACAGCGGTTCGACGGCGCGGAACCGGATGAGCAGGCGCATCAGGATCGCGCTGAGGGTGTCCTGTTCGGCGGTGGCCAGGCGGGTCCAGGCCGGTGCGGCCGAGGCCGCGGAGGCTCCGGCGAACGATCCGGCGATCCGCATCGCCGTCTGGACCGCCGGCAGGGTTTCGGGATCGATCTGGCGCAGATAGTCGGCGACCGGGGCCAGGGCGGGAAGCAACGATCCACCGGCCGCCGGGATGTCGATCCCGGCGAAACGCACCGGCTTCGAGGCCGTGGCGTTGTGCCGGCGCATCCAGCGCAGCGGCTCGTCGACTCCCACGGGGATCGTCTCGGCGAGATGGGCCGACAGATCATCGTCCGTACCCTCGCCCTGGGCCCAGGCGTCGAGGGGGAAACCTTCGCTGAAGCCGTATTCGACGGCCAGGACGGTGAAACCACAGCGTTCGACCAGGAACCGCAGGATGCGCCGGCGCATGAGTGAGAACTCGGTGATGAAGTGGGAGTTCTCTCCGATTGCGACCACGCGCGCGCCGCCGATGATGTCGCGCAGCGGTTCCAGGTCGTCGAGCGGCGCCTCAGGGTCGAGGTGGGTGAGCGGGACGGCATGGCCGCGAAGCCAGCCGGCGAAGGGACCGTGGTCGGACGGAACAGGCATGCTGACAGCTCGATTCTCAGTGCTGGAACGCGGGTGGATCACCGGTGCGGGAGCGCGGGCGCAGCGTCCTCCAGGTCGTCGATGCTTCCGGACATGATCGTGCGGAGGTGCTCGGTGATGTGCTGGAGCGGCCAGTCCCACCAGGCCAGGGCCAGGAGGCGGTCGATGTCCGCGTCGCTGTGGCGGCGGCGGATGAGCCTGGCGGGGTTGCCGCCGACGATGCCGTAGTCGGGGACGTCGTCGACGACGACGGATCCGGAGGCGATGATCGCGCCGTGGCCGATGCGGACGCCGGGCATCACCATGGACCCGTATCCGAGCCAGACGTCGTTGCCGACGACGGTGTCGCCCCGCCCGGGCAGGCCGGTGATGAGGTCGAAGTGCTCGGCCCAGGAACCGCCCATGATCGGGAAGGGGAACGTCGAGGGGCCGTCCATGCGGTGGTTGGCGCCGTTCATGATGAACCGCACGCCCTCGGCCAGCGCGCAGAACCTCCCGATGATCAGCTTTTCCGGGCCGTAGTGGTACAGCACGTTACGGGCCTGGAAAGCGGTCGGATCGTCCGGATCGTCGTAGTAGGAGAACTCTCCGATCTCGATCAGCGGCGAGGTGACCAGCGGCTTGAGCAGCACCACCCGCGGCTGCTCGGGCATCGGATGCACCACCGTCGGGTCGGGGGCGGTCGGCATCGGCAGTCGTTTCCTTCCTGCAGGGGGTGTTCGCGGCTTGGGGCGTCAGGCCCTGCGGCGGACGCCGAGCCGTACGCCCAGGTGGGCGGTCGCGTCCGGCGGCAGTCGCCCGTCCTGGGCGAGATGGCCGACGTCGCCGTCGGCCCGAAGACTCTACTAGTGCGACAAATGCTGCATTAAGATACTGCCACGACGCCGTCCCACCGAGCAACCGGATTACCAGCGATGACTCCCCCAGCACCACGACCGGAGGACACCCGGCCCGTGCCACCGACCCGACGCCGCCCCGGCGGCCGGACTGCCCGTATCCGCACGCAGGTGCTCGACGCGGTCCTCGCGGAACTCGGCGAGCACGGTTATGACGGGCTCACCATGGACGCCGTCGCCGCCCGCGCCGGCGTGCACCGCGCGACGGTATACCGGCGCTGGGGAGACGTCGGCGGCCTGCTCGCCGACGTCCTCGACGCGGCGAGCGACGACGACTGGCAGCCCCCGGACACCGGTTCACTGGAAGGCGACCTGGCAGCGCTGAACCATGAGATCCAGGCGGCCATGACCGCCCAGCCGCCGATCATGGCGGCCCTGATCGCCGCCTCGTTCCGCTCCGAGAAGGCCGACCACGCCCAACGGCGGCTCTGGGAGGACCGGTACGCCCGCTGCGAGAACATCGTCGGCCGGGCCGTCCAGCGCGGCGAACTCCCGCCGCGCACCGACGCCCGGCGACTGCTCATCGCCGCCACCGCGCCCCTGTACCACCACCTGGTGCTTCTCCGCACGCCATCCGACCCGGACCTGCCCGGTCAGGCGGCCAGGACCGCCGCCCTCGCCGCGTCCGCCGGCGCCTTCGCCGAGCCCCCGGCCGGCGACACCTGACGGGCCCGGCCCGCCCCACGGCCGAGCGGGAACAACCGCACATGCCGATCGCCGAGTACACATGCCGACGGCCCGGCGGGCGGCCTCTGACCACGCGTGCGGGTCGGGGCGGGCGGCGGCGGCGCGCGCCAGGGTCTGGATCAGTGTCCGCTCGATGCCGGCCGGCAGGGAGCGGCCCGGTCGGCGAGGATGTCCTCGTAGACGCCGACCTTGTAGTTCACCAGGTCCAGGCACCGGGTCAGGTCGCCGATCTGGGCGCTGACCCGCTCCCCGTGCGCGCGCAGGAGCGCCAGGCGCTCCTCCTCGTTGCCGTCCCCTTCGCGGACGAGTTCGGTGTAGCGGCGGATCGCCGGCAGCGGCATGCCGGAGGCCCGCAGGATGATGCACACGGTCAGCCACTCGACGTCGTTCTCGCTGTAGACCCGGCGACCGGCCGGGTCGCGCCGCACCGGGTCGACCAATACGCCCTCACGCTCGTAGAAGCGCAGCGCGTGCACGCTCAGGCCCGTTCGCTCGGCGACCTGCCCGATGCTCAGCAGGGATGCGGAATCCGGCATGCCGCCCAGCGTAGGCCTCCGTCCTCACCCGTCGCCCGTCGAGAGCTCCCCCACTCACGTGGGATGTCGCGTTCGCCCAACTGATCCGCAAAGACCGCCAGGGCTACTGGGGCAACTGGTCGCTGAACCCGGCGATCGTCCCCGGCGCGGTCGGCGTCCTGGACCCCGGTGCCGGGACCTTCACCCCGGCCGACAAGGTGATCCCCGAGCTGACGACCACCTCGCGGCCCGTCTCCCAGCAGTGGTCGGTCATGTCCAAGCACGTGTCGCGCCAGGAGACCGACCTCGGCGCCGACGCGACGGTCGTGGACCCCGACACGGGGACCAAGGTCAACGCCGAGGTCACGGTCTCCTGGTCTCTCGAGCGGTCCGAGTCGCTGATCTCCGAGTTCGCGGTCACCTCCGAGGAATTCCTCGACCCCGGTCTGCTCACCCGCCAGATCGAATGGCTGGAACAGATCGCCGACAGGCAGAACATGAGGGCCTCCCGATTCCGGTGCCCATCGCGTACACCTTCACGTCCTTCGACGGCAGGGTGCTGATCGAGAAGTGGACGAGCGTCCTCGGCTCCTTCGAACTGCTGCTGAACAGCGTCATCGGCGACGGCGTACGTCAGATCGACCTCCACGGCGCATGGCCGGGCGGCAACTCGGCGGTGGACGTCCAGGCGGGCAAGAGCTACTGAATCCACTGAACACACCGGAGGGCGGCCTCCGGCGATGCCCGGCGGTGACCGCCGGGCACCGCCGCGGAGTCACGGCGCTGGGTTCAGACGGCGAAGACCTGCGCGTCGTCGGCGAAGGCCTTGAACTCCAGCGCGTTGCCCGCCGGGTCCAGCAGGAACATCGTCCACTGCTCGCCCGGCAGGCCCTCGAACCGCAGGTAGGGCTCGATGACGAACGTGGTACCCGCCGCACGGAACCGCTCGGCGAGCCGGTGGAACTCCGGGATGGTCAGGATCAGGCCGAAGTGCGGCACGGGGACGTCATGGCCGTCGACCGGGTTGTGCACGCGCTCGGCGCGGCGCGGTGCCAGGTGGGTGACGAACTGGTGGCCGTGCAGGTTCCAGTCGATCCAGGTGTCGGCGCTGCGGCCCTGCGCGCAGCCGATGACCTCGCCGTAGAAGACGCGGGCGGCGTCCAGGTCGTCGACGGGCATGGCCAGGTGGAACCGCGGGATCGAGGAGTCGAGCGTGGACACGGCGGGGTCGTCCTTCCGTCGGCGGCAGCGGGCGACACTGTAGTGGGCGGTCAGAAGGTCATTCGCCGGTGGGGGCCGCGCGCAGGACGGCGGCGAGGAGGCCGGGGAACCGCTGCTCCAGGTCGTCGCGGCGCAGGCTGACGTAGCGCTGCCGGCCGTGCGGGTCGTTGCGGACGACGCCGGCCTCGCGCAGCGTCTTCAGGTGGTGGGACAGGGTCGACTTGGGGATGTCGCCGCCGGTGGGCTGGCAGGCCGCGACCTCCAGAGGCCCCTCGGCGAGGCGGCGGGTGATCTCCAGGCGCGCCGGATCGCTGAGTGCGAACAGCACGTCCGTCAGGACGAAGTCCGCGGCGTCTGGATGGGCGAGCTCACGTGTCGATCCGGGCTGCATGGTTCGATAATAGTTGAACAATAGACCGGGCCGGAGTAGCCTTCAATGGTTCGAGAATCTTAGAACTGTTGGAGGAGCACCGCATGCCCACAGTGGACGACCGCGTCGCGCCCGCGGCGGCCCGTACGGTTCGGCGCCTGCCGCGCCCGGCCGGCTTCTGGCTGCTCGGCGCGACCCTGCTGGTCTTCATGGGCGCCGCGAGCGCCCCATCCCCGATGTACGTCGTCTACCAGCACCGATGGGGGTTCTCGGCGACCACCCTCACGGAGATCTTCGCCGTCTACGCCCTCGCCCTGCTGATCGCGTTGCTGACCGTCGGCGGGCTCTCGGACTTCCTCGGCCGCCGGCCCGTCCTGATCGCCGCCCTGCTGGCCGAAGCCGCCGCCATGGTCCTGTTCCTGACCGCCGGCGACGTCGGGACGCTCCTGGCGGCGCGCACCGTGCAGGGCTTGGCGACCGGCGCCGCGACCGGCGCCATCAGCGCCGGCCTGGTCGACCTGCAGCCCGGCGCCCGGTCCGGGTCGCTGGTCAACAGCGTGGCGCCCGCCCTGGGCCTGGCCGCCGGCGCGCTGGGCAGCGGATCGCTGGTGGAGTACGCCCCCACCCCCACGACGCTGGTCTTCGCGGGGCTCACCGCGGCGTTCGTGATCCTGGCGGCCGTGATGGCGTTCCTGCCGGACCTGGTCACCGCGCGCCCCGGCGCGCTGGCCTCCCTGCGGCCCCGGGCGGCGGTTCCCGTCCCGGCCCGCGCGGCCTTCCTGGCGACCGCGCCCTGCCTGGTGGCGACCTGGGCGATCTGCGGCCTGTACCTGTCCCTGGGCGGGTCGCTGACGGCCGGCGTCCTGCACATCGGCAACCACCTGGTCGGCGGGCTCGTCGTCACCACCCTCACCGGAGCGGGTGCCATGGCCTCGATGCTCGTCCGCGACCGGGCGCCGCAGCGCGTCATGGCCGCCGGCTCGGCCGCGCTGGCCGCCGGAACCGCCGTGACGCTCCTGGCGCTGGCCATGGCCTCGACGTCCCTGTTCTTCATCGGCACGGCGATCGCCGGCTGCGGCTTCGGCAGCGCCTTCCTCGGGGCGTTCCGGTCCCTGGCGGCGCTGGCCGGCCCAGGGTGGCGGGCGGAGTTGTTCGCCTCGGTGTACGTGGTCAGCTACCTGGCCTTCAGCGTGCCCGCCGTCGTCGCGGGCGCGGCGGTGCCGTCGTTCGGCCTGCGGGCGACCGCCACCGCCTACGGCGCCGTCGTCATCGCCCTGGCCCTCACCGCCGCGGTGTCCGGTGTCGTACGGTCCCGGGCCGCCCGCCCGATGGCGGCCGCCCCGCCACCCGCCGCGCCCTGCCCCGTGGGCGACCGCGCCGCCGGGTGACCCGGCACGGCCTCAGGCGCGGAGACCGGGCGGGCGCCGAGGGGGACGCCCGCCCGTCACCGGACGGCGGTCAGATCACCCAGAGGTCGTAATTGGTCCAGGTGCTGCCGTAGCACTGGTACTTGGACCAGGAATGGTTGTTGATGCCGCGGTTGCCGACCTCGATGCAGCTGCTGGCCCAGAAGTAGTTGTCGATGTAGCGCCAGCCGGGGCCCGGCGGGTCGCTGCAGGGGTGGTTGCACCGGTGGGCGACCGCCTCTCGGGTCGAGGCCGGCGCCGGTGTCGCACTCGCGGAGGGCGCGAGCGCGACACCGGCGGTGACCAGCGCGCCGCCGACGACGGCAGCCGCCATGAAGTTCGGTATCAGCATGGAGCGGACCCTTTCGTCCGGGGGAATTTCCACCTCGGACGCTATGGGCGACCCTCTCTCCGGGTCTTGAACGAATGCGAAGCGTCAGAGATCGGATGCGCCGTGCGATCGGCGGAGAGTGATCGCGGCCGCGTGCTCGGCGCGCAGCCCGGTGGGGGTGCGGCCCGCGAGCCTGCGAAACTCCCGGCTGAGATGCGCCTGGTCCGCGTAGCCGCACACGGCGGCGACCTGCGCGGGCGCCGGGCTCGCGGACGCGGTGAGCAGGCGCGCGGCCCGCTCGAACCGCAGGAGGCGGGCGATGGTCTTGGGCGGCAGCCCGATCTGCTCGGCGAAACGCATCTCCAGGCAGCGGCGGGTCACGCCGGTCTCCTCGGCCATCGTGGCGACGCTCACCGCTCCGCCGGTGCGCCGCAGCAGTCGCCAGGCGCGCAGCACCGTGGGCGCCGGCTCCGGCCCGGCACAGAGCCACGCGGGCAGCAGGCGGTCCAGGAGCTCGAACCGCGTCGCCCAGTCGGGTGCCGCGCGGAGCCGTTCGGTGAGCGGCTCCGCGCGGGACCCCAGCAGGTCGGCCAGGTCGACGGTCGTGTTGCTCAGCTCTCGCATCGGCACGCCGAACAGCGCGTACGCCCCGGTCGGGGTGAGCTCGACGGCCATCCCCCGGTGGTGGCTGCGCTGTTCGAACAGGACCGGCCGGTCGTGCAGGCCGGTGACGTGCGAGGCCTGGACGCGCAGGGGCCGATCCTCGGCGGCGACCAGCCGCACCGAGGCGGCGAAGTCGAGGAACAGCGTGACCCTGCAGGTCGCCACGGCGCGCCCTCGCAGCGGCCGGGCGGCGTCGACGCGGAGACCGGCGTACCCGGCGACGTACGGGCGCAGCACGGGTGCCGGCCGGGCCGCCACCATCCGCGGCCCGGACCCCGGGTCCGGGCATTCCAGAATGACTCCCCCGATGCCATTCACCATCGACCGTCCTTCCGCGGGGAACCTGGCCAGTCTCCCCGGCGGACCCCCGCCCGCGGATCCGGGTAATCCCGTATCCGCGTCCATTCCGCGGCCCCGCAGGACCCGCGCCACGCCGCGGGGCGGACGGCCGGCGTCAGGTGAGGGAGGCGTACAGGCCGTGGGTGCGGCGGGCGATCTGGGACCAGGAGAAGTGCTCGATCGCGCGGCGGCGGCCCGCCTTGCCCATCGAGGCGGCGCGCTCGGGGTCGGCGAGCAGCGCGTTCACGCGTTCGGCGAGGTCGGCGGCGAAACGGTCGGGATCCACGGGTGTGCCGGTACCGTCGGCGGCCTGCTCGATCGGCACGAGCAGGCCCGTCTCGCCGTCGGCGACGACCTCGGGGATGCCGCCGGTCGCGGTGGCGACGACGGCCGCCTCGCAGGCCATGGCCTCCAGGTTGACGATGCCCATCGGCTCGTACACCGACGGGCAGACGAACACGGTCGCGTGGCTGAGGATCTGCACGACCTCGGGGCGGGGCAGCATCTTCGTGATCCACACGATCCCGCCGCGCTCGCGGCGCAGCTCGTCGACGAGCGCTTCGACCTCTGCGGAGATCTCCGGGGTGTCGGGCGCGCCGGCGCACAGCACGAGCTGGGCGGACGGGTCGAGGGACCGGGCGGCCCGCAGCAGATAGGGCAGCCCCTTCTGGCGGGTGATGCGCCCCACGAACACCACGGAGGGGCGCCGCGGGTCGATGCCGTGGCGGGTGAGCACGTCGGTGCCGGGGTCCGGGGCGTACTCGTCGGTGTCGATGCCGTTGTGCAGGACGGTGACGCGGTCGGGGTCGACCTCGGGATAGCAGGTGAGCACGTCGCGGCGCATGCCCTCGGAGACGGCGACGATCGCGTCGGCCGCCAGGATCGCGGTGCGCTCGGCCCAGGAGGAGATCGCGTAGCCGCCGCCGAGCTGTTCGGCCTTCCAGGGCCGCAGGGGCTCGAGGCTGTGGGTGGTGACCACGTGCGGGACGCCGTGCAGGAGCTTGGCGACGTGACCGGCGAGGTTCGCGTACCAGGTGTGGCTGTGCACCAGGTCCGCTCCCCCGGCGCCGGCGGCCATCTCCAGGTCGACGCCGAGCGTCTGCAGGGCCGGGTTGGCCGCCTCGAGCGCCGCCGGAACGCGGTAGCCGGTCACGCCGGGCTCGGCCCGGTCGCCGTCGAAGCAGTGGACCCGCAGGTCGCACAGCCGGCGCAGCTCCCGGGCCAGGTGCTCGACGTGGACGCCGGCTCCCCCGTAGACGTCCGGCGGGTATTCACGGGTGAGCAGGTCGACGCGCATGCCCGGCAGCGTAGTGCCAAATGTGCCCCCTCGTCCTGTTTCAACGCTGGTAGGAGGGCTAAGGTCTGGCCATGGCGAGACCTCATGTCCTGGCGATGGTGCTGGCGGGCGGGGAGGGCAAGCGGCTGATGCCGCTGACGGCCGACCGGGCCAAGCCGGCGGTGCCCTTCGGCGGAATGTACCGGCTGATCGACTTCGTCCTGTCCAACCTGGCGAACGCCGGCTATCTCAAGATCGTTGTGCTGACGCAGTACAAGAGTCACAGCCTGGACCGGCACGTCTCCCGCACGTGGCGGATGTCGACGCTCCTGGGCAACTACGTCACGCCCGTGCCGGCCCAGCAGCGCCTCGGGCCCCGGTGGTTCGCCGGCTCGGCCGACGCGATCCTGCAGAACCTCAACCTGATCGAGGACGAGCGGCCCGACCACGTCATCGTCTTCGGCGCCGACCACATCTACCGCATGGACCCGCGGCAGATGGTGGACCAGCACATCCAGTCCGGCGCCGGGGTCACCATCGCCGCGATCCGCCAGCCGCTGTCCCTCGCCGACCAGTTCGGGGTCATCGAGACCGGTCCCGACGGCGTCAGCGTCTCGGCGTTCCGGGAGAAGCCCAAGGACGCCGTGGGCCTGCCCGACGCGCCCGACCAGGTGTACGCCTCCATGGGCAACTACGTCTTCGACACCGAGGTCCTCGTCGACGTGGTCAAGGAGGACGCCGCCGACCTGTCGAGCAAGCACGACGTCGGCGGGAACATCATCCCCAAGCTCGTCAAGGCCGGCCGCGCGCAGGTCTACGACTTCGCCGACAACCAGGTGCCCGGCTCCGCCGACCGGGACCGCGGGTACTGGCGCGACGTGGGGACCCTGGACGCCTTCTACGAGGCGCACATGGACCTCATCTCGATCCACCCGGTGTTCAACCTCTACAACCACGAGTGGCCGATCTACACCGGCCACGACCCGCTGCCGCCGGCCAAGTTCGTGTTCAACGAGGAGGGCCGGCGCGGGTACGCCGTCGACTCGATGGTCTCCCCCGGCGTCATCCTCGCCGGCGGGGTGGCCGAGCGCTCCATCCTGTCGCCCCGCGTCCACGTCGACGCCGGAGCCACCGTCCAGGACTCGGTCCTGATGGACTGCGTACGGGTCGGGCGCGGCGCCGTCGTACGGGGCGCCATCATCGACAAGAACGTCGTCATCCCCGACGGCGCCCGCATCGGCGTCGACGAGGACTACGACCGGCAGCACTTCACCGTGACGGCGAGCGGCGTACGGGTCCTGGGCAAGAACCAGGTCGTGCCCGGCTGACTCACTCCGGGCGCAGCGCGGCGAGCTGCTCCGCGAACGGCACCACCGACTCGGCCGGCGCGGCCGCGGGCGGGCGGTCGCGCATCAGCGCGGCCAGCTCGTCCGCCGCGCGGTCGACCCGGGCCGCCAGGTCGCCGGCGCCGGCATCCCCGCCGGAGCCCCAGTCCTCCGGCGCGGCGTACACCGCGGTGGGGACCACGATCGCCCGCAGGTAGGTGAACAGCGGCCGCAGCGCGTGTTCGAGGGCGAGGGAGTGGCGGGCGGTGCCGCCGGTCGCGGCGATCAGGACGGGGCGTCCGGCGAGGGCGGTGTTGTCGATGACGTCGAAGAACGACTTGAACAGCCCGCTGTAGGAGGCCGAGAAGATCGGGCTGACCGCGATGAGGCCTTCCGCGCCGGTCACCGCCTCGATCGCCGTGCGCAGCCGGGTGCCGGGGAAGCCGGTAACCAGGCCGTTCGCGATGTCGGTGGCCAGGTCGCGCAGCTCGATCACGGTGACCTCGACCGGGCGCCCGTCCGCGGTCAGGCGCTCGCGGGTGGCCGCGGCGAGGCGGTCGGCCAGCAGGCGGGACGAGGAGGGGGTGCCCAGTCCGGCGGAGACGGCGACCAGACGCGCTGCGTTCATGAATCGCTCGCTCCGCTCGCTCATCGGGCGGTCTCCGTCGGGGTCTCGGTGCCGCGGGCGGCCAGGAGCGAGGCGTGGGTGGGCGCGTCGGGGACCTCGGCCGGCCGGTTCACCGCGAACTCCTTGCGCAGCACCGGGATGACCTCCTCACCGAGCAGGTCGAGCTGTTCCAGGACCGTCTTGAGCGGCAGTCCGGCGTGGTCGACGAGGAAGAGCTGGCGCTGGTAGTCCCCGAAGTGCTCGCGGAAGGTCAGGGTCTTGTCGATGACCTGCTGCGGGCTGCCGACGGTCAGCGGCGTCTCGGCCGTGAACTCCTCCAGCGACGGACCGTGCCCGTACACGGGGGCGTTGTCGAAGTAGGGACGGAACTCCCGTACGGCGTCCTGGGAGTTCTTCCGCATGAACACCTGCCCGCCCAGGCCGACGATCGCCTGCTCCGGCGTGCCGTGGCCGTAGTGGGCGTAACGCTCCCGGTACAGGCTGATGAGCCGCTGGAAGTGCTCCTTGGGCCAGAAGATGTTGTTGGCGAAGAAGCCGTCGCCGTAGTAGGCGGCCTGTTCGGCGATCTCCGGGCTGCGGATCGAGCCGTGCCACACGAACGGCGGGACCCCGTCCAGCGGCCGGGGCGTGCTGGTGAACGCCTGCAGCGGGGTGCGGAAGCGGCCCTTCCAGTCGACCACGTCCTCGCGCCAGAGCCGGTGCAGCAGCGCGTAGTTCTCGATGGCCAGGGGGATTCCCTGGCGGATGTCCTGACCGAACCACGGGTAGACGGGGCCGGTGTTGCCCCGGCCCAGCATCAGGTCGACGCGCCCGCCGGCCAGGTGCTGCAGCATCGCGAAGTCCTCGGCGATCTTCACCGGGTCGTTCGTGGTGATCAGCGTGGTCGCGGTCGACAGGATCAGCCGCTCGGTCCGCGCCGCGATGTAGCCCAGCATCGTCGTCGGGGACGAGGGCACGAACGGCGGGTTGTGGTGCTCGCCGGTGGCGAACACGTCCAGGCCGACCTCCTCGGCCTTCTGCGCGATCGTCACCATCGCCGTGATCCGCTCGTGCTCACTCGGCGTTCTGCCGGTGGTCGGATCGGGCGTGACGTCGCCGACCGTGAAGATCCCGAACTGCATGACGCAACCCTTCGCTGCTTATTGAAAATTCAACTATAGCGGGAAACGTCACACCCCGATCACCGATTCCCGGTGCCGTCAGCGGACGGGGCCCAGGCGGACCGCGTGGACCTCCCCCTCCGTCACAGGCTCGCCGCAGTGCGCGCACACCGTCCGGGGGTGCAGGTCGGCCCCGCAGGAGTGCCGCCAGACCGTCGGCGGCGGTCCGTCGGTGACGTAACGGTCGCCCCAGTCCATCAGGTTCAGCAGGATCGGCTGGAGCGCGCGGCCGGCCTCGGTGGGCACGTACTCATAGCGCGGGGGATGCGCCTCGTACTGCCGCCTGGTCAGGACCCCGGCCTCCACCAGCGTCCGCAGCCGCGCGGCGAGGATGTCGCGGCTGGCGCCGGTGTTGCGGGCGATCTGGTCGAACCGCCGCTCCCCGAGCAGGATCTCCCGCAGGGCGAGCAGGCTCCACTTCTCGCCGATCACGGCCAGCGCGTTGGCGATCGAACACTGACGGCCGCGTACGGCCACGGGACTGCCCTCCTCGCTCGGCGCCGTCGGCGCACCGGTCGGTCCTGAAACCCAACCTACCCCGGGGATCGCCGTGGAACGTCAGACCAGCCAGCGGCCTTCGCGCATCAGTTCGCGGCCGGGCAGTTCGTTCACCTCGCGCCAGGCCTGGACGCGGTGCGGGGTGACGCGGAACCAGCGGTACGGAGTGGTCAGTGCACGCGGGTCGAAGTCGGTGCGCGCCGCGAACCGGTCACCGCGCTCCTGCGGCAGCGCGTCGATCTCCAGGACTTCGACCTCGCCGTCGATCATGATCACGTCGCGGGTGGGGCCCAGTCCCAGCCGGACGGTCCGGGTCGTGGCCAGGTTCCTGCCGGTGGGGCTGTCCGGCGGGGTGGCCATCAGCAGTGCCCGGCCGTCCCAGTCGAAGGACAGCGGCACCAGGTACGGCGCGCCGTCCGCCGAGGCGGTGGCCACCCAGAGGTCGATGTCGTGGGCGAGCCGGTGCTCGGTGTCGCGACGACGCTGAGCGCGGGAGCGAGGGGCGGCGTTCAAGGTGGAAGAAGAGCCGGTCATGGCCACTCCTGTCATCGAAGGTGTTGATCGGCCCGGGGCGCCGTGTCGGGGCCCCGGGCACTGTGGTCACAGCCTCTCCTGGCCGGGGGCGGGCCGCCTCCGTGCCGACCACGGAATCCACCACCGATAATGGGCCGGTGTCCGGCCCAGTGATCTCGCCCCGGGAAGCCGAAGTGCTCGCGCTACTCGGGGAGCACCTCAGCAACGCCGAGATCGCCGCCCGGCTGGTCCTCTCCGTACGCACCGTCGAGTCGCACGTCTCCTCGCTGCTGCGCAAGCTGCGGCTGCCGGATCGGCGGGCGCTCGCCCGGCACGCGGCCGAACTCGCGCGGGCCGAGCAGTCGCGCTCGGCACCCGCCCTGCCGGCGCCGTTGACCGCGTTCATCGGCCGGGTGCGAGAACGCGGGGAACTGGCCGAGGCGGTGCAGGCGCACCGGCTGGTGACCGTGGTCGGCCCGGGCGGGGTGGGCAAGACGCGTCTCGCGCTGGCGGTGGCGGCGGACGTGACCGGCGACTTCTCCGACGGGGTGTGGTTCGTCGACCTGGTCCCGGTCACCGAGCCGGGCCGGGTCGGGGCGGCGGTCGCGGCGGCTCTGGGCGTGGGCGAGCAACCCGGCCTCGGCATCGACGACGCGGTGCTGGCCGCGTTGGCGGATCGCCGGGCGCTGGTGGTGTTGGACAACTGCGAGCACGTGCGCGACGGGGTCGCGCCGTTCGTGGAGCGGCTGCTGGCGGCCTGTCCGCGGTCGCGGGTGCTCGTGACGAGCCGGGCCCGGCTGATGGTGCCGTTCGAGCGGGTCCTCCCGGCCCCGCCGCTGTCGCGGGCCGGCGGCGACGAGTCCGAGGCGGTGGCCCTGTTCATGGACCGGGCGGCGGCGGTCGGCCGGCCTCCGGGTCCCGCGGTGAGCGAGGAGGTCGTGGCCATCTGCGAACGGCTCGGCGGCATGGCGCTGGCGATCGAGCTGGCGGCGGCGCGGTGGTCCACCCTCGGCCTGGACGGCCTCACGACCGGCCTCTCCGACCAGTTGCGGATCCTCACCGGCGGACCCCGCGCCGACGACAGGCACCGGTCGGTGCGGGCGGTGCTGGACTGGAGCCATGACCTGCTCGAGCCCTCGGATCAGGCGCTGCTGCGCCGGGTGTCGGTGTTCGTCGCGCCGTTCACCGCGGAGGCGGCCGCCGAGGTCGCCGGGTTCGCCCCGCTGGATCCGGCCGCGGTCGTCGATGGGCTCGGCAGGCTCGCCGAGCAGAGCCTGCTGGCCGTGGCACCGTCGGAGACCGGCACCCGGTACCACGCGCTGGAGACCATCCGTCAGTACGGGATGGAGCGGCTCGGCGACGCCGGCGAGCTGACGGGCGTCCGATCCCGGCATCTGGGCTGGTGCTCGGCCGGCGCGGCCACCCTCATGGGAGCTCGAGGCGCGGACTGGCGCGCCCGGTTCGACGCCGTGGCAGAGGACATGCGGGCCGCCCTCACCGGGGCCGCCGACCGGCCGGAGCAGCACGCGGACGCCTACCGGCTCGCCTTGTCCATGGCCGAGCTGGCCTTCGCCCGCAACCTGCTCGGCGAGGCCCAGCAGCGGTTCGAGCAGGCGGCCCGGCTCGCCGACGCGGCGGCCGGCGCCACGGCACTGCGGCACGCCGCCGCGGTGGCCGGGTGCCGCAGCGTCGACGGCGACTCGTTCCGCCTGTACCGTGCCGCCGCGGCGGCCGCCCGCCGGGCCGGAGACACCGCCGGTGCCGGCCGCGACCTGGCGGCCGCCGCCACCGTCGCGTACCGCTTCTCCAGTTCGTTCACGCGGGTTCCCCACGTGGACGAGGTGACCGCCATCCTCGCGGAGGCGCGAGAGCTGTCCGGCGATGACCCGGCCGCCGAGGCGGCTGTCGCCCTGGCCGAGGCGGCGGTGGTCGCCGATGCCTTCGGCGCGGTCCGGGGGGACCCCGACAACACCGCGCAGGAGACGGTGGAGCGTGCCGAACACGCGGTCGAGCTCGCCCGGCGCGTAGGCGACCCGGTTGCCGAGTCCGCCGCCCTCGACGCGCTGTCCGGCGCACAGAGCTGGGCCGGTGACGCCTTCGCCGCCGCGGCCGCCGCCCGGCGCCGGATCGACATCCTGGCCTCTGCACCGCCCACCCCCGCCGGTACGCACGAGCTGATGGACGCCCTCGCCATGGCCGCCGGAACCGCCGTCGGCCTGGGTGAACTGCCGCAAGCCCGCCGATGGGGCAGGCAGCTCGCCGACCACCCCTTGCTGGCCGAGGCGAGCCACCACGCCACGTCCTGGCTCCTGGTCGCGGAAGCGTTCGCCGGCGATGTCGCGGAGGTACTCACCGGCAGCGTGAGGTTCCTCGGCGCGTGGGAGCAGAGCGGTCGACTGCGGTCGCGCTCTCTCGGCCCCGCCGCCGCGTCGGTCGCGATGATCCACGGCCTACGCGGCGACCACGACGCCCGTGCGGCCTGGCTGGCGATCGTCGACCAGGCCGGCCCCTCAGCGGACCACCGCCTGGGCTACGGCGCGGTCTTCGACGCCATGGTCATGCTCCATCACGGGGACGCGAAGTCGGCGCTCGAGCGGGTCGCGCCGGAGCCGGATCAGGTGTGGAAGTGGGTCTGCTGGGTCTGGTTGCACTGGTACGCGGCGCTCCGCGCGGAGGCGGCGGTGCTCGCCGGGCACCCGGACGCCCGTGACCGCATCGACGCCGCCCGGACCATGGTCGCCGGAAACCCGGTCGCCTCCGCCCAGGTGGACCGGGCGGAGGCGTTGCTCGACGGTGACCTGCCGCGGCAGCTCGCCGCCGCAGCGGCGTTCGACGCGGCCGGCTGCCGCTACCAGGCGGCACGCACGCTGGTGCTCGCGGGGGGCGAGCATGCCGCCGCCGGCGAGGCCGCGCTCGCGGGCCTCGGCCTCACGCCCACGGCCGTCCGGTAGCCGCACCCCGGGCGCCCACGGCGAGCGGCGCGGGCGGGACGTCAGCGGAACGATCCCCACGCCGCCGACCTGGCGCACCCGGCCGTGCGCCGGGCGCGCGGCTCAGCCGACCGCCTTCTTCACCAGCGCGGCGATCCGCGTGTCCACCTCGGGGGTCAGCTCGGTCAGGGCGAACCCGACCGCCCACATCGAGCCCTCGTCCAGCGTCGCCAGGTCGCTCAACCCCGGGCTGATCGCTGTGGTCACACTCTGTCTCCCCAGGGGCCCGGGCCACCTCCGTGCTCACCACGGAAATCACCACGGACCACGGAATCGGTGTCGGCTCCGGTCCGGGAGTGCGCGGTCGGAAGTAGGTTGTGAAATCCAACTCTGCACGATATACCGGTCGGTAGGTTCGGTTGCGAGTGAGGAGAGCTGTCATGAACGACGCGGTCATCGTCGATGCGGTCCGTACGCCGATCGGCAAGGGCAAGCCCGGCGGCGCCCTGTCGGGGATGCACCCCGTCGATCTGCACGCGCACGCGATCCGGTCGCTGCTGGAACGGACCGGGATCGACCCGGCCGCCGTCGACGACGTGATCAGCGGGGCCGTCGGCCAGATCGGCGAGCAGAGCGCCAACACCGCGCGGTGGGCGGCGCTGGCGGCCGGGCTGCCGGAGTCGGTGCCCGCCGTCACGGTGGACCGCCAGTGCGGCAGCAGCCAGCAGGCGATCCACTTCGCGGCCCAGGGCGTCATCAGCGGCGCCTACGACGTCGTGATCGCCTCCGGCGTCGAATCGATGAGCCGCGTGCCGATCGGCAGCCAGACCGCCGGCCGCGACTTCCTCGGCGCGGGCGTGGGCCGGCGCTATCCGGACGGGCTGGTGCCACAGGGCGTCAGCGCCGAGCTGATCGCCCAGCGCTGGGGCCTGTCCCGGGAACGGCTGGACGCCTTCGCCGCCGAGAGCCACCACCGCGCCGCGCGGGCGTGGGCGGACGGCCGCTTCGCGGCCGAGGTCTCGCCGGTGAAGGCCCCCTCGGCCGACGGCACGCCCGCGCAGGTCACCGAGGACCAGTCCGTACGGCCCGACACCTCGCCGCAGGTCCTGGCCGGTCTGCGGCCGGCGTTCCGGGCCGACATCTGGGAGGAGCGGTTCCCGGAGATCGACTGGCGGATCACCGCGGGCAACTCCTCGCCCGTCAACGACGGTGCCGCCGCCGTGCTCATCACCAGCGGTGAGACGGCACGGCGGCTCGGGCTGCGGCCCCGGGCCCGCCTGCACACCTTCGCCGTGGTCGGCGACGACCCCCTGCTCATGCTCACCGGCATCATCCCCGCGACCCGCAAGGTCCTGGACCGCGCGGGACTGTCGCTGGAGGAGATCGACGCGTTCGAGGTCAACGAGGCCTTCACCAGCGTCGTGCTCGCCTGGCTCGCCGAGACCGGCGCCGACCCGGCCAAGGTCAACGTCAACGGCGGGGCGACCGCCCTGGGGCACCCGCTCGGAGCCAGCGGCGCACGACTGATGACCACGCTGCTGTCGGTCCTCGAACAGCGCGGCGGACGCTACGGCCTGCAGACGATGTGCGAGGCCGGCGGCCTCGCCAACGCGACCATCGTCGAGCGCCTCTGAACGGCAGGCGGCACGGCGTCCGCCCTGGGGGCTCCGGCACGGTGCCCGGTCCCGGACAATGGAAGTCCACGCCGGGCGCCGCGCCCGGTGCCGAGCCGAGCCAGGAGACCGCCCGTTGCCCCGCGACCGTCAGACCCTGCCCGTGACGCCGGTCCGCCCGGACCTGCGCGCCGACTGCGGCCGCTGCCAGGGACTGTGCTGCGTGGCGCTGCCGTTCGCGGCCTCCGCCGACTTCGCGATCGACAAGGACGCCGGGCGGCCCTGCCCGAACCTGCGCGGCGACTCCCGCTGCGGCATCCACGCCGACCTGCGGACCAAGGGCTTTTCCGGCTGTACCGTCTTCGACTGTTTCGGCGCCGGACAGCAGGTCTGCCAGGTCACCTTCGCCGGGCAGGACTGGCGGGAGTCCCCGGACACCGCCCGGCGGATGTTCGCGGTGTTCGCCGTCATGCGGCAGCTGAACGAGATCAGGTGGTACCTGACCGAGGCGCTCGCGCTGCCGGCCGCCCGCCCGGTGCACGCCGAGCTGCGCCGGGCGCTGGCCGACACCGAGCGCCTCACCCGCGCCGACGCGGCGGAGCTGGCCGGCCTCGACGTCGCCGCGCACCGCGCCCGCGTCAACCCGCTCCTGCTGCGCACCAGCGAGCTCGTACGGGCCGGGGTGCCGAAGCGCGGCAAGAACCGCCGGGGCGCCGATCTCGTCGGCGCGCGCCTGCGCGGCGCGGATCTGCGCGGCGCCGACCTGCGCGGGGCCTACCTCATCGCCGCGGACCTGCGGAACGCCGACCTGCGCATGGCCGACCTCATCGGCGCCGACCTGCGCGACGCCGACCTGCGGGGAGCGGACCTCACCGGCGCGATCTTCCTGACCCAGGCGCAGGTCAACGCGGCCCGCGGCGACACCGCCACGCGGCTGCCGCCCACGCCGACCCGCCCCGCGCACTGGTGACCCGGGCGGCCGCCCGTCACCGGACGTGTGCGGCCAGGTCCGTACGGGTCCGGAGCGCCGGGTGTCATCGCCATACGGGCGGGAGGGAGCCGTGGGTGACCGTGGTGGGCACGGCTTGGCGGCGGGCAGGCGGCGGATGCGGCGTGGAGACCTCTTACAGTGGCTGGTCGTGCTTTACGGCAGATCAGCGGAGATCAACGCACTCGACGAGGTGATCGCACGGGCCCGCGACGGCTCCGGCGGCGCGGTGGCGTTGCGGGGCGAGGCAGGTGCGGGCAAGACCGCCCTGCTCGACGCGGCGGCCGCGCGAGGCGGCGGGATGCGCGTGCTACGGGCCACCGGCGTCGAACCCGAGTCCGACCTCGCGTTCGCGGCGCTGCACCAGGTGCTGTGGCCGGTGACCGGCTCGCTCGACGCGCTGCCCGAACCGCAGCGGGACGCTCTGAGCACGGCCTTGGGGCTTTCCGCGGGAAGTGTCGGGGATCGGTTCCTGCTGGGTGCCGGCGTGCTCTCACTGCTGGCCGAGGCCGCCGCGCCGAACGGGCTGATCTGCGTGATCGACGACCTCCAGTGGGTCGACCGGGCCTCGGCCGACGCGTTGCTGTTCGCCGCCAGGCGGCTGAGGACGGAACGGATCGCGATGTTGTTCGCCGTGCGCGGGGACGTACCGGTCAAGGGCGTGCCGCTGACGGTTGACGTGCGCGGCTTGCCCGAGTCCGCAGCGGCCGAGTTGCTGGAGTCCCGCTGCGGTGTGCTGCCCGCCCATGTGGCACGGGAGCTCGTCACGCTGACCCGCGCGAACCCGCTCGCACTGGGCGAGATCGCCGCCGGCCTGACGCCGGCGCAGCTCGCCGGGCGCGAACCGCTGCCCGACCCGTTGCCCGGTGGCGCCCGGCTCTTCGGCCATCGGGTGGCCGCGTTGTCCGCCCCTGCTCGGCTGGTCGCCCTGGTCGCCGCCGTGGAGACCGACCTCGACCCGGTCCTGCGCGCCACCGGCCGGTTGCTGGCCGAGCAAGCGGTACGGCCCGGCGAGAACACGGGAGCTCGGGCCGGACGGGAGGCGTTGGCCGAGCTGGAGGGGGCCGGGTTGGCCGAGGTGTCGGGCACGAGTGTGCGGTTCCGTCATCCGCTCATCCGGTCCGCGGCGCATGAGGCGGCCGCTCCCGCCGACGTCCGTCGCGTGCACGCCGTCCTGGCGGAACTGACCGCGGATGACCGCCGCGCGTGGCACCTGGCCGGGGCCGCCCTGGGGCAGGACGAGCAGGTCGCCACCGCGCTGGTGGCCGCCGCGGTGCGGGCGCGCGACGGCGGCGGGTACGGCGCCGCCGCCACGGCCCTGGCCAGGGCCGCCGAGCTGACTCCCGAGCCGCGCGCCCGTGCCTCCCGCCTGAAGGACGCCGCCGCGGCGGCCTGGCTCGGCGGCCGCCCGGGACAGGCGGAGTCGCTGCTGGCAGAGGCGCGTGAACAGGCTGACGGGGACGCCACCCTGGCCGTGGAGATCGCTCAGCTCCGGGGCCGGTTCGCGCTGAACTCGGGCAACGCCGCCGAGGCCGTCCGGATCCTGGAGGCAGGCGACAGCCTGGACATGCTGGCCGACGCCGTGGAGGCGGCCTCATACGTCGGTGACACAGCGGCCGTCGTCGAGCTCGGCCGGAGGGCGGCGGCGCACCCTGAGGGTTTCCTGCGGGACACGGTGGCGGGGCTCGGCCTGACGCTGGACGGTGACGCCGCCGGGCCGGGCCTGCTGCGGCGGGCGTTGGCGCGGACCGGCGAGCTGGAGGACGCGGCGGAGTACCTGTGGGCGGCGGCCGCGGCCAGCGCTCTGGGCGAGTCGGATCTGGCCGCCGAAATGGCCGCCCGGGCCGGACAGGTGGCCAGGGTGTCGGGAATGACCGGGCAGCTGCCCGTCGTGCTGGAATTCGTGGCGACCGCAGAGCGCGTCGCCGGACGGCTGGCACGCAGCCAGGCCATCTCCGAGGAGGGCCTGGCGCTGGCCCGAGACGCCGGGTATGAGAACACGGTGGCCGCACACCTGGCCAACCTGGCGGCGCTGGCGGCGCTGCGGGGCGAGGAGGAACCCTGCGAACGGCAGGCCCGCGAGGCGCTGGCCATCGCCATCCCACACCGGGTCGGATTGCGCGCGGGAGTGGCCGCGTACGCGCTGGCGCTGCTCGACCTGTGCCTGGGCCGCTACGCGGCGGCGCACGACCGTTTCACGGCCATCGCGGCGGCGGGACCGGGCGCCGGGCATCCGACCGTGGTGTGGCGGATGGCGCCGGACCGCGTCGAGGCCGCCGTGGGTGCGGGTGACGAGGCGGGGGCGCGTGCGGCGCTGGAGGCGTACGAGCGGTGGTCGGCGCACGCCGCGACACCCGAGCCACGCGCGCTGCTGGCGCGCTGCCGCGGCCTGGCAGACTCGTCCGAGGACGCCTTCGGCGAGGCGCTGCGGCTGCACACCAACCCTTTCGAGGCGGCCAGGACGGCGCTGCTGCTGGGTGAGCGCCTGCGTCGCGGACAGCGGCCGGGTGAGGCGCGGGTGCATCTGCGGATGGCGTGGGAGACGTTCGAGCAGGCGGGCGCCCGACCGTGGGCGCGGCGCGCGCAGGACGAGTTGCGGGCGGCGGGTGAGAGCGGACAGGCACCGCCCGCGGCCGCGCTCGACGCGCTGACCCCGCAGGAGTTGCGCATCGCGGGCCTGGTCGCCGACGGGTTGTCGAGCAAGCAGATCGCCGCCCGGCTCTTCCTGAGCCCGCGCACGGTCGAGTACCACCTGTACAAGATCTATCCGAAGCTGGGCATCGGCTCCCGTACGGATCTGGCGCGACTAGTAGTTCTACAGAAGGCGCCCGTACCCGACGACGACATGCTGTGAGACATGCAAAACGTGACCCTCTGGAGTGAAGAGTTCGGCGCCGAGACGGACGCGCCGATCCTGTTGATCATGGGCTCGATGTCGCAGGGCATTCTGTGGCCGGACGAGTTGGTCGGCCGCCTGACCGCCGGAGGCCGTCGGGTGATCCGGTACGACCACCGTGACACCGGAATGTCGGGCACCGTCGACTTCGCGGCGGAGCCGTACACATGGGACGACATCAAGGAAGACGTGTACCGCGTGATGGACGCCCATGGTCTGGACAGCGCGCACCTGGTCGGCCACTCGGCGGGCGGACTACTCGGCCAGTTCGTCGCCGTGGAGCGGCCGGAGCGGGTGCGCTCGCTGACCGTCATCGCCTCCTCGCCGCTCGGCGGCGGCGAGGGGCAGGTGCTAATGCGGGCCCTGATGGGGCAGCCGCAGCCCGAGGGGAGCCTGCCCGAGCCGACATCGGAGTTCGTGGCCTTCTACCGCGGGCTGATGGCCGCCCCGCCGCCGCAGGACCGGCGCGCGCTGATCGACGGCATGATCGCCGAGCAGCGCCTGCTGCACGGCACCGGGCTACCGTTCGACGAGGACGCGGCGCGCCGGCTGCAGGAACGGATCTACGACCGGGCCCGCGACCTGTCGGCGGTGGCCAACCACCGGCTGGCCGCGATGGCCAAGCCGGACTTCGAGCCGGTGGGCGTGCTGCACCAGGTGAAGGCGCCCACACTGGTCATCGAGGGCAGCCACGAGCCGGCCAAGCCCGGTCATGGCGCGATCATCGCCGAGCGGATTCCGGCCGCGCGGCTGATGACCGTGGCGGGCATGGGGCACACGCTGCCGCCGGAGGCGCACGAGGAACTGGCCGCCGCCATCCTCGCGCACACGGCGGGGTGACCTGCTCACCACTGCGAGGTCGTCCGCATCACGGTCAGATCAGTCCTTCGGCCGACAGCGGGTGCCTGGTCAGGACCTTGTCCACGCCCAGCCACAGCGCGCCCGCCATCTCCAGGATCTTGGGCTGGCCCATGAGATGCTGCGCGATCGTCGTCAGGTCACGCTGGTGACGCTCGATCGGGCAGCGCCGATAGATCGAGGCGCTGCCCACGACGTCGGCCAGGAGCCGCACGGCGTCGCGGCAGGTCCGGATCGTGTGCATGTGCGCGCCGACCAGTGCCGCCCGCTCGCGCAGGGACGGTTCGCCGCCGGTCTCCAGGGTCGCCCACAGCTCGCCGAGGACGTCGTACTGGTAGCTGCGGGCCGCGCCGACCATCGCGTGGACCTGCGCGATGCCGGTGCGCACCCGCGGGTCCTCGCGCGCCGGGCGCATCTCCGGGACGAGCATCTTGTCGGCGAGGATCTGCTCGGCGGACCGCAGCGCGGCGCGGGCGATGCCCAGCGGCACCCCGGGCAGGTTGGCGAAGAACATGCCCGGCCAGGCGTAGAGGGTCCCGGCGCGCCGGCGGCGGCGAAGGTCACCGAACCGGAAGGTCTGCTCGGCCGGGACGAAAGCGCCTTCGGTCGTGTAGTCGTGGCTGCCGCTGCCCGCCAGCCCGGTGGTGTGCCAGGTATCGAGGATCTCGAACTCCCCGGCCGGCAGCATCGCGACGCGTACCTCCGGCCGGCCTTCCGTCAACACCGGCGCGCCGTCCTCGAACACCAGCGCGCCGCCGATGATGACGTCGGCGTGCGTGCAGCCGCTGCCGAACTGCCAGCGGCCCTCCAGCCGGTAGCCGCCGGCCACCCGGTGCAGCCGCCCGGCCGGCACGATCCAGCCCGCGGTGATCATGTCGAGGTCGGGGTAGAGCCCGCGGGCGACGGCGTCCTCGAGCGGCGCCGTGTAGAAGCCGCCGTCCGAGCCGATCATGGCGCACCAGCCGGCCGCGCCGTCGGCCGCCGACAGCTCCTCGATGATCTCGGTCTGGGTGCGGATGTCGACCTCCGGTCCGCCCCACGCCCGCGGCATCGCCATGCGGAACACGCCCGTCGAGCGCAGTGCCTCCACCGCGCGCGGCGTGAGCCGGCGGCCGCGTTCGCTCGCCTCGGCCTCTTCGCGCAGGACCGGGGCGACCGCGCGGGCGTTCGCCAGGATCGTCGCGCCATCCAGGACCGTGGTGTCGGTCGGGAGCGTCAAGGGTCGATGCCTCCTACTCTCAGGCCGGGGTGGCTTCGATCACCCGGAAGTCGAAGCGGGGCAGGGCGGTCAGCCGGGTGATCTCGAACCCGGCGGCCTCCAGCAGCCGCCCGAACTCCCCCTCGGTGCGCTCCCGCCCGCCCGTGGCGACGAGCATGTGCAGGTCCAGCAGGAGGTCACGGGTCTCGGCGGGGTCGCCCGGGGTGACCTGCTCGGGAACGGCCCGCTCGATCACGAACAGGCGGCCGCCGGGCGGGACCGCGGCGCGGACGGTGCGGAGGATCGCCGTGGCGCGCTCGTCGTCCCAGTCGTGGAGGATCTGCTTGAGCAGGTACGCGTCGGCGCCGGCGGGCACCGAGACGAAGAAGTCGCCGCTCACCACCTGGCACCGCGACGCGACGCCGGCGGCCGCCAGCGTCGTGGCCGTGGCGGCCAGGCCGGTCGGCACGTCGAACACCACGCCCCGTACGCCGGGATGGGCCCGCAGGACGTGGGAGATCAGGGTGCCGTCGCCGCCGCCGACGTCGACGACGGTGCCGAACCGGGACAGGTCGGCGGCGGCGAGGACGCCGGGCGCGGTGTCCCGGGTGTGCTCGGCCATGGCCCGGTTGAACGTCGCCGCCTCCTCGGGCTCGCGCGCGTAGTACTCGAGCCAGGTGACGCCGTGCGCCAGGTCCCAGGCCGGCTCTCCGGTGCGCACGCTGGGCACCAGCTCGTCCCAGCTCCGCCACACCGCCGGGCCGCACATCATCCGCACGAGGTCGCGGATGGAGTTCGGGGCGTCCTTGCGCAGTGGCCGCCCGAACTCGGTGAGCTCGAACCGGTCCATGCCGGTCTGGGTCACCAGTCCCAGCCCGGCCAGGGCCAGCAGCAGCCGCCGCAGGGAGGGCCCGTGCGCGCCGGTCAGCTCGGCAAGCTCGGCCGTGGTCCGCGGCCGTTCGCCGAGCAGGTCGGCCAGGCCCAGCTCGGCCGCCGCGTAGACGGACTTGGCGGCCATGGCGTGCAGGACCATCTGCATGAGGCGGGCCGGCGCCGGTCGCGCGTTCGCGCCGGCGGCCGTGCCGGTGTCCCGGGCGTCGCCGACCCGATCCGTGGCGGGCACCTCACACGCTCCCGAATTCGTCCGTCGCGCGCAGGGCCGACCGTTTCACGTCGGCGGCGATCCTCTTCATCGTGACCTTCCGGTGGAAGTAGTGGTAGCTGCGGGCGAGGGCGTAGTCGATGTGCTCCCTGCGGTCCGTCCTGAAGTAGGTGACGTAGTCGCAGATCGCCGAATCCCCCAGCAGGTGCAGCGGCTCGTGGCGGACCGGGAGCGTGCCGAAGTCGACGAACAGCGGAAGGACCTCGTGCCGGACGAGGCCGGCGACGAAGTCGAAGCCCTTCGCGTGCGACAGCAGCGCGCAGTTCTTCAGGATGATGCCCAGCAGGAGGTCGCCCTGGTAGGTCTGCTCGACCGCGACGTTGTTGACCTGGAGGATCTTCTTGCCGGACGCCCCGGGGATCGTCCGGTGGAAGACCGAGTCCGGGGCGACCGGGGTCAGCCGGAAGATGGCCACCGCCTCGTCGCGGAAGGTCACCTTGTAACAGCTCGACGCGCTGCTCGGCAGGAAGTCCGCGCTGTAGAGCCCGAGCGGCTTGAGCGCCTTCTCCAGGAACTCCCGGTACTCGTCGTGCTCGTGCACGTCCTCGATCTCGTGGGTCCGGTACTTGCGCACCTCCCGCAGGACCGTCTCATCCTCGGGGGCGGCCACCAGGGTGATCGGGGACGTCACGTCGCGGTTGGCGAGGATCGCGTCGTCTTCCAGGTGAAGACCGTCGTACGTGATCATCTAACAGGCGGCGCTCAGCACGTCGCGGAACATCTGGCCGTAGTAGTGGATCGTCATCCGCCTGCCCTGGACGACCTCGTCGAGGTCGGAGTCCTTGACCAGCAGGCCGTCGACGGCCTTCTTGACGTCCTCGATGTGCCGGGCGTCGAGCCCGGCGTGGCTCTTGATGAAGGTCACCTGGCCGCGTTCCAGGCCGTACTGCTGCTTGAGCGTGTCCGCGACCACCTTGCCCAGGCCCGCGCCGAGCCCTTCGGTCAGGCTCGCCACCCCGAGGATGCCCAGCGGGCTTCCGTAGGTCGCCATGTAGTAGTTCTGCGCGACCAGGGCCCAGGAGCCGGGCATCGGCGGGACGGACAGGACCCGGTCGACGTCCTCACCGAGGTTCTTCAGGTCCTTGACGCAGAAAAGGTCATGGTTGTTCTCCTCGCGGGCCTGCTCGAAGAACCAGTCCCGCAGCCCGCGGTAGTCGTCGCCGAGGCGGGCCCCCGCCAGCGACAGCATCCGGGAGGTGTGCCGGACCATGTGGTACGTCTCGCGCAGATAGCTGATGTAGTGCTCACGCTTCATTCCGCCGCCGAGGACGAGTTCGATCAACGGGTTGTTCTCGATCTCGCTCTTGAACTCTCGCTCGGTCGCGGACAGCAGTTCGTCGAAATTGCTCATGCGCGGCGTTCCATCCTTCGGGGGACTCGCTGGGGCGGGCGAGGGAGGTGAGGTTTGCGGGACGCCGGGCCGCTAGTGCGGTCGGGCGTCGTGGTTCGGGCCGTGCGGGAAGGGCAACAGGCGGTAGGTGCCGATCGCTCGTGCCAGTGTGCGGCCGGCCCCGTCCGAAAGACGTGCCTCGAGGAAAGCGGAACTATTGCCCATTGAGGTGATGTGGCCTTCACCAAAGACCGTTCCCACCAGAACCGGCTTGATGAAGTCCGTGGACATCGAAATGGTCATGGGCAGGAATCGCGCGTCGGTGAGCCCCACAATGGCCGAGCCCATGCACTCGTCGAGCATGGCCACGATGAATCCGCCGTGAACGGTTCCGGCGGGATTCGTGAAAGCCTCAGTGGCGGTAAACGACAGATGGATCGAATCCGACTGCTTGTCGAGCTTCAGAAGCGTCCAGTCGATCAGCGCCGCGACCTGCGGTCGATCGCCCAGGTGGTCGAAGATCGTCTCTTCTGTCGTGTTGATTTCAGGCACGCACGAGTCGCTTTCGTTGATACCTCAACGAGCCTCGGCCGTCGAGACCCGTCTGCTCGGAATTACGAACAACGAGGCACCGGGCCTCGTCCGACAGGGTTAATGACTTCATGGTCCTTGTCAAGTCAACGGCGTGCCCCATCCGTCCACTCTGTGTACGCGCCCGGTGGCCGAACGCCTCGGCTGCGGCGAATGCCGACGGTTTCGACGAATTCAACGACGACGATGGAACGCGCCGCCCGATTCGCGCGAGCATCCCGTGTTTTACAGGTGGGCCGAATTCCGGATTCCGGCCGGGCGTCGGCCGCTCCGACCGGCCGGCCACGCGGCTGCGGCCGGCCGGTTGCCGATGGGCGGCAGACTCCCGGCGACGCGTTCACTCACCGCCGCGACGGCGACCGCTGTGTCAGGAGGAGACGGTGACTCCGCCATCGGGGCGATCGGTGGACAGGCTGAGGTCCTTCCAGGTGTCGATGTCATTCTGGACACGCCGGCGTCCGGCCGTGACCAGGCGCAGGGCGTCCGAGCCGAGCAGCAGGTGCACGGGTGGCGTGTCGGCCTCGAGCACGGTGAGGATGGCCTGGCCGGCGCGGTCGGGATCGCCGATCCCCTGGCCGGCCAGGGCCCGGCGGCGGGCGCGGATCGGATCGAACAGCTCGTCGTAGTCGGGGATGCCGCGTGGCGCGCGGGCCAGCGACCGGCCCGCCCAGTCGGTCGCGAACGCGCCGGGGGCCACCGCGGTCACCCGCACCCCGAACTGCGCGACCTCTTGTGCGAGTCCCTCGGTGATGCCCTCCATCGCGTGCTTGCTGCCCTCGTAGAACGACAGGCCGGGGAACGTGGTCATCCCGCCCATCGAGGTGATAACGAAGATGTGACCGCCCCGCCGTTCGCGCATACCAGGCAGCACCGCCTTCATGGTCGCCACCGTGCCGAACACGTTGACCTCGAACTGACGGCGCAGATCGGCCATCGGGGACTCCTCGAAGGTGCCCTCGACGCCGTAGCCGGCGTTGGCCACGAGCACCTCGATCGGCCCCAATGCGGCTTCGGCGGCGCGTACGGTCGGCTCGATCCGGTCCTCGTCGGTCAGGTCGAGGATGAAGGCCCGGGCGCGTTCGGCGTCCAGGGACTGGAAGGCGGCCGCGTGCTGGTCGGTGCGCACCGTGCCGGCCACCCGGTGCCCGGCCGCCAGCGCCCGCCGGGCGATCGCCAGTCCGAGCCCGGTGCTGACACCGGTGACCAGGAACGTCTTGCTCATCAGGGATTTCCTTTCAGTGACGGCCCTCAAGCCGTGATCGAGCCGCCGGGCGCGTGTGCGCACGGCGATATCGACTCCGCGTGCGCGGCGCACGCGTGTCCGGGTGATGGGGGGCGGTCGGATGCCCGCTGGGTCGGTCAGGAGCCGGCGTCAGCGCTCCGGGGCGCCGCGGCCGTGGGCTCGCTTCCCCAGCTGGCGAGCAGCCGTAGGCGCTCCTCACTGGGGGAGCCGGTCGGAGCGGAGTAGACCAGCATCGACAGGCTCGGGTCGGCGACCGGGGTGAAGATCTCGAATTGCAGCTCGAGGTCACCGACGATGTGGTGGTGGATCCGTTTCCTGCCGGTGCTGCGTTCGTGGACGCGGTGCTCGGACCACCACGCAGGGAACTCAGGTGACCGCACCATCAGCTCGCCGATCAGGTTGGCGATGCGCTGGTTGCGGGGCTGGTCCGCGGCGGCTAGCCGCAGCACGTGGACGTAGTCACGGGCCACGCGCTCCCAGTCGCACCAGACCAGGCGCGCGCGGGGGTCCAGCAGCGTCCAGCGGACCATGTTGCGTTCCCGGCGGGGCAGTGTGGCGATATCGGGGAACACCAGTGCCCACAGCGCGTTCCCGGCGACGATCTCGAGATTGCCGTCGCGGACGTAGGCAGGGCACAGGTCCATCGACTCCAGCACCTGTCGCATCGCCGGCCGCAGTCGCGCCGAGTGCTCGCCGCGGTCCCGCATCCTGGATGCGGTGCCGGCGAGGGTGAACAGGTGCCGTCGCTCGACGTCGTCAAGCCGTAGGGCGTCGGACAGGGCGAGCAGCACCTGCTCGGAGGGCTGTCCGGCGCGGCCTTGTTCAAGCCGGGTGTAGTACTCGGCGCTCACCCCGGCCAACCGGGCGACCTCGCCGCGCCGCAGGCCGGCGACGCGGCGACCGACACCGAGCTCGACCGGGAGCCCGATCTCCTCCGGTGCGAGTCCGTCGCGGCGGGCGCGGAGGAAGTCGCCCAGTTCCTTGTTGGCCATGCCTCAAGTCTGTGCTCGCTGTGATCACCAGCCAATGGGGTAGGTGGCCCCGCGAGGACCACCCAGGCAGATCCGCAGGTCGGGTGCTTGGCGGCGGCGGCCAAGCTTGGCGATCCCGGAACTCGTGAAGGACCGTGTCGGTGAGCACCCCGGCGCTTGAGCGCGTCGACCATTCAGCGCCGGAACATTCGTTCAAGACGCGGGCGCGCACCGGCGGCGACAGTGGGCTCATGACCATTCCTGACGGGAAACCGCACGTGAACGGCGGCGCCGAGGCCACTGAGGGCTCGATTCTGCCCCTGGACGACGGTGACATGTACGTGTGCCAGGACGGCCCCCGCGACGCCCCGCCACTGCTCCTCATCCACGGCTCCGCCGCATCGACCCGCTCGTGGGACTCGTTGGTCCCGTTGCTGACCGAGTCCCATCGTGTCATCCGGATCGACCTGCTCGGGTGCGGCCGGTCGGCCGCACCGGCCGACGGCGGCTACGGGCCCCCCGAGCAGGGACGCCGGGTCGGCGCGGCGCTGGACCGGCTCGGCGTCGAGCACGCCGTGATCGTCGGCCATTCCGCCGGAGGCCTGGTCGCCACCGCCCTCGCCGAGCAACGACCCGACCTGGTGACCGCGCTCGTGCTCATCAACACCGGACCCGGCATGGACGCCTTCATCGCGACGGAGACCGCCGCGATCGGACCCTCAGAGTGGCCTCCGACCGATGAGCAGATCCGCCAGTTCGGGAGCACCGCTTTCAGTCGCGAGGGCTTCCAGTTCCCGCAAGATTTCGTGGACGAGGTGCGCGCTATGCCCTACCACGCGTTCGCCGCGGCGATGCAGGCCCCCCGCGACTACCTGAGGCAGCGAGTGCTCCCGGAGCGGCTGGCCGTCCTCGGCAAACCACTGCAGGTGATCTTCGGCGACCATGACCGTCGATGGCGGCCATCGTCCGCCGCCGACTACCGCGCCGTTCCGGACGCGAGAGTCGAGATGCTGTCCGGCGTCGGACACACGCCGATACTGGAGGACCCGACGCGGACCGCCGAACTCCTCCTGGCCTTCACCGCGATCCACACCTAGGGCGCGCCTGAGTGATCCCGAATATGGGATATCGTCCCGGATATGGGATCGGATTCGGTGAAGGAGGCCGGGCCGGGCGGAGTGGACGCCCGGCTGGCGGCCCGGCTGGCGGAGCTGCGCGTCGAGCGCGGCTGGTCGCTGGAGGAGCTGGCACGGCGGACGGGGGTGAGCCGATCGACCCTGTCCCGGCTGGAGCGGGGCGAGATCAGCCCCACCGCCGCCCTGCTCGGCAGGCTGTGCGCCGCGTACGAGCGGACGATGTCACGCCTCCTCGCCGAGGTCGAGGCCGACCCTCCCCAGCTCGTACGCGCCGGTGAGCAGACCGTGTGGCGGGACGAGGAGTCGGGTTTCACCCGGCGGTCGGTGTCGCCCCCGCACCCCGGCCTGCGCGGCGAGGCCATCGAGGGGCTGCTGCGCCCGGGCGCGGACATCTCCTACGACGGACCGCCGGTTCCCGGCCTGGAGCAGCACATCTGGGTGCTCGACGGAGCCCTGGAGGTCGGCGCGAACGGTCACACGTACGAGCTGCGCGAAGGCGACTGCCTGCGGTTCCGGTTGTGGGGCCGGTCGCGGTTCCGCTGCCTCGGCACCGAACCGGTCCGCTACGCCCTCCTGGTGGTCCTGCCGTGACGTCGTCTCCCTCTCCCCCGCCGCCGGCCGGTGAAGGAGCGCGCCCGACGCGGACCATCACCCGCCTGTCCGCCGCCGAGTTCACCGCCCACGTGCCGGACCTGGCCGACCTCCTGCTGGACGCCGTCGCCGGCGGTCACTCCCTCGGCTTCGTGGATCCGTTCGAGCGTGGCGCCGCGCTCGACTTCTGGCGGGCCCGTACCCCGGCCGTGGCCGACGGGAGCCTGCTCGTCTGGGCCTGCCGTGGTCCGCAGGGCATCGAGGGGACCGTCAGCCTCGCCGTGGAGCCCAAGCCCAACGGCCGGCACCGCGCCGAGGTCGTCAAGCTGATGGTCCATCGCGCCGCGCGGGGCCGGGGGCTGGGCCGGGCGCTGCTGACCATCGCCGAGCGGGCGGCCGCCGAGCTCGGCGCGACGCTCCTGCTCCTGGACACCGAGACCGGCAGCGCCGCCGAGAGCCTCTATGCCGCCGCCGGCTGGACGCGGTACGGCATCGTCCCGGACTACGCCACCGACCCGTCGGGCGCGCTGCGCGACTGCAGCTTCTTCTACAAGCGCCTGGCGTGAGCCCCGCCGCGAGCGACCGGAGCGGGCGGGCTCACCGGCGGCCGTTCGCCTGACGGAGGGTTCGGAAGAACGCGCGGATGTCGCCGACCAGCAGGTCGGGCTGCTCCATCGCGGCGAAGTGCCCGCCCCGGTCGTACTCCGTCCAGCGCACGATGGTGTTCGTCCGTTCGGCGATGTGCCGCAGCGGGATGAAGTTGTCGTGGGGGAAGACGGCCAGGGCGGTCGGCGCGGTCGACGGCTCGGGCGGCCGGCCCCAGTAGTCCGCGTGCGCCCGCTCGTAGTAGATCCGGGCCGAGGATCCGGCGGTCCCGGTCAGCCAGTACAGCATCACGTTGGTCAGCAGCTGGTCGCGGTCCACGGCGTCCTCGGGCCGGTCCCGGGAGTCCGTCCACTCCTTGAACTTCTCCACGATCCAGGCCAGCTGGCCGACCGGGGAGTCGGTCAGGGCGTAGGCGAGGGTCTGCGGACGCGTCGACTGGATCGCCGCGTAGCCGATGCTCTCCCGCTCCCACGCCTGGGTGCGCCGCCACGAAGCCATGGCGCGGTCGCGTTCGGCCGGGGACAGCGCGGCCCGCTCGTCGGGCTCTTCGGTGGCGGCCCCGCCGGGCAGCAGGTTCAGGTGGACGCCGATGATCTCCTCGGGGCGGGTCCGGCCGAGTTCGCGGGAGACGACCGCACCCCAGTCACCGCCCTGCGCGCCGTACCGCCGGTAGCCCAGGCGGCGCATCAGCTCGGCGAACGCGGCCGCGATCCGCTTGAACTCCCAGCCGGTCTGGCGCGTCGGCCCGGACAGGCCGAACCCGGGGAGGCCGGGGATGACCAGGTGGAACGCGTCGGCCGGGTCGCCACCGTGCGCGCGCGGGTCCGACAGCGGACCGGCGATCTCGGTGAACTCCGCGATCGATCCGGGCCAGCCGTGCGTGATGACCAGCGGGACGGCGTCCGGCTCCGGGGAACGCACGTGGGCGAAGTGGATGGTCGCCCCGTCGATGGTGGTGGTGAACTGCGGCCAGGCGTTCAGCCGTGCCTCGGCGGCCCGCCAGTCGAACTCGTGCCGCCAGTACCGTACGAGCTCGCGCAGGTACTCCCCCGGCACCCCGTAGGCCCAGCCGACGCCGGGCAGCTCGTCCGGCCAGCGGGTGCGGTCCAGGCGCGCGTGCAGGTCATCCAGGTCGGCCTGGGGGATGTCGACCCGGTACGGGCGGATGTTCTCATCGGCGGTCGTCACCCGGTCATGCTAGAGAAACGGCCATGACGAGGTGGGGCAGGGCGGCCCGCGCAGGGCCGGGGTCACCGGGCGGCACGCCCCCGGTCACGGCCGAGCTCGGCCAGGCGGGTCAGGGCGGGCAGCGCCTCGGCGATCGCCTGCCGCTCCTCGGGGGCCAGCCGGGCGACCAGCGGGATCAGGTGGCCGGTCCGGTCGGCGTGGCGAGACCGGCAGATCCGCCGGCCGGCCTCGGTGATGTGCACGAGGACGACGCGGCCGTCGCCCGGGTCGGGGCGGCGCTCGACCAGTCCCTCCCGCTCGAGCCGGGTGACCAGCTGGGTGACGCCGGGCTGGGTGATCTGCTCGGTCCTGGCCAGGTCGGTCAGCCGCATCGGGCCGTCGCCGTACGCGAGGGTGTCCAGCACCGACAGAGTCGTGAACGGCAGCTTCTCCAGCGTGGGCAACCGAATGTAGAAGCGGTTGAAGTCCTCGATCGCCGTCGTGAAGGCGGCCACGTCCAGGTCGTCGTTCGCGGTGTCGTCCACGGCCGCCAGCTTAGGAGGTCACGCCGCACCGCTCGGAGGGAGGAGTTCGTCGTTGTGCCGGCCCAGGGCCGGGGTCGGCGTGGTGCCGGCCGGGGTGAAGCTGTCGTAGCGGGCCGGGGTGCGGATGACCGTCTCGGCGCGTTCGCCGTCGGTGACCGTGACGGCGAGCTGATTCTCGGCGAATTGCGGCGAACTGACCACCTCCCTCCATGTTTGTACGCGCGTGGCCATCAGCCCGGCCCGTTCGAAGATCTCCACCCACTCGGCGGCGGCATGCGCGCGGAGCGCCGCGGTCAACTCGGCGGTGAGTTCTCGCCGATGGAGGCCGCGTTGCCGCTGGTCGGCGAGCCGGGGATCGGCCGGCAGATCGGGGCGGCCGAGCACCTCAGTCAGCTTCTTCCAGTGCTTGGGCACATACGCGGCCAGCACGAGGTAATCGCCGTCGCCGCACCGGAAGGCGCCGCTGGGTTCGGTCGCGAACGGGCTCCGGCCGTCGGTGGGCCTGGGGGTGTTCGAAGCGGTGTTGGCCGCCATGGTGAGGCTGTTGGACTGCAGACTGCACGCCACGTCGTACATGGCGACGCGCACGACGTCCGCGACGCCGTGCCGCTCACGGTTCAGCAGGGCGGCGAGGACGGCCTGAGCCAGGACGTGCCCGGTGGCCGCGTCGACGATCGTGGAGCGCACGAACTCGGGCGTGCCGTCGCCGGACCGGAGGCCGGTCACCAGACCCGACTCGGCCTGGATCATCATGTCGATGCAGGGCCGCCGCCCCACCGGACCGTAACCGCCGTATCCGGACAGCGCCGCGTAGACCAGTCTGGGGTTGCGAGCCTGCAAGGTCTCGGCGCCCAGGCCGAGCCGGTCCATCACGCCGGGCCGGAAGCCGTCCAGGACGACGTCGGCGGTGTCGGCCAGGGCCAGCGCCTGCCGCAGTCCCTCCTCGGACTTGAGGTCGATCATGACGGACTTCTTGCCGCGGTTGTTGGGCAGGAAGTACGGCGCCACGTGCTCGAGGCCGGGGCGGCTCGAGGTGATCCGGCGGGCGGCCTCGCCGCCGGGTGCCTCGACCTTGATGACCTCGGCGCCGAGGTCGGCGAGCACGGTGCCGGCCAGCGGGCCGGCCACGTTCTGGGTGAAGTCCAGGACCCGGAAGCCGTCGAGCGGGCGGTGGGAGGGGGAAGCGGTCATGGTGACTCCCAGTCGAAGCTGTTGCCCCGGCGCTGATAATAGACTCTACCGGTCTGAAAATACGATGGGAGTATGTCCCTGCGCGACGCCGCACACAAGACGGCACGAGACGAGGGGCGGGGCCATGGCTGAGAGCACCGCGTCCGTCCGCGGCCGGCCGCGTGACCCCGATTTCGAGGACCGGGTCTTCGACGCCGTCATCGCGCTGTACGCCCGAGGCGGTCTGGAAGCGGTGAGCCTCGGCGCCGTCGCCCGCGAGGCCCGCGTCGGGAAGGCCTCGCTCTACCTGCGCTGGCCCGACAAGAAGGCTCTGCTCGTCGACGCGCTGAAGGCGCGGATCGTCCTGGACACCCACATCGAAACCGGCGATCTGCGAGCCGACCTACGGCGCCTCGCCGAGCAGATGCTCCTCCTGCTGTGGAGCGACGCCGGCCTCGCCTACATGCGCCGGATCGTGGACTCCTCCGTGCACCCGGAGGTCTTCGGCACCCCGCACCGGGAGGGCAGCCCGACCGTCCTGGCCGCACGGCGCCTGGTGCGAAGCGCCGTCGCCCGCGGCGAACTGCCCGAGGGTACGAGCCCGACCATTCTGATGGACATGCTCTTCGGCGCCGCCATGATGCACGCCACCGTCACCCCCGCCGCCATGCGCGACGCCGCCCGCGCGAACGCGGCCGACTACCTGGACGCCCTGGTCGAGACCATCCTCGCCGGGGTCACGGGCACCAGGCCTGAGGCCTCGGCGACCCTCCACTCGGGTCCGTGCGATGGGACCCAAAGTAACTCTGCGTGATCTTCAGGCCGTACTGTCCGGTTCGGCGAGGACGGCGCGGGCCAGTTCGCGGCCGAAGCCGGTGGAGCAGCCGGTGATGAGCCAGGTCTTCACGAGGCAAAGATCCCTTTCGTGCGGCGGCACCCAGGGCGCCGCCAGGTCGGTCGGTACGGGTGCGGTCCCGGTGCCGCGGGGCGATGGGGTGCCGCTCTTCCACGACATCACCGGCCGAGGGCCGGACAGAGGCCGGTAGCGGGGGAGAAATGTCCTGGTCAACGGCTTCCTAGGACGCAGCGACCCAGGCTCGTGGCGTTCCGCGGCCCCGGTCGGCGGGGAGCCTGGGGGTATGGCACGAAATGTGGATCTGAGTGAGTTCCTGCGCCGCTGCCGTGCCCGGATCAGCCCGGAGTCGGCGGGCCTGCCCGAGCGCGGCGCCTACCGGCGTGTGCCGAGCCTGCGGCGCGAGGAGGTCGCCCAGCTGGCCGGGGTGAGCACCGACTACTACACGCGGCTGGAGCAGGGCCGCCAGATCAGCCCCACGCCGGGTGTGCTGGAGGCGATCGCGGTCGCGCTGGGCATGGACGACGCCGAACGGGCCCACCTGTTCGACCTCGTGCGGTCGCAGCCCGGCGCCCGCCGGAGCCCGCCGCGGGTGCAGAGGGTTCGCTCCGGGCTGCATCGGTTCCTGGACTCCTTCACTGACCAGGCGGCCTTCGTCCTGGGGCGGCGCGGCGACGTCCTCGCCGCCAACCGGCTGGCCAAGGCGCTGCTGGCCGATTTCGACGCCATGCCCTACAGGGAGCGGAACCTCACCCGGTGGATCATCCTGGATCCGGCCGCCCGCGACCTGTACGTCGACTGGGAGAAGATCGCCTCGGAGATGACCGCGATTCTGCGCCTGGACGCCGGCCGCCACCCCGACGACACCCGCACCACCGAACTGGTGGGCGAGCTGTCGATGAAGAGCGAGCACTTCCGCCGCTGGTGGGCCGACCACAAGGTCCTGGACCGCAGCTTCGGCACCAAACGGTTCCGCCACCCCGTCGTCGGGCCACTGAGCATCGACTACCAAGCCTTCACAATGCCCGGCACCGACGACCAGACTCTCTTCATCTACCTGCCGACCGACGACCGGTCCTCGCAGGACGCC
The DNA here is from genome assembly GCF_039542035.1 of Actinoallomurus liliacearum. Lineage (NCBI taxonomy): Bacteria > Bacillati > Actinomycetota > Actinomycetes > Streptosporangiales > Thermomonosporaceae > Actinoallomurus > Actinoallomurus liliacearum. Next base: position 164,008 of record NZ_BAABHJ010000002.1, read on the forward strand.
TGGCGCCTCCTGGCCAGCTGGGCCGCCGATCCCCTCCCCCGGACCGCAGCCGACCGGACCGCAGCTGGTCCCGCCGATTCCGCACACGACCCCAGGAGCACCTCGTGAGCACCACCCACCGCAAATCCGGCCGTCCCCTCGCCCTGGTGACCGGCGCGTCCGCGGGTATCGGCTGCCAGCTGGCCCTGCTGTTCGCCCGCGACGGCTACGACCTGGTCGCCACCGGCCGCAGCGACACCATCGACCGCGCCGCCGCCGACTTCGAACAGCACGGCGCCCACGTCGTTCCCGTACGGGCCGACCTGTCCGAACGCGACGGCGTCCAAGCGGTGTGGCAGGCCGTCCAGGAAACCGGCCGACCGCTGGAGTCGGCCGTGCTCAACGCCGGTCGCAGCATCGGCGGCGCGTTCCTCGACACCGATCTGGACGACGAACTCGACCTGCTCGCCCTCAACGTCACCTCCGTCGTCGCGCTCGCCAAGCCCGTCGTCCGGCACATGGCCGATCACGGCAACGGCAGAATCCTCATCACCTCGTCCCTGTCGGCGACGTTGCCCACCCCCTACGAGACCGTCTATGGACCCTCCCGCGCGTTCACGTACATGTTCGCCGAGGCACTGCGCCAGGAGATGAAGGACCGTGCGCCCGGCGTCACCGTCACCGCGCTGCTGCCCGGCGCCACCGACAGCGACTTCCACGCCCGCGCCGGAATGGGCAACACCGCCTTCGGGCCCGGCGCCAGGAAGAACAGCCGTGTCCAGGTCGCCGCCCAGGGGTACCGCGCCCTCATGGCCGGCAAAGACCACGTCATCGGCGGAGACCTGCGCACCAAACTCACCGCCCTGACCAACCGCCTGCTCCCCGAACCGTTCAAAGCCGCCCGCCACGCCCGCAAGGCCCGGCCCCGCGACACCGCGTCCCGGCAACGCGACACCGCCACGGCCTCCCGCTGACAGGCTGCCTGAATCATCAATCCGGCAGGCGCCTGATGAACCGAGCAGCCGGGATCACCGTCACCGTCCCTCGGATCCGTCATGGAAAGGGCGCACCCCGGTGTCGGGCTCGGTGCGGGTGAAGGCGTAGCGGCCCAGGAAGTGTCGCTGGCGTCGACTTGCTGCACGGCCGTCTAGCCCGGCGAACGGGGCATCCAGCACGTTTTTACTTTCCGAAATCGAATCATTCCGGAAAGTAGGGGTACATTTCGAAGTACTGAGGATTTTTTGTGCGTTGGCACCCGGGTCGGCGTCGCCCTCGGCGATAACGTGACTGGACCTTAACGGGCCCTTGGACAGGCCAGGCGAGCCGTCAATCTGCTGATCATCCCGCCGGGCATCACCGCGGCCGACTTCATGCCCGCCCTCGAGGACACGGCTGGTCTGTATCCGGCCGATCGCCTCACCACCGCTCGCCATCCGGTCAGCCTGGCTGCGGCGCCGGAACCTGACGGCCCGGCCACCCTGACAGAACACGCAGGACCGCGGCGACGACCGCGGAGCAACACCACTTCGTGACACGCACATCGCCTGTTCAGCGAGCGCGAGCCGTACCGGCACAGCCGACGGGCAACCCGTACCTTTCCGATCGGAGTATCGCAATGACTATCGCTGACACCGCCCCATTCGGCAGAGCCGATCCGTTGGCCCCGACAACGATCCAGTTGGCCGGTGAGATCGACTTGTTCACCGGCCCCACCCTGCGCGAGGCCTTGCTGAGCGTCCTGCTGCGCAGCAGGAGCCTGCTCATCCTTGACCTGTCCGGTGTGACCTTCTGCGACGCCCGGGGCCTGAGCGTCCTGGTCGGAATCCAAAACCGTGCCAGAGCGATGGGAATCTGTCTCGCCCTGACCGCGCCCCGCAGGAACATGTCCCGGCTACTGAATATCACCGGTTTGGACCGCACCATGCCGATTGTGCATACGAGCCCATCACGGCCCATCGCCGTCAACCGGAACGGAACCGATCCGAACCGACAGGCCGCAGCGGCCATGGAAAAGATGCAGTGATGAGGAATACTGAGGAACGCCGAGTGATGACCGGCCCGCCATCCCCGTCGATACCACGGCTCCTGCTGGGGAATGTCCCGTACGCTGCGGAACCCGCCTGCTCGTCCCACACACCGTTCGATGGTGCCTGGTGGCCCCGATCGGCTGATCCGTCCGCAGAGTTCCCGGGTCTCATCCGGGCACTCCAGGGCCCCGGCCCTCCGCGTGAGCACGGCCCTGTGATGCACATTCTGCGAGCAGCCGATCGGGCAGCAACTCCGACGGTAGCTGCGCCGAGATCGCGTCTGGAAATAGCGGTGACAGGCGTTGAGACAGGGCAGTACGGCCGGGGATGGCCGTAGTGGTTGGTTCGTCGGGGTCTGTACCTCACCTCGCGCTACCGACACCGCCAGCGGCGCTGGCGGTGTCGGGGCCGAGACTGGGGCCGCCGGCGCTGGTGAGCCGGCAGGTTCGCCGGCCTGCGCCGACGCCACAGACGGCCGGATCCCGGGCCGGTATGTTCGACAGCAAAGGCGAGCACCCCTCGGTAGCCAGCGCCCGAGTGGAGGGCCTCGGCGGCCGGAGGCGCGGACGGCGACCCATAGCCGAGAGCCGGTGACCGAGGCGATCACCGGACGCCGGCGATCGCCTCGGATCGGTCGTGCGGATCCTGTCGGTGCTCAGGCCGCTCAGGCCCGGTCGCAGAGCCGGGACCAGGCCTCGGTCAGCGTCTCGCGCAGGATGCGTTCGATCTCGTCGAAGTGCTCCTGGCCGCAGATGAGCGGCGGGGCCAGCTGGATCACCGGGTCGCCGCGGTCGTCAGCCCGGCAGATCAGGCCGGCGTCGAACAGCGCGGAGGACAGGAAGCCCCGCAGCAGCCATTCGGACTCGGCGGCGTCGAAGGTCTCGCGGGTGTCCTTGTCCTTGACGAGCTCGATGCCGTAGAAGTAGCCCGCCCCGCGGATCTCTCCCACGATCGGCAGGTCGGTCAGCTTCTCCAGCGTGGCGCGGAAGGCGGCCTCGTTGCCCCGGACGTGCTGGAGGACCCTCTCCTTCTCGAACAGGTCGAGGTTGGCGAGGGCGACCGCGGTGGAGACGGGGTGCCCGGCGAAGGTGATGCCGTGCAGGAAGGTGTCCGGGCCGTCGGCGAACGGCTCGACGAGGCGGTCGCTGACCATCATGCCGCCCAGCGGCGAGTAGCCGGAGGTGACGCCCTTGGCGAAGGTGATGATGTCGGGCTGGTAGCCGTACCGTTCGGAGCCGAAGTAGTGGCCGAGCCGGCCGAACGCGCAGATCACCTCGTCGGAGACCAGGAGCACGCCGTACTTGTCGCAGATCGCGCGGACCCGCTCGAAGTAGCCGGGGGGCGGCGGGAAGCAGCCGCCCGCGTTCTGCACCGGCTCGAGGAAGACGGCGGCCACCGACTCGGGGCCCTCCCGCAGGATGGCCCGCTCGATCTCGTCGGCCGCCCACTGCCCGAACCGCTGCGGGGAGTCGCCGTACTCGGGCGCGCGGTAGAAGTTGGTGTTGGGCACGCGGACCGAGCCCGGCACCAGCGGCTCGAACGGGTGCTTGATCGGCGCCAGGCCGGTGATCGACAACGCGCCCATGGAGGTGCCGTGGTAGGCGATGTCGCGGCTGATCACCTTGTAGCGGCCGTGCTGCCCGATCAGCTTGAAGTAGTTGCGGGCCAGCTTCCACGCCGACTCGACGGCCTCCGAGCCGCTGGCCGTGAAGAAGACGCGGTTCAGGTCGCCGGGGGCCAGAGCGGCGAGCCGCTCGGCCAGCTCGATCGCACTCGGGTGGGCGTAGGACCACAGCGGGAAGTACGCCAGCTCCCCGGCCTGAGCGCCCGCGGCGTCGGCGAGCTCGCGGCGGCCGTGCCCGAGCTGGGACACGAACAGGCCCGACAGCCCGTCGAGGTAGCGTCGGCCCTTGTCGTCGTAGACGTAGGCGCCCTCCCCGCGCACGATGACGGGCACGTCGGCGTCCTTGTAGGACGACAACCGGGTGAAGTGCATCCACAGATGACGTTTGGCGGCGTCCTGGAGGTTCATGAGTCTGCCTTCTCTCAGCGGGTTCCCCACGCGTAGGTCTGCTTGCGGAGCTTGAGGTAGACGAAGCTCTCGGTGCCGGCGACCCCGGGCACCGCCCGGATCCGGCCGAGGACGTGGAGGAGGTGGTCGTCGCTCTCACACACGATCTCGACCAGCAGGTCGAAGGATCCGGCGGTGATCACGACGTAGTCGATCTCGTCGAAATCGGCGAGCGCGTCGGCGACGGTCTCCAGGTCACTCTCGCATCGAACGCCGATCATGGCCTGCCGGAAGAAGCCGAGCGAGAGCGGGTCGGTGACCGCGACGATCTGCATCACACCCGATTCCAGCAGCCGCTGGACGCGCTGCCGCACGGCCGCCTCGGACAGTCCCACCGCCTTGCCCAGCGCGGCGTACGAGCTGCGGCCGTCCGCCTGGAGCAGCTCGATCAGCTTCTTGGACGTCTCGTCGAGGTGGTTGTTGCCCGTGCGCCGTCCGTTACCCACCGGCCGTGCGGCGGGTCCTTGATCGTCGGTCATCGCGGCCTCCTTGCTGCGACATCGTGGCAGATCAGAGCCGGAAGTCAAGGATTTCGTCGTGCAATCTGATCGTAACAACGGAATCGCTTGTTTTGGTCGATTTGTTCTGTCATGGTCGGCACATCACAGCCTGTACAGCCCGGAGGCCCGACCGTGATCTTGCGGAACTTCGTGGGCGGCGAGCACGTCGATGCCAAGGACGGCCGCACGTCCGATGTGATCGATCCCAGCACCGGGGAGACGTACGCCCAGGCGCCGTTGTCGGGGCCCGCGGACGTCGACGCCGCCATGACCGCCGCCGCGGCGGCGTTCGAGGAGTGGCGCGATGCCACGCCGGGTGAGCGAAGCCTGGCGCTCCTACGGATGGCCGACGCCATCGAGGCCCGGGCCGAGGACCTCGTCCAGGCCGAGTGCCGCAACACCGGCAAGCCGCTGCAGCTCACCCGGGACGAGGAGGTCGGCCCCATGGTCGACGAGTTCCGGTTCTTCGCCGGCTGTGCCCGGCTGCTGGAGGGACGGTCGGCCGGGGAGTACATGACCGACCACACCTCGATGATCCGCCGTGAGCCGATCGGCGTCTGCGCCCAGGTCACGCCGTGGAACTACCCGATGGTCATGGCGACCTGGAAGATCGCGCCGGCACTGGCGGCCGGCAACACGGTCGTCCTCAAACCGTCCGACACCACGCCCGTCACCACCCTGATGCTCGCCGAGATCGCCGCGGAGTTCCTGCCGCCCGGCGTGCTCAACGTGGTCTGCGGCGACCGGGACACCGGACGTGAGCTGGTCGACCATCCGATCCCCCAGATGGTCTCGGTCACCGGCTCGGTACGGGCCGGCATGCAGGTCGCCCGGCAGGCCGCCGACTCCCTGAAGAAGGTCCACCTCGAACTCGGCGGCAAGGCGCCGGTGCTCGTCTTCGACGACGCCGACGTCGCGAAGACCGCCCAGGGCATCGCCGAGGCCGGATACTTCAACGCCGGCCAGGACTGCACCGCGGCCACCCGCGTGCTGGCCACCCCCGGCGTCTACGACGACCTCGTCGTCGCGCTCGCCGAGCGGGCGAAGGCCACGAAGGTCGGCCCCCCGAGCGACGAGGACGCCTTCTACGGCCCGCTGAACAACGCGAACCAGCTCGACCGCGTCACCCGGTTCCTCGAACGGGCGCCCGCCCACGCCGAGGTCGTGACCGGCGGCGAGCGCGTCGGCGACCGCGGCTACTTCTACTCCCCCACCGTGGTCACCGGCCTGCACCAGGACGACGAGATGGTGCAGAGCGAGATCTTCGGCCCGGTCATCACGGTGCAGCGCGTCGCCGACGAGGACGAGGCGGTGCACATGGCCAACGGCGTGCCGTACGGGCTGGCCGCCAGCGTGTGGACACGCGACCACGGCCGGGCGATGCGCATGTCCAGACGACTCGACTTCGGCGCGGTCTGGATCAACACCCACATCCCGTTCGTCTCCGAGATGCCGCACGGCGGCTTCAAACACTCCGGCTACGGCAAGGACCTGTCGATGTACGGCTTCGAGGACTACACGCGGATCAAGCACGTCATGAGCTACATCGGAGCCGGCGCATGACCGAGCTGCGAGAGACCGAGGCCGGGGCCGCCGCGAAGATCGCCGCGATCGAACTGCGCGGCGTCGTCAAGAGCTTCCAGTCCCACGGCGAGACCGTCACCGCCGTCCGGGGCGTCGACCTGTCCATCGCCGAAGGCGAGTTCTTCTCGCTGCTGGGCCCGTCCGGGTGCGGCAAGACGACGACGATGCGCATGATCGCCGGGTTCGACGAGCCCACCGAGGGACAGATCATCCTGCACGGCGGCGACGTGGTGGGCGTGCCCCCGAACCGCCGCGACATCAACATGGTCTTCCAGTCCTACGCGCTGTTCCCGCACATGAGCGTGTTCGAGAACGTCGCGTTCGGGCTGCGCCGCAAGAACACCCCCAAGGATGAGGTGACCCGCCGGGTCGGGGAGATGCTGGAGATCGTGGACCTCACGGGCCGGGAGAAACGCCGGCCGCGCGAGTTGTCCGGCGGCCAGCAGCAGCGGGTCGCGCTGGCACGTGCGCTGGTCAACCGTCCCCGGGCGTTGCTCCTGGACGAGCCGCTCGGCGCGCTGGACCTCAAGCTCCGTCAGGCGATGCAGGTCGAGCTCAAGCGCATCCAGCGTGAGGTCGGCATCACCTTCGTCTACGTCACTCACGACCAGGGCGAGGCGCTGACGATGTCGGACCGCATCGCGGTCATGAACGAGGGCGTCATCGAGCAGCTCGGCCCGCCCCGACAGGTCTACGAACGGCCCGCCACCGCGTTCGTCGCCGGCTTCATCGGCACCTCGAACGTCCTGTCCGGCACCGTCGCCCGCACCGACGGCGATACGGCGGTCATCGAGCCGGGCCCCGGCGAGCGGATCCTCGTGCCGCACGCGAAGCCCGCCGCCGACGGCACCGTCGAACTGACCGTACGGCCCGAGAAGATCGCCATCGGCCTGCATCCCCCCGACGGGGAGGTCTGCGCGCTACGCGGCACCGTGACCGAGGTCGTCTACCTCGGCACGTTCACCAACTACACGGTGCGTACCTCCCTCGGGACCGACGTCGTGGTCTTCATGCAGAACGCCTCCTCCGCGGACGACGTCGCCGCGTCCGGGGACACCGCCTGGCTCTCCTGGGAGCCCCGCCACTCCTACGCGATCGGAGCATCATGAACGAGATCGACCCGGCGCTCCTGCGCGGCATGACCCGGAGCCGGCGCGACGCGTTGCGGCTGTTCGGCCTGGCCGGCGCCGGCCTCGGCCTCGCCGCGTGCGGCGTCAAGGGCCAGAAGGCGGCCCCAGCCGAGCAGAGCGACGTCCAGAAGTACTGGAACGGCAAGACCAAGCACGGCCACGTGAACTTCGCCAACTGGCCGCTGTACATGGACAAGGGCCGTACCCCGCTGAAGCAGTTCACCAAGGAGACCGGCATCGCGGTGACCTACCGCGAGGTCATTCAGGACGACCCGTCGTGGTTCGGCAAGATCCAGCCGCAGCTGCAGGCGAATCAGTCGATCGGGTACGACCTGATGGTCGTCACCAACGGCGTGTCGTTCACCAAGCTCACCGAGCTCGGCTACCTCGTGCCGCTGGACCACTCCAAGCTGCCGAACTTCACCAAGAACGCCGGCGCCGCGTACAAGAACGAGTCCTTCGACCCCGGCAACGTCTACAGCGTCCCGTACCAGACCGGGATCACCGGCATCGCCTACGACCCGACGAAGACCGGCCGCGAGATCACCAGCCTCGCCGACCTGTGGGACCCGAAGTTCAAGGGCAAGGTCGGGATGCTGTCCGACATCCAGGAGATCGGCAACTTCGGGATGATGGCGGTCGGCGTGAACCCGGAGAAGTCCACGCCGGACGACTGGAAGAAGGCCGGCGCCAAGCTGCAGGAGCAGAAGGCGCAGGGGATCGTCCGCAAGTACTTCGACCAGGACTACATCGACGCGCTCACCCGCGGTGACATCTGGCTGTCCATGGCCTACTCCGGCGACATCTTCCAGCAGAACCTGTCGGAGAAGTCGAACCTGAAGTTCGTCATCCCGCAGGAGGGCGGCACGATCTGGACCGACAACCTGACGATCCCGAAGACCGCCGAGAACCCGGTCGACGCCATCACGCTGATGGACTACTTCTACCGGCCGGATGTCGCCGCCCAGCTCGCCGAGATCGTCAGCTACGTGACGCCGGTCCCGGGCGCCAAGGACGTCCTCACGGCCGAGGCCGCCAAGGCCACCGGCGCGCGACAGAAGACGCTCCAGACGCTGGCGGCCAGCCCGCTGATCTTCCCCTCCGACGCCGACTACGCCCGGCTCCGGCATTACCGGAAGATGACGACGGCGGAGGAACAGCAGTACAACACGGTGTTCCAGCAGATCACGGCCGGGTGACCGATGCGCAGACGCCTCGCGCCGTACCTGCTCGTCCTGCCCGGCGGGCTCTGGCTCGCGATCTTCTTCGTGCTGCCGATGGTCGTCATGCTGTCGTTCTCGCTGATGCAGGGCGACGTCGTGAACGGCTTCCAGCTCACCTGGCACTGGCAGAACTACACCGACAGCCTGTCGGCATACGCCGACCAGCTGATCCGCTCCCTCGTGTACGGCCTGCTCGCGACGGCGGCGTGCGTTCTGCTCGCCTACCCGGCCGCGTACTGGATCGCCTTCCGCGGCGGCACGCGCAAGTCGACGTACCTGTTCCTGATGCTGCTGCCGTTCTTCGTGTCGTTCGTGCTGCGGACGTTCTCCTGGAAGTTCCTGCTGGCCGACGACGGCATCGTCCTGGGCCCGCTGAAGCACGCCGGGCTGCTGCCGGAGGACTTCCACGTGCTCGCCACCGGCTTCGCCGTCGTGGCCGGCCTGACCTACAACTACCTGCCGTTCATGGTGCTGCCGATCTACGTCGCGCTGGAGCGGGTGGACCCGCGGCTGATCGAGGCGGCGCAGGACCTGTACGCCGGCCGGGCGCAGGCGTTCCTGCGCGTGGTGCTGCCGCTGTCGGTGCCGGGGGTGTTCGCGGGCGTGCTGATGACGTTCGTCCCGGTCAGCGCCGACTACGTCAACGCGACGGTGCTGGGCGGCACGAACAACACGATGATCGGCAACGTCATCCAGAACCTCTACCTGGTGAACAACGACTATCCCCAGGCGGCGGCGCTGTCGTTCGCGCTAATGGCCATCCTGCTGCTCGGGATCTTCGCGTACGCGCGGGCGCTGGGCACCGAGGACGTATTGGAGGTGGCGGCCCGATGAGCGCAACCGTGACGGAGGCTGAGGCCGGGCCTGCGGTCCGCGCACGGCGGGGCCGAGGCCGCTGGGGCGACCGGATCCTGTACGCCTACACCTGGGCGATCATCGGCTGGCTGTGTCTGCCGATCGCCGTGATGATCGCGTTCGGGTTCAACGACGCCAAGGGGCGCCTCAACCTGACGTGGCAGGGCTTCACGGTCAAGTGGTACGGGAAGCTGTTCGCGGTTCCGGACCTGACCACGGCGCTGGTGAACTCGCTGACGATCGCGATCCTGGCCGCGCTCGGCGCGACGGTCCTCGGCACGCTGATCGGCCTGGCCCTGGGGCGTTACCGGTTCCGCGGTCAGGGCGCGCTGAATCTCGTGCAGTTCGCGGCGATCTCCGCCCCGGAGACCGTGATGGGCGCGTCCCTGCTGTCGTTCTTCGTCCAGTCGGGCGTGGGCCGGGGCTACCTGACGATCCTCGTCTCGCACATCATGTTCTCACTGTCGTTCGTGGCGGTCACCGTACGGGCGCGGGTGCTCACCCTCGACCCGTTCGTGGAGGAGGCGGCGCGCGACCTGGGAGCGAGCGGCTGGACGACGTTTCGGCTCGTCACCCTGCCGATGATCTTTCCCGCGCTGCTGGCCGGCGGGCTGCTGGCGTTCGCGCTGTCCATCGACGACTTCATCATCACGAGCTTCAACAGCGGCTCCACCCTGACGTTCCCGCTGTGGATCTGGGGCGCGCAGAAACAGGGGCTTCCGCCGCAGGTCAACGTCATGGGGACGTTGATCTTCCTAGCGGGCGTCCTCCTCGCGGTGGGCAACGCGGTGCTCGCCCGCAGGCGGCGGTGATCCGGCGATGAACGTCCTGGCGGCCCTGGCCGAGGCCGAGCCCACCCCGTACTGGCTGATGGACCCGGCGGCGCCCGAACCCGCGCCGGCCCTGGTCGGCTCGACCTCCTGCGATCTGGCCGTGGTCGGCGCGGGCTACACGGGCCTGTGGACGGCGCTGCGCGCCAAGGAGCGCGATCCGTCCCTGGACGTCGTCATCGTCGAGGCGGACGTGGCCGGCGGTGCCGCGTCCGGCCGCAACGGCGGGTTCTGCGCGGCGAGCCTCACCCACGGGCTCGGCAACGGCCTGTCCCGCTGGCGTGCGGAGATGCCTGTGCTCGAGCGGCTCGGCCGGGAGAACCTCGACGGGATCGAGGACACGGTGCGGCGCCACGGCATCGACTGCGACTTCGAGCGCACCGGTGAACTGAACGTCGCGACGGAGGACTGGCAGCTCGCCGATCTGCGGACGCTGGCCGAGGAGTCCGCGGCCCTCGGCCGGCCCGCCGAACTCCTGGACGCCGACGCCGTCCAGGCGGAGATCGCGTCGCCCACCTACAAGGGCGGGCTGTGGGACCGGGACGGCGTCGCGATGGTGCACCCGGCCAAGCTCGCCTGGGGACTGCGGCGGGCCTGCCTCGCGGCCGGCGTCCGGCTGTACGAGCGCACGCCCGTCGACGCGGTCGAGGACGAGCAGCACGGCCGGCTGCGGCTGCGCACCCCGTACGGCTCCGTCGACGCGGCGAAGGTCGCGGTCGGCACCGGCGCGTTCGCCGGGCCGCTGCGTCGCCTTCGGCACTTCGCCGTTCCGGTCTACGACTACGCGCTGGTCACCGAGCCGCTGTCCGCCGACCGGCTCGCGTCGATCGGCTGGCGCAACCGCCAGGGAGTCGGCGACGGCGGGAACCGGTTCCACTACTACCGGCTCACCGCGGACGGCCGGATCCTGTGGGGCGGCTACGACGCCATCTACCACTTCGGCGGTGGGGTCCCGTCGGCGCTGGACCGCCGCCCGCAGACGTTCGCGACGCTCGCCCGGCACTTCTTCGCGACGTTCCCGCAGCTGGAAGGGGTGCGCTTCAGCCATGCCTGGGGCGGCATGATCGACACGTGCAGCCGCTTCTGCGCCTTCTACGGCACGGCGTACGGCGGCCGGCTGGCGTACGCGGCCGGCTACACCGGCCTCGGCGTCGGAGCCACGCGGTTCGGGGCCGACGTCATGCTCGACCTGCTGTCCGGAGCGGACACCGAGCGAACCCGGCTCGAGATGGTGCGCTCCCGGCCCATGCCGTTCCCCCCGGAGCCGCTCCGCTACGGCGTCATCCAGCTCACCCGCTGGTCCCTCGCCCGCGCCGACCAGCACCAGGGCCGCCGCAACCTGTGGCTGCGCACCCTCGACCACCTGGGCGTCGGCTTCGACTCCTGACCGGCCGTACGTCCGCCTCGGCCAGGGCAGGCGGCCCTCGCCGAGGCGGACCTGCGCCGGACGGCGACTCGATCGCGGCTTTGTCGAGAGCCGTAGGCGAAGTGCGGGTTTTCGAACGGAAGCAGCCGCTGGCAACCGTTAGAGGTGCGTTAGGGTGCGGCCATGGACACGAGCGCGCCGCTGCTCGGCGAACCGCTGCCCATCGAGTTGATGAACACGCTGTGGGGCGACCGCGGCGGCGTGCACGACGCGCTCGACGGGTCGGCCGGCGCCGAGGCGTGGCTGCGGGCCGTCCTCCCCCGCATCGAGCCGATGACCGCGTCCGACCTCGACGCCCTGCCGAAGGAGGACCTCGACCACCTGGCCCGGCGGCTGCTCGGACTGCGCGACGCCCTGCGGCGGCTCGCGGCCGAGGCCACCGGCGACCTGCGACCGGCGGCGGCCGCTCCGATCCGGGAGCTGGAGGCCGCCGTCGCCGTGGTCAACGAGGCGGCCCGCGCCGTACCGCGGTGGTCGGCGCTGACGTGGACGCCCGGCGAGGCAGCGGGCCGCCTCACCCACGCCGACGGGCGGGCGGCCGACGCGACGGTCTCGGCCATCGCCGAGGAGGCCATCGACCTGTTCTGCGGGGACGACCGGTTGCGGCTACGCGCCTGCCCGGCCCCTGGATGCGTCCTGTACTTCCGCAAGGACCACCCGCGCCGTGAATGGTGCTCCGCGGCCTGCGGCAACCGGGCCCGCGCCGCGCGCCACTACCGGCGCCACCGCCACCCGGTCTCCTGAGGCCGGGATCACCTCGGCCTTCTTCCGATCCGCTGTCTCACGGTCGGCCTCGAAGGCCGGTCAGGGTGGTCCGCATGAGACGCTGGATCGCCGCCGGATCCTGCAGATCGGCGGCCGCGGCGAGGGCGTGCAGGCAGTAGCCGGCCAGTTCGTCGGCCGGTGCGTCCCTGCGTACGGCCCCGGCCGCCGCGGCGTCGGCCACCAGGTCCCGGACGAAGTCGCGCAGGTGCTGGTGGGCGGCGGCGACATGCTCACCGCGATGGAGGTCGGCGGCGATCTTGGAGTCGTGCCGTCCCTGGTGCGAGATCGCCGTGGCGTAGGCCGTCAGCACCGCCTCCAGCCGCGGCATGGCGCCTTCTGTGCCGTCGCGGAGCCGGTGCAGCCGGTCCAGATGCCGGTCGATCCGGCGTTCGTGCCAGGCACGAAGGATCGACTCGACGTCGGGGAAGTACTTGTACAGCGTCGCGCGCCCGATGCCGGCGTCCTTAGCGATCCCCGACATCGTCACGCCGGTCAGGCCGTGTTCGGCGACGAGGTCGGCAGTCGTGTCGAGGATCGCCTCGCGGACCGCGTCGCGATGCGCCGCGATCGTCTGGCTCCAGATTCTCGGCATTCCCGGATCGTACAGTGCGCCGCTTCCAGAGACAGGTGTATTGACAGAGACACTCTGTATCGCAAAACTTGCCGAAATTGCCCCCGGCGAGACGAGGAGTGCCGCATGTCCAAGCCGCCGTCCCACGAAGATCCCGGTCCCGCCGTCAGCGGCCGGCCCGACTCCGCACGGCACCGCCCACCACCGACATCGCAGCCCGCGTTCGCCGACGGACCGCCGTGGGACATCGGCCGACCGCAGCCGGCGCTGCTGGCGCTCGCCCACCAGGGCGCGCTGCGCGGACGGGTGTTGGACGTCGGCTGTGGCACCGGGGAGCACACGCTGATGGCGGCGGCCGCCCGGCTCGACGCGACCGGGATCGACCTCGCCGACGAGGCCTTGCGGACCGCCGGGCGGAAGGCACGGGAGCGGGGCCTGGCGGCGCGGTTCCTGCGGCACGACGCCCTGCGCCTGAGCGAACTCGGCGAACTCTTCGACACCGCCCTGGACTCGCTCCTCCTGCACGCCTTCGACGCGCCGGACCGCGCGGCCTACGCAGCCGGATTGCGTACGGTCCTGCGGCCAGGAGGCAGGCTGTTCGTACTCGGCTACAGCGACCGGCATACCGGTGAGCCGGACGTTCCGCACAAGCTGTCCCGCGCCGACATCGAGACCTGCTTCTCCGACGGGTGGCGGCTGGAGGCCGTCAGCGCCACCGTGTGCCTCACCCGTCGGCACGCCGACGGCGTCGCCGCCTGGCTCGTCACGTGTACCCGGATCTGAACCTTCTGGAAGGGACCCCGCGATGCCCGCTTCCCAAGCCGACGTTCCCACGAACCGCGCCGGCCGCTATCTCGCGCAGCTGTGCGGGCACGGCGCCCGGATGACCTCCCTCACCCTCCGCGGCGGCCACGGTCACGGCGGCGGAGTGGCGTCCACGCCGCGGCACGCCGAGTGGTCCGAGACCGACGGGGTCATCGAGTTCGACCGTGGACGCTGCACGCTGCACGCCACCGGCGACGGACTGCTGCTGCGCGTCGAAGCCGACGACCAGCAGCAGCTGCGCCGAATCCAGGACGCCGTCGCCGCTCGTCTGGAACGGATCGGACGGCGCGACGCGCTCACCGTTACCTGGCGGCCGACGCCGCCGGCCCCGTCCACGGACGCCTGCGCTCCCTGATTCGAGCGGCCCTCGTGCCGACGATCGGCACCGCCGCATCCGTCCTGTTGTTCAACGGTCTTCCTCGTCGGCGGGGAAGGTCCGAGTCAGCAGAGGCACGAGCAGGTTGTCCACCAGGTCGGCCAGGAAGTCGTGGTCGAGCGGCCGGCCGAGGATCATCCGGCGCATGACCTGGCCCTCGGCCACCTGATGCGCCAGCCGGGTCGATGTACAGGCGGACACCTGCCACGGGCCACCGCGTGCTCCACGACCGTCCGGAACAGTCCCCGATCCTCATCCGCGACGTGCGTGCGTGCGTGCGCAGGCTGTCGGCCAGTTCAGCGTCAGTCCGCATCGCGTGAATCAGCCCGGTCATCATGGTCAGGTACCGGTCGTCGACCTGATCGCACAGTAGGTTCAGGGCTGCCAGCAAGTAACCCCGCAGTGTGCCGGCGATCTCCCCGAGCAACTCGATCGTCGCCGTCAGGATCGCCTGCTCGCGCGCAACGCCTCTGACCATACCCACCCAACCGAGGGGAACAACCGGCGCGCCCACCACTACGGGGCCCTGGCACAGAGGCTGTCGGATACGTACACGGTGCGCGTGATCGAGCGGCGAGGACGTGGCCGGAGCGGGCCGCAGGGCCCGGGCTACGGGGTCGAGGCCGAGGTCGACGACGCGATCGCCGTCATGGAGCACACGGGCTCAAGCCTGGTCTTCGGGCACAGCCACGGCGGTCTGGTCGCCCTGCACCTCGGGCTGCGGAGAACGGTGGCCGCGCTGATGGTGTACGAACCGGGCGTGAGCATCGCAGGGTCCTTCGACGCCCGTTGGCTGCCGTCCTTCACCCACCTGCTGCAGAACGGCAAGCGCGTCGCGGCGATGGCGACCTTCCTCAAGGGCACCCGCCTGACTCCCATTGGGGACGCGCCGACGCCCGTGTTCCGCGCGCTGGCGTTCTTGCTGCTGCGCGGGGCCGACGGGCACGACACGTCGGCGATGATGGCGACGACTCCGGCCGAGATCGGCGAGATCGCCCGTCTGGACTCCGACGGCACCAGGTACGCGGGCATCGCATCCCCGACGTTGCTGATGGGCGGCGGGAAGTCGCCCACCTATCTGACCGGTGTGCTCCCCCGCCTGGCAGGAGTGATCCCCGACGCCCGACACGTGATCTTGCGTGGGCTGGACCACAACGCCCCCGATCTGAACGCGCCTCACGTGGTCGCCGAGCAGATCCGTGCCTTCACCCAGGTGCGGCTCCCCGAAGAGCGACCCCAGTAGCAGGGACAACCCGTGTCGAGCCCGCACGCAGGACCGGGTTCCAGGTGCGGGCGGATCTGGAGCGGGTGTTCTTCCTCGATGATGAGGACCGGGCGGCCGCTCGTGACTTCGCGCGGACCGGGGCGGTGCGCAGTCGGGCAGGTTTGACCGGTGTCAGTCGCCGTCGAGGATGAAATCGGCTATAGCGGCAGCCACGGCTTCGGGCTGCTCATCGGGGATGAAGTGTCCAGCGTCGGGCACGACGACTCCGGTGGCGTCGTCGGCCCATGGGCGGATGGAGGCCGCCATGTCCGGGATGGAGCCGTGGCTGCTGGAGATTCCGAGGATGGGCACGGTGAGGTGCTGCCGCTTGAGCGCCTCGTGGTTCTTGCGCGCCGACTCGGCGGCGTCTCGGTAGTAGGCGAGGGAGGCGCGGAGGCCACCGTCGACGGCGACGGCCGCTGCGTAGTGGTCGAGCTCGGCGTCGTCGAACGTGTCGGGAGAGAGGGCCTTCATTCTCAGGAACCAGCCGACGTAGTCCCGTTCGCGGCCGGCGAGCAGCGTCTCGGGCAGGTCGGGCACAAGGTGGAACGCGAAATGCCAGGTCTTCCACGCCCGATCCGGGTCGGTGGGAATCGCTTCCGGGAGGGTGATGCCGGGAATTCCGGCGTCGAGCAGAGCGACCCCGCGCAGTTGGCTCTCGAATTGAAGTGCGAGGGAGAAAGCGACCCAGGCGCCGATGTCGTGGGCGACCAGCCAGTAAGTCGACACTCCGAGAGCCTTCACGGCGGCGTGGACGTGCGCGGCGACCGTGTGCGTGTCGTAGCTGCGCTCCGGACGCTCGGAGTGGCCCTGCCCCGGCAGGTCGATCGCGATGACGTGGAACCGGCCGGCGAGGCTGGGCATCGCCTTTCGCCAAGCCCACCAGGTTTGCGGGAATCCGGCGAGCAGGACAACAGCCGGGCCGGTCGGCCGGCCGCCTTCGATGGCATGAAGGCGGACGCCGTCCGCGTCGACCCAGCGGTGAGTGAATCCCGCCAGGTCGTGCAGTGGCAGGTCGCGGACCGGGTTGCTTTCGCAGACGCGCCAAGCGCTGGTCGCAGGGTCAGCCACGGGGATCCTCCATCGGTGTCAGGTGTGCTCGTTCGGTGCTTCGCCCGAGGGTGAGGCCCACGAGCGCGGTGCAGATGACGAGAGCGGCCAGCGTGGTGCTCGAAATCCGGGTCCCGACGGGGAGGCCCGGCCATGACCATGCTTGGAGGCTAACACATCTTGAACTGATCAGTTCAAGATAGGATGGTGCGCAGCGCAGCCCGAGACATCAACACACCGGCAAGGAAGTGCCACGTGGCAGGCAAGAAGCAGTTCGACATGGACACGGCGCTTGACGCCGCGATGATCCAGTTTTGGCGCGCCGGCTACGCCGACACCTCAGTGGACGATCTGTCCCGGGCAACCGGCCTGAACCGCAGCTCCATCTACTCCTCGCTCGGCGACAAGGACACGCTCTTCCTGCGCTGCTTGGATCGCTATGCTGCGCGCTACGGCGACAAGTACGACGCCGCCCTGTCGTGTGCGGCCTCGGAGCCTCTTACAGCCGTTCGTGCGTTCTTCGACGTCACCCTCGAGCGCATCGCCGATCCCGAACTGCCGGATGGATGCCTGGTCGCCCAATCGGCCATGGCAATCCCGGTGCTGAGCCCGAGCGTCGCGGCGCACGCGAAGGAGGTGCTGGGCTTGCAGCGCTTGCGTATACGCGCCGCACTGAAGGCCGGCCGATTGACCGACCAGGACGCCGAGGCCTTCGCTGAACACGTGGCGGCCGTGAACCAGTCTCTCGCCGTCATGAGCAGAGCCGGGGCGAGCCCGGCGCAGCTTTTGGCCATTGTGGGCGTAACCGTCGACGCGCTCTCACAGGCGTTGCGCACGCGCGACCAGCACCCCAGGGCAACATCAGCCGAACCGACCACCCGCGAAGTACGGGACTAGCCGCCCGAGCCGGTAGCCGACGGCGGTACCTCAACTACTCACACCCGTGGTCCCCGCAATCGCGAGCCGGCGGCCTCTGCGCCGGCCGATGGCCGACCCGACCGAGGCCGGTGGGTCGGGGCCGAACGGGGCGGAACCGAAGCCGCTGACCTCCGGCTTCAACTGGATCAGAGGTTCGTTAACACGCTCTAGCGCCGCTGGCCGTTCGGTTGCTGCTCAAGGGCCGCGTCAGCGGGACCTGCGGAACGCGGACCGGTAGGCGTTCGGGGTCGTACCGGCGACACGCTTGAAGCGTTCCCGGAAGGCCGTGGCGGATCCGAAGCCCGCCTGGACGGCGATCCGCTCCACGGAGTGGTCGGTGTGCTCGAGCAGGTACTGCGCCCGTCTGACCCGAGCGCGTAGCAGCCACTGCAGCGGTGTCGTACCGGTGTGCTCGCGGAAGCGGCGGCTGAAGGTGCGGGTGCTCATACCGCAGCGGGCGGCCATGACCTCCAGGGTGAGGTCTTCTCCGAGGTGGTCCTCGATCCAGGTCAGCGTCGGCTCGAGCAGCGAACCGCGGGGCACCGGATGCTGCTCGTGAACGATGTACTGCGCCTGGCCGCCCTCGCGTTCCAGGGGGGTGACGGCCAGGCGGGCGGCGTCCGCCGCGATGGCCGAGCCCAGATCGCGGCGGACCATGTGCAGGCACAGGTCCAGTCCCGCGGACGCGCCGGCCGAGGTGAGGAACTGCCCGTTGTCCACGTAGAGCACGTCGGGCCGCACGTCGACCTTCGGGAACATCTCGGCGAACAGCTTCGCCGCAGTCCAGTGCGTGGTCGCGGCCAGACCGTCCAGCAGCCCGGTGGCGGCCAGGGGGAAGGCGCCGCCGCAGATCGAGGCGATGCGGGTGCCGCGAGCGGCCGCGTCGCGCAGCGCCTCCAGCGCGGTGGCCGGTGGCGGCTCCGCGGTCTCGCTACCGGGGACGATGATCGTGTCGGCGTCCGCGAGAGCGTCCAGCCCCCACGGCGGGTGGATGGTGAAGATCTCGGTCGCCACCTGCGGCTGCGTTCCGCACACCTGCACTCGATAAGGACGACGCCCGTCCGGCAGGCGGACCCGGCCGAACACCTCCACCGGAATGGCCATGTCGAAGACCACCGTCTGATCCAGCACCAGGATCGCCACCGTATGCACGAACGCAGCGTACGCCGAGTTCCGGCCAACGGGCGGCCGTGCGTCATGTTGACGGCAGAAGGAATTTCGCAGTTCAGCGAGTTGGCGAGAAGTCGTTGGAAACTGTCGATCCAGCCTGTGGCCCGGACCTGCGAGGTCTCCTAGCGTGAACGTGGCAGCGATCTCGGGCCCTCCCCGATGAGCGCCTGACCCCTTTCCCTCCCCCGCACCGAGAGCCCACATACACGGCGATGACCAAGATCCTCCTCATCCTCCACGTACTCGCGGCGGTCATCGCCGTGGGACCCGTGACCGTCGCGGGCAGCTTGTTCCCCGCCGCGGCCCGTAAGGCGGCCGGCGCACCCGACGCGACCGAAGCGGTCGCCGCCGTACGCCTCCTGCACCGCATCTGCCGGGTCTACGCCGTCGTCGGCCTGGCCGTCCCCGTGTTCGGCCTCGCGACCGCCGGCAGCCTGCACGTCCTGGGCACCGCCTGGCTGATCGTGTCGATCGTGCTGACCGGCGTCGCCGCCCTCGTGCTCGCGCTGCTGGTCCTCCCGGCTCAGGAGAACGTCCTCGCCGGCCTGGCCGGCACCGGTTCCGAAGTCGCGGCGGCGGCACGGCCCGAGCCCGCGCGAATTAAACGGCTGGCCATGCTGACCGGCGTCTTCAACCTGCTGTGGGCCACGGTCACCGTCCTGATGATCGTGCGCCCCGGCTCGACCACGGGAGTGTGACCCCATCGCCGCACCCACCGCATCGACGCCACGGCCGGCCCGGAGGCCGCTGCGCGTCTCCGCGACCGTCGAGCTGGTCAGCCTCGCCGTCCTGCTCCTCAACATGGCGACGGTGGACGTCTCCGGAATCGCCGCGCTCTTCGGTCCCGTCCACGGCATCGCCTGGCTGTTCGGCATCTTCGCCGCCTGGCGCGACCCGCGTCGGACCACGGGGATCACGGTGTGCGCCGCCATCCCCGGCATCGGCGGCATGCTCGCACTGCGCGCGCTCGGCCGCGCCTGAGCGCGGTACCGAGTCGGGGCATGGGCCAGACCCCACCGGGAGGTGCTCGGCTACATCCGCGCGGTCAGGGCAGGCGCAACCGGTCGACGGCGTCGCGGCGCTGCCGTTCGGGGCGGCGGTCATAACGCGCCGTGGTGGCCGGAGAGGCGTGACCGACGAGCTGCTGGGCGGTGGCCAGATCGACTCCGGCGTCCAGCAACTCGCCGATGAAGGTACGGCGGAAGTCGTGCGGCGTGTGCGGTGGGACGCCCGCCTGCGCCAGCCGGCGGGCGAGGATGCCGGCGATCGCCTGGCCCGTGGGGTGGGCCAGCGCTCCGTCCCGGATCCGGCAGCGGCCGACCCTGCTGATCGGCGGGAACAGCGCTCCGGGCCCACGGCCGCGAACGGCGATCCAGGCGTCCAGGCGGGTCGCCGCCTCGACCGTCACGAAGACGAGCCGCTCCTTGTCGCGCTTGCCGCGTACCCGCAGTGACCGCTCCGCCGGGTCGTAGTCGCCGATCGCCAGCCCGGCGATCTCTCCGCGTCGGGCGCCGGTGGTGTACAGGGCGGCGAGCAGCGCGGAGTCACGCCGCCCGGCCGGTGAGGGGTCGGCGTCGCACACGGCCAGCGCCGCGCCCAGGGAGCGGTCCGGGATGTGGTGACCGCGCGGCAGCCGGGCCCCCTCCACCGACTTCAGGTCGACGGCACGCTGATAGTCCTCGGCGGTCATCAGCCCGAGCCGCCAGCACTCGCGCAGGACCTGCCGCAAGGCCACCAGGTGCTTGTTGATCGACGACGGCGAGTAGGCCGGCCGCCCGTCCTCACTCGTCCTGGCGCGCAGTTCGGCGCGGATGCGCGTCGTGTGCTCGTAGCGGAGCAGCCACCACGGGCGCCCGGCCCCGGTCACGGTGTCGTCCATGGCGATGATCCGGGCGACACGGTCCAGGCAGCCGCGCATCGTCCGCCGCGACTGCTCGCTGTCGAGCCGGTCCAGATAGACGCGGTACGGGTCGCGCTCGGGGTCGTACGCCGCCGGCAGGCCGGGAGCCCCCCAGTCGTGCAGGGCGCGCCCGTCGGTCGGTGACAGCCGGGCCGGTGTGCCGGCCCGGTGGATCCGATGAGGGATCGGTGCGCTCGCCTGAGGTTCGTCTTCGGTCATCGGCGGACCATCCTGTCATCCAACGGCGGCCTTCTTCGAGCGGTGCGCCTTCGTCCTCTACGGGTGTCACCGTGATCAAGTCCAGCGCCTTACGCGGAAGGGGCGAACGCGGCTGCCGCGGACACCTATGCGTACATTTGTTCCTAGCGAGTGTACATTTGTCCGCATGGCACCCATCGAACGGCCGTCGGCGGACCCTGCCGAGGGAGAGACGGCTACGGGAACAGGGCGCCGTTCCGCGGCCGGGTCGGGCGGGGCGCGGCGGACTCGCCGGTACGACCCGGACCGCAGGACGCGCATCCTGGACGCCGCTCTCGACGTGATCGCCGAGCACGGGAGGGCCGGGACGACCCACCGGCACATCGCCACGCGTGCCGACGTGCCGCTGGGCTCGGTCACCTACCACTTCTCCAGCCTGGTCGATCTGCAGGCGCAGGCGTTCGCCCGGTACGTGGAACTGCAGTCCGCGCACTTCGAGAGGCTGTTCGAGGACGTGCGAACGCATGAGCAGTTCGTCGAGGTTCTGGTCGATCTCGTCCACGGAGGCCCTGCCCGGCACCGCGGCGCGGTCCTCGGATTCGAGCTCCACCTGGCCGCGCTCCGCGACCCCGACCTGCGCGTCCTGACAGAAGCGTGGACGCGGGAGAGCCGGGCCGTACTGGCCCGTTTCACCGGCCCGGACAATGCCGCGCGCCTGGACGCCCTGCTGGAGGGAATGATCATGCATGCCCTGCTGGCGACGGCGCCGGAGCCACGCGAGGTGACGCGGGCCGCGATCGCCCGGACTCTCGACCCGGCCGACGGAACGGGCGCCTGACCGGTATGCCGGCGCCCCACCGGCGCGCGAAGTGACGGCCGGCGCCGGCGACGTACTGACAGCCAAGGCAGACAAAGGAGATCTCCATGTCCCGCACCGCACCTCTGCTCGCGGTCACCGACGCAGAGCTGAACGACCTGCGTTCTCGGCTGCTCGGCACCCGGTGGCCGCCCGCCTGGCCCACGAGCGGGTGGGGCGCCGGCACCGACGCCGGCGAGCTGCGGCGACTCGTCGCGTACTGGGCCTCCGGCTATGACTGGCGCGCCCACGAAGCCGAGGTCAACGCTCTGCCGTCCCATTTCGCGGACATCGATGGAACCCCGGTCCACTACCTGCGCTTCGACGGCGAACGCCCCGGCGCCCTGCCGATCGTCCTGACCAACGGGTGGCCCAGCTCCTTCCTCGAACTGGTCGGTCTGGCCGACCGGTTGGCCACGCCGTCGCGGTACGGGGGCGACGCCGCCGACGCGTTCACCGTGATCGTCCCCTCGCTGCCCGGATTCGCCTTCTCGCCGCAGCGGCCCTCACTCACGGACCCGCCGCAGACCCACGAGCTCTGGCACCGGCTCATGCACGACGAACTCGGCTTCGATCGATACGCCGCCCACGGAGGCGACCTGGGCGCCGGAGTCACCTCGCGTCTCGGCGAGGCCCACCCCGAAGCGCTCGTCGGCATTCACCTGCTGGCGATCGCCAATCCGATCGCCTACGACGCCGCCGGCCTCACCCCGCAGGAACAGGCGTACCTCGACTCCGTCGCGGCGTGGACCGCGGAGGAGGGGGGATACCAGCACCAGCAGAGCACCCGCCCCCTCACCCTGAGCTTCGGACTGGCCGACTCGCCGGCCGGGCTGCTCGCCTGGATCGTTGAGAAGTACCGCGCGTGGAGCGACTGCGAAGGCGATCTGGCCACCCGGTTCAGCGACGACTTCATCCTGACCCAGGCATCGCTCTACTGGTTCACCGAGACCATCTCCACGTCGTTCCGCCCCTACTACGAGTACGCCAAGGGACTGACGCGGCGCGTGGAACGGGTCGACGTCCCCACGGCGCTCGCCCTGTTCCCGGCCGACCTCAGCCGGCCGCCCCGCAGCTGGGCCGAGCGCACCTACAACCTCACCCGGTACACGCGCATGCCCCGTGGCGGGCACTTCGCCGCCCACGAGGAACCGGACCTGCTCGCCCGCGACATCACCGACTTCTTCCGCGCCTACCGGTGATCAGCGGAGGGTGCGGACGCCGGCGGCGTTAGCAACTTCGGGTGCGACGTGGCACTATCACGCAGGTGACCAGCAGACCCGCCGCCGCGCAGCACCTGAGCGACCTCGCGCGGCTGCGCCGTGTCCGCGACCGGATCGACCGGGAGTACGCGCAGCCGCTGGACGTCGAGGCGCTCGCCCGTGGCGTGAACATGTCGGCCGGGCACCTCAGCCGCGAGTTCAAGCGCGCCTACGGCGAGCCGCCGTACGCCTATCTCATGACACGGCGTATCGAACGCGCGATGGCGCTGCTGCGCCGTGGCGACCTGAGCGTCACCGAGATCTGCTTCGCGGTCGGCTGCTCGTCGCTGGGCACCTTCAGCACCCGCTTCACCGAACTCGTCGGAATGCCACCCAGCGTCTACCGGCGCCAGGCGGCGGGCGCGATCGTAGGGATCCCGTCATGCGTGGCCAAACAGGTGACCAGACCGATCAGGAATCGAGAAGCGCCGGTCAGCGGGCCGCAGCTAGCGTGACAGCCATTCACCGACGTCGACCCGCGCGCGCACTGACCACCCCGTACCACTGGTTCCGCGTCACCCCGCACCGCGTCCAGTCCTGGCACGAGGTGAACGAGCCGCCCGACCGCGAACTGATGCGCGACGGCCGCCGGCTGGTCTGACGCCCCGGCCGGGTCCGCTGACCGGACGCCCCTGCTCGAAGCCGGCCGAACCGCGCCGGGCGACGCCGACGGAGACCGCGGAAACGGCTTCACCCGAACAGATGGAGACACGATGAGCATTGCCACGAGAACGGACACGCAGCCGCCTGCGCCGCACGTCGCCGACAGCCACGATCTGATCCGCGTGCACGGCGCGCGCGCGAACAACCTCAAGGACGTCAGCGTCGAGATCCCGAAGCGTCGGCTGACGGTGTTCACCGGCGTCTCCGGCTCGGGCAAGAGCTCGCTGGTGTTCGGCACGATCGCCGCCGAGTCGCAGCGGCTGATCAACGAGACTTACAGCGCGTTCGTGCAGGGCTTCATGCCGACGCTGGCGCGGCCCGACGTCGACGTGCTCGACGGGCTGACGACCGCGATCATCGTCGACCAGCAGCGGATGGGTGCCGATCCCCGTTCCACGGTCGGCACCGCCACCGACGCCAACGCGATGCTGCGCATCCTGTTCAGCCGACTCGGGCAGCCGCACATCGGCTCGCCGCAGGCGTTCTCCTTCAACGTCGCCTCGATCAGCGGGGCGGGGGCGGTCGCCCTGGAACGCGCCGGACGCACGGTGAAGGAGCGTCGCAGTTTCAGCGTCACCGGCGGCATGTGTCCGCGCTGCGAGGGCCGGGGCTCGGTCAACGACATCGACCTGACCCAGCTGTACGACGACGGCAAGTCGCTCAACGAGGGCGCTCTCACGATCCCCGGCTACAGCAGGGACGGCTGGTACGGCCGCATCTTCAGCGGTTGCGGCTTCTTCGACCCGGACAAGCCGATCCGCAAGTTCACCAAAAGAGAGCTGAACGACCTCCTCTACAAGGAGCCGACCAAGATCAAGGTCGAGGGGATCAACCTGACCTACGAGGGTCTGATCCCGAAGATCCAGAAGTCGATGCTGTCCAAGGACGTCGATTCGCTGCAGCCGCACGTCCGCGCCTTCGTGGAGCGAGCGGTCACCTTCACCACCTGTCCCGAGTGCGGCGGCACCCGGCTCAGCGAGACGGCCCGGTCCTCGAAGATCAAGGGGATCAGCATCGCCGACGCCTGCGCGATGCAGATCAGCGACCTCGCCGAGTGGGTGAAGGGCCTGAATGAACCGTCCGTCGGGCCGCTGCTCGAGGCGTTGCGGGAGACCCTCGAGTCGTTCGTGGAGATCGGGCTGGGCTACCTCTCGCTCGACCGGCCGGCGGGCACGCTGTCGGGCGGCGAGGCTCAGCGCACCAAGATGATCCGCCACCTCGGCTCCTCGCTCACCGACGTCACCTACGTCTTCGACGAGCCGACGATCGGGCTGCACCCGCATGACATCCAGCGGATGAACGACCTGTTGCTGCGCCTGCGAGACAAGGGCAACACCGTGCTGGTCGTGGAGCACAAGCCGGAGGCGATCGCGATCGCCGACCACGTCGTCGACCTCGGCCCCGGCGCCGGTACGGCGGGCGGCACCATCTGCTTCGAGGGCACCGTCGAGGGGCTGCGGGCCGGCGGCACCATCACCGGTCGCCATCTGGACGACCGGGCGGCCCTCAAGGAGAAGGTGCGGACCTCCACCGGCACGCTGGAGATCCGCAACGCGGCGACGCACAACCTCCAGAACGTCGACGTCGACATCCCCCTCGGGGTGCTCGTCGTGGTGACGGGCGTGGCCGGGTCGGGCAAGAGCTCGTTGATCCACGGCTCAGTCTCCGGACGCGACGGGGTGGTGTCGGTCGACCAGACCCCGATCCGCGGCTCGCGACGGAGCAACCCGGCGACCTACACCGGACTGCTCGACCCCATCCGCAAGGCGTTCGCGAAGGCCAACGGCGTGAAGCCGGCGCTCTTCAGTGCCAACTCCGAGGGCGCCTGCCCGAACTGCAACGGCGCCGGCGTGATCTATACCGACCTGGCGATGATGGCCGGCGTCGCCATCCCCTGCGAAGAGTGCGAGGGGAAACGGTTCCAGGCAACGGTGCTGGAGTATCACCTCGGCGGCCGCGACATTAGCCAGGTGCTCGCGATGTCGGTGACCGAGGCCGAGGAGTTCTTCGGCGCCGGCGAGGCGCGCACGCCGGCGGCACACGCCATCCTCGGCCGGCTCGCCGACGTCGGGCTCGGCTACCTCAGCCTCGGCCAGCCGCTCACGACGCTGTCCGGCGGCGAGCGGCAGCGGCTCAAGCTGGCCACCCACATGGCCGAGAAGGGCGGCGTCTACGTCCTCGACGAGCCGACCACCGGTCTGCACCTCGCCGACGTCGAGCAGTTGCTCGGCCTGCTGGACCGGCTCGTCGACTCCGGCAAGTCGGTCATCGTCATCGAGCACCACCAGGCGGTCATGGCGCACGCCGACTGGATCGTCGACCTCGGCCCCGGGGCCGGCCATGACGGCGGCCGGGTCGTCTTCGAGGGCACACCCGCCGACCTCGTCGCCGCCCGCTCCACTCTCACCGGTGAGCACCTCGCGGCCTACGTCGGCGCCTGACCCAGGCCCTACCGGACACCGTGGAACGCGTTCTCGCACGTCACGGGAAGCCCCCTAGGACTGGGAAGCCCCCGGGGGAAGGACCGCGGTGTCCGGTCGGGTGCCGGCGACAGCGCTCAGTCGGCGGCAGCGCCGAACCACTTGGGCAGCCGGCCGAGCAGATCCTGCTGATCGTCACCGACCCACGCCACGTGGCCGTCCGGCCGCAGCAGCGCCGCGGGTACGTCCAGTTCCTCGCTGACGTCGACGACGTGGTCGACCCGATCCGCCCAGCCCGTCACCGAGAGCCGGCCCGTCTGATCGAGCAGCAGCCCGCGACCGCCGTGCATCAGCTCGTAGAGGCGGCCCTGTTTCAGGCCGATGTCACGCATCCGCTTGCCGAGCAGTTCATGCCCGTCGCCGAAGTCGTAGCGGACCCCGATCCCGATGATCTTCTCGATCAGGTACCGGTGCACGTCCTTGAATTCCATCAGTTCCGTCATCAGCCGGCGCACTGCCTGGGGGCCCGGCTCGAGGGACATCAGCTCGGACTGCGCGCGGGTGTTGTTCAGCACGTCGGCGGCCACCGGGTGCCGTTCGGTCTGGTAGCTGTCCAGCAGCCCCTCGGGTGCCCAGCCGGCGAGTTCGGCGGACAGTTTCCAGCCGAGGTTGAAGGCGTCCTGGACGCCGAGGTTGAGGCCCTGCCCGCCGATCGGCGGGTGGACGTGCGCCGCGTCGCCGGCCAGTAGCACCCGGCCGACCCGGTAGCGCTCGGCCAGCCGGGTGGCGTCGCCGAAGCGGGACAGCCAGCGCGGTGAGTGCACGCCGAAGTCGGTGCCGGCGAACACCCGCAGCCGCTGCTTGAACTCCTCGAGGGTCGGCGGGACCGTACGGTCCTCGGCCACCTCCTCGGCGGGCACGACGACGCGGTAGATCCCCTCCCCGAAGGGCCCGAGGCCGAAAATATGATGCGTCTTGCGGACTTCCGCCACGATGGCGGCGACCGTCGCCGGGTCCTCGGTCACCTTCATCTCGCCCAGCAGCCATTCGCCCTTGGCGGGCTCGCCGGGGAAGCCGACACCGAGCAGCTTGCGCACCGTGCTGCGGCCGCCGTCGCAACCGACGAGATAGCGCGAGCGCAGCCGTGTGCCGTCGGCCAGCTCGGCGGTCACCCCCTGATCGTCCTGGCTCAGCCCGACCAACGCGCAGCCGCGCCGGACCTCGGCGCCGACCTCGATGGCGCGCTCGGCCAGCAGGCGATCGATGACGGGCTGCTGGATGCCGAGAATGTACGAATGCGCGGTGTCCAGCCGGTCAGGCCACGACTTGTCGATACCAGCGAAATAACCACCGTACCTAAACTTTTTGCCGCGCTCGAGAAATCGCTCCAGCAGACCGCGCTGGTCCATCACCTCGATGCTGCGCACGTGCAGCCCGAGCGAGCGAACGATTTCGGTGGGCTCCGCGTCCTTCTCCAGCACGAGCACGTGCACTCCGTGCAGCCGCAACTCGCCGGCCAGCATCAAGCCGGTCGGCCCGCCGCCGACCACGATCACGTCGAACATGAATCACCCATTCCCCGAGGTTGCGTTTTCGGCCGGCTGCGCCGCGCGGTTCGGCGCCGAATCCCCGATTTCCATCGGTGCCGGCTTCAGCCGCAGATTCTGCGGCATGACCCGGGTCTTGCCGCAAGCCCCCCAGTGCGCTATACGTTGAAAGTGGCAAGGAGTGGATAATCTCCTTGCCTTTTCTCGTCTTCGCCTCGCTGTGCGGTCGGCTCGGGGTACCCGGCAGGGCGAGATGGCCAGGGCAGAGCTTCGAGGTCCCGACAGCCGATGAAACCGGAGCGGGGCTGCGGTCAGGCGGTTTCCGGTCCGGGGGCCAGTACGGGCGGTTCGCCGGGGAGGACGCCGGGGGCGGGGGTGCGCAGGCCGTCCAGGACGACCTGGAGGTTGCGGTCCCACTGGCGGGTGCCCGCCTGGAGGCCCAGGGTGTGGGGTCCGGTGGATGCGGCGACCATGAGGAACGTCACGTCCTCCCAGGTCACGTCCGTACGCATCGCTCCGGCCCGCTGAGCTCGCTCCACCAGGATCTGAATACGGTCGCGCAGCTCGGCCCGGGAGTGGTCCAGAACGTCACCGAGACGCTTGTTGACGTCGCACAGCTCGTTGCGAAGGTGAATGTAGGACAGGGCGAACGTCGTGAAGCCCGCCCAGGGGTCTGGATCGGCCATCCCCTCGTCGCCCTTGGCGATGATCTCCCCCAGCACCTCGCCGAGGACCGCTTCGAGCAGGGCTTCGAGGGAGCCGACCCGGCGGTAGAACGTGCCGATGCCCACACCGGCGCGGCGCGCGATCTCGTGGGCGGTGATCTCGCCACCCTCGACGGCGGCCTGACGGGCGGCGACGACGAGGCGTTCCACGTTGCGCCGGGCGTCGGCGCGCGGACGCCGGCCCGAACCGTCGTCCAGGAGCCGGTCCACCGCGGGAACTGCTGCTGCCATACGACCAGCCTAGCAATAAGCGGACCGACCCAGTCCGTTTAAGTGGACAGATCGCCTCCGGTTGCACTAGCGTCTTCGATCCGGACGCAAAGCGTCCACTTAGATTGAGAAGTGCGAGGTCGATCATGCCCAAGATTCCGCCAGGCCCGATGAAGATCACGGCGCTGGCCGCCGGGTTCCTCATGGCGAGCCTGGACACCACCGTGATGCAGGTCGCCGGGGCCACGATCCAGGAACGCCTGCACGCCTCCCTCTCCCAGCTCACCTGGGCCGTGGACGGCTACGTCCTCACCTTCGCCGCCCTGCTGATGCTGGCCGGCGGCCTGGCGAACCGGGTGGGCGCGAGACGGGTCTACATGTGGGGCATGGGGATCTTCGGTGTCGCGTCACTGGCCTCCGCACTGGCGCCGGGCATCGAGGTCCTGATCGGGGCGCGGCTCCTGCAGGGGGCCGGGGCGGCGCTGTTCATGCCGAGTTCGCTCGCGCTCCTGGTGCGGGCCTTCCCGGACGCGCGCGAACGCATCAAGGTGCTGGGCGTCTGGTCGGCGATCGTCTCCTCGTCGATGGCGCTGGGCCCGACGGCCGGCGGCATCATGGTCGGCGCGTTCGGCTGGCGCAGCATCTTCCTGATCAACGTGCCGATCGGCATCGCGGGCATGCTCCTCACCCGCCGGCACATCGCCGGGGCCGGCGGGGACGCCCGGCCGCTGGCGGCCCCCGGGCACGGCGCCGTCATCGTCCTGCTGGCCGGCATCAGCTTCGCGCTGATCGAGGGACCGCAGCTCGGCTGGGCCGCAGCCCCGGTGATCGGCGCCGTCGCCGCCGCGGCGCTCGCCGCCGTCCTGCTCATCGGCCGCGAGTACCGGACGGACAACCAGGTGATGCCCTGGACGCTGTTCCGAAGGGCCCGCTTCACCGGCGCCAACGCCGTGGGCTTCCTGTTCAACGCCGCGTTCTACGGCTCGCTCTTCGTGATCGGCCTGTACGTCCAGCACGCCCGCGGCGCGAGCCCGCTCCAGGCCGGGCTGGAGATCCTGCCTCTCACGATCTTCATCCCGTTCAGCAACATCGCCTTCGCCCGCATCTCCGTGCGCGTCGCGGCCGGCCCGCTCCTCACTGTTCCCCTCGTGGTCGCGGGGGCCGCCTCGCTGGCCCTGGTCGCCCTCTCGCCCTCCACCCCGTACTGGATGCTGGCCGTCGCCCTCGGCCTTACCAGCATCGCGGGCGGCATCATCTCCCCCGCCATGACGGCGGCCATGGTGGACGCGACGGGCACCCGGCACGCCAACACCGCCGGTTCGATCCTCAATGCCAACAGGCAGATCGGCTCCCTGATCGGCATCGCCTCCATCGGCGCCGTCCTGGCCGGCTCCCCCGACTGGACCGCCGGAGCGGCCCTCTCCTTCCTCCTCGTCGGCGCCGCCTACCTCGCTGCGGCGCTGATCGCCTGGCGCCTCATCCACCTGCCCGAACGCCGCGAGGCGACCGCGGCCGCCGGGGGTGATCGTGTCGAGTCATTCGTGCGGGGAGGTGAACCCGATCTCGCGCTGGCGGAGGTCGCCGACCATGGTGACCAGACCCTTGGGTGATCGGCCGTAGCGGGTGAGCGCGGAGGACGGCCAGTGCGACGAGATCGCCATCCCGCCCTCCGCCATCGCGTCCGCGACCGGTTAAGCGATCGAACAGGCCACCGGCGTCGACATGCGATCCCTGACGAATCGAAAACCACAAACGTTCAACGACTCGTGACAGCCCGACCGGCCTCTGCCCTACCTGGAGGAACGGCTTCTCGCGCATGGCGAGAAGGGCGGGCGACCTCCCAGGCCGCCTCGATCATCAGGAAGATCTCGTCCACCGCGGCCTCCGGATCGGCCGCCTCGCGGGCCAGCGAGTAGGCGTCGATCGCGAACCTCGCGATCGTCCGGCAGGCCGTCGTGCTCTGCGGCAGGTCGGGATCGGCGGCGATGGCCGTTGCCAGCGACTCTGCATGGCGCAGTCTCATCGACTCCTCGTACTCCCGCAGGGCGGGTGATCCGTCGATCATGCGCCAGATCGGGGCGGCGCTGTCCGCCGTGCAATGCCGCACCAGGGCCTGGATCTCGCGGCGCAGCGCGGGGATGAGCGACTCGTGGGGGGCCCGGCCGGTGACCGCCCGCGTGAGGCGTTGCTCGAAGTCTTCGTCCTGCTCGAACACCAGGGCTTCTTTCGAGGCGAAGTGGGAGAAGAGCGTGGTGACGGCCACGTCGGCCTCAGCGGCCACGTCACGGATGCCCACCGCGTCGTACCCGCGTTCCAGGAAGAGCCGGAGGGCGGCATCGGCGATCTTCTGGCGGGTCGCGGCCTTCTTGCGCTCACGGCGCCCGAGCGGCACGGTCATACCTTAATGCTACCAGATGCAAATACGTAGCGGTTCCAAAACACTAACCGTTAGTGCTACGGTCGGCCGCATGAAGAAAGTGAGCTTCGCCGAGTTCGGCGGTCCGGACGTTCTGCAACTCATCGACGCCGAGGAGCCCCACGCGGGCCCCGGTCAGGTACGCATCGCCGTGCGGGCGGCGGGGGTGAACCCCGTCGACTGGAGGATCCGTGAAGGCCAAAGACTGAAAGCCCATCCGATCGAGCTGCCCTCCGGAGTCGGGCTCGACGCCTCCGGGGTGGTGGACGAGGTCGGCGAGGGCGTCGAAGGTGTCGAGGTCGGCGACCACGTGTTCGGCGAAGGCTCGAGCACTTATGCCGAGTTCGCCGTGCTGTCGGCCTGGGCCCGGATGCCCGAGGGCCTGACGTTCGAAGAGGCGGCCGGGTACCCTTCCGTAGTGGAGACCGCGCTCCGCATCATCCGCCAGGTCGGTGTGCGGTCCGGGCAGACGCTGCTGGTCAGCGGCGCGTCCGGCGGAGTCGGATCGGCGGTGCTGCAGATCGCCCGCGACCGCGGCATCACGGTGATCGGCACGGCTGGGGCCGCGAACCAGGACTATCTGCGCAGCCTGGGTGCCGTCGCCACGACGTACGGCGAGGGCTGGGTCGAGCGGGTGCGACAGCTCGGCCATGTCGACGCGGCTCTCGACCTGGCCGGCTCGGGCGTGATCCGCGAGCTCGTCGAGCTGACCGGGGATCCGCAGAAGGTGATCTCCATCGCCGATCTCGGTGCTCCGGAGCTCGGGGTCCGATTCTCCGGCGTGCCCGGGAGCGTCCCAGACGCGCTCGCCGAGGCCGCCGGCCTCATCTCGCGGGGAAGGCTCCACATCCCGGTCGAGAAGTCGTACACGCTCGCCGAGGCCGCGGCGGCGCACATCGACAGCCATGCCGGTCACACGCGCGGACGCCGGGTCATAATCGTCTGAGCCATTTCCTGCGCAGTTGCACAGCCCGGCAGGCTGGTTTCCTCGGCCGTGGTGAACATGCCTCCCACCGCCGAGCCTGCCGGGCAGGGATGGCTGCAGGTCTTCTACTCAGCGCAGTACGGCCGCCAGCAGGTCGGCCCCCAGCGCCGTCAGATCGGGCAGATTGAGGGTGTACCGGACATAACGACCGTGCCGCCGAGCCGTGAGCAGGCCCGCACGGCGCAGGACGGCGAGGTGGCGGGACACCTCGGGGGGTGAGAGTTCCCAGAAGTGGGCCAGCTCGCCGGTGGTGTGCGGGCCGCGGGCCAGGGTGCGCAGTAGCCGCAGCCGTACCGGATGCGCGAGCGCCTCCAGCCGGAGGGTGACCGTCTCCAGTGAGACCGGCTCCGCCGGACTCGGCTCGGCGACGGGGTACTGCACCACCGGATGCCACCCGGGCGCGTGGACCGCCACCAGGTGCGGGCGGCCGAAGACGCTGGGGATGAAGGTGACCCCGGTGCCACGGGCGGCGGTCGCCTTGTCCTGCACCTTGTCCACGATGATGCAGTCGCCGTCCGGTGCCAGGGTGACCGCGCCGGAGACCGAGGCGAGTGCCGCCCCGATGCCCTGGCGCCTGAGCAGTTCGTTCTTCAGGCGCAGATCGGTGGCGAGCTGCACCGCGACGTCCGCCCAGGCGCCGTCGAAGAACGCCTCGGCGCATTCTTCGAGGGTGTGGCGCACCCGCGCCCGCACCGCGGCCGGGTCCGCGAGCAGCCGTTCCGCGAAGGCCTCCTGCAGCGCGCCGCGGGCCTGGGCCACGTCCAGGGCCCGCTCGCGCGCGGTCGTATCGGTGAGCGGCGAGGCCCCAAAGAAATGGACCCGGTTGCTGCCGCAGGTGGTGACGAGCGCTGCGGTCACGTACTTCTCGTCGTCGATCCGGTCCACGTCGTCCAGCTCCTCGGCG
Organism: Actinoallomurus liliacearum; assembly: GCF_039542035.1. NCBI lineage: Bacteria > Bacillati > Actinomycetota > Actinomycetes > Streptosporangiales > Thermomonosporaceae > Actinoallomurus > Actinoallomurus liliacearum. The sequence continues at coordinate 196,658 of NZ_BAABHJ010000002.1, forward strand.
AGGGTCAGCCGGGGTCGCGCGGGGATCAGGAAGTCGGCCTGTGAAGAACGCCAGAGGAACTCCGCCTCCCTGAGCCGCTCGGCCAGCTCCGGGCGCAGCCCGGCCCAGACGTCCGCGGCCCAACCGGCGAACTGCGGATGGTGACCGGGTTCGGCCAGCACGTGCAGCATCGCGGTCAGCTCGGCCAGTGGGGAGGCGGCGAACCGCATTCGCTCGGACGGCAGACCGCTGATGTCGATCCTCAGCGTCATCCCCCCATCATCACCGCCCGGACAACCTGGCGACGGCGTCGATTGACGATGTGCGTCAACCGACGTGCCCTGCCTCAGTGGCCGAACGCATCGTCTGACGCCATGGCAACCATCACCCGAATCCAGCCCCGCGCCCTCGTTCGCGCCTCCGGAGGCCCCCGCTATGCCGTCGCCCTGGCCGTGGACGCGCTAGGCACCGGCCTGCTGCGGCCCTTTCTGCTGCTCTACGGCGTGACCGTACTGAGGCTGTCCGCGCCGGTCACCGGCACCGCCATGACGGTCGGCATCGTCGCGGGTCTGGTGTGCATGCCCGCGGTGGGCCGATGGCTGGACCACGGCGCACGTAGCACGGTCGTGGCGGCATCGATGCTGGTGCGGGTGCTGGGCGTGGCGCTGCTACTGGCCGCCCCGGCGGGGCACATCTGGCTTTTTGCGACGGCGGCACTCTTCCTCGGCATCGGCAATCAGGCATGGCCGGCCGCCCACGCCGCGCTCGTGGCCACGGTCACCGACGGACGAGAACGCGACACCGCCCTCGCAGGGGCCCGCGCCCTGCGCAACGCCGCCCTGGGCGTCGGAGCACTCCTTGCCACCGTATGCCTGGCCGGCGGCACCACCGCACTGCGGGCGCTGGCAGTTGTCACTGCGCTCGCCTACCTTGCCGCAGCCGCCTTGGCGTGGTCGGTCCACGTGCACGCACATCCAGCGGAGGCCGCCCCGGCCAAGGACCGGGACGACGAGCCCGCGCCCCGGATGCTCGCGCTACTCGCCGCCAACGTGGTCTACGTCTTCTGCCTCAACGTCCCCGAGATCGCGATCCCTCTGGTCCTGGTGACGCAGTTCCACGCGTCCCCGGTGTGGGCGGCGGCCGTCTTCGTGGCGAACACGGTGCTGGTGGTCACCCTGCAGGTGCCGGTAACCGTCCTGATATCCCGCTTCTCCCGGCGGACCGTGCTGGCTCTCGCCGGCGTGGTACTCGCCGCGTCCTACCTCGGCTTCCTCGCGGCCACCTCACTGGGACACGGCTGGGGTACCCCGGCCGTCGCCGCGGTGTCCGTGGTCTGCACCATCGGCGAGATCATCTATGCCGGCAGCGCCACCGCGCTCGTCACCGCTCTCGCCCCGGCTCATGTCCTGGGACGCGCCCTCGCCCGCTTCCAGCTCTCCACGGGCTTCGGCCTCGCCGTCTCCCCTGCGGTCATCACCGCTCTCGCCTCCCATGGCTCGGCCGCCCTCTGGGGCGGCCTCGCCGCTGCGACGCTCCTCTCCGCCTCCGCCGTTGCCACCGATAAGGATCGAGGAACGCGGTTCAGCGGTTGCCGCCGCCGGGCGCGAGCAGGCTCGTGAGCTCGGCGATCGCCTCCGGGGAGGGTTTGAAGTAGCGGCGGACGTTCTCCGGCTGCCTTCTGGCGGCGGGGCATCATCCCGCAGCTCTATGCCCGCCTTCGGCCGGAGTGTCAGCGATGGCTTCGTCCGCGGCTTCGGCGGCCGTGCCGGGTGGGCTGACCTGGACCAGCAGCGCGTCGAGTGACAGGTCCAGGACCCCGGCGACGGAGACGACCGTGAAGAAGGCCGGTGTGGGGATGCGGCCCCTCTCGATCTTCCGCAGAGTCTCCGGGGAGATCCCGGCCTGGAGTGCCACGTCGGTGATGCTGCGCGAACCCCTGGCCTCGCGCAGCAGGTCGCCCAGCCGTTCCCCGCGCAGGCGGTCGGCGATCGACAACGGTTCCCGTACCATGTGCCCAATACTAATACCGGTATAGTTATCGGAAGTTAGAAGGAGGCAGGAGTTGATCGAGCTCAAGACCGCCACCGAGATCGAGGTGATGCGGGAGGCCGGCCGGGTCGTCGCGGCGGTGCACGCACAGGTTCGTTCGTACGCGTCGGTCGGCGTGTCCCTCCGTGAGCTCGACGAGCTGGCCCGCCAGATCATGCACGAGGCCGGGGCCGGATCGTCCTTCCTCGGCTACCACCCGACGTTCGGCGCCACTCCCTACCCCGGCGTGATCTGCACCTCGGTGAACGAGGTCATGCTGCACGGCCTGCCCACCGGCTATCGGCTCCGTGACGGCGACCTGCTGAGCATCGACTGCGGCGCCCACATCGACGGCTGGCATGCCGACGGCGCCGTCAGCTTCTGCGTCGGCCGGGCCCGCCAGGGCGACGGCGACCTGATCCGGACGGCCGAGGACATGCTGGCCGCCGGGATCAAGAAGGCCGTGCCGGGCGCGCGGCTTGGCGACATCGGCCAGACCATGTCCCGTATCGGCCGCGCGGCCGGCTACGGCATCCAGCACGACTTCGCCGGCCACGGCATCGGGCGGGCCATGCACGAGGATCCGTTCGTACCCAACGAGGGCCGTCGAGGGCACGGCCTGAGGCTCCGCCCCGGCATGGTCATCGCCATCGAGCCGAGCCTGATGGCCGGAGGCGATGACGACTACACGATGGCCGAGGACGGCTGGTCCCTGTGCAGCGGTGACGGCAGCCGTACGGTCCACGTCGAGCACTCGGTGGCCGTCACCGACGACGGGCCGGTCATCCTGACCCTCCCCTGATGCCCAAGGGGAGAGGGCCGCGGTTCGGTTGAGACCGGCTTCGAGGTCAGGGCCCGGCTGGGGGCATGTCCGCCGTTCATCAAGCCGAAGGACAGCCCGCCCGTCCATGGCGGCACTACACCGGCAGGACCAGTAGCCCGTCGCTGGTCACTCATCAGGTGCGACTTCCATGACCGGGAGTTACACCAGTACAGACCCGCCTCGGGCTGCGGCGTTCATCCGGCGGTGTCGGATGCCGGCGTCGGCTGGGGCTGGGGCTGGGCCCGGGTGAGGTTGTCCATTATCAGTCCGAGGGTGAACTCGAACCGGTCGTGTCCGGTGCCGGAGGTCAGCTCAGCGGCATAGCGTCGGGTCTGCGGAAATGTGTCGGCCGGCAGTGCGGTGAACCGGCGGATCAGCTCCTCGCGACCAAGGACCCATTCCTGGTCCGGGTGTCTGCGCCGCTGCTGGACCAACGACTGCTCCAAGGTGTAGGCGCTGACGTAGAGAGACAGAGCATCGAGCACCCAGGCGGCGCTCTGCGGTTCGATTCCGCCGGCGAGCAGGATCGCCAAAAGCCCTTCCTTGACCCGCAACGTGGAGAGGTTGGTCGGGACTACGCCCAGCGCGGCACGGGAGACTCCGGGGTATTTCAGGTACTGGTCGCGGATCTGCGCGTACACGTCCAGGATCTGCTTGCGCCACGTGGCCGGGTCCGGTTCGGGCAGCACGACCTCGGAGCAGAGCCGGCCGACGAGCAGATCGTCGATGTCCTCTTTGTTGACGATGTGCGCGTACAGCGACGACGGCCCGGTGTCGAGTACCGCGGCGACTCGACGGATGGTCAGTGCGTCGTAGCCCTCGGTGGCCACGACCTGCAGGGCGGCGTCGGTGATCCGGTCGACCGTGATGGGCTTCTTGCGTGGTGACGCCGCTGAGGGCTCCCCAGCGGGCTGGGCGTGACGAGCTGCTCGGCGTTGCCAGGGATCGGAGGGCATACCGATCACTATAGCTTGACACGATCTAAGTTCTCCAAGTAGAGCTTAGATCGTTCATGCAGAACTAAGTTCGTATCTGCTCGGAAAATCTTGTTCAGGAGGTGTGTGATGCGAGTTTCCGTGGTCGGAGCCGGTCTGGGAGGTCTGTGCTTGGCGCAGGGTCTGCGTGGTGCCGGGATCGAGGCCGACGTGTACGAGCGGGACCCGGCGATCACCGCGCGGTTCCAGGGCTACCGGCTCGTGCTGAGCCCGATGGGGTTCGAGGCGCTGCGCGGATGTCTGCCGCTGCGCTGGCACCCGCTGCTGGACGCGATCGTCGGTGACGCCTATGCCGAGCGGCTGATCCTGGACCCGCAGTTGAACCGGATCGGCGAGCTCGGCCCCGGTAGGACCGGGATCGTGATCGACCGGCACGTGCTGCGGCACCTGCTGCTGACCGGACTCACCGTGCGCACCGGGGCCGAGCTGACCGGCTACGACGTGCTGGACGACGGCAAGGTCGAAGCCCGGTTCGCGCACGGCGACCCGACCACCGCCGACCTGCTCGTCGGGGCGGACGGGGTCGGCTCCGCCGTCCGTGCGGTGCTCTCGCCGCAGACCACCGCGACCGACACCGGCACCCGGTTCGTCATCGGCCGTACGCCGCTGACCGAGCGCTTTGCCACCCTGGAGCCGGCCTTCGGCTCGAAGATTGCCGGGGCCGGGGTGAGCCTGATGCTCGGAGCGATGCGTTTCCGTACCCCGCCGAAGCAGGCGGCCGAGGAACTGGCACCCGAGGTGCCCCTCCCCGATATCCGCGACTACGTGCGCTGGGCGATGATCCTGCCACCGAACGGCTCGCTCGGCGCCCCGACCGCGCAGGAGGCCGTGCTGTCCAGGATGGAGGGCTGGCATCCGGACCTGCAGGCGCTCATCGAGCAGGCCGACCCGGACAACAGCACCCTGCTGTCCATCCGGGTGGTCGAGCCCCGCGAGCGCTGGGCGCCCGGTCCGGTCACACTGCTCGGAGACGCCATCCACGCCACCTCCCCGACCGGCGGCAACGGCGCGAACACCGCCCTGCGCGATGCCGACTTGCTGCGCCGCTGCCTGATCGAGGCCGGCGAGCGCCGCCAAGACCTCCTCGGCGCGGTCGGCGACTACGAGCGGCAGATGTTCGAGTACGGGGGCGAGGCCGTGCGCCACAGCCTCGCCGCGCTTCCCGCTTTCGCCCCGAACCCGGAACGACCCGAGCCGGTATAGGTTCAGAGCCTCCCGGGGAAGGGTGTCAGCCCTCGCGGCTGGGGAGCATGGCCAGGGCCTGGGAGCGCTGTGCGACGAGGTCGTCGTAGGTGCCGTCACGTTCGGCCCAGCGGTGCATGAGGACGCCCTTCACGAGGACCTCGTGGGGGGTGGGGTCTTCTGAGAGCAGTTGCATGACCTCGGTGGCGAAGTCGTCGAGCGGCAGCGCGTGCGGGTTCACCTTTTCCTGGTCTGCTGTGGCGACGGCCGGGGGGACGAGCTCGACGACGCCGACACCGGTGCCGTCCAGCTGCGCGCGCAGTGCCTCCGAGTAGGCGTGCACCGCGGCCTTCGACGCGGCGTAGCTGGGCATGGGCGGGAACGGCAGGAAGGCGATGCCGGAGGTGACGGTGATGAAGGTGCCGGCGCCCCGCCGGACCAGGTGCGGGGTGAAGGCGTCGATGATCCGGATGGTGCCGACCAGGTTGGTGTCGATCACCGTCTCTGCCGCCTCGAAGTGCGCGGGGTCGCGCAGGTCCTCCAGGAGCATGACGCCCGACATCGTCACCACCGTGTCCAGCCCGGGGTACCGGGCGAGCACGGCGTCGCGGAGAGAGGCGACGGAGGAACTGTCGGTGACGTCGATACCGAACGTGCCGAAACCTTCCCCGGCGAGTTCCGCGAGCGCCTCCGGGTTGCGGCCGCCAACGGCCACGGTGCTGCCCGCCGTGGCGAACCGCCGGGCCAGCTCCCGCCCGATACCCGAGGTCCCGCCGACGATGAGAACGGTGCGGTTGGAGAGATCCACGAGATCTTCCCTTCAGTCCAGGGCGCCGGCGGCGTTCAGGCCCGCAGCGCAGACAGCGGTGTCCTCTGTCTCTTTCAAAACAGTGCCATCGCAGTCTTGACGACATCCGCTGGGTGTGGCAGGGCCCCCCTCTTCCCTGGTCCTGGCAGGGCCCCCTCTGAGATACGCGCACCGCATTACGGTGTTGGTATGAAGGATGAGGAATCCGGCAACCGGCTTGGCCACTACCTTCGTGCCCGGCGTGAGCTGGTCTCCCCGACGCAGGCAGGACTCCCGCCCGGCGGCAACCGCCGTGTGCCCGGCCTGCGCCGTGAGGAAGTCGCCCTGCTCGCCGGAATCAGTCCTGACTACTACCTGCGCCTGGAACGGGGCCGTGACAAGAATCCCTCACCGCAGGTCCTCGAATCACTCGCGCGGGTCCTGCAGCTCGACGACATAGAGCGGGCCTACCTACTCGGCCTCGCGGCGGCACGCCCCAGGGCGCCGCGCCGCAAGCGGCCCGAGCACGTACCGGCGCGGGTGCACGAGCTGCTCGCCCACCTTCAGATCCCCGCGTTCGTCGAAGGGCGCGCGTTCGATGTCCTGGCCTCCAACCCCATGGCCGTCGCACTCTCCCCCCGCCTGCGGCCCGGCCAGAACCGGCTTCGTTCTCTCCTCCTTGATCCCGAGGAACAGGCCTTCCACCAGGACTGGACGAAAGCCACCGCCGATTTCATCGCCGCCCTCCGCACCACCATCGGGGACGACACCGACAACCCCCGGTTCGTCGAGCTCGTCGGAGAACTCGCGCTGTCCAGTCAGCGGTTCCGCACCCTGTGGGCCCGCCACGACGTGCGCACTCTCGACGGAGGAACGACCACGGTCCACCACCCCGTCGTCGGTGAACTACGCCTCCACCGGGACAAACTCCCCATCGACGACGTCATCCTCGTCGTCTACTACCCCGACAAGGACAGCGACAGCGACGAGAAACTGCGGCTCCTCGCCGCGCTCTCACACACCGAGTCGGGGGTCGACCAGCATCGGAACGAAAAGTCGCGGTAGGCCGGCCGCCTGGATTGACGCCGGCGTGACAGCCGCTCCACCACCTCGCGCAGCCAGGTCAGCCCGGACCACACCTGGATGTCCGCGACATGCGCCGGACCGAACGCGACGAGATAGCGCAGTACCAGCGCGTCCACCGGTACCGAACGCAGCGGCGTGCCCAGCCGGCTCTGCACCGGTGCCCATGCCGCGGGACCGTTCTTGCCCCAGACGCCCCGTGGTGGCACCTGGCACAGCGCGATGTGATGCGTCGCCGCGTACGCCAGCGCGTTCGGATCGGCGTCTGGCCAGTGTTCCGCAAGCAGCTTGCCGAGCTCGGCGCGGGTGCGCGGCTGCTCCTCCAGCAGCCGCTTCGCCTGCCTGAGCAGCGCGTCCCGGTTCACTCCCTGGGTACCGTGGCGAAAGTGCCCGCTGAACCGGGCGGCGTGCAGCGGATGGAACAGCGGGCGCCAGTCCAGGCAATCGCGCGCTGACGAGATGCACGGTGTTGCGCATCAGGTGCAGCCGTACCACCTGACGCTGCTCGGTCAGCGTCGAAAGCTCGTCCGCCGCGAAGTCCTGGAGACGGGTCCACAATCCTAGATGCCGCCCGCGGCCGCATCGATCTGGAGCGCATCGAGCGGAACTGGGAGGACGTGCTGCGGATCATCGGTTCCATCCACACCGGCGCGGTGCGGGCCTGAACATGCTGGGCCGGTACAGTTCCTGCTGCCCGCCGGACGCTCACCAGGAGCGACGGCGCCTTAGCGCCGGTTTTCGTTCCGATGTTCCTCAACCCCCTACCAGGCGATCTCGGCCAGCTCGCCGTACCGGACGCCCGTGGTCCCGGCCCGGCAGGCGTACTCCCACTCCGCCTCGGTCGGGAGCCGGTAACCGTCGGCGTCGCGGTCCCAGACGACGTCCTGCCCGTCGACGTCGTCGCCTCCGGAGTAGCACGGTCGAAGCCCCGCCGCCCGGGAGAGACGATTGCAGAACTCGACGGCCTCCCTCCAGGAGACGTCGGTGACCGGCGTGCGCGGCCGGGCGTCCACCACCGGTCCTTCGCCGCGTACCTCCCGGTACAGGTCCCAGGTCACCGTGTGAGCGGCGAGCCGAAAGGCCGCGACCTCGACCTCCCAGCTCCGCTTCGTGCCCTCGTCCCGCAGCACGACCTGTCCGCCGGGGATGTCCATCAGGCCGACGGCTGACTCGCGTTCCATGATCGCCCAATCCCACCATGCCCGCGGCGGGCTCCCGCCGTGCGGTTCCCCGAAGGGGCCCAGGATCATTACTGACTCAGAATCACCCGACCCGCAGGATTCCCGCTGTGGTCATAGCGCTGCTGGGCCGCGATGACCTCGGGGGTGTGCGCCGAAATCCAGCGGACCAGTTGGGCGAACGGGCGGGACAGGCCTTGGCCCAACTCGGTCAGCTCGTAGCTGACCTGCGGCGGGGTGGTCGGCTCGACGGTGCGCTCTACCAGCCCGTCGCGGACCAGGGTCCGCAGTTTGGCGGAGAGCATCTTCTCGCTGATGCCCTCGATGCGTCGGCGCAGCTCGAAGAAGCGCATTGGCCCAGGCGTCAGGGCGGCGAGAATCAGGGGCACCCACCGTCCGGTGACATGCTCCATCACCTCTCGCCCGGGACAATCGTTGTGAAACGTGTCACTGATCCACTGGGCGTCGCTCTCATCCACCTGCTCACCTACCGCTATCTCTAGGGCTTACCACAAGGTACGTACTTACAAAGAGTAAGCCCAGAACCTAGCGTCTCTCGCGTCTTCGCACCGACGAGTCAGGAGAGACAGATGAACAGCAAGCAGGTGGCGCTGGTCAGCGGAGCCAGCCGGGGAATCGGGGCCGCGACCGCGCGCGAGTTGGGCCGGCTCGGCTATCACGTGATCGTCAATTATCTGCGCGACGCCGAGTCCGCGGAGCTGGTGGTCGAGCAGATCGGCGCCGCGCAGGCGATTCAGGCCGACGTGACCGACGAGGCCCAGGTGACCATGCTGGTGGACCGGGTGGTCGCCGAGCACGAGCGGATCGACGTGCTGGTGGGTAATGCCCACACCGCGGCGCCGCCGTTCGGCCCGCTGGAGCATGTGCCGTGGGAGGCGTTCGCGGCCAAGGTGAGCGTCGAGCTGGCCGGCGTCTACCACCTGACCCGGCGGGTGCTGCCGATCATGCGGCAACGGCGGTCCGGCCGGATCGTCTACGTCTCCGCCACCGCGGCCGAGCTGATCATCGGCAGCGCCGCCCACTCCACGGCCAAGGCCGCCCTGAACGCCTTCGCCCGGCAGGTCGCCGGCGAGGCCATACGGGACGGCATCACCGTTAATACCGTCGCCCCTGGCGGGGTCGGTACCGATGCCACCGCTGAGGTGTTCACCGATGGCATCCGGCGCCACTTCGGCGACCGGTCGGTGACCGGCACGATGCTGCGGCCGCAGGACCTGGCTCGCCCGATCGCCGCGCTCGTGGACGGCGCGTTCGCCACGGTCACCGGCCAGGTGATCCCCGTCGATGGCGGATACCCGCTGCTGAGCCAGTTGCTGGACGGCCTGCCGGCCCAGTTCCCCACGCCTTCGTGAGCCTCAGAACAGGGAGTGCGGCTCAAACTCCAGGTTGATGAAGTCGACCAGGTCGCGCAGCTCGGGGAACGCGCTGATGAGGCGGGTGCGCTCATGTCCGAGCTCCGCTGGCCGACATGCCTACGGCTGTTGGGCGGGCTCCTGCGCGTTCGAGAGTGCGGTACACCGTCGCCCTCCCGATGGAGAAGACCTCCATCAGGTCGGCGACGGTGTACTCGCCGGTGGCATGCGTGCGCACCAGCTCGGTCTGCTGTCGCCCGCTCAGCTTGGGCGAGCGACCCTTGAGAATCCATCCGCACCATCGCCGCCGGGGTCAAGGTCTCCATCGGTGTCGTCCACAAAACCCTCAAGGACGCCAACGCCTCATACGCCGCTCCAGCGACTGCTGCCCGCGGCCCCTTTCTTCCGTATTCCGGCCGCACCCCTTCCTCGGACCCACGCCGACCCCAGGTCAGCGCTCCTGTGATGAACCGCCCCCGACACGGGCGAGTTCGGCCTTGGGGAACATCGGTATGGTCCGATCGACAACTCCTCGCAGCCAGCCAGCGGGCTCCGCCGTCCCGGAATGCCGGACTAGGTGGTCTTTCGCCGCTCGCCCGTGCACGTGTACGGGCTGGCCGGAGGGCCTGCGACGGTGCTGAGCTGGAGCTTGGTCTCATCCTCGCTGCCGGGCGCGGCCGTCCAGATGACGATCTTGAGTTCGTTGTCGCCGGCGGTCAGGGTGTCGCAGTCGACCGTGACAGGCCCCACCAGGGGGTGGTCGATGGTCTTGTGGTCCTCGCGGTGCGCGGCGGCCATCTGTCCGGTCGCCCACATGGCGGCGAATCTCTCGTTGCCCGCATTCAGTTCGCGGATCAGAGCGGCAAGGCGCGCATCCTGGGGGAAGCGTCCGGTTGCGCGGCGCAGGTCGGAGACGATGGCGGCGTCGGTGGCGTCCCGGTCCGTTTCGGTGATCGGCCATGGTGCGAGACGGGCGGGGCTTCCGTTCACCGGAAATCTGTCCCGGGCGAAGTTGCGCAGTCGCGGCGATGACGCTGCGGGATCGCCCAGAAGCGCGGCCCAGCTGCGATTCCACCAGATCAGCTGCCAGTCGGCCGCGAAAACGGCGGCCGGGACGTCCCCAAGCCGGGTGAGCATCCGCTGCATGCCGGGTGGCAGGTGGTCGGAGATTGTGCCGTGCGTCGGTGGGACCAGGTCGGCCAGCCGATACAGGTGGTCCCGCTCGGCGTCGGACAGTTGCAGGGCGCGCGCCAGAGACGCCACCACGCTCGGCGAGGGCGTTGTGGCGCGTCCCTGCTCCAGGCGCACGATGTAGTCGACCGACACCCCGGCGAGCTCGGCCAGCTCCTCGCGCCGCAACCCGGCCGCGCGGCGTCCCGGGGCCGCTGACAGGCCGGCTGCCGACGGTGGCAGCCGGTCGCGCCACGTGCGGATCATCGCGCCCAGTCCGGTTCTGGGTCTTGCCGTCATGGTTCACATCTTTCCGCAGTTCCGGTCGCCGGGGCGGACGCGACGGTGGTACTGCCCTTCCTACCGTCGAAGTCTCCCTGGTTGGCGTCCTCCAGCCCCGGAACCATCGAAGACATGACGATCACGTTCATCACCGGAGCCAACAAGGGAATCGGCCGCGAGACCGCCCGCCGTCTGATCGCGTGCGGTCACATCGTGCTCGTGGGAGCACGCGACCGCGAGCGGGGCGAGGAGGCCGCCGCCGCGCTGGGCGCACGCTACGTCCCTATCGACGTGAGTGACGACGCATCCGTGGCCGCCGCGGCCGCGGACGTCGCCAGGCATGAGGGCAGGATCGACGTCCTGATCAACAACGCCGGGGTGCAAGGCCCGTTCGGCGATCCCGGCGACCTCACCGCCGCCGACGCCTACGCCGTCCTCAACGTCAACGTCATCGGCGCCGTCCGCACCACAACCGCGTTCTTGCCACTGCTGCGCCGCTCGGACGACCCCGTGATCATCAACGTCAGCAGCGGCATGGGCTCCCTCGCCATCACCCACGACCCCGCCCGGTCCGAGTCGCAGGTCGTCGCACCGCTGTACGCCGCGTCGAAGGCGGCGCTGACGATGCTGACGACGCAGTATGCCAAGGGGCTCAAGGGCATCCGCGTCAACGCCGCCGACCCTGGCTACACCGCGACCGACATAAACGGCCACAGCGGCACCCAAACCGTTACCGAAGGCACGGACGCCATCGTCGCCCTCGCCACCGAGGGGCCCGGCGCCGGCACCGGACGCTTCGTCTCCCGCGAGGGCGAGATCGCCTGGTCCTGAACCCGCCAGTTCCCGACTCCCGGCCCTGCGACAGCAGGACCGGGATGCCCAGCCACTTCCCGGAAGGGATTCCATACCGATGCCCTCGACCGCAACGCGCTGGAAGGCGAGACGAACGATCAGGCGACAGCACTCGCCGCCCAGGTTCACGGATACCGGACGGCGTTCTGCGTCTCCGCCGTCTTCCTGATGGCAGCCCCCCTTGTCGCCGCGTTCGTGCTCCAGCAGAAAGGCCGGGAGCCGATCGGAACGCCGGAAGCGTCGGCCACCATCCACGGCACGCGCAGCGGGCCTGGCGCGACATCGTCGACCTGCTCGCCGAGTGCCTGCCCGTATCGGAATGATCTGGTCGGCTCCTGACACTCATTCCTGCCCGCCGTCGTCGTCCTCGTCCAGCTCGGGCGCGTCCGGGTCGCGCAGCGGCCGCAGGGCACCGGCGGCCGGGACGGTAACGGTGAAGCTGTAGCGGCCAAGCACGTTGAGGTTGCGGTGCTTGAGCGGGGAGAGCCTGGCGACGTCCTCGCCCGCGATCTCGTGGCCCTCGGCGCGGAGTTGGTCGACGGCGGCGTCGAGGTACCGGGTCGTCCACAGCACCACGCTCCCGTGGCTCAGCGTAACTTGCGGGAATCATCATTCCCGTGGGTTGGCGACGTGTTTTTCTATGACTTCTTATTTTTCGGAAACAGAAAAACAGAAAATGCTAGAGTGTCGCTGTGACGACCTCGAGCGCCCAAGACGCCGACGCGGACGAAACACAGCCGGCGGAGCGGCCCTGTCGCTACTGCGGACGTCCGGTCCCCCAGCGGACCGGACGCGGCCGACCGCGTGCGTACTGTCCGGACGGCGATTGCCAGGCCCGCGCCAAACGCGACCGCGAGCTGCGCCGCGCGGTGCCCGGTCTCGAAGGGGCGCTCGCCCGCGCCGAGGACCTCTACGACCGCATGGAGCAGGGCCTCACCGCGGCCATCGCTCCCCTCGCGTCCGCGCTGGAGTCCGAGCTGTCGCCGCGCGGCGTCGAGGCCCGGCTGAGCTCCGAGCGCGCGCAGGCGCAGGCCCGGGTGGCCGCCGCCATGGCGGCCCGGGAAGAGGCGACCCGGCTCGCCGAGCAGGCCCAGCAGGCCGCCGCGGACGCCGACGCCCGCGCCGCGGCCGCCGAGCAGCGGACGGAGGAGGCCGAGCGCGGCCAGGCGGAGGCGGCGGACCTGGTGCGTCAGGCCGAGAACACCGCCGAGGAGACGGCTCGGCGGGCCGCTCAGGAGATCGAGGACATCCGCCGGGCCGCCGCCGAAGACGTCGAGCGCGCACGAGCCGAGGTCGAACGCGCCCGGCAGGACGCCGAGGCCGCGCGGCGCGCGCAGGCGGAGGCCCTGGCCGCCGCCCAGCGCGCCGAAGACGAGACCGAACAGGCCCGCGCCCGGCTGGAGGAGGTTCGGGCCGAGCTCACCGAGGCGCGGACCGTCGCCGTACAGGCCGACCGGGACCGGACGGCCGCCCACGCTCGGGCGGAGGTCGCCGAGGCCGGCCGGGAGCGTGCCGAGACCAGGGCTGCCTCCGCCGACGCCGAGCGCGCCGCCGCCGTCGCCGTACGGGACGCGGCCCTCGCGGACACGGACCGGATCCGCGCCGAAGCCGCCGAGGCCCGAGCGGTCGCCGAACGCCTGCGCGGTGAGCTGGAGGAGGCGCGCCTGCGGTTGAGCGCCGAACACGCCCGTGTCCGTGACCTGGAACGCGACCGCGCTGCGGCCCGCGCCGACGCGGACGCCCAGCGCGAACGCGCCGTCACCGCCGAGCTGCGCGCCCGCCACGAGGAACAAGGACGGGCCCGAGAGGAACATCGAGACTGATTCGCGGCCCCGCCGCCCCGGTAGGCGGAGGGGCCGCGACCTGCGGGGAACCGATCTATCCGAGCACCGGGTAGTTCGCGCGGAACACGTTGTGCGGGTCACGGGCCCGCTTGATCTCCCGCAGCCGCGCGAGCGCGCTGCCGGAGAAGGACTTCGCCGCCGTCTCACCAGGAGACAGCACGGTGTACGGCTTGCGGCCGCTGATGTAAGCCTCAAGATCGGCCACGACCTCGGCCTGCTTGGCACGCGTCGCACCGGCCACGTGCGGCAGGCCGAGACCCAGCAGGCCCAGCAGGTACGGCTCAACCACCGCGCCGCTCGCGCCGGCCCCGCCGCCCGGCTCGGCGAGCGCCCCACCCAGGTGCCTGATCTGCACGTTGACGAGCGGTTCGACCGGCTTGGCCAGCAGGAGCTCCACCGCGTCCGCGTCCAGGCCGGTGAGCAACTCCGCACGAGTGATGGAGGGGGTCGGGTCGGTGGGCTCGGCGGTGATGTCCCCCAGGTCGGCGACCGGGACGACACCGCGGCTGTCGGAGATCGCGCCCCCGACCTTGTCGATGCGCGCCAGCAGGTCCTCCCCCTGAGCCGCCTCACCCAGGTAGACCAGATCCAGCGTCACCATCGCCGACGCGCCGGGTGGCTGGAACCGGTTGATCCAGACACTGAGTTCACGCGGCGCCTCGGCGGTGATCTCCAGGAATGCGTCGTATACCTCCCTGGTCCGGTGCTCCGGCCAGATGATGCGCCCGCCGTACATGGTGGGCGCGGGATACAGCTCGAGTTCGAGGGCGGTCACCACCGCGAAGTCCCCGCCACCGCCGCGCAGCGCCCAGAACAGCTCGGGATCGGACTCGGCGGTCACCCGGCCCGGCTCGCCATCGGCGTCCACGATGTCGATGGCCCGCACGCTGTCGGAGGCGAAGCCGTACTTGCGGCTGAACCAGCCGACCCCACCGCCCAGGGTGTAGCCGGTCACGCCGACCCCCGGCGCGCTGCCGGACAGGCCGGTCAGACCCAGCGGACCGGCCGCCGCCAGCACCTGCCCCCACTTCACGCCCGCGCCCACCCGGACCACGCGCTCCTCCGCGCGTACCTCCACCTCGTTCAGCAGGCCGGTCCGCAACAGGATCAGGCCTTCCACATCACCCGAGGCGCCATGCCCGCTCGGCTGCGCGGCCACCGTCATACCCGCCCGCCGCGCGAAACGCACGAGCGCCGCCACGTCATCGGCATCCGCGGCCTCCACCACGGCCGCCACCGGCTGCCTAACGGTCAGATTCCACGCGGTGGCCGCCTGTTCAAAGCCGTCGTCATCGGCCAGGAGCACGCGCCCCTTGAGCACACCGCGCAGATCGTTGATCGTCATCGTCGTCTCCCTTTTTCGAGTTCTCAGAGAATGCGAAGGAGTACCGTCCACCCCTTCGGCGCGTGCAGAACGTCAGGCGGGCTGCGCGGCGGGCGCTGGGGCGGCGGCCTCCTGGGCCTTGCGCGCCTTGCCGGTCTCGCGGAGGATCAGCAGGCCCGTGACCGCGATCAGCGCCGAGGTCAGGCCGTGGATGCCGAACGCGGCGGCCATGGAGCCGTGGTGGGCCAGGACGTTGACCATGTCGCCGAACGGGGCGACGGCCACCATCAGCAGGACCCAGCCCAGGGCGCGGCGGTGGCCCTTCACCAGCAGGATGCCCATGGCCAGGCCCATCGCGAGTTCGCGGCTGCCCTTCACGATGAGGAAGCCGCCGCCGTCGCCAGAGGGCCAGTTCGGCAGGCCGAAGCCCGGGGCGGACGTCTCGGGGGTCAGGACGAAGGACACCCCGAGGTAGAGAGTGAACAGGACGACGGCGGTGGCCAGGACGGTGTTGACGTTCTTCAGCGACATGGTTCTTCTCCTCTGATGTTCAGACTGGGCAGGGTTCAGCCGCGGACACGGCGGATGTGGCGGGCGTAGCGGGGGCGGCCGATGACGTGCCAGATGACGCGGACCGGGGTGGGGAGGCCGCGCAGGACGAGGGCGCGCTCGGCCGGGTTCGCGTCTTCCAGGACGGCGCCGAAGAGCGTGAGCAGGGTGAGCTTGGGAGTGTTGTTCACCAGGTGGTCGCCCAGGGAGGCCCACTCCTGTTCGGTGATGTGCTTGGCCGCGAGCGGGAGGAGGGTGGCCTCCTCGTCGTCGAGGTGTTCCAGCAGGACCGCGCGGTGCTCGGTGAGGGCGGCCACGAGGGTGTCGCGTTCGTCGGCGCCCGCGGTGGCCTCCCAGGCGGGGACCGCGGCGTCCAGCCTGGTCAGGGTGGCCGCGATGCGTTCGTGCTGGGTCTCCATGCGCAGAACGATGTCGGCCTCCAAGTCCACCCGGGACAGCAGCGGCGGCCACAGCAATTCGTCCTCGCCCTCGTGGTGGTGGTGCAGGCCCAGCCGGTAGTCGCGGAAGTGGTCCGCGATCACCGTGGCGCGAGCGGTGTCACCCGGGGTGACGGCCGCGACGAGTTCCACCAGCAGCCGTGACTCACGGCGGAAGACGCGGTGGACGATCTCCATGTCCTGGGTGTTGACGCTCATCTGTTCTTGCCCTTCATCGGTTGCGATGTGTTCAGGCTGCTCCCGGGCCTTTGGAGGGGACTTGGAGGTGACTTGGACCAGTCCACGTACGATGTGCGGATCATGGTTTTCGTCCGGGTGCTGGGTTCGTTCGCGGCCGAGGTGAACGGTGAGACCGTTCACCTCGGCGGGCCGCGGCAGCGGGGCGTGCTGGCGTTGCTGGTGGCGGCGCGTGGGCAGGTCGTGCCGGTCGACCGGATGATCGAGGATCTGTGGCGCGGGGAGCCGCCCGCGCGGGCGCTGATGTCCTTGCAGGCGTACGTGTCCAACCTGCGCCGGCTGCTGGAGCCCGGACGTCCGCCGCGCACGCCGGCCCGGCTGCTGGTGAGTGCGTCGCCCGGTTATGCGCTGCGGCTGCCGCCGGAGTCGGTGGACGCGTGGCGGTTCGAGGACCTGCTCGACCAGGCCCGTACGGACACCGACCCGCGCGCCACCCGGGCTCGGCTCGCCGAGGCGCTGGGGCTGTGGCAGGGACCGGCGTTCGCCGAGGTCGCCGACGAGCCGTGGGCCGCCGCCGAGACGGCCCGGCTCAACGAGCTGCGCCTGGGCGCCACCGAACTGCACGTCGCGGCGGGACTGCGAATCGGCGACCCCGCCGCGGTGGTTCCCGAGGCCGAGCGGCTCACCCGCGACGAGCCCCTCCGCGAGGAAGGCTGGCGGCTGCACGCCCTGGCACTGTGGAGCAGCGGCCGCCAGGCCGACGCGCTGGCGACGCTCCGCCGCGCCCGCGGCATCCTCGCCGAGGAGCTCGGGCTCGACCCCGGCCCGGACCTGACGGCGTTGGAGGAGGCGATCCTCACCCAGCGCACGGACGTCATGCGCGAGACCGTGCCCCCGCCACCGCCGACCGCACCGCTGTCGCGGCCGGCTCCGATCAACGAGGCGCCGTTCGTCGGACGTGAGGCACAGCTGTCGGCACTGGTCACGGCCGCCGCCGAGGCCGCCACCGACGGCGCCCGCATCGCCCTTGTCACCGGCGAGGCCGGGCTCGGCAAGTCGACGCTCCTGGAACACCTCGGCAGGCGGCTCGAACGTGACGGATGGCTGGTCGCCGCCGGCCACTGCCCCGAGGTCGACAGCGCGCCGCCCGCATGGGCCTGGACCGAGGCGCTGAGAGCCGTCGCCGCGACCACGTCCCCAGGCGAGTTCGCGGACGCCCTCGCGCCGCTGCTCACAGACACCGAGCCGGTGAACGCCGACCCCACCGCCGGACGGTTCCGGCTGCGCCAAGCCGTGTGGAAATGGCTCGCGGCGGTCGCCACGGTACGCCCGGTCGCCGTCGTGCTGGACGACCTGCACTGGGCGGACGCCGCCACGCTGGAACTGCTCGGCGGCGGCCTCGGCCTGCGGGCCCCGATCCTGGTCGTCGCCGCGTACCGCGCGGACGAGAGCGGGCACCTCACCGAAACGCTGGCCTCCCTCGCGCGCGCCACGCCCCTCCGCCTAGCGCTGCCGGGGCTGAACGACGAGGCCGTCGCGCAGCTCGTACGGAACGAATGCGCGGCCGACGAGGAGACCATCGCCGGGATCGCCGAGCGCACCGGCGGCAACCCGTTCTACGTGCGCGAAAGCGCCCGGTTGCTGAACGGCGAAGGCGCGCTGGTCGCCCTCTCCGAGGTCCCCGAAGGCGTACGGGACGTCCTCCGCCGCCGGCTCACGCGCCTGCCCGAGGGAGGCGTGTCCATCCTCCGGCTCGCCGCGGTCGCGGGCCGGGAAAGCTCAGTGGACGTCCTCGTCAAGGCCGCCGACACCGACGAGGACGGCGTGATGGACGCGCTGGACGCGGGCGTCATCGCCGGGCTCCTCGACGAGCCCGGCCCAGGCCACATCCGCTTCGTCCACGCCCTCGTCAGGGACACGCTCGTCGCCGACCTCAGCAGATTGCGTGCCACCCGGATGCACGCCCGGATCGCCGCCGCTCTTGAAGGCACCGACGACATCGCGGCGCTGGCCCACCACTACGCGCGCGCCGGCTCACCGAAGGCCGTCGGCTACTGCGTCCGGGCCGCCGAGCTCGCCGAGGCCCGCTACGCCCACGACGTGGCGGCCGACCTCCTCACCGACGCCGTCACCAACTCGACCGGACCGGACGAACGCGTCGAATTGCTCGGCAGGCTGCTGCGCGCGCAGATCCGGGCGGGAGCCGTCGGCGCCGCCCGCGAGACACGCCGTGAAGCCGTGGAGTACGCAGAGTCCCTGGGCCGCGACGACCTGATGATCGCCGCGTTCACCGCGTGGACAGAGCCGACCGCCTGGCAAGCCCGTACGTACGGCACGGTGGACCGGCCCGTCGTCGACCGCCTGAGCCGCCTGCTGAAGCGCGAACTGGCCCCTCCGGTGCGGTCCCGGCTCCTGACGGCGTACGCGAACGAACTGGTCGGCGAGGACGACCCGACCGTCCTGGAGGCGGCGCAGGAGGCACTCGACCTCGCCACCGAACCCCGGCTGCGGGCCGCGGCACTCCAGATCCTGACCCGAGTCCACGGCGACGCCGAGCTCTGCCGGGAACTCGTGGAGATCGGCACCGAGCACGACCTACCGGTCTACCGCGTCACCGGGCTGCTCAACCACGCCTCCGGCGCCGCCGCCGCCAACGACCCGGTGACCATGCGCCAGGTGACCACCGAGGCCCTGGAACTCGCGCGCACCTACCGAATGCGCGAGGCGATCGCCGTCGCCGAGATCACGCTGGCGACCCTGGCGCTCATCGAAGGCCGATTCGCCGACGCCGAACTCCTCTACATCAAGGCCGACGAGGGCATGCGGCGCATCGGATCGGTGCACGCCACGGGCTTTCTCCAACTCGCCCTGACCACGATCTGGCTGAACGACGGCACGCTTGGGGCGCACCTGGACGACGTTCGCGCCCTCCACGCCGCGCTCGGCCCCATGACCTCCGACCTGCTCGCGCTCGCCCTCCACGCCAACGGCCTGGACGCCGAAGCCCGCGAGGTCCGCGCGTCACCCAGCCCGATCCGCCCCGACTTCTTCTTCACCTTCCTCACAACGTTGCGCGCGATGGCCCTCGTCGCCTTGAACGACCGCGACGCCGCCGAGGAGATCTACGCGACGCTGCTTCCGTACCGCGACGGCCCCCCGGCGGGCGCCACGAGCATGTCGGTGGCGCTGCGCCCGGTCGCCCACACCCTCGGCGAGCTGGCCATCCTCCTCGGCCGCGACCAGGAGGCCGCCGCTCACTTCACCCAGGCCGCCACCATCGCCGACCAATGGAACGCACCCTCCTGGGCCGCCGAGGCCCGGTCGCGAACGACCGCTTAGCCGGCTTTGTCCAGGCCCGCAAGCTGCGGCCGATCAGGTCCTGCGCGAGATGACCATGATGTATTCGCACCATGTGCCGCTCGAAGCCGGTTTCCGGGTCACGGAAAACGGGGCGATCGTTCTCGCGCATGACAATGGCCACACCAGACTCGGCAGCAGCCGGCGCACCGATCAGGTCCGAGAGGGACGCGTCGAGCGCGTGGGCGATCCTAGAGGCGACGCCGATCGTCGGGCTCTTCTCACCGCGTTCGACCTTGGACAGCATCGCCCGGCTGACCGATCAGCCGAACGTGTCCTGGGAGCTCGACGGCGACCAGTCCCAGGCCCGCGCCGCGCGGGCGGCGCTCCTCGAACAGCTGACCCGACCACACCACTTCGTAGCCGGCGCCCACCTCGACTCACCCGGCATCGCCCGCGTAACCTCCTCCGGCGACGGTTATGCGCTGGAATACCTCGCACCACCGATCGGCTGATCGAGCCTTCGGATAGAGGTCGGCTGCTGGTTCGCGACTCATGGAGGCCGGGAACGGGCGTGGCGGCGGGCATTCCGGAGAGTGGGTGTCCGGTCCGCCTGCCTCGCGTACGGTCACTTCACATGACCGACTCCGAGATCGAGATCACCGCAGAGCTGGTACACGATCTTCTCAAGGACCAGCATCCGGACCTTGCGGGGCTGGCCATCCGCGAGGTGGCGGGCGGCTGGGACAACCAGATGTGGCGGCTTGGGGATGAGTTGGTCGTGCGCATGCCGCGCACGGAACGTGCCCCGGATCTCCAGCGCAAGGAGCGCCGGTGGCTGCCCGTCCTGGCCCCGCGTCTTCCACTCCCGGTTCCGACTCCTGTGCGGATCGGCGAACCGTGCGCGCGCTTCCCGAGGCTCTGGAGCGTTATGACGTGGGTTTCCGGCGAGCCACTTGACTCCACCTCGATCAGCCGCGACGACCACGCGGCCGACACTCTGGCAGGCTTCCTCAGGGCGCTCCATGTGGAGGCGCCCGCCGAGGCGCCGACCAGTTCGGACCGCGGCGCTCACCCTAAGAAGTGCACGGACGGCTTCGAGAAGTCCTTGCAAGCCGTTGCCCTCGGCGGCGTCGCCGCCGACGTCCGGGCCGTCTGGGACGATGCTGTCGCGGCCCCCGAGTGGGAGGGCCCGCCGCTATGGCTGCACGGTGACCTCCATCCCGCGAATGTCGTCGTCTCGGACGGGACGCTCTCGGGCGTGATTGATTTCGGTGACATGTTCGCCGGCGATCCCGCGTGGGACCTCGCGGCCGCGTGGCTGCTCATTCCCGCGGGCGCGGGCTCACGGTTCTTCGAGGTGTACGCGCGTGCGGACGAGGCGACGATCCGGCGCGCCCGAGGGCTGGCTGCGCTGAAAAGCCTTTTCCTTATTCGTATGGGCCAGAACGGGGATCGGGGCCTGCCTGGCGGCAAGCCGACATGGGGACCCGCAGGCCGGGCGGCGCTCGAGCGTGTTCTGACATCCGGCTCGAGCTGACCCTCTCCCACAATGGGCCCCGCTCCCGTCGCGACGCTCCTCAGCCCGTCGTCCAGCGGCGGAGCTTCTCGGGGTTGCGTACCACCCAGATGCTCTTGATCCGGTCGCCTGCGACCTCGAACGCGAACACCGTCACGGTGACGCCGTCTTGCTGAGCCACCAGGCCGGGCTGACCATTGACCGTACGCTCCAGGAACGTCATGTCGCCGGGCCTTCGGTTGGAGATCTCGATCCAGGCGCGCGCGATCTGCTCGCCGCCTTCGATGGGGCGCAGGAAGGTGGTGACGAGGCCGCCGCCGTCGGCGATCGCCGTGGCGTCGGGGTCGAGCAGGCCGATCAGGGCGTCGATGTCCTTGGCCTCCCATGCCTGTTTGAAGTCCCTGACGATGCCGGCCTGCTGGGCGGTCGGACTCGCGGGGCCCTGCGATTCGCGAATGCGGCGGCGGGCCGAGGAGGCCAGCTGGCGGCATGCCGCCGGCGTACGGCCGACGATCTCGGCCACTTCGGCGAAGGAGTGGCAGAAGACGTCGTGCAGGATGAACGCGACGCGTTCGGCCGGGGTCATCGATTCGAGCACGACCAGGAAGGCCATGTTGACCGACTCGTCCAGGGTGACCCGGTCGGCCGGGTCGACGGTCGCGCCGCCCGGCCGCCCGCTGATCCACTCCGTACGCTCGGGCAGCGGCTCGGGGATCCACTCGCCCACGTACCGCTCCCGCCTCGCGCGCGCCGAGCCGAGCACGTCCAGGCAGATGCGACTGGCGACCCTCGTCAGCCAGGCGCCGGGGGACGCGATGGCCTCCTGCTGCTCCCGGGACATGGCGTACCAGCGGGCGTAGGTCTCCTGGACGACATCCTCGGCCTCGGCCAGCGAGCCGAGCAGCCGGTAGGCGAGATTGATCAGCTGCCGCCGCTCGCTCACGATCGCGTTCAGACCCGGGTCGGCCCGGTCCTCTCCTGGCCCGTATCCGGTGGTCATGGTGTCGCCCCCTGGTCGCATCCGCTCTCACCGGTTCGACGAGACAGCCCCTCGGAATGTGAGGCCGGTGCGTCGCCTCACATTCGCAGCGGCTGTGTCGTCGTACTGCTCGGAGGAACACACCATCCAGCGAACAGGAAGCTCAGAGACACCATGACCACCCCAACGCCGACAGCACCGTTCGCCGACCCGGCGCCCGCGCAACGCCTGGAGCGGGCGGCCGCTGCGTTGACCGCACACGGTTTCACCGTCGAAATCCTCGACGACGCCGCCGCCGCGCGTACCCGCGTCAAAGAGCTGATCCCCGAGGGCGCCAGTGTGTTCACCGGGGCCAGCGAGACCCTCCGCCTGTCCGGCATCGATGAGGACATCAACGCCGACGGGCGCTACGACGCCGTCAAGCCACGCGGCCTGGCCATGGACCGCGCCACCCAGATGCGCGAGATCTGGCGGCTGATGTCCACCCCTGACGTCATCGTGGGCAGCGTCGCCGCGGTCACCGAAACCGGCTCTCTCGTGGTCGCCTCGGCCAGCGGAAGCCAGCTGCCCGGCTACGCCGGCGCCGCCGCCCGCGCGATCTGGATCGTCGGGGCGCAGAAGGTGGTACCCGACCTGGGCACCGCGCTGCGACGCCTCGAAGAGCACTGCCTCCCGCTGGAGAACGAGCGCGCCATGAAGGCCTACGGGCAGCCGAGCTCCCTCAATCGCCTTCTCATCCTCAACGCGGAACCCCACCCCGGGCGCGGCACCGTCCTGCTGCTCCGCGAAGCCATCGGATTCTGAACCACCGGCATCTCTCGCGGGACCCGATTCAGCAGAGGCCCCGATTCGGCACAGGCACGGTGCGCACGGCGTCACGGGCTGTGCCGAATCGCCCGGCCGACGCCGCCGGGCCCACGGCCTCGATCCGAGGGTCTCGTCCTACTCGGGGATGATCGCTACGGCGTCGATCTCCACGAGAGCACCCGGGCGGGCGTGTCCTGCGGTGGAAACGACCGTGACGGCTGTGCGGTGATCGCCCCACACGGATCGCGCCGCCATGTATCCCACCTGCGCGTCGACCCCATTGACGAGGTAGATGTTGAGTTTGACGACATGCTCGGGACCGGTACCCGCCGCGGCGAGCACGGTCAGCACGTTCCGCATCGCCTGAGCGGTCTGCGCCTCGACACCGTCGAGCAGGTTCCCGGTGCCGTCGCTGCCGAGCTGGCCACCGACATAGAGCGTCCGGGCCGCCGGTGCGATCACACCCTGTGTGAAGGCGGGGTTGGCGGCGAGTTCTTGAGGGTCGAGGTGCGTCGTCTTGGCGGTCATGAGTCTCTCCTGGAGCTGCCGGGTTTCCGGTCAGGTTCGACCGGATTCAGGGAGCCACGCTGACACTCCTAGCGGACAGCATCGGTCCGCTATCTGGCAGGGTGGGGCGACATGGACAGGGCCGGCGGTGACGAGCGGAGTACGACGGAGCGGGTGCTCACCCTGCTCGGACTGCTGCAGCAGCGCCAGGTCTGGACCGGTCCCGAGCTCGCCGACCGGCTCGGGGTGACGCCGCGCACGGTACGGCGTGATGTGGAGCGCCTGCGCGCGCTCGGCTATCCGGTGTACGCCAGCCAGGGTGTCGGCGGCGGCTACCGGCTCGGCCCGGGACAGGACCTGCCGCCGCTGCTCCTCGACGATGAGGAGGCGATCGCCACGGTGGTCTCGCTGCTCGCGGGCGCGGGTGGTGCGGTCGCCGGTGCCGGCGACGCCGCACTCCGGGCGCTGACCAAGCTCGACCGGGTGCTGCCCACCCGGCTGCGGCACGAGGTGCGCGCGCTCTCCGGCTCGGTGGAGTCCTTCTCCGGAGGCCGCGCGCCGGTCGACCCGGAGGTGCTCATGACGCTGGCCCGGGCCTGCCGCGACGAGGTCGAAGCCGGCTTCGACTACCCGTCCGGGAGCGAGGTGCGACGGCGCCGGGTCGAGCCGTATCGCCTGGTCGCCTCCGACCGGCGCTGGTACCTCCTCGCCTACGACCTCGATCGCGACGACTGGCGTAGCTTCCGCGTCGACCGGATGACCGATGTGTCCGCACGGACCTGGCGCTTCCGCCCGCGCGCGGCGCCCGAAGCGGCGACGTACGTCCAAGAAAGCGTTGCGAGTCGGGTCTACCCGCACCAGGCGCGCTTCCTCGTGCACGCCCCGGCCGACACGGTGCGCGCGCAGGTTCCGGCATCGGCGGCCGTCGTACGGCGGCGCGGCAGCGAGTTCTGCGAGGTGCTCAGCGGCGCCGGCAGCCTCGACTTCGTGCTCATGCACGTACTCCTGCTGGGGCACGACTTCGAGGTACTGGACCCTCCGGAGCTCAGGAGACGCTGCCGCGCGCTGGCGGAGAGACTCCTGTCGGCCGGTGCGGCGATCTCGCCGGTGCCGGACGTGGAGAAGTCATGAGCCTCGAGTGTCGAGAATGTGGCGCCGGCTTCGTCCCAGGGACACGAGCGGCCACGACGGGCCGCGCGACGACGAAGGAGAACCACGATGAAGTACCTGCTGCTGAAGCACTACCGAGGTGGCCCGGCCCCCGCCGTGGACTACGGGTCGATGGACCAGTGGACGCCGGAGGAGGTCGACGCGCACGTGCGGTTCATGCGCGACTTCGCCGCCCGCCTGGAGGAGACGGGTGAGTTCGTCGACACCCAGGCCCTGACGCCCGAGGGCACGTTCGTGCGGTACGGCGGCGAGGGGCGCCCGCCGGTGACCGACGGTCCGTTCGCCGAGACCAAGGACCTCATCGCCGGCTGGTACATCATCGACGTGGAGTCCTGGGATCGCGCGGTCGAACTGGCCGGGGAGCTGTCCGCCGCTCCCGGGCCCGGCGGCGAGCCCATCCACGAATGGCTCGAGGTCCGGCCGTTCTTCACCGAGCCGCCCACGGTGACCGAGTGAAGGAGTCGCTGCTGCGGGAGCTCGTGCCCGCGGTGATCGGTGTCCTCGTCCGGCGCGGAGCCGACTTCGCGTCGGCCGAGGATGCCGTGCAAGAAGCCCTGATCCGGGCGCTGGAGACCTGGCCGGACGATCCACCGCGCGACCCGAAGGGATGGCTGGTCGCGGTCGCGTGGCATAGGTTCCTCGACGCCGCCCGTGCCCAGGCGTCGCGGCGGGGCCGCGAACTCGCCGTGCGCGCCGAGCCGCCCGCCGGTCCGGCGCCCGCCACGGACGACACGCTGCGGCTCTACTTTCTGTGCGCGCACCCCACCCTGCCGCCGGCCTCGGCCGTCGCCTTGACGCTGCGCGCGGTCGGTGGCCTGACCACGCGGCAGATCGCGACGGCATACCTGGTCCCCGAGGCGACCATGGCGCAGCGGATCAGCCGGGCCAAGCGGCGGATCGCGGGGCTGCCCCTCGACCAGCCCGGCGACCTCGGGACGGTGCTGCGCGTGCTGTACCTGGTCTTCAACGAGGGGTACGGCGGGGACGTCGATCTGGCGACCGAGGCGATCCGCCTCACCCGCCAGCTCGTCGCCTTGACGGGCGAGCCGGAGGTCGCGGGCCTGCTCGCGCTCATGCTGCTGCACCATGCGCGCCGCGCCTCTCGCACCGTTCCGGGAGGTCGCCTGGTGCCGCTCGGTGAGCAGGACCGGTCGCGCTGGGACACCGGCCTGATCACCGAGGGGGTGACGATTCTGCAGGCCGCGCTGGCCCGCGACCGGCTGGGCGAATACCAGGCGCAGGCCGCGATCGCCGCCCTGCACGCGGACGCCCGGACCGCCGCCGAGACGGACTGGGTGCAGATCGTGGAGTGGTACGACGAACTGGTGCTCCTCACCGGCAGCCCGGTGGTGCGGCTCAACCGCGCGGTGGCGGTCGGCGAGGCCGACGGACCCCGGGCCGGCCTGGCGGCGCTGGCCGACGTGAGCCCCGACCTGCCCCGTTACGCCGCGGTGACGGCATACCTGTACGAACGCGCCGGTGACCTCGAGCACGCCGCCGAGTTGTACGCCGAGGCCGCCCGCGCCGCCACCAGCGTGCCGGAGCGCGACCACCTCACTCGGCAGGCCGCACGGGTGCGGCAACTGCTGCGTCCGTGAGTGCTGCGTCGCCCGCCGTAACAGCCACCGACCACGCTCCTGCCGCCGTTCGGGTTCCGTTCCGCGGGTTGCTGCGGACGAACCTGGTCGCCACGGTCCTCGCCGCGGCGGCGACCGAAGCGTTCACCGCCCTCGTCCGGGCCGCGGGCGTACACCTCGCGGTCGGCGACCCCGGCGGCAGTGCGTCCAGCGTCGTACCGGTCAACTTTGGGGCGTGCGCGATCGCCCTGGCGATGGTCATGGTCCTCGGCATCGGCCTCGCCGCCTTGATCAACCGGCGCTCGTCCCGCCCGGCCCGCGCCTACACCATCGCGACGAGCGCGCTCGTGCTCGTCTCCCTCGCCGCTCCGCTGATCGCCGCGGCCACCTCGACCGGGGACCAAGCTCACGCTCGTCGCCGCCCACCTCATCGCGGCCGCCGTCATCATCCCCCTGGTCCGCCGCCGCCTTGAGGGCAACCGCGGCCGAGCGCCCCTTCTACCCGCAGACCCGCGTGGACGCCGTCGTCATCCCCCACGCCGGGCACGCGATCAACCTGCACCGCAATGCCGCCATGGCCTACCGCAGCATCATCACCTGGACCGATCGCGTCCTCGCCACCCGGGCATCCGCCGAATAGGGACAGGCCGCACCACAAGAGACCCGTGCCGTGGCCATGGTCGGTGTCTGCGGCCGGGCCCGGAATGTCCTGGGTCGTCGTAGAAAGGAGCAGCATGGAACAGCGTCGGCCGCTGGGTTATTGGTTGAAGCTCCTCGACCAGCTCATCGAGGAGAACCTCAACCGGGTGCTCGCCGTGGAAGGGCTTCACCGTCGCCACTGGCAGACGATGAACCTGCTCGCGCCGGGGTCCAACTTCGACCGCGCGGCGATGTGAGGTACGCCACCGACTCCTGGATGTCACAGAACGACGGCGACCGGCATCTGGTGCGTGTGGCACAGTCGACAGCGAACAGGCAGGAGCCGGCCATGAGCGAGCACAGCAAGCCGACGGACACAGCAGACCCGCTCGCCGACGGCGACCGAACGGACGCCGCCACCGAGGCGTTCGTGGCCCATCGCAACCTGCTGTTCACCGTCGCGTACGAGATGCTCGGCTCGGCCGCCGACGCCGAAGACGCCCTACAGGAGACCTGGCTGCGGTGGACGGGCGTCGACCTCGACACGGTGCGGGATCAGCGTTCCTACCTGGTGCGGATCACCACCCGCCAGGCACTCGGCCGGCTGCGTACGCTCCGCCGCCGCAAGGAGTCCTACGTCGGGCCCTGGCTGCCCGAGCCGTTGCTGACGGCGCCTGATGTGGCCGAGGACGTGGAGTTGGCCGACAGTGTCTCGATGGCGATGTTGCTGGTGCTGGAGACGCTTCAGCCGACCGAGCGGGCGGTGTTCGTGCTGCGCGAGGTGTTCGACCTGGACTATGACGAGATCGCCGAAGCCGTCGACAAGAGCCCGGCCGCAGTCCGTCAGATCGCCCACCGGGCACGCGTCCACGTCGCCGCCCGCCGGCCACGCGGAGCCGTCTCCGCCACCGAGACCCAAAACGCCCTCCAAGCCTTCCAACGGGCGATCGAGACGGGCGATCTCCAGCGCCTGCTGGACATCCTCGCGCCCGACGTCGTCCTGCTGACCGACGGCGGCGGCGTCAAGCAGGCAGCGCTCGAGCCCATCATGGGCGCCGAGGCGGTGGCTCCCGTGCTGGGCAGGATCTCCGCCGTGGTGTCGCTGCAGTCGACACAGGTCAACGGCTACCCGGCGCTGGTGCTGCGGATGGGCGGAGAGATCGACACCGTCATGGCGGTGCGCATCGACGAGGGCCTCATCACCGGCCTCTACGCCGTACGCAACCCCGAGAAGCTGTCGCACATGGAGCAGGAGACCGCCCTGCGCCGCTGAACCCGGGGTCCCGGAAACACGTGCGCGAACAGCGCCTCCGCCCGCACGTCGCCGCGGCGAAGTCCTCCTCCGGCGTGTTCCGCTGGTGACGCCGAGGTGTCAGGAGGGGTCCGCGGGGGTCGCGCGGTATGCCCGCAGGAAGGTGTCGACGGCGGCGGCCGCCACGGCACGGGTCTCCGCGGCGCTCACCTTCCGGCTGCCCAGTTGGGAGCGGGTCTCCATCGGACCGGTGAGCAGCGCGAGGAACTGCTCCGCCGCCTGCGTCGGGTCGCACGGGCGCAGGTGCCCGGACAGGCACAATCGCGCCAGCCGGTCGGCCAGCCCCTCGGCGAGCCGGCCGGACGTGCGCCGATGCACGACCTCGATCACGTCAGGGAAGCGGTTGAGTTGGGCGTAGGCGAGCCGCCGTAGGGCGCGGGAACGCTCGTCACAACAGATCCGGAGCATGCGGTAGGCGACGTCCTCCATGGTGGTACGGAGGTCGTCGCCGGCGTCACGCATCCGGTCGACGACAGCGAGGTTGTCCGCCATGACGGCGTCGGCCGCGGCCTCGATCGCGTGCCGGAACAGGTTCTCCTTGTCGCTGAGGTGGTTGTACACGGTCGGCTTGGCGACGCCCGCCACCTCAGCGATCTCCTGCACACACGCCTGCTCGTAACCACGACGGGCGAAGACGGTGAAGGCGGCGTCCAGGATCGCCACCCGTTTGTCGATCCGGCCACGCGGGGCCGACCGCTTGGTGGAAGCCGTATCCGTCACCCTCACAGGCTACCAATCAGGACGATCCACTGAACTGACCGGTTCACCATCCCGGCGATCATGTGTATCGTTCAGATCAATAAAGTGAACCCATAAGTTCAAAAGGAGAGAGATCCATGATCGTCAACCTGCTGCGATTCGCGTTCCGGGACGGGACGTCCGACGAGGAGAGAGCCGAGGTGCTGGCCGCCATGCGGCGTACGGCGACGGTCGAGTCGGTGTCCTTCTCGACCGTCGGACAGGACCTGGGAGATCCGGCGGAGGGCTACACGCACGTGTACTGCGCCGCGGTCGAGGATCTCGCGGCGCTCGAGCGTTACATGTACGACCCGGTGCACCTGGAGGGCGACCACCTCATCATCCCGCGCCTGGCGCGGCTGTCCGCAGTGCGCTTCTCGGACGACCCCGACCCGGAGTTGGCGGCGAAGATCGTGGCCATGCATCTGAAGAAGGTCGCGACGTACCCCGAGTGGGGCGAGTTGCTGAACGCGATTCCGGACGTACAGGTCGCCTGACCGGGCAGAGCGGCAGGGCCGGTCGTACCTCCGGATCACGCGGGATCGAGGCGACGGCCGGCCCGCCGTCGCCGCTACGCCACGGTCAGGACGCCCGGCAGATCCTGGCGGCCCGCCGCGACTTCGACGAGCGCAGCGCCGCGGATCCGGCCCCGGTCAACTGACACGCCCTACAGCCCGCGCTCTCTCCCGTTACCAGGGAAGAGTGCCCTCGGCGTCGAAGTAGCCGCCGGTCGGGCCGTCGGGGCCCACCTGCGCCATGCGCACGATGATCTCGGCGCCCACCTCCACCGTCTGGATACCCGTGTGACCGTTCAGGTCGGTGGCGGTGTAACCGGGCTCGACGGCGTTGATCCGCATGTTCGGGAACGCCTTGGCGTACTGCACGGTGACCATGTTGAGCGCGGTCTTCGACGCCGGGTAGGCGACTCCCGGGTACGCGTACGTCGGCGTGCCCTCGGCGGTGACCGCGCTCAGCGAGGCCAGGCCGCTGCTGACGTTGACCACGACCGGGGCCGCGGACCGCTGCAACAGCGGCAGGAACGCGTGGGTGACGCGAACAACGCCGAAGACGTTCGTCTCGAAGATCTCCCGCATGATGCCCGCGGTCACCTCCGCGGCGCCGACCACTCCCCCGTCCTGCGTCCGTCCTTCGATGCCGGCGTTGTTGACCAGTACGTCCAGGCCGCCGTCGGCCTCGATCGTCTTGGCCGCCGCGGCGACGGACGCGTCGTCGGTGACGTCGAGGAGGACCGCCCGCGCGCCCAGCCGCTCGGCGGCCCGGCGTCCACGTTCGGCGTCCCGGCTGCCGATGTAGACGGTGTGGCCCGCGGCGATGAGTCGACGGGCGGTCTCGTGACCGAGCCCCTTGTTCGCTCCTGTGATCAGTGTTGTCGTCATGTCTCCAGGCTGCCGCCGCGTGCGGGAGACACCCAGCCGTCCCGTCTTCCTGGGACCACCGGTACCAGGCAGGTCCTCGGCCGGCCGTGCACACTGGTGGGCATGACCACGACGGAGTTCGGGCGGACGATGCACCGCTGGCGCGACCGCGTCTCCCCCGAGGTCGCCGGGCTGCCCGCCGGTGGGCAGCGGCGCGCGCCCGGCCTCCGCCGCGAGGAACTGGCGCTGCTGGCCGGGATCTCCGTCGACTACGTCACCCGCCTCGAACAGGGCCGCGCGGCCAACCCGTCCGCGCAGGTCGTCGAGGCCCTCGCCCGGGCCCTGCGGCTGTCGGGCGACGAGCGGACCCACCTGTTCCGCCTGGCCGGGCTGGTACCGCCGGGCCCCGACACGGTACCCGCGTACATCACCCCGAGCGTCCAGCGGATGCTGGACCGGCTGGCCGGGACGCCCGTGGCGGTCTACGACGCGTCGTGGACGCTGCTCGTGGCCAACCCGCCGTACGCGGCCTTGATGGGTGACCCGTCCGGCTGGCGGGGCAACGAGCGCAACGGCGTGTGGCGGAACTTCCTCGGCCACGAGGGCCGGACCCGGCAGACGCCGGAGTCCCGGCGCGCGTTGCAGGCCGCTCTGGTCGCCGACCTGCGCGCGACCGCCGGCCGCTATCCGGGCGACCAGCGGCTCCGGCGGCTGGTGGCGGACCTGTGCGCGCACAGCGAGCGGTTCGCCGAGCTGTGGGACTCCGGTGCCGTCGGCCGCCACGAGGCCGCGCGCAAGACGATCGACCATCCGCAGGTAGGCGCCCTGACGCTGGACTGCGACGTGCTCACCGTGACGGGCAGCGGCCTGCACATCATGATCTACACGGCCGAGCCCGGCACCGAGGACGCCGAACGCCTGGCCCTGGCCATCGTGCTGGGCACTCAAGCACTCGTCGGCTGATCGCCACTGCGCTGCGGGGCCGTGGCCTCCCCCGTCGGTCAGCCCGGTTCGGCGGCCGCCAGCAGGACCTTGAGCAGGTCCTGTGGCGCGTCCCGCATGAGGTTGTGCCCGCCGTCCAGCGCGTACGTCGTCCACGCGGGGTCCTCACGGAGCCGCCGGTAGACGGGCGTGAACGGGGAGGGCCCGGCCCACCCGGCCGCGTACACGTAGACCCTGCGCCGGAGGTGCGCCAGGTCGCCGGTGAGCCGCAGGGGCTGCATCAGTGAGGCGAGCGGATGGGGTGTGGCCCGCGTGTCGAAGAACGGCAGCGGCCGTACGCCGTAGCCGGTGTCGGTGACGTCCGTGTACCACCGCCGCTCCTGGTCGGTGACCAGTGACCAGCAGGAGTCGCCGTTTCCGGGCACCATGGCGTCCAGGAAGACCAGGGTCCCGACCCGGTCGGGCGCGCGGTCGGCCATCCCGGTGATCACCATTCCCCCGTAGCTGTGGCCGACGAGCACCGCGTCCTCGATGTTCTCCGCGGCCAGCACGCCGATGCCGTCCTGGATGTGCGTATCCAGGTTGACTCCGCCGTGCAGCAGATGACCGCGCTCGGCGAGCCCGGTCAGCGTCAGCGGGTGGACGCGGTGCCCTTCCGCGCGAAGCCGCTCGGTGAGCTCCTCGAAACACCAGCCCCCATGGCACATGCCGGGGATGAGGACGTATGTCGCCACAGTCGTGCTCCTTCATGACCGAACCCAAAGATCGAACCGATCGGTACGATCATTGAATGATAGCCACGATCGAACCGGTCGGTACTATCCATGCATGCCGGTTCCCAAGGGCTCGACCATCGACCCGGCGCGAACTCGCGCCGCCATCCTCGAAGCGGCCACTCCGGTGCTGTACGAGCGCGGCCTCGACGGCATCGGCGTCGCCGAGCTGTGCACCCGTATCGGGGTGTCCAAGGAGACGCTCTACCGGCACTTCGGCACCAAGGACGGGCTGGTGCGGGCGATGCTCGAGGAGCGGAGCGAGCGGGTGACCCGGTGGCTGGCCGACGCCGTCGCGGCCGCCGGGCCGGACCCGGCCCGCCGGCTCACCGCGGTGTTCGAGGCTCTGCAGCAGTGGTACGACGATCCGGTCTTCCGCGGTTGCGCGATGCTGAACGCCGCCGCCCAGCACCACGTGGAGGCCGTACGCGCTATCACGGCCCGTCATCTGGACGGCTACCTGGAGCTCCTCACCGGCATCGCCGAGCTGGCCGGAGCCGCCGATCCGCAGGCCCTGGGCCGGCAGTTGCTCATGCTGGTCGAAGGCGCGACGGTCATGGCCGCCCACCACGATGCCGCCGACGCGGGTGAGCACGCCCGTCAGGCCGCGCTCACCCTCCTGTCCGCCGCCTCCCACGGCGGCTGACCGGCCTCGGTCAGCCGCCGCAGAGCTCGGCGAAGCGCCGGGCGCTGATGTTGCCACCGGAGACGATCACACCGACCCGCGGCGGGATCGGGGCGATACGGCCGGCCAGGAGGGCAGCCAGCGGCGTCGCGCCGCTCGGCTCGATGACGATCTTCATGCGTTCGAAGGCCAGCCGCATCGCCTCGCGGATCTGGTCGTCGGTGACCAGGGCGATCTCGTCGACCAGCCGCCGGTTGATGGAGAAGGTCAGCTCGCCCGGGATGTCCGCGGCCTGGCCGTCGGCGATCGTGCGGGGCACGGGGATGGACACGCGCCGGCCCGCCTCCAGGGACCGCTTGGTGTCGTCCCCCTCCTCCGGTTCCACGCCGATCACGCGGATCGCCGGGGTGAGACCCTTGGCGGCCGTCGCGCTGCCGGCGATCAGTCCGCCGCCGCCGACCGGGACCACCAGGGCGTCGAGTTCGCCGACCTCCTCGATGAGTTCGAGCGCGGCGGTGCCCTGTCCCGCGATGACGTGCGGATGCTCGTAGGGCGGGATGAGCGCCAGGCCGCGGTCGGCCGCCAAGGCCTCGCCGATGGCGACCCGGTCGCCGGTGTAACGGTCGTACGTGACGATCTCCGCGCCGTATCCGGCGGTGGCGTCCATCTTCGACTTCGGGGTGTCCTCGGGCATGAGGATCACCGCGGTCGTCCCGAGTTCGCGCGCGGCGAGGGCGACGGCCTGGGCGTGGTTGCCCGAGGAGTACGCGGCGATGCCCTTGGCCAGCCGCTCCGGCGTCAGCCGGGAGGCGGCGTTGTAGGCGCCGCGGAACTTGAACGCGCCGATCCGCTGCAGGTTCTCGCACTTGAGGAAGACCTCGGCGCCGACGAGCGCGTCCAGGGTGCGGGAACGCAGCACCGGGGTACGGTGCGCGACGCCCTCGATCCGGGCGGCGGCCGAACGGACGTCTTCCAGGGTCACCGGGGGTGTGTCGGTCATGCTCCGTCTTTCTGCGAGGCGATGGCACCGGGCTCGGCGCCGTCGGGCGAGGCCGCGGTCCGGGCCTCGGCGAGATGGTCGTAGGTGGACGCCCGGGAGATGCCGAGCCGGGCGGCGACCTGCCGCGCCACCCCGCGTACGGCGGGGATTTTAGACCTCAGTGGATCGGGAGGAGGGCGCCGCGTTCCTCGGCGGGGCGGGGTCCGAAGATCCGCCGGTCGGCCTCGGCGATGCGGACGTCGTTGATGCTGGCCTCGCGGCGGCTCATCAGACCCTCAGGCGTGAACTCCCACAGCTCGTTGCCGTAGCTGCGCCACCACTGACCGGTCGGGTCGTGGCATTCGTACTGGAAGCGCACCGCGATCCGGTCGCCGCGGAATCCCCACAGCTCCTTGCGGAGGGCGTAGTCGAGTTCCCGGTCCCACTTGTCCCGCAGGAAGGCGATGATCGCGGACCGGCCCGTGACGAACCGGTCGCGGTTCCGCCAGACCGAGTCCTCGGTGTAGGCGAGCGCCACGCGTTCGGGATCACGGGTGTTCCAGGCGTCCTCCGCGGCCTGGACCTTCTCCAGCGCGGTCTCCAGGGTGAACGGCGGGAAGGGTGGTCGTGCGGTCACGGGAGCCTCCTCGAGCGGTCGGACACGTCTCCTCTAACGAACGTAGCTCCTGAAATCCGTTAGAAACGCTGACGTCCACCTTCACCGCCGATAAGCCGGTGCACCTGTTGAAGGACCTTCGCTCGCCCATCGGGAGGTGCACCTGCGGGAGAAGACGCTGCGAGTGCGCCATCAGCATGAGGCGATGCCCGTGATGCCGAAGCCGGCGCCGTGGAAGGCGACGTGAGCCCGGTGGGTCACCCCCATGAACCGGTAGGTGACGTCTTGTGACACCGCGGTGGCGACGTTGTCGTGATCGTTCGGCCCTGGACATACCTTGGGTCGCAGAACGGAATACTAGGCGTCGGCCCTCCTTTTCGCGCGGGTCCACCCTTTGGACTGATGGCGGCAGCCGGGCTCGTCCGCCGGCCGCGGGCATGGTGGGATTGGGCGATCATGGAACGCGAGTCAGCCGTCGGCCTGGTGGACATCCCCGGCGGACAGGTCGTGCTGCGGGACGAGGGCACGAAGCGGAGCTGGGAGGTCGAGGTCGCGGCCTTTCGGCTCGCCGCTCACACGGTGACCTGGGACCTGTACCGGGAGGTACGCGGCGAAGGACCGGTGGTGGACGCCCGGCCGCGCACGCCGGTCA
Source organism: Actinoallomurus liliacearum (assembly GCF_039542035.1). Taxonomy (NCBI): domain Bacteria; kingdom Bacillati; phylum Actinomycetota; class Actinomycetes; order Streptosporangiales; family Thermomonosporaceae; genus Actinoallomurus; species Actinoallomurus liliacearum. Next base: position 231,250 of record NZ_BAABHJ010000002.1, read on the forward strand.
CCGACGTCTCCTGGAGGGAGGCCGTCGAGTTCTGCAATCGCCTCTCCCGGGCGGCGGGGCTTCGACCGTGCTACTCCGGAGGCGACGACGTCGACGGGCAGGACGTCGTCTGGGACCGCGACGCCGACGGTTACCGGCTCCCGACCGAGGCGGAGTGGGAGTACGCCTGCCGGGCCGGGACCACGGGCGTCCGGTACGGCGAGCTGGCCGAGATCGCCTGGTACCGCGCGAACTCCGGCGGCGTGGTGCACGAGGTCGGGGCCAAGAAGCCGAACGCCTGGGGTCTCCACGACATGATCGGCAATGTGTGGGAGTGGTGCTGGGACCTCTACGACCCCGCCGTCTACGGCCCGTACCGCGTCTTCCGCGGCGGGGGCGCGCACGACCGCACCTGGGGTTGCCGGGCCTCGTCCCGGCGCAAGAGCCACCCCACCTTCCGCATCGACGACCTCGGGTTCCGCCTCGCCCGGTCACGGTGAACCCCGGTACTCGATCCGGGTTCCGCCCTACCGGGCTTCGTGGCCGGCCGTCACGCGCCGGCCCGGCGGGCCAGCAGGTAGGCGCGGCGGGTGTCCACCTCACCGGCGTAGGGCACGCGCTCGGCGCGCGTCTCGACCGTGAATCCGGCCGCCTCCAGCGCCCCGGCCACCTCGGCGGGTTCGAGGAACCGGAAGTCGATGTCCACCGAATGACCCCACCACTCGTCCAGATGCCGGATCTCCGTGCCGATGTGGAAGGACAGCAGGAACAGCCCGGCGGGGCGCAACGCCCGATGGACCTGCTCGAAGGCGCGGGACAACTCGGTGGGGTGCAGGTGGGTGATCGAGTAGAACGCCACGGCCGCGCCGAACTCACCGGCCGCGGACGGAGTCGTGGTCTCCATGATCTTCCACGGCCGACAGCATCGCACGAGGCTCGCACGGCGGGAACCGCAGGTGCGGAACCGGTCGGGGTCCGCGGGCACGGACCAGGCCGGTGTCAGGAGGCGGTGTCCGGAGCCTCCTCCATCCTGCCGAGCATCTCGCCGAGCCACGCCCGCTCGGCCGATGTGGTGGCCCGGGCGATGTGCTGGATACCGGATCGAAACGGAGACGTGAGCTCGTCCTGGCGCAACACGCGGTCGTCGTGGACGAAGAACCCGCGTCCCGGGTCGTCCAGGAACTCCAGACGCCGGCGGAGCACCGTGGCCTGCGCCCGCATGGACGGCAGCAGATGCAGGAAGGCCAGCAGGACGAAGTACTTGTTGCGGTCGGTGATCTCCAGCTCGTCCGGTTCGGTGAGGCGACGCCGGAGTTCGGCCTGTCCCTCATCGGTCAGCTCGAAGACCTGACGTGCCGGTCCCCCTGAGCCGGGTTCGGAACGGCGCGTCACCAGGCCCTGCCGCCGCAGCCGCTGCAGCGCGGGGTACAGGGAGCCGTCGCTGACCGGCCGTACGTGCCCCACCAGCACGGTGATCCGCTTGCGCAGCTCGTAGGCGTGCATCGCGTGCTCGGAGAGGAATCCGAGGATCGCGAGTTCGAGGATGACGCGCACCTCCCGACGGGCGCTCGGCCGCGCGGTCGCACGGGACAGGACGCCGAACGCCATGATGGCCGCCAGTACGACCCCGGCCGCCGCCGACTGTAGCGATGATAGGTGCTCGCCCAGGACGATCGCCCCGAGGAGGACGGAGACCACCGGCGCGGCGAAGGAGACGAGGGAGGCGCGTACGGCGCTCACTCGCTGCATGAGGACGGTGTTGGCGAGCCAGCCCAGTCCGGAGCACACGACGCCGAGGAGGACGGTGGCCAGCCACGGGCCGGGCCGCCAGGTGACCCGGGACAGGTGCGCGGCGGCGAACGGGGAGGCCATGACGGTCGCCACCGTCATCTGCGCACAGGTGAGGGTGAGCGCGTCGTCGTGCCGGAGGCGGCCGCGTACGAGCAGGTTGCCGGCCGCGTAGCTCACCGCGGCGGCCAGCGGAAGCACCGACCAGACGGTGAACCCGCCGGGCGCGCCGGTCGTCAGCAGTGCTGTCCCTCCCAGTGCGACGGCCAGGCATGCCGCCTGGCGCGGGCGCAGGCGCTCTGCGGGCAGCAGGACGTGAGTGCCGACCGCGATCCAGATCGGCGTGCCGGCCAGGAGCAGCGCCGTCACGCCGCTCGCCACATGGTGTTCGCCCAAGGTGATCAGGACGGACGGGAGTGCGGCGCTGCACAATCCGACGGCGAGCATCTCACCCGGCTTGGCGCGCAGCAGCCCGGCGACGTCGGCGACCGACCGCGCCAGACCGCGACGCATGGCCATGACCGTCAGGAGGGTCAGGCCGGCGAGCGCGAAGCGGACGAAGGTCAGCAGATCAGCGGGCAGAGCACGCCCGGCGATGGAAATCAGCAGGAACGGGACGCCGAGCGTCAGCGTCACCCACAGGCCGATCAGGCCGGTCGACCATCGGAAGGACACGGAAAGTAGATTAACTCGATTCGAGGTAGTCCGCGATACCGCCGATCGGCCTGATGCGAGAAATCGCGCGGGCCGGAAAACCGGTTGCCGGGCGGACCGGACGGCGGGCAGGATCCGCACATGACCACGACCAGTGCCGTACTGCCGCCGACCGCCGCCGTCCGACCGGTGCGGGTCCAGCGGCAGCAGGGGCGACCGTGGAGGCCGATCACCGTACGGCCGTGATCGCCGCGCTGGTCGCGGGACTGCTCGCCGGCTACGGCATCGCGGTCCCCGTCGGAGCGGTCGCCGCCTACCTCATCACGCTGACCACCCGGACGTCCTTGACGACCGGCGCGTGCGCCGCGCTCGGCGTGGCCACCGCCGACGGCCTGTACGCGCTGGTCGCGACGGTGGGAGGCTCCGCCGTCGCCGCCGCGATCCGGCCGGTGCTGGCCCCGCTGCGCTGGTGTTCGGCCCTCGTGTTGATCGTGCTGGCCGTCCGGGGGCTGGTCGGGACGGTGGCCCGTCACCGTGAGCGCCTGACCCAGGCTCGGCCCGCCGGGCCGCCGACGAGTCCCGGCCGGGCCTACCTGGGACTGCTGGCGATCACGATGCTGAACCCCACCACCATCGTCTACTTCACGGCGCTCGTGCTGGGCGGCCAGAACACGGTGGCCGCCGACCAGCCGCGGCGGGCGGTGTTCGTCCTGGCCGCCTTCGCAGCGTCCGCGAGCTGGCAGCTACTGCTGGCCGGCGGCGGTGCGCTCCTCGGCCGGGTGCTGACGGGCGCCCGGGGACGGCTCGTCACCGCCCTCGTCTCCAGCCTGGTGATGACCGCCCTGGCCCTGAACCTGCTCATCACCTGACGCCGAACCCTCGGCGGGCCGGTGTCCTCCGGCGGATCATGACGGATACCCGGCCGTACCCTTCACCTCATGACCGGGCGAAGCGAGGCAATCGATCGGCACAGCACCTTGGTCATGGGGCCGACGAAGGAGGTCCCATGACCGAACTTGGCGAGCGGGCGGGGCTCCGCTCCGTCGACCTTGCGCGCCTGGCGGGTGTCTCGACACAGCAGATCCGCAACTACGAGGAGGCGGGCATCCTCCCGCCCGCGACGCGCACCGCAGCCGGCTACCGCCGGTTCGAGGACCGGCACCGCTGCGCTCTGCTCACCTACCGGACGCTCCTGAGCGGGTACGGCCACCGTGCCGCTCAGGCGATCATGCGTGCGGTGCACGCCGGGGACCTGCCCCGGGCGCTCACCCTCGTGGACGCCGAGCACGCGGCGCTGCACCGGCACCGGTCGTCCCTCGACACGGCGAGCGAGGCCCTCGAGGCGCTGGCCCGCCAGGCGCCCGACGTGGAGCCTGCGCCGCGTTCGGGTCTGAGCATCGGTGAGGTCGCCGCGCGCATCGGGGTGCGCAGCTCCGCGCTCCGCGTGTGGGAGGCCGAGAGGTTGCTCACCCCCGCACGCGACCCGATCACCGGATATCGCCGGTTCGGCACCGCCGATCTACGGGACGCGCGTCTGATCGCCGTCCTTCGTCAGAGCCGCTATCCCCTATCGCGGATCCGGGCGGTCCTCGACGACCTGCGCCGTACGGGGAGCGGCGAGGCGCTGAGCACGGCACTCAATGAACGCCGGGACGCCCTGAATCGGCAGGCGACGGCCATGCTCGACGGCTCGGGTCGCCTGTACACCTACATCACCGCCGGGCGGCCACACCCCGACGAGGGTTCCCCGTAGCACCGGCCGCGCCGGCACGGCGGCGGGCCGGCGCGCGCGAACACGTCGTCGAGCTCGGCCGGGCCACCGGCTCGGTACGGCTCCGCCCGTCGCCGTTCCGGCGGCGGGCGGGACGCACCATGCCGTTCACTCCTGCCCGGACATCGTGCCGAACCGCTCTTCCAGTCGCTCGATCCGCGCGACGAGCGGCTGCAGCTGCCGCTGTACGGCGGCGGCCAGGGCCTGGGCGGGATCGGCGGCGGAGGTCTGGGCGCGCAGGTGCACGTAGCCGGCCAGCGCGGCCGTGACCGCGCGCCGGGTGAGCCGGGGGTCGGCGCCCAGCGACCGCAGGACGCGGCCGGCCGTGCCCTCGGGCTCGGCGACCAGCCCGAGCAGCAGGTGCTCACAGCCGACGTAGTTGTGCCCGAGCGCCGTCGCCTCGGTCACCGCCAGTTCGAGCGCGCCGGCGGCGGCGACGCTGAAGCGCATCGAGGAGTCGTCGTCCGCCCCGCCGGGCTCGGCGTCCGTGTTCCGTTCGAGGTCACGCTGGAGCCGGGCAGGGTCGATGTCGATGGCGCGCAGCACGTGCAACGCGAGGTTCCCGCCCTCGGCGACGATGCCGGCCAGCAGGTCCGCCGTGCCGACGTTCGGACGTCCGCCTGTGGACGCCCGATCGGTGGCCAGCTTGATCGTGGTGCGGGCCCGTGGGGTGAACGAGGGCAGCCGGTCGCTCAGGTCGTCCGATGACAGCTCGCCCAGCGCCGTCTGGCGGATCGCGGTGACCCGTCGCACGGCCTGTTCCAGGGCTCGCTGGCAGATCGCGGAGACCGGCACGTCGGCGTTCTTGACGGCTTCGGCGAGTTCGTCGGGCAGGTACACGTTGATCTTCGGCACGGCCGGTCCTCAGGTCGGGAACGCGATGACCCTCTCTCTTATACCCCCGTTGGGGTCATGCGTATATAACCCCATCATTCGATGGACGCCTCGGGGGTCGCCCGGCATCGGAACGAAAAGTCGCGGTAGCCGGTGGTCCGGGTTGACGCATGCCGATATGGGCATATGATTGGACCATGGCACGAGCAGCGACGACGTCGGACGTCTTCAATGCGATCGCCGAGCCGCAGCGCCGGGAGATCCTGATGCTGCTGCGGGCGGGTGAGCGGCCGGTGACCGAGTTGGCCCGGGAGCTGGGGATGACCCAGCCGGGGGCGTCCAAACACCTGCGGGTGCTCCGGGAGGTCGGGCTGGTGCGGGACCGCAAGGCAGGCAAGCAGCGCCTGTACGGCCTGGACGCCCGTGGGCTGCGAGCGGTTCACGAGTGGACCGGCGGTTTCGAGCGGTTCTGGAACGAGAGCTTCGACCGGCTGGACGCGTACGTGCAGGACCTGAAGCAGGCAAGGCAGGAGGAATAGCTGATGAGCGCAATGGGACGAGGAGCGCCGGCGCAGTCCGCGACGGCCGACCGCGAGATCGTCATCTCCCGGGTCATCGACGCCCCACGAGAGCTGGTGTTCGAGGCGTTCACCGAGGTCCGGCACCTGTCGCGATGGTGGGGCCCGGACGGGTTCACCACCACCACGCAGTCGTTCGAGTTCCGCGTCGGCGGGGAGTGGGACTTCGTGATGCACGGACCGGACGGGACGGACTACACCGAGTGGATCTCCTGGACCGAGATCGCCCCGCCAGAGCGGATCGCGCTGCTGCACGGTGAGTCCCGCGACGACCCGAACGCCTTCGAGTCGGTTCTCACGTTCGCGCCCGACGGTGCGGCGACCCGGATCGAGATGCGCACGGTGTTCCCCACCAAGGAGCTGCGCGACGAGGCGGCCGAGAAGTACCACGCGATCGAGGGCGGCCGGCAGACCCTGAGCAACCTGGCTGCCTACGTCACCGAGATCGTTCGGAAGGGAGCGGAAGGCTGATGTCCGGGAAGGTGTTCTTCAGCGTGTCGATGTCGCTGGACGGGTTCATCGCTCCCGAGTCCATCGAGGACTTGATGGGGCAGCGGTGGATGGAACTGCAGCGGTGGATCTTCCCGCAGCGGTTCTTCCGGGAGAACCTGAAGCTTGGCAAGGGCGGCGAGGAAGGGCGCGACAACGACATCGTGCGGGAGACGTTCGAGCGCACCGGCGCGAGCGTGATGGGCAAGCGCATGTTCGACGGCGGCGAGCATGCGTGGCCGGAGGAGCCGCCGTTCCACACGCCGGTCTTCGTCGTGACACACGAGAAGCGTGACCCCTGGGAGCGGCCGGGCGGGACCACCTTCCACTTCGTCAACGACGGCATCGAGACCGCGCTCGACCAGGCCCGCGAGGCCGCCGGCGACCGCGACGTCCGCATCGCGGGCGGCGGCGCGACGATCCTGGAGTACGTGAACGCCGGCCTGATCGACGAGTTCTCGATCGCGCTGTCGCCCGTACTGTTCGGCTCCGGAATCCGCCTGTTCGAGGGCGTGGACGCGGGCCGCGTGGCCCTGGAGCCGGTCCGCGCGGAGCCCTCTCCGAGGGTGACGCACCTGACCTACGCCGTCCGGAAGCGGTAGGCGCACGGCGGACACGAAGGAACCCCCATGCGGCCGGCACGCGGACAAGGTCCGTCCGTCCTCGGCTGGAGGCGGTCCGAGTAGGTCGTCCTGCATCGTTGGCGCGGCCAATGAATCCGTGTATCGTTGGCGTAGCCAATGTTGGGCGTTCCAATGAAAGGAATGTCGTGTCCACGGATACTCTGATCGCCGACCGTATCGAGATCGCCGACCTGTTCACCCGCTTCGCACTCCTGCTCGACGAGAAGCGGTGGGAGGATGCGGACACCGTCTTCAGTGACGATGTGGCGGTGCACTCGCCGCGCGGGGGCGAGCTCCGCGGCATCGACAAGGTTGTCGGCTTCATGCGCCGGGGTGAGGTCGAGGGGCAGCACGCCCAGCACACGACCACTGACCTTCTGGTGGACGTCGACGGCGACCAGGCGGCCGCCTCGGCGAACTCGCTCGTGTACTACTACCGCGACGGCCAGGCGCCCCACTTCACAGGCGGCCTGCGACTGGCCGGCACCGCAGTGCGGACGCCGGTGGGCTGGCGCCTCCGCGAAGTGCGGATCACGCCCGTCTGGACCCGCGAGAACTGATCTCTTTCCGGGACGCCGGCTCGCCGATCAGCGATGCCCGGCGCTCAGCCGGCGGCGCGGTCGCCGACGGCGCGGCGCCGCGCCGAGACGTCGGTCAGCGCGGGCGAGCGCCAGGCGCCGTCCGCGCGGTACAGGTCGGTTCCGGGCGGCACGATCTCGTCGATCCGATCGAGCGCCGCGTCGTCGAGGGTGAGGTCGGCGCCCTTGAGCGTGGCCTGCAGCTGCTCCATCGTCCGGGGGCCGATGATCACCGAGGTGACGGCCGGGTGCGCGACCGGGAAGGCGACGGCGAGCTCGGGCAGCGTGCAGCCGAGATCGGCGGCGAGCTCGATGAGCCGCTCGACGGCCTCGTACTTCGCGGCGTTCTCCGGGAGGGCGGGGTCGAACCGGGCGGGCGTCAGCGCGGCACGGCCGCTGGACAGGTCGGCGGAACCGTCGTTGCGGTACCGGCCGGTCAGGAAGCCCGAGGCGAGCGGGCTCCACGTCAGCACGCCCATGCCGAGCCGTCGGCAGGTCGGCAGCACCGACGCCTCGATCCCCCGGGCGAGCAGCGAGTACGGCGGCTGCTCGCTGCGGAACCGTCCCAGGCCGCGGCGCTCGGCCACGTGGTGGGCCTCGACGATCTCCTCGGCCGGAAAGGTGGAGCAGCCGAAGGCCCGGATCTTGCCCTGGCGCACCAGGTCGGTCAGCGCGGACAGCGTCTCCTCGACGTCGGTGCTGTGGTCGGGACGGTGGATCTGGTAGAGGTCGATCCAGTCGGTGCGCAGGCGGCGGAGGCTCTCCTCGACCTCCTTGATGATCCAGCGTCGTGAGTTGCCGCCCCGGTTGGGTCCCTCCCCCATCGGGAAGTGCACCTTGGTGGCCAGCACGACGTCGTCGCGGCGGCCCTTCAGGGCCTTGCCGACGATCTCCTCCGACTCCCCGGCGGAGTACATGTCGGCGGTGTCGACGAAGTTGATCCCCTGGTCGAGGGCCGCGTGGATGATGCGGGCGCACTCGTCGTGGTCGGGGTTGCCGACGGCACCGAACATCATGGCGCCCAGGCAGTGGACGCTCACCTGGATGCCGGTGCCGCCGAGAACGCGATAGCGCACGATCATGCTCCTTGTCAGGGTGGGACGACGGCGATCCCCCATGACGGTGGTCGCGACGCGGCCGCGGCCCCGCCGCCCGTACGGGGCCGGTGGTGCCGCACCGCCCCGTACCTTAGGAGCTGGAGTCGGCTCTAGATCAAATCCCGAGCGTGCGCGAACTCGGGCTGCCCGAGGGCCTGGCGCGGACTGCTCGGACCCTGCCTATGTGGCTCTACGTGAGGTCGGCGAGGAGACCGTCGAGGGCCTGGGTGAGGGCTTCGGAGTTGGCAGGGGTGAACCACGTGGTGCGGATGCGCTCGTTGTTTCCCTTCGGGGTCTCGTGATCGGCCGCGAGCTGCTGCAGGGTGCGGGTCTCGTCGCTCAGGGAACGACCCACCTCCCGGAAGAGGCCGCGGACGTAGCGGTCCGCGTCGCCGGCGGCGATGCCGTGGCCGACGGCCCATGACGTGAGCGTGGCGAGATACCGGTAGTGGGTGGTCAGCGTCCCCGTCACCGCGGAGAAGACGTTGAAGGCCGTCTCGTCCGCGACCGGGAGCGCCCCGCCCAGGTGCTCGAACAGGGAGTCCACCACCGGGTGGGACGGGTACGTCACCGTGACGGAGCGGCGTTCGCGTATGGCGGGCAGGGGGATGGCCCGTACGAGCGGGGCGTCGGTGGCCAGCGTCCGGCGCAGGTCGTCGTTCTCGACGCCGGACATCACGTTGATCAAGATCTTGTCATCGGCCACCGTCAAGCCGGCGAGCGCTTCGTGCCGGTTCTGACGGCGCACGGCGATGATCACTATCTCGGAGCGGTCCACCACCGCCTGGTTGTCGGGACACACCCGCACGCCCTCGTGACGCTGGGACAGCTCCGCGACCGTGCGGGCTCCTCGAGGGGAGAGGAAGACCTCGGGCGCATCGTCGCCCTGGTAGTACAGGCCGTCCACGATGGCCCGGCCGATCTCGCCTACCCCGATGATGCCGATGCGCTTCACCGTGTCCTCCTCCGTGGTGCGCGGTGGTCGTGACCCGTGTCGGTCTCGGTCGAGTCCGTGTCGAAGGCGCCGTTCGCCATGGGTCTCATTGGTCGATCATGCGGATGCCGTGGTCGCCGTACCGGGATCCTTGGGCGCCGGTGGTGGGAACGGCGGCGTCGATGTGGGCGAGGTCGGCCGTGGTCAGGCGCAGGTCGAGTGCGGCCAGGTTGTCGAGCAGGTGAGGCCGGCGGGCGCTGCCGGGGATGGGGACGATGTCGCTGCCGCGGGTGAGGAGCCAAGCGAGGGCGATCTGGGCGGGAGTGGCGTTCTTGGTGATGGCGAGTGCCGTGATGGCTTCGACGATGGCGAGATTGGCCTTGAGGTCATCGCCGTTGTAGCGGGGGGCGGTCGCGCGGAAGTCGCCGCTTTCGTACCGCGTGGTGGCACGGACGGCTCCGGTGAGCAGGCCACGGCCGAGGGGGCTGTAGGCGACCAGGGCGGCGCCGAGGTCGCGGAGTGTGGGCAGGATGTCGTTTTCGACATGGCGTTCCCACAGTGAGTACTCGGTCTGGACGGCGCTGATCGGGTGGATGGCGTGGGCGCGGCGGAGGGTGGTGGCCGAGACTTCGGACAGGCCGATGTGGCCGACCTTCCCCTGGGCGACCAGGTCGGCCAGGGCGCCGACCGACTCCTCGATGGGGATGGCGGGGTCGATTCGGGCGAGGTAGTACACGTCGATGCGATCGGTGCGGAGCCGCCGCAGGGACGCTTCGCAGGCGCGGCGCAGATCGTCGGGTGCACCGGCGGGGACCAGCCCGCCGGCGGTGCGCCGGACGCCCGTCTTGGTGGCCAGCACGACGCGGTCGCGGTGCGGGGCGAGGGTCTGGCCGAGAAGTTCCTCGTTCGCTCCGTCGCCGTAGAAGTCGCCGGTGTCGAACATGGTGACGCCGGAATCGAGGGCTTCCAGCAAGGTGGCAGCGGCCTCGTGCGGGTCGGCCGGACCGTAGCTGCCGCTCATGCTCATACAGCCGAGGCCGAGTCGACCGACCGCTGGGCCGTCGGCGCCAAGGGTGGTGGTGCGCATCGTTCCTCTCACGGGGGTTTCGGGCGTGAGTCGTCGCCGGGGCTGCTTCCGGAGCCGGCGTCACTCCGGCCGGGGGCGTCTCCACAGCAGCGTGACCGCGAGGAGTCCGGCCAGGCAGGGAGCCATGCCGGCCCAGCCCAGCGCGGGCGGCAGGCCGGTGTCGCCGGAGGTGTCCTTGGTGAGCAGCCCGGTCAGCCCGACGCTTGTGCCGAGCAGGAACATCACGGTCGCGGCGGGGCGGGCCCACCGCTTGCCCGTCGTGACGGCCCAGGTCGTCCCGACCCAGGCGGTGACGCCGAACGCTCCGATGACGGACAGGACGATCAGGTAGGCGGTGACGGCCGCGTCGACACGCGTCTGGCTGTACGTGGGATAGCCGGCCCGGATGTGATCGGCCAGCAGATGGGCGGTGGCGCGGTCGAGGTAGGGGACGATCGTCGCGATGACGGTGAGTCCAAGGCCGGTGTACATCGCCGCGATGGCCCATCGCTTATGACGTGTCTTCGTCATCAGAGTGCTCTCCTTTCGCCTCACGCGGTGAGGGAGGCTCGGAGGAACTCGAGGATCTCCGCGCGCGCGGCCTCGGCCTGGGGCGCCACGCCCGGCAGGCTGAGGAACGCGTGCCCCGCCCCGGGGTACTCGGAGAGCTGCGCGGGTGTCCCGGCCGCTCGCAGTCGTTCGGCGTAGCGGCGGCCGTGGTCGGCCAGTGGGTCGTGGGTCGGCACCACCACCAGCGCCGGGGCCAGCCCTTTCACGCTGTCGGCATACAGCGGCGAGAGCGCCCGAGGATCGGTACCCGATGGAACGGCGAGCCGCTGGAACAGCTGCAGCTGCGGCACGGCGAGGGTCGGGGTGCGGGCGTGCTGCGTGACCGAGACGTGGTCGAACATCGTCCCGGTCACATCGGCTACGGGGTTGAGGAGTACCTGCGCCTTGAGCCGCAGACCGGCCTCCCTGGCCCGGATCGTGGTCAGGGCACTGATCAACGCGCCGCAGCTCTCGCCGAAGACGGCCGTGCGCGCCGGGTCGATGCCCCACTGCGAGGCGTGCCGCACCATGTACCGCAGCACGTCCCACCCGTCCTCGACGGCCGCCGACAGCGGACTGTCCGGGGCGAGGAGGCGATGCTCGACCGAGACGACGACCGCGGGCAGCCGGGCGGCGAGGTGGCTGTTGACCCAGTCGCTTTGCACCGCTGTGCCTACGAAGCCGCCTCCGTGCACGTGGAGCACGAGCGGCAACTCCTCGGCCCGGGCGGCCGCCCTGCCGCCGTTCTCGGCCGCCGGCCGGTATACCCGGACCGGCAGCTCGCGGCCGGGCAGCGCCACCTGCCGCCAGCTGATCGCGGCGCCGGGATCCGGATCCCCGGTGATCGCCCGCGCCGTGCTGGACGCCCGGAAGCGGTTCTCCGCGTCGCGGTAGGCGACCAGCTCCTCGGCCGTTATCGCCGAGAAGTCCGGCTCCGGTGGCCGCGTCACGGCAGTGGCCTCGCTCATGTCTCTTTCTCCCCCTTCCCGGCCGGAGGCCGGGTGTGTCGTGTGGTCACGCATGCCGGGCGTTGCGCAGGTCGTGCGGTTCCGGTGAGGGCGCCCCCTGAGGTTCGACCCGCCGCCAAGCACGTGTCCTTATTATGCACGCGGTGCGTGCAACAGCAAGTGCGTTACCACTTCGCGCGCGGCGGCCCGCCCCATCGGGGCGGACCGCCGCGCCGCGTTCGAAGAGATCCTCGCCGCCCGGCTCACCCAGATCGAGGCCGGGATCTCCTGACGCGCCTCGTCACCCCAGCGAACCCAGCCTGACGACCTGATTGAGGAAGACGACGCCGTCGACCGTGTCGAGCTGAGCCGGATCCAACGGGAAATACGCGAAGTCCTGGGAGACGCGCGGGGCCGGCTTCGTGACGGCCTCGGCCAGGCGGCGGGCGTCGATGAGAGAGTGATCCCACGGGAGCGTGGACAGGATGCCCTCGACGGTGTCCGGCGGCGGGGCGTCGTCGCCGACCGCGCCGAACGCGGAGGCCAGGAAGGCGTACCGGTCCCCCAGGCGCGTCGCGGTGATCGCCCCCGCGCTCCACCACTCCAGCGACTGGTCGCCGAACGACATGACGCTCTTGTTCCGCTGCAGGTGGAGGTTGGAGGCGAAGACCAGGGCCGGGCCGTGCTCGGCGACGGCACGCAGGTTGGCGGCCATCATCGCGGTCCGCAGGGTCGACAGCCGGGTCCACCGTTCCGGGGACGCGTCGGCCAGCCAGTAGTGGTAGCGGAGCAGGCCGGTGGCGGTGCGCGCGTACAGTGCCCCCCGGTCCCTCTCCTCCGCGCTCAGCCGCGGCGCCTGCGTGTCGAGCAGCGCCGCCAGGTCGTCGGCGATCAGTCGCAGCCGCTGGGCGTCGGCGGACTGGCCGATCGACTGGGACGCATCCATGGCCGTGGCCTCGTTCGACCACCGGTCGTCCGGGCCCAGCAGCGCGTCGAGGGTTTCCCGGGTGCAGGGAAGCGGGCCGTCGAGGAGGGCGTGGAGGGCGGTGAGCGCCTGGCGCGGGCTCTCGGCCCAGTACTCCAGAGGGCCATCGAAGCCGAAGAACCGCAGCTTTTCGTCATGCTCCTCGTTGTACGCGCGCATCCAGCGCACGAGCTCGCGGTTGGCCGGTGCCGTGCCGAAGCGGTGGCTGAAGCCGCGTTCCATGACGTCGTCCAGCGTGCCCGCGCCCGTCGTGATGTGGTCGTCCACCACGAGGCCCATCAGGCAGTCGCTCTCGATGGCGAACGAGCGGTAGCCCTCGTGCTCGACCAGCTGCCGGAAGATCTCGTTGCGCAGCTCGCCCAGCTCCCCCACGAAGTGTCTGGCCTCGCCCAGACCGAGCAGCAGAGGCCTGGCGGGAAGCGACCGGAGGAACGCCGAGATGCCGGTGCCATCGAGCGGCCAGGCCGTGTCCTTGATGTCCATTCCCTAAACGGTATCGTTGAACTCTCGATGTAAACTTTTCCGGAAAATGCCTGCTTTGATCGCGATGAACCTTCAATCGGTGATGCATCCATGAGGCCAGTGGACCTGGCGCGCGAGCACGGCCTGTCCACCCAGGCGGTCAGGAACTACGAGGAGGCCGGCATCCTGCCCGCCGCCGAACGCACCGTCCACGGCTACCGCACCTATACGCCGCTGCACGCGCGGGCCCTGGGCGCGTTCCTCGCCCTCCTGCCCGGGCACGGTCACCAGACGGCCACGTCGATCATGCAGGCGGTCAACCGGGGCGCCACCGAGGACGCGCTGCGGCTCATCGACGAGAGCCACGGCCAGCTCCTCGACGACCGCCGCACCCTCCAGGCCGTCGAAGCCGCGCTCCGCGATCTGGCGCCCGTGCCGCAGGAACGCGGCGACACGTTCATCGGCCCCCTGGCCAGACGGCTCGGCCTCCGCCCTGCCACCCTGCGCAAATGGGAGAGCGCCGGGCTGGTCCGGCCACGCCGCGATCCGCAGACGGGCTACCGGATCTACAGCGCGGCCGACGTACGGGACGTCCGGCTGGCCCACCAGCTCAGGCGGGGCGGCTACCTGCTGGAGCAGATCGCCCCGCTGATCGCTCAGGTCCGCTCCGCCGGAGGCGTCGCCCCGCTGGAGGCGACCCTGCGCGACTGGCAGGCCCGCCTGTCCGCCCGGGGCCGCGCCATGCTCAAGGGCGCCGCCGACCTGGACGCGTACCTCCGCGCCCGCGAGCCCTGAGGCCGAGGTCGTTCCGTGCTCGACCGCGAGGGCACCGCGTCGCCTCCCGTCCGGGACGCCGCTCTCCGGCCGGGGTGTGTACGTGCAGTGCGCTCAGGCGGGAGTCAGCGCGGTGCGGAGCCGGTCGACGATGACGGTCCGGGCGGCCCTGCCCTCGGGCGTCGGGGTGAGCGGGTAGACGTGCACGAGACCCGGGGCCTCATGGAACTCCAGGTCGACGCCCGCCTCGGTGGCCTTGCCCGCCAGGACGCGCGCGTCCGGGTTCAGGATGTCGCGGGTGCCGCAGAACAGCGTCACCGGACCCAGCCCGCGCAGGTCGGCGCTGAGCGGGCTGACCCGCGGATCGGTGATGGGCAGGTCGCCGCGCCAGTGTTCGGCGAAGACCCGGCCGCCTTCGCGCCCGAGCCACGGGTCGCTGGGCTGCACCGCGTCGATGTCCGGGTTGGCGAATGTCAGGTCGAGCGCGGGCGAGATGAGCACGGTCCGTGGCAGTGCCACCTGATGCCGGTCGCGCAGGAACACCGCGGTCGACAACGCGATCTGCCCGCCCGCGGAGTCTCCGGCCAGGCACGCGGCTCCGTGCTCGGCCCGACCGGCGAGGACGAGCTCGGCCACGCGCCGGACGACCTCCCCCGCGGTCCCGTACGGCACGAGGGGGTAGATCGGCAGAACGACGGTCGTCCCCACCTCGGCGGCGACCTGCGCGGCGAGCCGCCAGTGCTGGGAGACGATCTCGTTGACCCACCCTCCCCCGTGCGCGTAGACCAGGCACCCACGGGGAGCGCGACCTTTCGGGGCGAGGCGGTAGACGGGCCACCCCTGCGACCGCTCGACGGACACCGTCACGTCCGCGCGAAGGCGGCGCGGCGGTCCGTACGGCTGCGGGCGGAGCGTGCGCTCCTCGAGGTGGTCCCGTGCCCCTTCGGCCGTGACGTACAGGCGGTTCATCCGCCTGACGCGGACGTATCCGGCCACCAGCCGGCTGCGTGCGCTGACCACCGTTCCCGTGTCCTTTCCGGTCCGCCGCTTCGCGTCGCGGTCCTCAGTGGTGCGGGGCGTCCGGCGGGATACCGGGGCCCCGGTAGGGCAGGGTCTGGCTGTACACCACGTTGGTCGTGGTGCTGCCGAACTGCGCCAGCTCGTCGACGAGGCGTTCGAGGTGGGCCATGGACCCGGCGGCCACCTTGAGCGTGTAGCAGTCCTCCCCGGTGGTCCGCAGGCACTCGAGGACCTCGGGGCGTCGCTCCAGCAGCCGGTGCAGCGGCTCGTGCCGGCTGCCGGGATATTTCAGCCGTACGACCGCCAGGACCGCGTAGCCGACCTTCGTCAGGTCGACCTCCGCGCGGTAGCCCGTGATGACGCCCAGGGACTCCAGCCGTCTGACCCGCTCCGTCGCCGCCGAGGCGCTGAGGCTGACCCGGCGGCCGAGTTCGGTCAGGGGGACGCGGCCGTCGCGCTGCAGCTCCGCCATGATCGCCCAGTCGGTCTCGTCGAGATCCTCGGCCATCCGGCGAATATAGCGGGATATCAACGGCGACAGTCCTCATACGCCGGGAATGATCTCTTCCAGGCGGCTCGATGGCCTCGATAGCGTTGCTGCATGCGAGTCGGTGTGAATGTTCCCAATTACGGGCCGGGAACCAGGCCGGAGCTGCTGCGCCGCTGGGCGCGGACGGCCGAGGCCCTCGGGTATGACCTGTTGATGCTGTCGGACCACGTCGCGGTGACGCCGGACGTGGCCGCGCAGTATCCGGCGCCGTTCTACGAGCCGTTCACCGCGCTCTCCTGGCTGGCGGGCGTCACCGAGCGGATCCGGCTCGGCACCTCGGTCGTCATCGTGCCCTACCGGCATCCCCTTCTGCTCGCCCGGATGGCGGCCAACCTCAACGAGCTCAGCGGGGGCCGGCTGGTCCTCGGCGTGGGCGTCGGCTGGGCGCGCCAGGAGTTCGAGGCTCTCGGGGTGCCGTTCGAACGGCGTGGGGCGCTGACCGACGAGCACCTGCGGACCGTCCGCGCCGCGTGGGCGGACGAGAAGGACTACCGGAGCGGTTCGATCCCGATCTGGGTGGGCGGCAACAGCGACGTGGGCATTCGCCGGGCGGTGCGCCTGGGCGACGCGTGGCATCCGCTGCGCGACCTGACCCTCTCCGGGCTGCGGGACGCGGTGGGCCGGATGACCGCTCTCGCCGAGGAGCTCGGGCGCCCGGTGCCCGCCCTGACGCCGCGCATCCTCCTGCGACTGACCGGCTCTCCCCTCCTCGGCGACGACCGCCGGCTGGGCGAGGGCTCGATCGAGCAGGTCGTCGGCGACCTCGAACAGCTGCGCCTGCTCGGCGCCGACACCGTCGTCCTCGATCCGTTCATCGGCGATCCGGCCGAGACGCTGCATCCGCAGACGGCCTGGAGCGCGCTGGCGACCGTGGCCGACCATTGGGACCTGGACCCGCGACCATGACGATCGGAGCGACGATGACACCTGAGGAAGAGCGGTACCTGCGCCGGGCCATCGAGCTGGCCGCCGCGGCCGCCGCGGGCGGGGACGCCCCGTACGGCTCCCTGCTGGTCGGCCCGGACGGCGACGTGCTCGCCGAGGAGCACAACACCGTCATCAGCGACCGGGACATCGCCGCCCACCCGGAGCTGAAGCTGGCCCGGTGGGCGGCCCGCGAGCTGGACCCCGCCACCGCGGCGGCGACCACGATGTACACCAGCTGCCAGCCCTGCACGATGTGCTACGGCGGCATTCAGCGCTCCGGGCTGGGCCGTGTCGTGTTCGCGCTGTCCACCGAGCAGTTGGACGCGGTCAAACCGGGCGCCGGCTGGCCGGTCGTGCCCCAGGAGGGGCCCGCGCTGTTCGACGAGGCCCGGATACCGATCGTGGACTTCTACCGCTGAGGCCCGTCCGAGAAGTCGGTGGCCGCGCGCTCACGCCGGGCCATACGATCACGTTCGTGCTGAAGCCCGACTACCCCATCATCACCGAACGACTCCACCTGCGCCCGTACACGTCCGAGGATTTCGACGCCCTCCACGACATCCAGTCCCGGCCGGAGGTCGCCCGCTACCTGTACTGGGGCGCGCGCGACCGCGACGAGGTCCGCCAGGCGCTGGAGACGAAGATCCGGTCCTCGGTGATCGCCGATGAGAACGGGGGCCTTCAGCTCGCGGTCGTGCTGCCGGAGTCCGGCACGCTGATCGGGGACGTCGTGCTGATGTGGACGAGCCGCGAACACCGGCAGGGCGAGATCGGGTACGTGTTCCACCCCGACCACGGCGGCCGCGGCTACGCCACCGAGGCCGCCGAGGTGATGCTCCGCCTGGGGTTCGAGGGGCTCGGCCTGCACCGCCTCGTCGGGCGCCTCGACGGCCGCAACACCGCCTCGGCCCGCGTCCTGGAACGCCTCGGGATGCGTCGCGAGGCGCACCTGGTGCAGAACGAGATCGTCAAGGGCGAGTGGACCGACGAGGTGATCTACGCGATGCTCGAGGACGAGTGGCGGGCCCGCGCGTGAGCACGCGCCTGCGCCGGTACGCCGCCGACAACGCGCGGATCGTCGACGACGGCGAGTACACCACCGCGGACGGCGCCGTCGTCGTCATCGCCCCGGCGCTGGAGGCCGCGATGGCGGGCACGGTCAGCCATCCCCCGGACGGGCCGATCCCGCCGCCCGCGGCCGGGCCGGGGCACCGGACACGCTTCGAGGTGACCGCCGAGGGCAGTCTGCAGGCGGCCCGGCGGCTCAACGCCACCGGCACCGGCCGGATCGCCGTGCTGAACTTCGCCTCGGCCCGCAACCCCGGTGGCGGCTACGTCGGCGGCGCCCGCGCGCAGGAGGAGGACCTGTGCCGCCACTCGCTGCTGTACCCGTGCCTGTTGCGCGCCCGCGACTACTACGAGGCGCACCGCGCCTCCCCCGACCTGCTCTACAGCCACCGCGTCATCTGGTCCCCCGACGTCCCGGTGCACCGGGGCGATGGCGGGGACCTGCTGGCCGAGCCGTACCCGGTGTCGTTCCTGACCTGCCCGGCGCCCAACGCGGGCGAGGCGCTGCGCCGGGACCCGGCCGTGGCGGACCGGATCCCGGGAGTGCTGCGCGACCGGGCGCGCCGGGTGCTGGCGGTGGCCGCCCACCACGGCGCGCGCCGGCTGGTCCTGGGCGCGTGGGGCTGCGGGGTGTTCCGCAACGACCCGCGTCAGGTCGCTGAGGCGTTCCACGCCCACCTGGCCGCGGATGGGGAGTTCCCGGGCGTGTTCGACCACGTGGTCTTCGCGGTGTGGGACCGCAAGCCGGACTCGGTGAACCGCGCCGCGTTCGCCGCCCGCTTCGCCGCCGAGACCGGCACGGGACAGCCGGCCTGAGGCGCCCGCTCACCGCGTCACCAGGGGTAGGTCCCGCCGTTCTCGTTCAGGAACACTCCGCTCGGGACGTCCTCGGTGACCTGGCGGGCGATGTTCGCTCCGCCCTCTTCCGCGCTCAGTTGCCCGCGGTGACCGTTCAGGTCGGTCGCGCAGAAGCCCGGGGACAGGGCGTTGACCGTGATGCCGCTGTCCCGCAGCGCGTTCGCGTAGATCAGCGTCACCGCGTTCAGCGCGGCCTTGGAGGAGTTGTAGGCGAGCAGGTTCGCGTACGGCAGCATCGCCGGCTCCGGGTCGGCGAGGAACGCGACGGTGCCCAGCCCGCTGGAGACGTTGCCGATGTAGGGAGCCGGTGACTTGCGCAGCAGCGGCAGCATCGCGTTCGTGACGGCGACGGCGCCGAACACGTTGGTCTCGTAGACCTCCCGCAGCGCGGCGACGGGCAGCTCGGCCGGCGGGTGCGGCCGGTCGCGGGTGATGCCGGCGTTGTTGATCAGGATGTCCAGCCGGCCGTAGGTCTCGGAGATCAGCCGGGCCGCGGCCGCGATCGTGTCCGGGTCGGTCACGTCGAGGCGCACGAACCGCGCGTCGAGGCCCTTCCCGGCCAGCTCGGTGGCCGCGGCGCCGCCGCGCTCCGGGTCGCGGGCGCCGAGCAGCACGGTGTGGCCGTCCTGGGCGAGTTCCCGCGCCGTGGCGAAGCCGATCCCCTTGTTGGCCCCGGTGATCAGAACGATCTTCTTCTGGTTCGTCATGGCTCTCACCCTGGCCGCCGCGCGCCACGGCCGGGAGAGACCCGCCGAGGCTGGTACCGGCGGTCCCATGGTCCCGGCCGCGCCGGCCCGGCACCCTTGTCCTATGAGCGCAGCGTCTCTGGTCGCTCCTCCGACGAAGGAGGGCGCATGAGTGAACTCGACCGGGCGGAGCTGGCCGCCTTCCTGCGGCGCAGCCGCGCCCGGGTGCGCCCGGCCGACGTCGGGCTGGAGGCGGGTCCGCGTCGGCGCACGCCCGGCCTGCGCCGCCAGGAGGTCGCGCAGCTGGCCGGCATGTCGGTGGACTACTACATCCGCCTGGAGCAGGGCCGGGGTCCCCGCCCGTCCCGGCAGATCCTCGCCGCGATCGGCCGGGCGCTGCGCCTGTCCGACGACGAACGCGACCACCTGTACCACCTGGGCGGGGAGATCCCCGGCCCGCCGGTGGGGCCGGTCCGCGACGTACGGCCCGGCGTGCTGCACCTGCTGGACCGGCTGGACGACACTCCGGCGATGGTCTGCGACGCGACGTACGAGGTCCTGGCGTGGAACCCGATGGCGGCCGCGCTGCTGGGCGACTTCTCCCACCTGCCGCCCGGCGAGCGCAACCTGATCTGGCGGTTCTTCACCGACCCGGCCGCGCGGGCCCGCCACGACGCCGAGGGCGGCGAACGGTTCGCCCGGGAGTCGGTCGCCGACCTGCGGGCCGCCGCGGCCCGCTACCCGCATGACGCGGGCGTCCGCCGCCTGGTCGACCGGCTGCGCGCGGCCAGCCCCGAGTTCGGTGACCTGTGGGCCGAGCACGACGTACAGGTCCGCCGCTCGGCGAGCAAACGGCTGCGCCATCCGCTCGTCGGCTGGCTCGACCTGGACTGCGAGGCGCTGCACGACCCGCACCGCGACCAGTGGACGATCTTCTACACCGCCGCTCCGGGGAGCCCGTCGCACGAGGCCCTCAAGCTGCTGAAGGTCGTCGGCACCCAGGACCTCACCGTGGGCGACCGGTCCTAGAGGAGTGTCCCCTGGCCCGCCTGGTCCGGGGCGGGCAGCGGCCCCATCGGCTCGGCGTCGGCGTGCCGTTCGAAGGCGAGCAGGTGCCGCTTGCGGTGCAGGCCACCGCCGTAGCCGGTGAGGTCGCCGGTGGACCCGACGACGCGGTGGCACGGCACGATGATCCCGATGGGGTTCTTGCCGTTGGCCAGCCCGACGGCGCGGGCGGCGGTGGGCCGGCCGATCCGCTCGGCGAGCTCCCCGTACGAGACGGTCTCCCCGAAGGGGATCTCCAGCAGCGCCGCCCAGACCTGCCGTTGGAACGGCGTGCCGACCGGCGCGAGCGGCAGGTCGAAGGTGGTGCGCCGGCCGGCGAAGTACTCCTCCAGCTGGCCGATCGCCGCGCCGAACGACGCGGGGTCGCGCTCGCCGAAGGTGTGCTCTTCGGGCCGGTACCGCTGCCGGTCCATGTACAGGGCGGTCAGGACGCCGTCGGCCGCGACGAGGGTCAGCGGGCCGACCGGGCTGTCCAGCACCGTGTAGGTGCGGGTGGTCATCGAGGTTCCTCTCAGGTCAGGCGGGCATCCGGTTGATGGCGTGCTCGCCGGTCGCCCACAGGTACTGCACCGCGTACGCGCGCCAGGGCCGCCAGGCCGCGGCGTGCCGGGTGAGGGCGGCCCGGGTCACCGGCAGGCCGAGTGCGCGCGCTGCCGTGCGCACTCCGAGGTCGGTGGGGGTGAACGCGTCCGGGTCGCCGAGCGCGCGCATCGCGATGATCTCGACGGTCCAGGGTCCCAGGCCCGGCAGCGCCGCCAGCAGCTCGCGGGCCCGCCCCCAGTCGCTGCCGGCGCCCAGGTCGATCCCGCCGTCCGCGAGCGCGCCGATCAGCGTGGTCAGCGTCGTACGGCGGGCGCGGGGGAACGCCAGCGTCTCCGGGTCGAGCGTCGCGAGCGCGTCCACGCCGGGGAACAGGTGGGTCAGGCCGCCTTCGGGATCGTCGACGGGCTCGCCGTACGCGGTGACCAGCCGGGCCGCGTGCGTACGGGCCGCCGCCGTCGAGACCTGCTGGCCCAGGACCGCGCGCACCGCAAACTCGGCGGGGTCGACGGTGCGCGGCACGCGTCGGCCGGGGTCCTTGTCCACGTGCGGGGCCAGCGACGGGTCGGTGCGCAGCAGGTCGTCGACGGCGACCGGGTCGGCGTCCAGGTCCAGCAGCCATCGGCAGCGGCTGATCGCGATGGACAGGTCCCGCAGGTCGGCCAGGTGCAGCCGGCAGGCGATGTGGTCGGGGGTGGGCCGCAGCGAGACGACGCCGTGGCCGTGGGGCAGGCGCAGGGTGCGCCGGTACGCGCCGTCGCGCCACTCCTCGACGCCGGGTACGGCCGTCGCCGCCAGGTGCCCGAACAGGTTGTCCGGGCACAGTGGGACGCGGAACGGCAGCCGGACCGACAGTGCCCCGGACGTGGCGGCGGGGTGCCCGCGCGCGACGCGGTCGCGCAGTTCGGTCGGGGACATCGCGAACACCTGCCGTACGGTGTCGTTGAACGCCCGGACGCTGGCGAACCCCGAGGCGAACGCCACGTCGCTCATCGGCAGCGAACTCGTCTCGATCAGCAGGCGGGCGGTCTGGGCGCGCTGCGCGCGGGCGAGCGCGAGCGGGCCGGCGCCGAGTTCGGCGCGCAACTGGCGTTCGATCTGGCGGGTGCTGTAGCCGAGGCGGGCGGCCAGGCCCGGCACGCCCTCCCGGTCGATCACGCCGTCGGCGATCAGACGCATCGCGCGGGCGACCAGGTCCGCGCGTTCGTTCCACTGCGGGGATCCGGGGCTGGCGTCCGGGCGGCACCGCTTGCACGCCCGGAACCCCGCCTGCTGGGCCGCGGCGGCGCTGGGGTAGAACCGCATGTTCTCCGGCTTGGGCGGCACCACCGGGCAGCTGGGCCGGCAGTAGATCCCCGTGGTGAGCACCGCGGTGAAGAACCAGCCGTCGAAGCGGGCGTCCTTGGACTGCACGGCCCGCACACAACGTTCCACGTCCTCATGCATACCGACAAGCATCGCTGGTGGACAGCGCCTCGCGCTCGCGAAATTCCGACATCATCCTGCGGCCGCCGGTCCCGCCCCCGGCGGCCGCAGGACGCCTCAGCGGGCGCGCAGGAGGTGGGCGTTCTTCGACCGGGACGTGCCGTCGTCGCCGAACACCGGCCTCCTTCCGAAGGTCGAGGTGAACCTAACCTTGATCAACGATCTCGGGTAGGGGGCTTGCTCGGACGCAGGCACCCCCGAAGAGCGCCGACTACCATCTGAGGATGCCGACCACGGGGGAACGTCCGCGCCCTGACCTGCCCTGGACCGGGCGGCCCGGCCGCGCCGACCTGATCTGCTGGGCCGGGATCGCGCTGAGCGGTCTGTACGCCCTGGCCCTCATCCCGCTGCGGCCGGTGCTCATCGGCCGCGACCCCGTGCTGCTGGAGTTGCTCACCGGCAGCATGACCTCGATCGTCACCGCCGGGGCGTTCGCACGCGTCGGCGAGGTGTCCCTGGTCCTGGCGGTGGCCGCCGCCGTGCCCGGCATGATCATGTTCGACCCGTTCTTCTGGTGGGCCGGCCGCCTGTGGGGACGCGGCATGCTCACCCTCGTGGCCGGGCGCGGCGGCCGCGGCGGCCGGACGCTCGCCCGAGCCGAGCGCCTCGGTCACCGGCTCGGCTGGGTCGGCGTCGTCATCGCCTACTATCTGCCCGTCCCGGCCGCCCTGCTGTTCGTCATCGCGGGCTGGACCGGGATGCGCCTGGTCACGTTCGTGCTGCTCGACACGGTCGCCGCGCTGCTGTGGATCGGCATGCTCGTCGGCCTGGGCTACTACCTCGGCCAGGACGCCGTCGACGTCGCCAAGACCATCTCCCACTACGGCACCTGGGCCTCGATCGCCCTGGTCGTCGGCGTCATGGTCATCCGCGGCGTCCGCGGCCGCCGCGACGCCGGGGCCGGGCCGGCCGCCGAACCGGCGGACCGCGCGGAGGTCGCCGCGGACCGCTGACGGCTTCGACGCCTCAGCGCGGCGGGGGCGGGGGTGGAAGGGAGTCCAGGCCGGGGGCCGGCTCGGGCCACACCAGCAGCACGCGGCACGGCGCGTGGTCGACGACGAACCGCGTCGGCGGGGCCAGGCTGTGCGGGCCCAGCCGGTCGCGGGTACCGTCACGGGCGCAGATGAGCAGGTCGGCGTCCTCGGCGGCCCGTACGACCTCGTGTTCGAGGCGGCCGTGCCGGGCCTGCCGGGCCGCGTCCCGGCCGAGCCGCGCGGCGGCCGCCTCCAGCAGCTCGGCCGCGGCGGCCTGCGAGAGCTCCTCGAGGCGGACGCCGGGGTCGCGTTCGCGGTGGCCCCGCCCGAGCAGGCCGGTGTAGGCGTGGTGGGCGGCCGCGGTGACCTTCTCGTCCGTCACGTGCAGCAGTGTCAGGTCGGCGTCGGCGGGCGCCAGGTCGCGGGCGGCGTCGACGGCTGCCTCCCAGGTTCCCTCCGCGATCCAGATGGTCACTTTCACGCCGATCAGCCTCCGATCGTCGCCAGCATTCCCCACAGTGCCACGGTCGCGGCCACCAATGTGGCCGGGACGGTCACCAGGCCCAAACGGGTGAACTCCCCCAGCCCCGGTTCGGCGTCGTGTTCGCGCAGGATCCGCCGCCACAGCAACGTGGCCAGCGAGCCCACGTAGGTCAGGTTCGGGCCCAGGTTCACGCCGATCAGCACCGCGAGCACCGGTCCCGGACCCTCGGGGGCCACCAGCGGCAGCATCGCCAGCACGGCCGGCAGGTTGTTGATCAGGTTCGCCAGCAGCGCCGCCAGGGCGGCGACCGCCAGCAGCGCGAGCAGGCCGGACCCGTGCGGCAGCACCCGACCGGCCGCCCGGTCCAGGCCGTTCACCACCACCGCCTTGACGACGACGCCCAGCGCCAGCACGAACAGGCAGAACAGCGGACCGGCCGACGCCACCACCCCGCGTACCGTGGTCCGCCGCTGCCGCAGCGCCCGGGCCGCCAGCACCAGCACGCCGGCCAGCGCGGCCCACGCCGGGTTCACCCCCGCGAACGAGGTCACGACGAACCCCGCCAGCGTCAGGGCCAGCACCACGACCGTGAACACCGGCACCCGCGGCCGCTCGACCGGCCGCTCCCGGCCCGGGGCGACGGCCAGGTCATCGCGGAAGAACCAGCGGAACACCGCGTACTCCACCGCGATGACCATCAGCCACGGCAGCGCCATCAGCCCGGCGAACCGCGCGAACGACAGCCCGCTGGCCGCGAACGCCAGCAGGTTCGTCAGGTTCGACACCGGCAGCAGCAGCGACGCGGAGTTGGCCAGGTGGGTGCAGGCGTACACGTACGGGCGGGGCCGAACCCCGACCCGCGCCGCGGTCACGAAGACCACCGGCGTCAGCAGCACGACCGTGGCGTCCAGGCTCAGCACCGCCGTGACCAGTGACGCGACCGCGAACACCCCGGCCAGCAGCCGCACGGGCCGCCCGTGGCAGGCACGCGCCACCAGGTCGCCGGCGGCCCTGAACAGCCCCTCGTCGTCGCACAGCTGCGCCAGCGCCAGCACGGCCGCCAGGAACCCGACGACGGGGAGCAGCGTGCGGGTCTGCGCCCAGGCCTGGGACGGGGACACCGCGCCGACGGCGGTCAGCAGCCCGGCCGCTGGCACCGCCGCGACGGCCTCCGGCAGCCCACGCGGCCGGGCGACCGCGAAGACCAGCACCGCCAGCAGCAACGCGACCGCCAGCGTCTCGGCGACGACGGTGTGCAGCGCGACCTCCCGATGGCGAACGGTACGGCCGGAACCGTCTCCGCAGAACGCCAGCATCTCACCCCGCGATCAGCGCGACCGGCCCGGTCCCGGTACCGTTTCGCCTCGTGACGACCTACCTGGAGGAGCTGTTCTCCCTCGACGGCCGTGTCGCGCTGGTCACCGGCGGCAGCTCCGGCATCGGCCGCGCCATCGCCACCGCCCTCAGCCGCGCCGGCGCGCGGGTCGTCCTCATCGCCCGCCGCGAGCCCGAGCTGCGTGACACCACCGCCGAGCTGGAGTCCCACGGCCGCCCCGCCGCGTACGTCACGGCCGACCTCGCCGACCGCGCGCAGCTGCACCGGGCGGCCGACAAGGCGGTCGTGCCGTTCGGCGAACCCGACATCCTGGTCAACTGCGCCGGGATCAACCTGCGGCCCCCGATGGACGAGCTCGACGAGCCCACCTGGGACAAGACGATCGCCGTCAACCTGGATGCGCCGTACCTGCTCGGCCAGAGGTTCGGGCCTGGCATGGCCCGCCGCGGCCACGGCCGCATCATCAACGTCGCCTCCCAGCAGTCCTTCCGTGCCTTCGCCAACAGCGGCGCCTACGGCGCGTCGAAGGGCGGGCTGGTCGCCCTGACCCGCTCCCAGGCCGAGGCGTGGTCCCCGCGCGGCGTCTGCGTCAACGCGCTCGTCCCCGGCTTCGTCGTCACGCCACTGGTCACGCACATCCCCGCCGACCGCCAGGACGCCATGGCCGAGCGGACCCTCATCGGCCGCAACGGCCTGCCCGGCGACTTCGCCGGCGCCGCCGTGTTCCTGGCCGGCGCCGCGTCGGCCTACGTCACCGGCCAGGCCCTCTTCGTCGACGGCGGTTTCTCCGCCCACTGACCGGCCGCAGGGGCTGGTTGCGGCCGGCGGCCAAGCCGCCAGGCGTCCTTCGAAGGTGATCTCGAAGGCGTTCAGGGCCGCGTTCCAGCGGGTGAATGACGGTATTACCAGCCGCGAGCGAGGCGAGCATGGCTGAGGCTTGACGGGCCGGTGACGCACGGCCCGCCCAGCCCGGCACACCGTTCATCGGCATCGTGCGCGAGTTCGACGCGGCCCCGGCCCAGGTGTTCCGGGCCTGGACCGACCCCGAGCTCATCCCGCAGTGGCTGGGTCCCTCCGGAACAACGATGACCCTGATCGAGTACAACGCGACCCCGGGCGGTCGCTACACCTACGTCCACCGTAACGAGTCGGGTGAACACGGCTTCCGCGGCGTGTTCCACACCGTCGTGACCAACGAGCGGATCGTGCAGACCTTCCAGTACGACGGCCGGCCGAACGACGTCAGTCTCGAGACGCTGACCTTCGAGGACCTCGGTGGACGCACCCGTGTGCACATCCACGCGGTGTTCCCGTCGGTGGAGACCCGTGACGCGATGATCGAAGACGGCATGGAGCACGGCGTCCGCGACTCGATGTCGCACCTTGACAAGCTGCTGGCCTCGTGACCGGCCGGGTGCCACCGACCGGTAGTCCCTCAGAGCCCGTAAGAGCCTCGACCAACTGACAAGCCGGACCCGAGGCGGGCCCCTGCGCCCTGTGCATCGGGGGGCGCCGGTAGCAATCGCCGAAAATCCAACGGATGGCGGTCTGAGCTGCGGCAATGTTGGTCCCTTGGGGCGAGATGCTGGCAGCGCAGACCGTCCTTCTGCCCTGACCGGGCTGAACGGGCTCGGTCAGTCGTTCGGCGGGATCGCGGCGGTTTTCTCGTCGTGTTCGCGGAGCATGCGCAGGACGGTGGCGGGTGAGGGGTGCTGGCCTTTCTTCTTGCCCTTGGTGATGACGAGCCGGGCGGCGATGTCGCGCAGACTCGATCCTTGGTCGCGCAGGTGGAGGGCCATGCTGAGCATGGCGTCGTCGGTGACGGTGGCGCCGCCGATGGTCTTGCCCGGGTGCGGGCGGATTCGTGGCCTTCGAGGGTGCGGTCGCGGATGTACTCGCGTTCCATCCCCGACAGCGCCGCGAGCACGGTGAACACGATCCCGGACGGGTCGTGGGAGCCCTGGAGTTCGCCGGTGAGGGCTCGGCTGCCTGCTGATCCCACAGGAACTCGACCGTCACCAGGTCCTCCGACACGGATCTTCCTCACCCCCCGTACACGCCTGAGATCCCCGCTCGGCGGTGTTCCTACGAAGAGGAGGCGTCGAGATCCGTGCGGTTTGGTGATGTCGCCTCCGGGGAGCAGCCGATCAGGTCGTGCCCGAAGGAGAGTGCGGTGCGGCCTGATGGGAGGCCTTCGGTGCGATTGAGTCCGCCGTCGATCAGTCGGCGGCCCACATGGCGTGGTACTGCCGGGGGTCTGGTGGGGTGCCCGGGAGCGGGCCGACGTTGTTTGATCTGAGGCCGTCCAGGACGATCGCCAGCAGGCGGGACCTGGTCTCTTCCTCGGCGTGCCGGGACGGTGCGGGGCCTGGTCGGCTGAACCGCCCGATGAGCAGGTGGATATCCATGGCGGTCACGTCAGCGCGAAGGGCTCCCGCGTCGTGGGCTCGCGTGATCAGTTTGTCGGTGAACTGCTGGGCTTGTTCGGCGGCTCGCTGTATCTGCGGTGTGACATCGATGGTTCCCGCCAGGGGGGCCAGAGCGCCGAAGCCGAATCGGGCGCACTCGACGATGTAGTGGGCGAGTCCCTGCCACGGGTCGTCGATCGCCAGGCCGGCGCGGGCCGTCTCGGCGAGGCGCTGCATGGAGTCGGCGCACAGCCGCTGGAGCAGTTCCTCCTTGGTGCGGTATCGGCGGTACAGGCTGCCCATCCCCACCCCGGCCCGCTCGGCGACGGCCGACACCGGCGCGTCGAACCCCTGGGTGATGAAGACCTCGCGGGCCGCCTCGATCAGCGCCTGGTCGTTGCGTGCGGCACGGGCCTGAGGCCCCCGCTTGCGGGGCGTCGTGGCGTCGTACATGCACCGAGAATACCAATTGCGGAGCGGTCCGCTCCGAGTTAGATTACTCGGAGCGGATTGCTCCGAATTCTGGGAGGGGTGGGACGCCCATATCCGTTCCACGCCCTCCCAGTCACCGGCGCGACCGACCTTCGAGCAGCCTCTTCAACAGGCGACTCGCAGCACCGACCCAAGCCCACGCACAGCAGGGAGCCCACGGATGAACGAGCAGGCCGGCACAGAGCGGCTCGCCGCCATCAAGCAGGTGGTGGCCGAGGCCGAGAAGCATCAGAACGACCTCGAACCGTTCCTCGCCTTGCACACACCCGGAACGATCATCGTCAACGTCGCCGGACGGCGAGTTCTGGGCAGGGACGCGCTGCGGCAGGCCATGAAGGCGGCCCTGGCGAGCCCATTGGCGCAGGTGCGCAACAGGCAGGAGATCGTGGACGTCCGCTTCGCCGGCCCCGGGGTCGCGATCGTGAGCTGCCTCAAGCACCTATCCGACGAACGGGATCCGGCGGCGAAGAACCCCAGCGGCGCAAGCGTGCCGCAGTCGGGCAGCCTCACCTACATCCTGGTCGAGGAGCAGGACGGCTGGCGCATCGCTCTCGCACAGACAACACCGATCGCAAGTGCCTGACCCGGCCACCCGCAGGGGCCGCAGCTTTCGGCGAACATAACCGAGGATCCAGCAACCCGCTCTACCCCTCTCAGCACCAACGAACGGACCCGGCTCTGACTGCTCAGCGGGGCGCGTTCGGCCGGCTGTTCCTGCAGACCCTGGCGATGGTCGCCGAGTTCGAAGCGAACCTGGGTCATCTGCGCACTCGCGAGGGCATGGCGTTGACCAAGAAGAACGGCAAGCTCAAGGGCAAGCAGCCCAAGCTGCCTGAGCCGGCGCGGCGTTCCATCCGCCGCCGCTACGCCGCCGGCGAGGTGTCACTGGCGGACCTGGCCACCGAGTACAGCGTCGGCCGCTCCACCATCCACCGCATCATTCACGGCCCGCCGACCGAGCCACGCAAACGATCAATCAGCTACGACACTGGTCCGTGATCCCTTTCTGGCGTATTCCGACCGTCCCCCTACCAACAGGAGCTACGCGAGCGCGGCGAGCCGCACAGCGACCCGTGGACTGGGGTCAACCCGTTCGAGCGTCGTTGAATCGCGCGGCTCCCATCGCCGCCACCAGACGCAGACTGGCGTGCAATTTTCTGAACACCAGGGTCGGCAGAATCACCTCGGCGGCCACCCCTCCTCGACGTAGTCCGGCTGTATCGGCCCTCGGGGAGCAACGGAACAACGACCATTGGCGGCACATGCTGGAGCAAGCGGTTTCGGACGTCCGTCGGCCGGACGGCCGGGGATAAGTCGGGCGCGCGGTGCGCCGGCGCGGTCGGATAACCGGGCCGCGGCACCTGGATCCGGTCGGATCTGTGAAATCGGTGCAGGTCGCAGGCCGGTCCGAGCCGCTTGTGCTCATGCACCACGAGGGTGACCGCGACACGAGAGGACCGCAGTTCGCGGGCCAGACCGACCGCCTTGTCGAGTTCGGGACGGCTGGTCGCGCGGGTGGAGATCTTCTCCGAAAAGACCCGTGTGACGCCCGCGGCCTTGAGCGAGTCGAGCTGGGTGTCCAGGGACTGGCGGACGGTCGAGGCGCGGGCATAGCCGATCCGCACGTGCCCGGCCGGTTCGGCGCCGGCCGCGACCGGACGGGGCAACTCGGGCCATCGCGTTCCCATCGACGCGCTCTTGCTGACCAATCGACCGATTACAGCAGCTACCGCTGACTTCCGTCCCGATGATGACAGACCCCTTCAGTCGTTGAGCGCGGCGAGTGCACGGCGCGTGACATCGGGCGGGGCCGCAGCGATGACTCTGTCGAGTGCACCTAGGGATGTCTGCAGGTCTGCGATCGACCGTGTGATCCGGTCTCGTTCTCGGTGAAGGTCGGCGAGCAGGTCTGAGCAGGTTGGGACCAGACGGTCGCCGTCATCGCGCAGGCAGGGAAGGATCGTGGCGATGGTGGAGGTGTTCAAACCGGCGGCCAGGAGGCTGCGGATACGGCGGACGGTGTCGATGTCCGTGTCGCTGTATTCCCGGTAACCGCTGGGGCGCCGCTCGGGGTGGAGCAGGCCCTGTTCCTCGTAGTAGCGCAGCAGGCGCTCGTGGACGCCGGTCCGTCGTGACAGTTCGCCGATGCGCATGGTCTCTCCCTGGTCTGCCGCGAGGAAGTCGCCGACGCGACTTGACTCTCACATCTATGTGAGACTTTAGCGTCCTTGCCATGAGAAGGAGTTTCGTGACGCTCGCTGCCCTGTGTGTGAGCGTCTTCGTCGTCGGGACGTCGGAATACTTGATCTCCGGGTTGCTGCCCCAGGTCGGAGCGGATCTGAAGGTATCGGTGGGCACGGCCGGGCAGGCGGTCACCGTCTACGCGCTCGGAGTCGTGGTCGGTGGGCCCCTCGTGGCCTTGTCGACCGCCAGGATGCCCCGCAAGGGGCTGGCGCTCGGTCTGATGCTGCTCTTCGCGGCGGGCAGCGCGATCTGCGCTCTGGCCCCCTCCTACGAACTGCTGCTCGTGGGACGCCTGGTCTCTTCCTTCAGCCACGCCGCTTTTCTCGCCCTTGCCCTGGTGATGGCGACCAGAGTGGTGCCGTCGGACAAGACCGGCACGGCGATCTCCGCGGTCGCGTCCGGTTTCACGGTGGCGACGCTGCTCGGCGTGCCTTTGGGCGCGCTGCTGGGGGAGAGCGCCGGTTGGCGCACCCCGTTCGCCATCCTGACCGCACTGGCACTGGCAGGCGTCGTGCTGCTCGCAGTCGTCCTGCCCAAGCAGCCGGCCCCGGCCACGCGGCTGCGGGACGAGGTCCGAGTGGTGACCCGCCGCCCGGTCCTGCTGGCCATCGCCACCACCGCGGTTGGATTCTCCGGCGTCGCCATGGTGTTCACCTACATCGCCCCGCTGCTGACGCGCGTATCGGGCTTCTCCTCCACGGCGGTCTCGGGGCTGCTGCTCACGTACGGGGCAGGCAGTTTTCTCGGCAACCTCCTCGCCGGCCGGCTCACCGACAAATCCATGAGCGCCACCGTGCGCGGCGTCTTCGGCGGGCTGACCGGTGTGCTCGTCCTCATTCCGTTCGCCGCCGTCTGGCAGCCTTCCGCAGTGGCGGCGGTCTTGGTACTCGGCCTGCTCGCCACCGCCACCATCGCGCCCTTGCAGGGGCTGATCCTGCACCACGCGGGCGATGCCCCGACGCTGGCCGTCTCCGCCAACGTCGGGGCCTTCAACCTCGGCGCAGCCGCCGGCTCGGCCATCGGCGGCGTCATCGTCTCGGCAGGTGCCCTGCGCTGGACCGGTCTGGCCGGCGCGGTGCTGAGCCTGGCGGGCCTAGCCCTGACCTACCTCGCCCTGCCCCGCACGCCCTCGGCCATGCAGCCGGCCGAAGACGACGTCCCAGCCGCCGTCTGACTCGCCGCCGATCACTCCCCGAAGGAGGCAACCCATGCGTGCTGTCCAGATCGACCGCCACGGCGGTCCGGAGGTCCTCACCGTCCGAGAGGTTCCCGAACCCGTTCCCGAGGCCGGCGAGATCCTCATCCGTTCGACGGCCAGCAGTCTGAACCCGGTTGACTGGAAGACCCGGGCGTGGGACATCGGTCCCGGCCTTCCCGCCACCCTCGGCTGGGACCTGGCCGGAGTCGTCATCGCCGGCGGCGGCACCGCGTTCCGTCCCGGAGACCACGTCATCGCGATGTCCGCGCAGATCGCCACCGGGCGCGGCACATGGGCCGAGCAAGTCTCCCTTCCCGCCGGGCTGCTGGCAAAAGCCCCCACGACCGTGCCCTTGGCCGACGCCGCAGCACTGCCGCTGGCCGGCGTGACAGCCGTGCAGGCGCTGGACAAGGCGGCTGCCACCAGCGGCACGCGCCTGCTCATCATCGGTGCGGCCGGTGCCGTGGGCGGCATCGCAGTGCAGCTCGCCAGCCGGGCAGGGGCCGTCGTCGATGCACTGGTGTCTCGGCCCGGCCACCACGAGGAGGCGCGAGCCCTCGGCACCGACCAGGTCTGGCACACCCCTGCTGACCTGCCCGCCGGCGCCTACGACGCCGTACTCGACACCGCCGGCCTCGACGTGAGCCGCGCCCTCGCGCCCGGCGGCCGGTACGTCTCCATCGCCGACCACCCCCTCCCGGATGTTCCCGGCGCGGTCAAAAGCTACGTCCAAGAGGACCAGGAACAGCTCGCCCACCTCGCCTCACTGGTAGAACGAGGTGAGCTTCGACTGCGCGTCGCAAATCGCTACCCGTTCCACCAGGTCCGCGCCGCACACGAACGCTTTGAAGCTGGCGGCAACCTCGGCAAATTCCTGCTCACCTTCTGAAGCCAGCGCATGGCCGAGCCTGTCGCCCGGACAGCCGAGTCCGGGCGACAGAGGCTTCGTTGCTGGTCATGCGAAGCTCTTCTTCTTCGACGCTTCAGGGGCCGAGCATGAAGGTGGTGCCGGACTCGTTGACGGTGGTGGGCCGCAGTGGCCGCCAGCCTTCGATGAGCTTGGCGAGTTCGGCCTCGACGTCGACGGTGATGAAGCCGAAGAAGTTGATGTTCTCGCGGTGGCCGGGGGCGATGAACGACAGCAGCTCGTCGGGGACCTCGCGGTCCTGGGCGCGCAGCTCGGCGATCGCGAGGCCCGCCCTGGAAATCGATCGCCTCCAGGACCTGCGGTGTGAACTTACGCAAGTAGGAGTAGGACGCCTCCAGCGTCGCCAGGCGCCCATGGTCGCGGGGCAGCGGCTTCCAGTTCACCGACGCGATCTCGCGGAGTTTGTCCATCCCTATCCGCTCGCGCAGCAGCCCGCCCACGTCCTCATCGGCGACGGCGGGGTCGACCAGCACCGGCAGCATCGACAGATCCAGCAGGTGAGCGTCCATCCCACGCAGATACGTCAGCTTCTCGATCGCCAGCTTCACCGCCGCCGACGTCGCCTCCACCGCCGGGGTCGTCAACCACATCAGCCGTGTCATTCCCAGCACCGGGTCGTACACCAGCAGCCGGTCCAGATCCGCCCGCATCTGCCCGGTCAAGAGATGCTCGACCTTCTCCGAGGTCAGCGACCCCGCCCCGCCCCGGGCCGCCCCGACCAACTCCATCAACGTGACCACGCCCGGCCGGACCACCTTCGCGCTGATCAGGTGCTCAGTGGCCTGCTGGAACAGCAACGACGGGGTGTCATGCTCCATCGCCCGGTCCAGCAGGAACTGCTCCAACTCCTTCATCTCCTGACCACCGGGCGTCGTGGTCTTCCACTTCAGGTACCGCATGACCAGCTTCAGATGATCACTGCGGGTCTGCGGGCGCTTGCGGGTGCTCTGCACGTAGTACTGCAACGCCCCCGGGAACACCACCAGCTGCGACGCCAGACGCTGCAACGCCGCCCGCGGCACCCCAAGCAGATCGTCCGGAACGAACCCCAGCCATGGCAAGCTGCACAGCTGAACGGCCAGCCCCAGCCGCGCCTCCGCACCGCGCCCCGGAGCGTCCAGGAACGCCTGCTCCCGCGACGTCAAAGTGAAGTACTTGATCAGCTCCTCTCTCCCGATGTCGGGGAACGACCGAAGCCGCTCCACTTTTCGTCGTCAGCCATCGGCCGGCACCACCCGAGGCGACGTCCGCGCAGCGATTCGCCACCTCGATCGAGGAAGCGGTCGCCGCCGCTCGCACGGCGGCGGGGGACCTCGACGTCACCCTGATGGGTGGCGGGGTAATCACCGCCGCCCTGGCCGCGGGACTGGTCGACGAGATCACCGTCCACCAGGTGCCGGTGCTGCTCGGCGGCGGTCGACGGCTCTTCCAGGAACTGCCCGCCCACGTGCGGCTCAGCCTCGTCAAGGCCGTGCCGGCGCCTGGGGTGACACACCTGCACTACCGGCTGGAGCGATAACGCCGAAGTGATCTGCCTCACGCCTGTCACAACGGTCGATTGCGCGGTGTCTTGTGGCCGACCCCCTGGAAACGGAGGAGACATCATGGCTGAGAACACCGAGGTCGTCGTGGTCGGTGGCGGATACGCCGGCGTCATGGCGGCCAATCGCCTGACGCAGCGCGACGGCGTGGCGGTGACGCTGATCAACCCGCGCCCGACCTTCGTCGAGCGGATCCGCCTGCACCAACTGGTGGGCGGATCCGACGACGCGGTCGTCGACTACCGGAAGGTCCTGGCAGACGGGGTCCGGCTGGTGGTCGACACCGTGACCCGGATCGACGCGGCCGGGCGCGGCGTGACCCTGGCGACCGGCGGCACGGTGGGCTACGACTATCTGATCTACGCGGTGGGCAGCGGGAGCGCCGACCCGCAGGTGCCCGGAGCGGCCGAGTTCGCCCATCCGATCGCCGCACTGGAGGAGGCGCAGCGGCTGCGGCCGATCCTCGAGTCCGCGCCCGCGACGGCCGCGGTGACGGTCGTCGGAGCCGGTCCGGCCGGCATCGAGACCGCCGCCGAGCTGGCGGAGCAGAACCGCCGAGTGACCCTGGTGTGCGGCGGGGCGCTCGGCCCGTACCTGCATCCACGCGGCCGGCGCTCGGTCGCCAAGTGGCTGGCCAGGCTCGGGGTGACCGTGCTCGACGGCCCCGGCACGAAGGTGACGGCCGTGACGCGCGACGTCGTGCGGCTCGGCGACGGCCGCGCGGTGCCGAGCGAGGTGACCATCTGGACCGCCGGGTTCGGCGTGCCGGACCTGGCCGCGCGCAGCGGGCTGAGCACCGACGCCCTGGGCCGCCTGCGCACCGACGAGACGTTGACCAGCGTGGACGACGCGCGCGTCGTCGCGGCCGGGGATTCGGCGGCACCGTCGGACCTGCCGTTCCGGATGGGCTGCCAGTCCGCGGTTCAGCTGGGCCCGCAGACAGCCGAGACGGTGCTCAGCCGGATGGCGGGTGAGCGGCCCGCGCCCGTCAGCGTGGGGTTCGCCGGCCAGTGCATCAGCCTGGGGCGTCGCGCGGGCATCTTCCAGTTCTCCCGCCGGAACGACACCGCGATACGGTTCTACCTCGGCGGCCGGCCGGGTGCGAAGCTCAAGGAGTTCGTGTGCCGGAGCACCGTCTGGCAGCTGGGGTACGAGGCGCGCAAGCCCGGTGCGCGCACCTGGTGGGCCAAGGATGGCAAGCGCCAGGGACTGCTGCAGGCCGAGCGCGCCGAGGCGCCGATCACCGCTGGAAGGGCGGCCTAGATATGGACGACCAGGCCACCAACGCGGCGACCGACGCCTTCGTCGCCCACCGCAACCTGCTCTTCACCGTCGCGTACGAGATGCTCGGCTCGGCGGCCGACGCGGAGGACGTCCTTCAGGAGGTCTGGCTGCGGTGGGTCAAGGTCGACCTGGCGCAGGTGCACGACGAGCGCGCCTACCTGGTCCGGATCACCACCCGGCAGTCGCTCAACCGGCTGCGCACCATGAAGCGCCGCAAGGAGGCGTACGTCGGCTCGTGGCTGCCCGAGCCCCTGCTCACCGCCCCGGACGTGGCCGAGGACGTCGAGCTCGCCGAGAGCATGTCGATGGCGCTGATGCTCGTCCTCGAGACGCTCTCGCCGACCGAGCGTGCGGTCTTCGTGCTGCGCGAGGCCTTCGACCTCGGCTACGACGAGATCGCGGCCGCCGTCGGCAAGAGCCCCGCGGCCGTGCGCCAGATCGCCCACCGCGCCCGTGGGCACGTCGATGCCCGCCGCCCTCGCGAGGCGGTCTCCCCGGGCCAGGCCCGGGCGGCTCTGGAGTCGTTCCAGCGCGCGCTCGAGACCGGGGACCCACAGGGCCTCCTCGACGTGCTCGCCCCGGACATCGTGCTCGTGAGCGACGGCGGCGGCGTCAAGCAGGCCGCGCTGCGGCCGATCACCGGCGCCGACAAGATCGTCCGCTACATGCTCGGCGGCATAGGCAAGGCCGACGTCGCGCTCACCGTCGACCCCACCGTGGTCAACGGCAGCCCGGCGCTCCTCCTCCGCGTGGACGGCGAGATCGACGGCGTCATGGCGGTCCGCGTCGAGGACGCCCGCATCACCGGCCTGTACTACGTCCGCAACCCGCAGAAGCTGACCCACCTCGAATCCGAGACGCCGCTCACCCTGCGATGAGACACCGGTGCCCTCGCGCCCGCCGGGCGGGACGAGGTCAGGCCAGGAGCGCGGCGACCGCGTCGACGACCACCTGCCGCCGGGTCGCGGACGAGTGGCCGGCGACGACCGCGTCGAACTCGGGCACGTTGGAGCTCCAGAAGCCGGACAGGTGGATGACCAGCCCGAGCAGCACGTCCGCCGGGAAACGCGTCGGCAGCACTCCCCTGGCCTGCGCGTCGGCGACCGCCTTGAGCTTGGCCTCGTTGCTCGCCACCACGACGGTGAGCAGGTCGCCGGTGCCGGCCCGCTCCAGCCGGTACCAGGCGGCGATCCGCTGCACCCACGGGCGCCGCTCGTAGGAGTCGAACAGCTTGCCGGCGTACTCGGGGAGGTTCTCCGCGTCGATCGGCACCGCGTCGACCGTCTCCCGGCACATGGCGTCGAAGACGGCGTCGAAGAGCCCGTCCTTGCTGCCGAAGTAGTGGTAGATCTGCGCCTTGTTGCTCCGGGCGGCGGCCGCGATCCGCTCGACCCGTCCGCCCGCGATGCCGTAGGCGGCGAACTCCTCCCGCGCCGCCTCCAGCAGCCGTCTCCGGGTGGCCTCCGCGTCTCTGCTCCCCACGAGCACCATCGTAACTGAACGTTTAGTTGACATGCGAGCCGAAGCGAGTATAACTGTAACTAATCAACCGGTTAGTTAGTTCGCCTCTGGAGTTCTCATGTCCTCGTCCTCTTCTCTGGTCTTCCTCGTCAGCGGGGCCTCCCGAGGCCTCGGCCGCGAGATCGTACGCGCCGCCCTCACCGCCGGGCACCGGGTCGTCGCCGGGGCCCGCCAGGCGTCCGCGCTGGACGACCTCGCCGCCGAGCACGGCGAGCGCCTCACCGTGGTCCCCCTCGACGTCACCGACGACCAGGCCGCCGAGGCCGCGGTGGCCACCGCGGTCGACCGGTACGGCCGGCTCGACGTCCTGGTCAACAACGCCGGCTACGCCAACGTCGCCTCGATCGAGGACGCCGACTTCGACGACTTCCGCGCGCAGGTGGACACCAACCTGTTCGGCGTCGTCCGGCTGACCCGCGCCGCACTGCCGGTGATGCGCGCGCAGCGAGCCGGACGGATCATCCAGGTCTCATCGGTCGGCGGCCGGCTCGCCACCCCGGGCCTGGGCGCCTACCAGACCGCCAAGTGGGCCGTCGGCGGCTTCTCGTCGGTGCTCGCCGGCGAGGTCGCCCCGCTCGGCATCAAGGTGACGGTCCTGGAACCGGGCGGCATGCGCACCGACTGGTCCGGATCGTCGATGCGGATCGACCCGATCCGTCCCGAGTATGCCGAGACCGTGGGCCGCATGGCCGCCAGGCACAGTGACGGACAGGTCACCATGGCCAGCGATCCCGTCAAGGTGGCCCGGCTCGTGCTCGAGGTCGTCGCGATGGAGGAGCCGCCGCTGCGCCTGCTCGTCGGCCCGGACGCCTACACCTATGCCACCCAGGCCGGCCGGGCCCTGCTGGCCGAGGACGAGCGCTGGCGTCACCTGAGCGAGTCGACGACCGCCGACGACGCCACGGCACAGCACCTGGACCCCCTCGGCCATCACTAGACGCCGGGACCACGGACGAAGGGCGGCACCTCCCCGGGACCTCGACAAGGGCCCCGGGGGCCTTCGTCCGTGGTCAGAAGCCGTGGCCGCCGAGCCAGGCGTGCAGCGCCCACCGCCACCGCAACGCGTCGGAGAGGGCCTCCCCGGGCGGGACCGGATCGGCGAAGCCCGTCAGCGCCGTCAGGCGGCGCAGCCGGTGCTTGACCGTGTTCGGATGCACGTGCAACGCGGCGGCGGTCTGGTCGGCGCGGCCACCGTGGTCCAGATAGACCACGGCCGTCTCGGCCAGCAGCCGGTGAAACTCGTCGCCCGCGTCCAGGCCGGCCAGCCGCTCCCGGGCCAGCAGTTCCCCCAACGCCGGATGGGCGTCCAGCGCCACCGGAATGGCCAGCGCCGTCAGCTCCCACAGCCCCGCCAGCCCCCGCCGGCGCGCCGAGGCCAGCGCGGTCCGGCTCAGCCGGTAGACCTCGGCCAGTTCCTCGGGCCGTACCGCCGGGCCGGCCACCACGAGCGTCGCGGCATCCGCCGGAAGCCGCGTCGTCACGGCGCACAGCCGCCCGTCCACCAGCCCCGACACCCCGTCGGCCAGGCACAGGGCCGCTTCGACACGCCGCGCCTCCCGCGGATCGCCGACGTCGGTCACCAGACAGTGATGGCGCCGCCGCGCGTCCAGGCCCGCGTCGGCGGCGCACGACACCGGGCCACCGCCCAGCAGGTCCCGCAGCGCCTGCACGCGGGCGGCGTGCGCGGAGTTCGCCAGGCTCAGCTCCGTCTCCCGGAACGCGTGGACCAGCCGGTTCTGCAGCCCGTTCGCGTACGCGTCGAGCTCCATCAGCTCCTCGATCAGCCCGTCGAGGGACACCCCCGCCGACCGGGCCTCGTTCAGCAGCCGCGTCATCACGTGCGAGCGCGCCGCCTGGAACCCGTCCAGCAGCGCCGCCAGCGGCACGCCCTGCAACGCCCGGTCGGTGGCCAGCCGGTCCGCGACCCGCGCGTCGTCCTCGTTCAGCCCCGACTCGTCGATGAACGCCGCGGACACCACCGCCAGCAGCGCCGCGATGTGCCGCCGGACCTCCTGCACCGGCAGCGCCGCGATCGGCGGGGACTGCGCGCGGGCCGCCTCGACGACCGCCTCGAGCGTCCGCGGGTCGGCGCGCATCTTCTCCATGAGGCGGCGCAGCACGGCGCGTTCGGTCATCTCGTCTCCCGGTACGGCACTGGGCGTCACGGTGCGGATCTTCCGTGACGCCCAGTGTGGACCGCTCAGCCCGCCGGCGTGAGGGCCGCGATCGCCTCCGGGGCCGCCTGTCCGATCCGCTCCCGCTGCGGGAACACCCCGACGGGCACCCGGGCGACCTCCGTCGCCGTCGCGTAGTCGACCACCGACACGGCGTTCGCCTTGCTCAGCGACACGAAGCAGCGCGTACCGTCGACGCTGGTGGTCCCCCAGTACGGCAGGCTGTCCGTCGGGTAGTTCACGAAGCCCTTCGTGGACAGGTCCGCGGTGTTCACGATCGCGGTGTAGTCGTCGATCGTCCCGACGTCGCACAGCTTGGAAGCGTCCCCGGACAGCGCCAGGCCGTGGTGCGCGGAGTTCTGCGGGTAGTCGTCCGGCTTCAGCGCCTGGCCGTGCGCGCTGTACGGCATCGTGACCGTCGAGACGATCTTCGACTGCGCCAGGTCGTACTTGACGAAGCCGTTGAGGTAGGACTGCTGGGCGTAGAAGGTGTTGCCGTCCGGCGCGATGAGGTTGGGCCGGATGCCGTGCGGGAGGTTCCACGTCTTCACGACCTGGAGCGTCGCCGCGTCGACCTTCGTCAGCCGGAAGCTGCCCTTGAGCAGTTCCAGCGACTGCGGCAGCGACGTCACCCCGATGCTGGAGTTGTAGATGTACTTCCCGTCGGCCGTGTAGTCGTTCTGATGCGGGTACGTCCCAGTGGCGAACTTGCCGACCACCGCCCCGGTCGCGGGGTCCAGCACCTCGGCCACCTGCGCCGTCGTCGCCGAGATGACGTACCTCCTGCCGTCCGGGGACAGCGCCGCGTGGTCGGCGTGGAAGCC
Source organism: Actinoallomurus liliacearum (assembly GCF_039542035.1). NCBI lineage: Bacteria > Bacillati > Actinomycetota > Actinomycetes > Streptosporangiales > Thermomonosporaceae > Actinoallomurus > Actinoallomurus liliacearum. The sequence continues at coordinate 270,965 of NZ_BAABHJ010000002.1, forward strand.
GTCCAGCCGGGTGTGCCACAGCTGCCGCCCCGACACCAGATCGAAGGCGGCGGCGTCGTCGAGGTTGCCGCGCGAGACGTACAGCGTCCTGCCGTCCGGGGACAACTGCACGTCGTCGACGAACCGGTCCCCGCCCTCGATCTGCTTGACCGTCTCGTACCCGGCCCGCTGGATCGGGTCCATCTCGTTCAGCCGCTGCTGCAGGTCCCCGATCACGTTGAACGACCCGAGATTCTGGTACGTGTGCCCGTCGATGAAGCTGACGCTGCCGGACTGACTGTTGCCGACCAACAACACGTCGCGCAGCCCGGCCGCACCGGCCGGCCTCATCGGAACGGACAGCACCGCGGCCGTCGCCGCGCAGACCATCAGGGTTTTGAGTCTCCTGCCGGACATCTCGTCTCCTCACGAACCGCCGTCGCCCGAAACGGGATCGCGCCTAAGTCTGAGTACGGGACGCGCCGCCGCACAGATCGCCGCCGCCAACGTCACAAGGCTCCGATGTCGCCCACCGACAACCGGCTCACCTACCGGCGAACTCCGCCCACACGACCGTACGGTCGCCGTCCTCCCGGTAACCCCAGCGCCGGGCCAGCGCGTCGACGATCCGCATCCCACGCCCGCCCTCACCGCCCTCCTCGTCCCGGAGGCGCGGCCGCGCGCCACCGGCGCCGTCGTCGGTGACCTCCAGCCGGTACGCACCGCGGTCGGCGATGAGCGCGACCGTCACCCGTCCTCCGGGGCGACCCGACGCGGTGTGCGTCACGGCGTTGCACACCGTCTCGCTCCCCACCATGACCAGGTCGTCCATCACCGGATGACCGCAGGGCAGCAGGTCCCGCAGGAACATGCGCGCGTGCGCGACGGAGCGCCGAAACCCTGGCAGCGTGATCCGCCCGAGCACGACCGGTTCTCCGGTCGCCTCCCCCACCTCGGTCATGCCGCGACCGCCGCCGCGATCCGCCCGGGCCGCCTCCGGCACCGACGCCGCGTCCAGTTCCGCGCCACGCCAGAGGATCCGCCACCGGTCCGGCCGCGGCACCGCCAGCACGGCCTCCTTGCGGCCGCCCCGCCCCAGCACCCACAGCACCGCTTCGCCGTGGCCGGGCACGACGAGCAGCGAGGTCACGGGCGCGCCCCGCAACTCCCACGCCAACCGGACCAGCAGCGCGTACCGCGTCTTCGACACCTGCACTCGACGGCTCCCTTCCCCATGTCGGAGACTTACGGTCACCACCGACCGCGGCAGGCCGCAACACCCGCTGACCTGGGCGGAACTTTCGCCGGGCGAACATTCTCCTGGCGGCTATGCGTATACAAGCGGACACGGTGCGTGACAGCGTGGGTGGATGCCCTCCCGGAACATCCCATCCGTGCGCCTGCGCCGCATCGGCTCGGCACTACGCAAGGCCCGCGAGGACGGCGGGCTGACCATCGACACCGCCTGCCGCCGCTACGGCCGCTCCAAGAGTTGGCTCAGCACCCTGGAGAACGGCCTCCACTCCATCGACCCCCAGGAACTCGCCGACCTCCTGAACTTCTACGAGGTCCCCGAAGGTCCCCTCCGCGACTCCCTCCTCCACCTCGCCACCCACAAGCCCGGCAAGAACTGGGAACGCGCCTACGAGGGCCGCATCTCCGCCGCTGCCCTCGACCTCGCCAGCCTCGAAGAGGACGCGGAACTGATCCGTACCTTTCAACCATGCGTGGTTCCTGGCCTCCTACAGATCCCCGAGTACACCCGTGGTCTCATCGCGGCCGGGCCGTCGGGATCTGCCCGCATGGCCCGTGCACTCGTCGACTTCCGGGTGGCCCGACAAGAGGTGCTGAAGCGACCTGAACCGCCGCACTACGTCGCCGTAATCAGTGAATCCGTCCTCCACCATCAGGTCGGCGGCCCCGCTTTCATGTACGCCCAACTGCGTCGGCTCGCCGACGCCGCGCAACTCAAACACGTGACGCTCCGAGTGCTCCCCAACTCTGCGGGCGCCTATCTCTGGCTGGCAGGGCCATTCGGCCTGTTCACGCTCCGGCCGCCGGGCGGCCTGACAGTGTCGATGGTCGAGCAGTTCACGAAAAGCCTGTTCATGGAAAAGGAGAGTGACGTGGCCCTGACCGAGGCCACCTTCACCCGACTGCTGGACGCATCGTTGAGCGAAGGTGCTTCTCTGCGGCTCATCGAGCGGTTAACGTCGCAATATGAGTCTTCCAGAGACGGTCGATGCCTTCTGGCGTAAGAGCAGTAAGAGCGGCGGAAACGAAGGCGATTGCGTCGAGGTGGCGGTCACGAACGTATCGACGGGGCGAGGTGAACGGAAGTCTCGGTAGACACCCCTTCCGCGTCGCGCGTTCTTGGACGTCTCACCCGGCCGGGGCGTCCTTCACCGAGCGTTGCGTACGCCGCCGGCCCCCACTCTGGCTCGGTTCGCTGCCGGCGAGGGTGGGGGCCGCGTCGTGTTCGGCTGATCTGCGCTATCCGCTCCGGTTGTCCAAGGGCGGCACCGGGTCAGTGGCCGTTGGGGCCGCAGCCGTGGTGGGAGAGGCAGGCGCGGAACGCCAGGTTCTTGCCGTGGCTGTAGGGCAGGTACTTGTGAGTGCCATAGGAGACCTCGTGGCCGGCGCCGAGGGTGGCCACCCAGCGGTTCGAGATCCGGGCCTTGACGTAGAGCGTGCCGTTGGTCCTGGACGAGTCGTAGTAGGTCGCGTGGATGACACCGTTGTAGGCGCCGTGCCCGTCGTACGCCCAGTTCCAGCAGAGCTTGATCTTCGCCGTGTAGCCGTGGACCTTGGGCGCGTTGAACCACATGCACTTACTGCTGGCGGCGGCGGTCACCGTGTGGGCGGTGGTGGGGGTGGCGGCCTGGGCGGAGGGGATGGTGGCGCCCAGGGTGAGCGCCGTCCCGGCGGTGGCCAGTCCGATGAGGCCGGTCTTGGCCGCGTTGGTGATTCGCACCTTCGCTCCTCATTGATCGTCCGCGGTGGCCCCGGTGGCCGCCGCTCGATCGAATCCTCAGGCGCCGGACACGCGTCCCGATACGGTGGCGAACCGGGCAGGGCCGCGCGGGGACGTCCCAGGCACTGAGCTGCGGAGACGGGATGTCCCGGCGGGACGGCGCGGGACGGAGGGACCCTCTTGGGGGCGTGGTCGCCACTGCCGGACACCCCCGAACCCGAGGTGCGGCACCTGGCGGTGCGGTCGCGTGCTCTCAAGGACCGGAGCGGGCTGCGCCTGGCCGCCCTGGCGCGCAAGACCTCCCGCAGCGAGTCGGCGTGGAGCCGCTACCTGGGCGGCCAGGTCCTTCCACCTCGCGACGTGGCCGCCGGGACCACGGCCGGCGCGATCGGCCGCCCGCCGCAGCTGACGGGCCGCAGGTCCGCTGCCGGGGCCTGTACGGCCGGTCAGCGTTGCTTCTCGTCTCCGGCGCCGTACGACGGGACGGCGAAGTCGAAGCGCGGCGCGGAGCGGCTCAATCTCGCGGTCCGCACCGTGGTCGGCCAGGTGCTGCTCAGCGCGTCCGACAGCGTGGCAATGAGGTCTGGGACGTCCTTGGCCGCCGAGGAGTGCACACCCTCCGCGATGATCAAGGCCGTACGGGTCGTGTCGCGAACGGCCGAGTGACCGCTCTGCCGGTTCGTCCACCGCCGGGCGTGTGCATGCCCGGCGGCGTCGACGAAGGTCACCTCTCCCGGTTCCGGATTCTCCGGCTCTCCCGAGAGCGTCAGGTAGTTCTCGTCGCCGGCCGCGCGCCGGACCTCGAGGTGCCCGGAGACCCTGGCGACGTCCAGCGCGGCCACCGGGATCGCGAAGGCAAGCGAGACGGCGTTGCAGAGGTCGACCAACGGGTGGATCCGTGGCAGGGCGCCTTCTTTGCGGAAGCGCCGCAGCAGCGACTCCGAGGCGCATCGATACCGCGTGGGTTTGAGTCCCATCCTCGAGAAGGTGCGCCGCCAGGCCTGGATCTCGGGCAGGTCGGACTCCGTGCCCGCTGCGAGTCGCGCCTTGGCGAGCGTGTTGAACGCCTCGATCCGGGGCTCGACGACCGCGTCGGCGGTGATCCCCGTGGCGACGAGCGCGCCGGCGACGAGTTCGGGGTACTCGGACCAGATCTCGTCCAAATGCTGGAAGTACATGATCGAGTCCGTCGTGGAGTGGGCGGTCATCGGGCGGCGAGCGCGAGTTTGGCGCCGAGGGCGACGAAGGATCCGGCGAAGCCCCTGCGTAGCCAGGCCATCACTCGCGGCCGCGCGGTCACGTGGTCCCGTACCGAGGCGGCGGAAACGCCGTAAGCGGCGAAGACCGCGAGCGTGACCAGCATGAACACAGCGCTGAGTTCCAGCATCCGCAGTACGTGGCCCGGCTCGCCGGTGTCGACGAACTGCGGCAGGAAGGCGAAGAAGAAGATCGTCAGCTTCGGGTTGAGGAGGTTGATCAAGACGCCGGAGGCGATCACGCGACCGGCCGGGCGCGGTGCGGTCTCCTCCTCGGCGACGATCGGGTCCGTGTCCTTCAGCGTGGCCCACGCCATGTACAGCAGGTAGACCACCCCCAGGTACTTGACGAGCTGGAACGCCGTCGCGCTCGTGTGCAGCAGCGCCGCCATGCCGGTGATCGCCGCCACCATGTGGGGAACCGTGCCGAGCGTGCAGCCGATCGCGGCGACGACGCTCGCGCGGCGGCCGTGCGACAGGCCCGCCGACAGTGTGTAGATCGCCCCGGTGCCGGGCGTGGCGACCACGATGAGCGTGGTCACCAGGAACGCGATGCTCAAGGTGGCTCTCCTGATGGGTTCCGGTGATGGGCCGTTCTCGTGACCGGCACTCTGCCGCCACAATGGCCTGATGAACAGGTCCAATGAAGACCTCTTCGAGGAGTCCATAACAGCCGGCTCGGATTTCCTCCAGCTGAACGTCGAGGACGCGCCCGTCGGTGGGCTGTCCGAATGGCTCGCCGAGCGGTTCCGGTGGGCGATCCGCGACGGCCTCCTGAGCGTGGGAAGCAGGTTGCCCGCGAGCCGGGTGCTCGCGCGGGATCTGCACGTGTCCCGCGGCGTCGTCACCGAGGCCTACCAGCGTCTCAGCGAGGAGGGCTACGTCGCAGGGCGCGGCCGGGGCGGAACGATCGTCGTCGGTGCTCCGGGCCGGACGCCCCCGGCGCGGCCGCGGTCCGCTCCAGCGGGCGCGACGGCGACGGACGCGGTGTTCACGGCGTCACCCGGCGTCGAGGTCTTCGACTCGCTGCGGGCGGCCGCGGCACGGATCGATCTGTCACCGGGCGTGCCCGACCTGGCCGCCTTCCCGCGGGCCGCGTGGCTGCGCGCCGAACGTTCACTGCTCGCCGACCTGGGATCCTCCGCCCTCGGATACGGGGATCCCCGAGGATGCCCGGCGTTGCGCGTCGCCGTGGCGAACTGGCTGGCCCGCAACCGCGGGATCCTCGCCGACCCGGCAGATGTGATCATTACCGCCGGCACCGCCCAGGCGCTCGGACTGTTCGCGGAGGTGCTCGTCGAGGCCGGGATCCGCGAAGTGGCCGTGGAGGATCCCGGATCACTGGGCGCCCGCCAGCACCTGCACAACCGGCGGCTGGCCACCCCGCCGGTGCCGGTCGACGCCGACGGGATAGATGTCGGTACGCTGCGGGCGACGGGCGCCCCGGCTGTCCTGCTCACCCCGGCACATCAGTTCCCGACCGGCGTGGTGCTCGGCGGCGACCGGCGCCGCGAGTTGATGCGGTGGGTCGATGACGGTGGCCTGATCATCGAAGACGACTACGACGCCGAGCACCGTTACGACCGGCCTCCGGTTCCGGCGCTACGGTCGCCGCTCGGCGAGCGCGTCTGCTACGCCGGGAGCGTGTCCAAACTACTGGCACCGGCGCTGAGGATCGGATGGTGCCTCGCGCCACCGCGGTACCGCGACGCCGTCGTGGCCGCCAAGCGGTTCGCCGATCTCGGCAACGCGGCGCTTCCGCAACTGGTGCTGGCCCGCCTGATGGAATCGGGAGAGATGGAACGCCATCTGCGGCTGCTGCGCAGACGCCACCGCCGTCGCCGAGACGCCATGATCGATGCGATCGGAGCCCACCTACCGGACGCGACGGTGCACGGCGCCGCAGCGGGCCTGCACCTGACGATCACCTTCGACGCCGGGTTCTCCGACGTCGACCTCGCCGCCGCGTTGCTCGCGCACGGGGTGAAGGTGCAGCCGCTCTCATGGCACAGGCAGTGCCCCGGCCGCCCAGGGCTCGTGCTCGGCTACGCCGCGAGCGTCCCGACCGCCATCGGCGAAGGCGTGGCGGTCATCGGCGAGGCACTACGCCGTGTGCGCTGACGGCTCCGCGAGGCGTCCAGTGGGGCTGATCACACCCGGCCGGTCCGTCGACGACCGGCGCCGGGATGCTCGACACGGAGGTCCCGGCCAGCCAACTGACGACTGGCCGGGTCCCGACGGGGTGATCGCTTAGCGGTTCAGACAGTCGAAGATGGGCGTGACCGAGCCGGACAGACGCCTCACGTCGTCCTCGGTCGCGCCGGTGCCCTTCGTGGACCTCCAGCCCTGGGGTCCATCAGCCCCCTTTACTTGCTGTAGTTCTTCCCGATGGGCCTGCCGGGGATCGGCTTGCCGATCAGGGCGACCGGGACGAACAGGCAGAAGTGGCCGATCGCCATGGTGAGCGTCCAGAGCGCCTCGTCGTCGTAGAGCGCGGACGCCTTGGCGAACAGGTCGTCGGAGACGCGTTCCCCGAACGGGTTCGGGGTGAGGACGGCCTCCACGAGCTCCAGCGCGACCCGTTCGGCGTCGGTGAAGTAGGGGGCGTCCTGCCAGGTCGCCGCGGCGGTGATGCGCTTCTCGGTCTCCCCGGCCTTGCGGGCTTTGTCGGTCAACGAGATGGCGTGGTAGGTGCTGCCGACGATCTGCGCGGCGCGGAGCAGCATCAGGCCGATGGTGGTCTGCGGAACCGGCCCGTTCCAGACGGCGTTGCGCACGGCTCCGGAGAGCTTCGCCACCTCGGGGAAAAGCTCGGTGAGGTTGGGCAGACGCGACTGGATGCCGTCCTGCTCCGTCGTCGTATCGGTCATCGGTGGCGTGGACATGGTGAGGTCTTCCTTCCGGTGTGCTGGATGGTGTCTCACCAGTCCGACACCACAGGCGCTCGAAATGTCAGGCTGGGCACCGACATCACGTTCAGAGGCGCTGTCTTGTCGAATCCCCCGGCGGCGAAAATCTCGAATTCTGCGCGGAAACAAGGTGCTCGCGATGGTGCTGGACGAACTTGACACGGCGCTCCCGGTTCACGGTCTCCAGCCCGTAGTCCTCGCGGGGATGTTCCTCAGACCCCGGAAAAGCGGTTGAGCCTTCCTTCCGCGTTCCCGTAGGTTGCCTGCGGCCCATCGCAGTGAGGACAGAGGACAAGACCGCATGACCCCGCCTGCTTTTTAGACCTGACACCTTCTTCAGCTCACCTTCAAGCCGACGCTCCCGTCGGCTCTGCCGGGCTGCCCATGCGCGCCCGGTCATACAGCGTTTGAGGCCGCGCGCGATCGGCCTCGTGTCAGGTCTAGAGAGCTCATGTCTTCACAACCTCATACCGTGCTGCCCTGGGTCGTTCGCCGGACCAGGCTGCCTCTGCTGTCGTTGCGGTGCGCGGACTGCCGGTCGGAGTCGGCCACCACCGGCGAGGGCAGGTTCCGCGTCAACGCCAACAGCAAGCTGCTGGACGTGTGGCTGCTGGTCCACTGCGTATCCTGCGATCGGACGAGCAAGCGCATCGTGCACAAGCGAGCGCCGGTCAGATCCTTCGATCCGGCCGAGATCCACGGCTACCGCGTCAACGATCCGGAACTGGTGGCGTCCAGGCTGTTGGATCCTCTACTCGCCCGGCGCAACCGCTTCACCCTGGACTGGGCGGGGGCCTGGCGGCTGGACACCCCGCCGGCACGGCTCAACGAGGCGCCGGTCCAGGTGAAGGTCGTGTTCGAGGATCCGGTACCGGTGCGCCCGGAACGGCTCATCGCGCAAGGGCTCGGCCTCAGCAGGAACGATGTACTGCGCCGGATCGAGTGCGACATTCCGCTGCGCCGTCCGACGAGCGCCGGATTCACCTTCACCGTGATGGCCGGGGACTAGCGAGGATGTAGCCGCGGCGCGCGAGGTGGACCGCGGGTCAGGCGGAGGCGAGGCGGGCGCGCAGGCGGTCGCGGGCGGCGGGCCATTCGGCGGCGAGCATCGAGTAGCAGACGGTGTCGCGGACGGAGCCGTCGGGCCGGATGCGGTGGCTGCGCAGGACTCCTTCGCGGTGTGCGCCGAGGCGTTCGATGGCGCGCTGGGAGCGTTCGTTGCGGTGGTGGGTGTGCCAGCCCACCCGGATGGCGCCCAGCCCGTCGAACGCCCGTTCCAGCAGCAGGAGCTTGGCCTCGGTGTTCAGGGCGGTCCGCTGCCAGCGGGTGCCGATCCAGGTGTGCCCGATGCACAGGCCGCGGTGCGCCGGCTCGATCTCGTAGTACGAGGTCGTGCCGGCCACCTCCCCGGTGGCCGCGTCGATCTGCACCCAGGGCAGCCGCCCGGCGTCGATCGCGCGGAGGTCGTCCTCGACCATGCGGCGCGTCTCCACGAGGTCGGCCGGTTGACGGACGTTGAGCCACCGCCAGACCTCGGGGTCCTTGCCCGCCTCGTACAGTCCCTCCGCGTGCTCGAGCCGGAGCGGCTCCAGGCGGACGTGTTCCCCGGACAGGACGGGACGGTCGAACCACGTACTCCTACTCATGGTCGGCACCCTAGGGAGGGTCAGGTCCGTCCTGAAAGAGCCAGTCGACGCGACTCGGCGAAGACCACTTCCCTCGCGAGGAGGCGGCCCGCGCGTCGTGTTCCCCGTCGGCTCGGCGTGTGCGAGCCTTGATGCCGACGTTCGGAAAGGGCTGATCATGACACTCGGCATGGTTCTCGGCGACGTTCTCCCGCGCGCTTCGGCGCGGGAGCGGTAGGCCCTTCCCGCCCTGCCACGCGCGCCCGTACGCAGCACGGGCGTGTTGTCGCTGCTCCTCGTCGAAGTGCTCTTCGTGTCATCCGCACGTTCGACCACGAGGAGCACGTGGTGTCCACGATTCACTGGACCGAAGCCCGCACCACCCGATCCGCCCGCTGGCACTCCGAGAACGCGACCCCACCGCCCGGACGGGTCATCGTCGCCGACGACCGCTTCAAAGCCGATACCGCCTACCGCCTCGCCTGCGAGGGCACCGCCCTGCTGTGGCAAGGCGACTATCACAACGCGCGTCAGCTGCTGCAGGCGATGCGCCGCCGCGTCGAGAGGAAGTCCCCCCGGCCGGGGGACGACCCTCTCGAGTCCTTCCATCTTCACCGCAGGGCCCGGAGTCACCGCGCCCGGGTGCTGGGCCGGCTGCTCGTCCTGCTGGAGGACGGCTACGCCCTGAACCTGCGCCGGGCCCCGGACGTACGTCAGGCGTGCGTCGAGGCGTACGGGCCGCCGCGTGAGCCGACGGCGATCTCGCTCATCGAGCTCCTGGGCGTGCTCGGGGCGCACCAGTGGCGTCTCAAAGGCGTCCGGGTCCCTGCCCTGGGCGCTCGAATCCACCCGCACTACGGGGTCTTCTCCCCTGTCCGGGGCGAGTACGTCGACCTGGTCGCCGAGGCGCCGCTCCCCGCGCCGGCGGTGCGCCGCACCGCGTTCGACCTCGGAACGGGCACCGGAGTGCTCGCCGCCGTTCTGGCCCGCCGGGGGTTCGAACGCGTGACGGCCACCGACATCAGCCCGCGCGCCCTGGCCTGCGCCCGTGACAACGTCCGCCGGCTCGGCCTCGCCGCCCGCGTCGAGGTCGCCGGCCCGCACCTGTTCCCGGAGGGCCGCGCCGACCTCATCGTCTGCAACCCGCCCTGGATCCCGGCCCGGCCGACCTCCCAGCTCGAGCACGGCGTCTACGACCCGGACGGCGGCATGCTCCATGGCTTCCTGCACGGGCTCGCCTCTCACCTCACACCGGGCGGCGAAGGCTGGCTCATCCTGTCCGACCTCGCCGAACACCTCGGGCTCAGGACCCGCTGGCAGCTGCTGACCGGGATCGAGGCGGCCGGCCTGCGCGTCGTGGACAAGGCCGACACGCGACCCCGCCACCCACGGGCGACCGACACCGCCGATCCCCTCCACGCCGCGCGCGGCGCGGAGGTCACCTCGCTGTGGCGGCTGGCCGTGGTCGGCTGAACGGGTCGGCCCTCCGCTCGGGCGTCATCGCCGGCGGCCGGCCCAGGCGCTGCCCGCCGGTGGCGACGCGGGCGTATCCGATCAGCGCGCCGGTCGATGCGGCCGGTTCGGCGGCGAGAGGGTTGTTGCCGAGGGAGCCCTCCAGCAGCGGGCCCACGGGAAGCGCGGCGCTGGTCACCACGATCCCCCGCCCGGGGGCAGCAGGGTGACGGTGACGGCCAGCGGTGCACCGGGTGAGGTGTCGCCGGGCCGGGACATCGCCATGTGCCGTGTGCGCCATGATGGGCCCGTGGATTTCGAGCCGTACCGGGGTGAGCTGGTGGCGTACTGCTATCGGTTGGTGGGGTCGTTCCACGAGGCCGAGGACTTGGTGCAGGAGACGATGCTGCGGGCCTGGAAGGCCCGGGAGCGGTACGACCGCACGCGCGCGACGGTGAGGACCTGGCTGTATCGGATCGCGACGAACGTCTGCCTGACGGCGATAGAGGGGCGTGCGCGGCGGCCGCTGCCGTCCGGGCTGGGGGCACCCAGCGACGATCCGGGGGAACCGCTCACGCCGGCGTTCGATGTTCCCTGGCTGCAGCCGTTTCCCGACGCGCGGTTCGACGTTGGTGTGCGGGCGGACATTCGGCTCGCGCTGGTGGCGGCGATGCAGATTCTGCCACCGCGGCAGCGTGCGGTGCTGGTGCTGCGTGAGGTCTTGGAGTTCAGTGCCGCCGAGGTGGCCGGCCAACTCGGCACCACGGTCCCGGCCGTCAACAGCGCCCTGCAACGGGCCCGCGCCGCCCTGACGGAGGCAGGCGGAGTCGAGGAGGTCACCGAGCCGGACGACCCTCAGGTGCGCACGGTGATCGGGCGGTATGCGCGGGCGTTCGAGGCGGCCGACGTCCCCGCGCTCGTGCGGCTCCTCACCGAGGATGCCGTCCTGGAGATGCCGCCGGTGCCACTGTGGTATCGCGGCAGCCATGACTACGGCCTGTTCATGCGCCGCGTGTTCGACATGCGCGGGACGGGCTGGGGCGTCCGGTGTCTCACCGCCAACGGGCAGCCGGCGCTCGCCGCTTACGCACCTGAGCCCGGCGGCGGGCATCACCTGCACACGCTGCAGGTGTTCACGGTCACCGGCGGCCGGGTCGCGCGCAACGTCGTGTTCGCCGACCCAGCCGTGTTCGAGGCCTTCGACCTGCCCCGGCGGATTTCTTTCGACGAGTTGGACCGGGATCGATGAGTTCGGCCGATGCCGCCGGTACGTACGGGTGAGCATCGACCGAAAGGACACTCATCATGACCGTCATCGTCATTGAGTTCATCACCCTCGACGGGATCGTCTCCGATCCCGACGGGTCCGCAGGTACACCGGCGGGCGGCTGGGCGTTCCGGCACGGACCCGAGACGGTCGCCGGGGACAAGTTCCGGCTCGGCGGCACACTGGATGAAGGCGTCATGGTGCTGGGGCGCAGCACCTGGCAGCTGTTCTCGCGGCTGTGGCCAGGACGCGACGATCCGTTCTCCACGCGGATGAACGCCGTACCGAAGCTGGTCGCCTCCCGTTCGCTGACCGACACCTCGGCATGGGCGAACTCCACGGTCATCGACGGTGACCTCGTCAACGCCGTCAAACGCGAGCAACGAGACGTGATCATCACCGGCAGCTTGAGCGTCGTGCACGCGCTGATGGCCGAGGACCTGATCGACGAATACCGGCTGCTGACGTTCCCCACGGTCCTCCGCACCGGCGAGCGGCTCTTCCCCGCTGGAGGTTCACCCGCTTTCCTGGAGTGCCTGTCGGCTGAGCCGGCCGGCGCCGCCGTTCTCACGCGGTATGGGAGGGCGGCACGATGAGCGTTCGCTTCCTCGCCCTGTACGAGACCCCGGCCGATCCGGAGGCGTTCGAGCGGCACTACCGCGAGATTCACATCCCGCTCGCGCGCCGGCTGCCGGGCCTGCGCCGGTACGTGGTCGGCCGCGACCTGGCGCCCGTACGCGGCGGCGCGCCCTGCTACCTGGTCGCCGAGCTGGAATGGGACACCATGGAGCAGCTACGCGCCGCGTTCGCCTCGCCCGAAGGCCGCGCCGCCGCCGACGACGCGGCACGCCTCCAGGAGCTCGCCCCCGTACGCATCATGATCTATACCGCGAACGAAGCATGAGGTAGGCGCACCGTCACCGTGCCCAGGTTGCCGGACAGCTCCCTGCGGGTCCGTCAGGCTGCGGTGAGGTCCAGGCGGGTGTCCATGTCCAGGTAGAAACGTCCGTACGGGTTGATGTGCGTCCAGAACAGCGGGCTGAGTCCCCTTCCGGGGTCACGCAGGACGGCTTGGATGAGCTGGGTGTTGACGTAGACCAGGGAGGACTGCAGTAGGTGCAGGGCGAGCATGGACACCTCGGCGTGCTCGCGGTCCTCCCGGTCAGCAGCCCGAGGCGGCCGATTCCTGGTCGCGTAGCTGCGTGAAGTCGACGTCGGGCTTGGGGTCGTACGCCTCGGGCCGGATGCCGAGTTCGCGGGTGCTGTACTCGCCGAACCGTTTGATGTGCTCGGTCAGGAGGCGGGGCCGGCCGGGCCCAGGCCGTGGATGGTGGTCAGGTCGGTGAGACCGCAGAAGGTCAGGACCGGGGCGAGCAGTGGTGTGGCGACGACCTCGATGCGGTCCGCGTGCGTGAGCAGGATGCTCAGTCCTGCGCTGTCGAGGTACTCGACGTCGGTGAGATCGATGACGAGAGGACCGGTGGCGCCCTCCAGGCCGTCCGCGACCGCGGCGGCGAGATCGGCGCTATTGCTCATGTCGATCTCACCGACCGCGGTCAGGACGGGGGTGCCGTCCGGACGGCGGTCCGGCGTCAGGGTCAGGGGCGTGGTCATTTGGCGATCCTGGTCTGCATGTCGACGGTGGTGCCGTCAGGGCCGGGGGTGACGGTGACCTGCTGCATCATGGCGCGCATCAGGGTCAGCCCACGGCCGCGGTGTGCGCTGGCCTCGGGCTGCGGAGTCTTCCAGCGTCCAGTGTCGGTGATCGTCAAACGCATCTGATCGACCAGAGCTTCGGCGCGCATCCGTACGATGTCGCCCGGGGTGTGGCGGTGACCGTGCTCGATGGCGTTGGCGCACGCCTCACCGGCGGCGACGAGGACGTTCTGCACCATCTGCGGCGGCAGGTCGCACTTGGTGAGCCAATTGCGCAGGGCCCTGCGGACGGGGGCGAGCTGGGTGGCCTCCGCGGGGAAGGCCATCTCCAGCGGGGCGGGGTGCCGGTACAACAACAGGGCGACGTCGTCGTCATAGCCGCCCGCGGGGGCCAGCCGGGTCATGACCTGACTGGCCAGCACATCGATGCCGGTCTCCCGGCCGTCCTGGACGGCTTCGCCGGCCTGGTCGATGCCCTCGGTCAGCGGCCTGCGGCGGCGTTCGACCAGACCGTCGGTGTACAGCAACAGGGTGGCGCGGGCGGACAGGGTGTGCTCCGCGTACGGGCGCGGGGCTCCGGGGCGGACGGCGAGCGGGGCGAATCGCCCGCCCTCGAGCAGGTGGCGGGCGCCGTCCGGCTGGACGAGGATGCCGGGCGGGTGGCCGGCGCTGGAGTAGGTCAGGTGGCCGGTCCGCGGGTCGAGGATCCCGCAGAAGACGGTGGTGCACATCGCACCGGGGACGCCGGCGGCGAAGTGGTCCAGCGCGACGAGGACCTGGTCGGGCCGGGGATCCTGCAGGAGCAGGGCCCGGCAGGCGCTGCGCAGTTGCCCCATCACGGTCGCCGCCTGCAGGCCGCGGCCGACGCAGTCGCCGACGACGATGCCGATGCGGCCGTCGGGCAGCGGGACCGTGTCGTACCAGTCGCCGCCGACCTCCAGAGGACGGGCGGCGGGTTCGTAGCGGACGGCGAAACCCTCCGGCAGGTCGGCCGGGCCGAGGATGGCGCGCTGCAGGGCGATGGCGGTCTCACGCTGCTGGTCGATCTGGTGGGCGCGGGTCAGACCCTGGGCGAGATGGCCGGCCAGCAGGGACAGCAGGGTCTGGTCCTGCTCGGTGAAGGGCCGGTGCCCGGCCAGGTCGAGCCAGAGCACCATCGGCCCGTGCGGGTGTTCGAGGCCGACGCCCGCGGCGGTGCCGTCGGCACTGATGGCGGGGGCCAGGGAGGGACCCTCACGCAGGCCGGTCAGCGCGGCACGGTGCTGTTCGGACAGCGCCTCCCAGGTGACGCCTGCCTCCGTGCCGGTCACGGTCGGCGCGCCGCCGCCGTCGAAGACGGTGGCCAGGGCGCGTTCGGCCCGCCACAGGGCCTTCAGCTCCTCCAGCGCCCCGGTCAGGGCCTCCTCGAGGCTGGCCGCCTGGGACAGGCACAGGCTCAGTGACGCCACCGCGGTCTCACGCTGGATGGCGTAGTGCTCGGCGGTGACGTCGCGGAAGGTGCCCACGACCACGCGGCTCCCGGTCTCCAGGTCCTGGACCTGGTTGAACGCGGCACTGACCCACATCCGGCGCCCGTCACGGTGGGTGACGGGCACGGTGTAGGCGCCGCGTTCCTGGTCCAGCACGTCGGCGAAGGCCTCGGCCACCAGCCGGTGAGCCTCGGGGTCGCTGTCGGCGTCGGGCCACCACGGGTGGATGGGGGTGTAGGGCAGGCCCTCGGGGCCGAAACCCAGGATGTCGGTGAACGCGGCGTTGATCTCGACGATGGCGCCCTGCTCGTCGCAGACGAAGAACGCCTCCTGCAGGGAGTCGACCAGCGCGGTGCGCCAGCGGGCATGGTGGCTGCGCAGCCGGGCCAGCTCGACGTTCGCCTGCACCCGGGCCAGCAGTTCGGCCGCGGAGAACGGCTTGACCAGGTAGTCGTCGGCACCCGCCTCCAGGCCCTCGATGGAGGCCTCCTGCCCGGCCCGGGCCGACAGCAGCAGCACGGGGACGCTCGCGGTCCGCGTGTCCTCGCGCAGCGCGGCCACCATCTGCAGGCCGTCCAGGCGCGGCATCATCACGTCGCTGACGATCAGGTCGGGCGCGTCGGCCCGCGCGGCCTCCAGCGCGGCCTGCCCGTCGGTGACCGCGCTGACCACGTGCCCGGCGCCGCGCAGCAGACGGGTGAGGTATTCGCGCATGTCGGCGTTGTCGTCGGCGATGAGGACCCGCCCGGGCCGGCCGCGGCCCGGGCCGGCCGCAGGCTCCTCACCGGTGACGGGCGTGGCCTCCTCCGGCGCGGACCCTGCCGCGTCGTGGCCGTCCTGCGGATCCGAGGGCAGCCAGCGCTGGGCCTCCTGGAGGTACGGTTCGGCGGTGGCCGGGTCCTCGGTCGCGCCGCCCTCCGCGCCGTCTCCGGTGGCGAGGGCCTCGGGCGGCAGGTGAGCGTGCCCGAAGGGCAGCCGGACGGTGAACGTGGTGCCCTCGTTCTCGGTGGAGGCGGCGCTGATCGTGCCGCCGTGCAGGCCGACCAGCTCCTTGACCAGCGCGAGCCCGATGCCGCTGCCCTCGTTCGATCGCGAACGGGCCTTCTCGATGCGGTGGAACCGCTCGAACAGCCGCGGTATCTCCTGCTCGGCGACGCCGATCCCGGTGTCGGCCACGGCGACGACCGCGTGGTCCTGCTCGACGCGGACGGTCACACAGACCGAGCCGTCGAAGGTGAACTTCAACGCGTTGCTCAGCAAATTGAAGATCACCTTCTCCCACATGCCGCGGTCGAGGTACACCGCTTCAGGGAGCGGGACGCAGTCCACTTCGAAGGCCAGCCCGGCCTTCTCGACCGCGGAGCGGAACACACTGGCCAGCTCGGCGGTGACCGCCGACAGGTCGACCGGCTCGTAACGGGCCTGCATCCGGCCCGCCTCGAGGCGGGAGAAGTCCAGCAGCGTGTTGACCAGCTTGCCCAGCCGCAGCCCGTTGCGGCGGATGACGTCGAGTTCCTCACGAGCCTGCGGGTCGGTGTCGCCCAGCCTGGTGCGCAGCTCGTCCACCGGGCCCATGATCAGCGTGAGCGGGGTGCGGAACTCGTGGCTGATGTTGGAGAAGAACGCGGTCTTGGCGCGATCCAGTTCGGCCAGCTCCTCCGCCCGCCGCTGCTGAGCCTGGTAGCTGCGGGCACTGGCGATCCCCGCCGCGACGTGCCCGGCGGCCAGCTCGACGAACCCGCGGTAGCCCTCGTCCAGCGCGCGGTACCGGTTCAGCGCGGCGACCAGGAAGCCGGACGGCGCGCTGCCCTGCTGCAGCAGGGGCACCACCAGCGCGTGCGTGGGCGGCTCCGGCCAATCGCCGGTCGGCAGCCCGGTGAACGGGGCGCCCTCGAGCGCCACCAGCGCGGACTCGCCCCGCGCGAGTTCCGCCGCGGGCCACACACCGCTCGAGTCCTCGACCGCGATCCTCGCCGGGGCGGCCGGGTGCCCCGCATCGATCCCCGTCGTGGCCGCCAGCCGCGCGTGGTGGTCGTCGTCGAACAGGTAGACCTGCGTGAACGGCAGGTCCTGCAGGTTGCCGCCGAGCTGGCGGCCGGCGAAGGTCAGCATCTCCTGCTCGGTGCGGACCACGCTGGGATCCGACCCCAGATCCCGCAGCGTCGCCATCCGGCGCTCGCCGATGACCCGCTCGGTCTCCTCACTGACCACGCACAGCATGCCGACGATCGCGCCCGAGTCGTCCCGCAGCGGGCTGTAGGAGAACGTGTGGTAGGTCTCCTCCGGGTATCCCGAGCGCTCCAGGAACAGCAGCAGCGCCTCGTCCCAGGTCGCCTCGCCCGTACTGAGCACCGTGTCGATCCGCGGGCCGATGTCGTCCCAGATCTCCGCCCACACCTCACTGGCCGGCCGGCCCAGCGCCCACGGGTATTTGCGGCCCAGCGTGTCCCGCCGGTAGGCGGCGTTGCAGAAGAACGTCAGCTCCGGTCCCCACGCCATCCACATCGAGAAACGGGACGACAGCAGGATGCTGACGGCGGTCTGCAGGCTCTGCGGCCAGTGGTCGGGCGGGCCGAGCCGCGTCGCCGCCCAGTCCACGACGGCGAGGTCCCGGCCGACCTCACCGTCGACGAAGAACACCCCGGCCCCGGTCGCGGCCGAGGGACCGCGCTCGGCGTCGTCCACCGGCCCGGTGGGCCCAGCACCGCTCATCGCCTTCTCCCTCGCCACAGCCCCGTACCGACGGGCCCGACCACGCCTTCGCTGGGACCTGAGGTGGGGGACGCACCGGCGGCTTTCGTAGGATAGGCCAACCGTCCCCGCGGCGTTACATCCGTATCTTCTGCCCGGGAAGGGCGCACACAGGTAGGAGAGAAACGTCCGTGGACACCGCAGACGCCACCGCCGTGGTGTCCATGCCCCCGATGAACGGCCGCAGCCGGCCGCGCCACGCCGCCACCGGGCCCTGGACACCCCATCCGACGAGGCGTTCGACCACGTCACCGCCCTGGCCGCAGGACGCCGACGACGTCTTCACGGCAGTACGCAAGCTTCTCGAGGATCTGGGTAGGGGCGTCACCGCCGGCACCACCCTGCCGGCCCCGTCCGCGCCCGCCCGTCCCACCGCCGTGCCCGCACAGGAGAACCGGTGACCGACCGCGTCCTGACCGCCACCAGCCACCCCCACCCCACCGGCCCGAACCTGATCACCGTGGCCGGCGAACTCGACTACTACACCGCCGCGCACCTGCGGAAGGCCCTGGAGGAGACGACCTTCACCGCCGACGGTGTGATCATCGACCTGACCGACCTGACCTACTGCGACTCCACCGGCATCACCGTGCTGGTCACCGCCTACCACCGCGCCCGCGCCAGCGACACCCCGCTCGCGCTGGCCGGCCTCAACCCCGACCTGGACCGCGTCTTCGGCATCGTCGGTCTCCACGACGTCTTCGCCTCCTACCCCACGGTCGAAGAGGCCGTCGCCGCGCTGTAACCCTCCCCGTGTCACACCCGCGGGGCCCGATGCGTCAGTGGGGGTGACGGGCGTCGACCGCCGCCGCGACGAACGCGCCGGCCGCCCGCGACACGGAGGGTCACCATGAGCGCTCGCGTCAAGACCCCGGCGATCGTCCTGCCCGATGCCACCAAGGCGGCCGAGTACGTTCTCCGGGCAATCCGCCAGGGCGGCGCCTCGCACCGGGTTCTGGAGCTGGTTCATCTGCGCACGAGCCGGCTCAACGGCAGCGGTGCCCACGTGCCCACCGGGACCTTCAGCGCTGGAAAGGCCGACCAGACCGACGAGCGGCGGCAGCACGTCGGCGCCTGGCGCGACGCGCCCTTCTACACCGGCTCCGAACGTGCCGCGCTGGCGCTCACCGAAGCCGTCGTCCAGGTCCCCGACCGGCCAGGCCAGGCGGTGCCGGACGAGATCTGGGACGAGGCCGCGGACCACTTCGACGCGCGGCAGCTCGCCGCCATCATTCTCATGACCGCCACGACCGCCTTCCTCAACCGCCTGCCCGCCGCCACCGAGGGACCGGGCGCAGGGCCGCTCGCCGCGCCGGTTGACCCTGACGCAGGGTCAACCTCTCAGCATGGCGACGTGACCACGCAGACCAGTGCGACACAGGTCGCCTCGTACGGCGACCACGGCGGCGAACGGGCCCAGAGAGGCAACTAGACGATGCGGCAGTTCACGATCCACCACGACGGCGTCACGATCCCGATGGCGCGCGGCGGCCGGGGACGACCCCTGGTCCTGTGCCCCGGACTGAACTCGACACAGGCCGACCTGCGCGAGCTGACCGAACTGCTGCGACGCGACCACGACGTCGTGACCTTCGACCTGAGGGGCCATGGCCTCGCCTCGGCCGCCGACCGGTACTCCTTCGAGGCGTTCCTCAGCGATCTCGCCGCCGTGCTGGCGGGGCTGGAAAGCCTCGGCCTGCCCACGGCGCCCGTGCTCGTGGGCTACTCGCTGAGCGCGGACCTGGCCGTGCACCATGCCTCCGAACATCCCGACACCGTCGCCGGGCTCGTTCTCATCGACGGGGCGAACCCCGTGCCTGAACCCTTCATCACCGAAGCCGACCTGCCGGAGTTCCGCGCGATGTGGGAGGACCTGGCGACGCGGCAGCAGGCCCGGCGGGGCACCGCGCGCCAGGTGCTCCTCACCGCCCAGGAGATCCTCGACCTGAATGTCGAGATCGACGCGATGCGGTCCGCGATCCTCGACCGGTACCGGAAGATCGACCGGCCAATCAGCATGATCATGTCGACCTTGATGGCCGGCGACGACGGCGACGCGCGCGCGGCGCGCTACAACCGGAACTGGCGTGCCGGCGTCGAGCGGCTCGTCCGCGACCGACCGCACATCTCGGCCTCCTGGCTCGACGCCGATCACGGACTGGTCTTCACCCATGCCCCGGAGATCGCCCAGATCATCCGGAGTGCACAACGGCCGGCCGGTCAGGCGACTCCTTGAACGCCCCATAGGAGACTGGTGCGATGCTGACCATCGGCGAGCTGGCGTCGTACGCCGGAGTGACGGTGCGCGCGGTGCGGCACTATCACGCCAAGGGGCTGCTGCCGGAACCGGAGCGGGACCACTCCGGCTACCGGAGGTACGACGCCGGCGCCGTGGTCGAGCTGATCAAGATCCGGACCCTCGCGGAGGCCGGCGTCCCGCTGGCGCGGGTACGGGAGCTGCTGCAGGCCGACCAGGAGCAGTTCACCGCGGCGGTCGCGGACATCGACGCGCGACTGCGGGCGGAGATCCGGCAACGGCAGCGCAGTCGGGAGCGGATCGCCCGGCTCGCCGCCGGCGACAACCTGGTACTTCCCCCGGAGGTGGTCGAGTTCCTCGACCGGCTGCGGGCGCTCGGAGTCGACGAGCGGATCATCGAAGTCGAACGCGACGGCTGGATCCCGCTCGCCGCGCACTCACCCGAGCGAGTCCCGGAATGGACGGCACGCAAGCGGGAACAGCTCGCCGACCCCCGGCTCATCGAGTTCTACCTCACCCTGGGCCAGGCGCTCGACTGGACCGCCGACGATCCGAGGCTGGCCGAGTTGGCCGACGACCTCGCCGCCCACCTCACGCGCATGGCCGACGAGCAGGGCGAGGACTACGTCGACGACACCGACATCGAGGCGCCGCTGGTCGCGCTGATGGACACACTGGCGTTCGACGCCCTGCCGCCGGCCCGCCGGCTGATCGAGCTGCTGAAGAAACGCGGCTGGACCGGCTGGACCAGGCTCGAGCGCGTGGAGCCCGCACCGGGCACGACCGAAACCCGGCAGGAAGACACCGGGACACGGCGGTCCCGGCCCTAGCGGTACCCCACAGAAGACCTGGTCTCCGCGCCGGGACGGTCATCACGGGACACGCTGCGGCGAGGGGGATGCCGCGCCGTTGCGAGAGGTCCGGTGCCCTGCGACGGTCTGGAGCGCCTCAGCCCCGGCGCGCCGGGCGATTCAGCCGTTGCCGATCTTGAACTTCCCTGCACTGTCGTTCCTTGGCACGCCCTAAACGGCGCGCCGAAAACCCAGCCGAAATCCTCAAACAAGGGACGTCGTCATGACTCCTGCACACCTTTACGCAGCAATCACCCTGGTGGTCGTCGGCTTCGTGATGCTGGTCACGCACGAGGTCGCGGACCACTGGGTCCAGACCTCCTGGCAGGCGGACAAGAAGGGCCTGCACGGGACCGAGAAGTGGACGGGCCGCCGGGCCTGCGCGCAGCACGTCGCGTCCTACACCTTCTGCACCGCTCTCGCGGTCGGAGTGATGTGGTGGTGCTTCGGGCTGCACATCAGCTGGACCGGCTTCATCCTGGGCCAGGCGGTGTCCGCGATCACGCACTACTGGGCGGACCGGCGGAGCACCCTCCAGTGGCTCGCCGGGAAGTTCGGCAGCGGCGGCTTCTACCTCCTCGGCGCGCCCCGCCAGGGCGAGGACGAGGACGGCAAGCTCAAGCTGGACAAGAACGGCGTGCCCTACGACGACAACGAGACCCTCGGAACGGGCGCCTACGCGCTGGACCAGAGCTACCACAAGCTGTGGATCCTGATCGCCGCGGTCATCACCGCGCTGGTCTGAACCAACGGCGTCGCCGCCCAACGGCCGAGGGCAGCGACGAGAACCAACAACCACCACCTGCGGGGCCCGGCCACACCGGGCCCCGCGCCTTCCCTCCGGCAGCGCCCCGCGCTTGGGCGGGTGGGTGGAACCCGTCGCGGGAACCGGCGGCGAGGGGATCTTCAGACAGCGCGCCCGCGCCTCGCCGGTGATCGGCTCAGCCGGTGAGGGCGCAACTGTTGGCGAGATCACCGGCGGTGGGGCGGGGGATCGTGCCGCTCGCCGGCGGTAGCGTGCCGCGGCCGGTCCAGTCCTCCAACGCCGCGAACGCGGCGTGGAAGCACGGCAGGATCGGGCGCAGCAGATCCGGGAACGCGTCGTACAGCGAGTCGACGTGATTGCCGTCCGCGATCCGGTAGTAGCGGTGCAGCCCGCCGCGGCCACGCGCACGGATCAGCCGGTCGTACACGTCGGAGTCCTCGGAGATCGGCAGCAGCGAGTCGAGCGTTCCGTGCAGGGTGATGAGCGGCCTGCCGATCCGCCCGGTCAGGGCCACGCGGCGCACGGCCTCGTGCACCGACCGGGGCCGGTCGGCGTAGTCGTAGTCGGCGTCGCAGCCGGGGCTGCCGGAGGCGCAGTACGGTGTGCCGCCCTCGACCGGCGCGCTGAACGCCGGGTCGAACTCCTGGCGGTAGATCCGCTGGGTGAGGTCCCAGTACACCTTCTCGTGGTAATCCCACAGCGGCTCGGAGCCGGCCGCGAACCCCGCGCCCAGCAGCGCCGCGTGCGCCGCCGGGTCACCGGTCGCGGCATACCGCGGGTACTCCCGCAGCGCCGTCGGCAGAGACGTGAGCGGGTTCGGGCCCTCGGCCCGCCAGAGCGTGCCCTCCCAGTCCAGACCGCCGTCGTACAGGCCGGGCCGGTTCTCCAACTGCCAGCGCACGAGATAACCGCCGTTGGAGATCCCCGCCGCGAACGTACGCGCGGGCGGGCGGCCGTACCTGCGCGCCACCACCGCCTTCGCGGCGATCGTCAGCTGTGTCAGCCGCCGGTTCCACTCGGCCATGGCGTCGCCGGGCCGCGTGCCGTCGCGGTAGAACAGCGCACCGGTGTTGCCCTTGTCGGTCGCCGCGTACGCGTAGCCCCGGGCCAGCACCCAGTCGGAGATGGCGAAGTCGCCCGCGTACTGACGCCGGTTGCCCGGTGAACCGGCGACGACCAGCCCGCCGGTCCAGTGCTTCGGCAACCGGATGACGAACTGGGCGTCGTGGTCCCAGCCGTTGTTCGTGTTGGTGGTGGAGGTGTCGGGAAAGTAGCCGTCGATCTGCAGGCCGGGCACGCCGGCGGGGTTGCGCGCGCCGGAGGGCTGCAGGCCGGCCCAGTCGGCGGGCACGGTGTGGCCGGAGGCCACCGTCCCGGCCGTCGTCAGGTCGGCCAGGCAGGCCGCGACCTGACGTTCCGCGCCGGGAACGGTCACCGCGGGACACGCCGCCGCGCGCGCGGCCTGGGGGCGGGGCGGGGCCGCCACGGCGGCCGCGGCGATCGTCGCGGCCACGGTGACGGCGAGAAGCTGACGCGTCGGTCGCATGCACGCCTCGGTTCGTCGGGGGACGGGAAACACCGTGCCCGCCATGGTGAGTCCGCTTCGCCCACCGGTCGACGGCCCGCGTACCCACAATCGCCGGCCGTCCTGTGGCGGCCGCCCCCATGCCCGCACGGCGCGCACGTCCCCACCGCCGGTGCGCGCGGCGCGGAGGCCGGATGGCGGGTGTGGCGGCGGACCACCGGAGCGAGGCCCAATGTGGTGCCCGGACACATGGATAAGGCCCGGACGGCTGCCTAGTGTTCCGCCTCACCTGAACCGTTGACCGGCGGTGAGCACCCCGGTGACCGGTACGACGCTGCCAAGGAGGGCGAATGGGCACTCCCGTCCCCGAGTCTCCCGTTCTCACGGCGCGGAGCCTGGTGAAGGACTTCCGGGGCTTTCGCGCGGTGGACGGGGTCGACCTGGACGTCGCCGACGGCGCGGTGCACGCGCTCGTCGGCCCGAACGGCGCCGGTAAGACGACGCTGTTCCACCTGCTCACCGGCTTTCACCGGCCGACCGCAGGCCGCATCCACGTCGGCGGGCGGGACCTGACCGGCAAGCGCCCGGAGCAGATCGCCCGGCACGGCGTGGCACGGTCGTTCCAGATCACCAGCCTGTTCCCGCAGATGACCCCCCGCGAGCACCTGGAGCTGGCGTTGCAGGCGGGTACGACGCTGGGCTGGCGGTTCTGGCGTTCGGACCGGGCCCTGCGGCGCTTCACCGACCGCGCCCTCGACCTGCTCGACCAGGTCGGCCTCGCCGCGCACGCCGACGAGCCGGCGGGCGCGCTCGCCTACGGGCGGAAGCGGGCCCTGGAGCTCGCGCTCGCCCTCGCGCTCGACCCGCGGGTGCTGCTGCTGGACGAACCCACCGCCGGCATGGGCACCGAGGACATCGACCGCACCGTCGAGCTGATCCGGCGGATCCGCGCGGGACGCACCGTCGTCATGGTCGAGCACAACATGACCGTCGTCGCCGCCCTCGCCGACCGGGTCACGGTCCTGCAGGCCGGGCGGGTCCTCGTCGAGGGCCCCTACGCCGAGGTCCGCCGCGACCACCGCGTCATCAGCGCCTACCTGGGAGACGCCCGTGCTGCACATTGAGGACCTGTCGGCCTGGTACGGCGAAGCCCGGGTGCTGACCGAGGTGTCACTGCAGGTCGCCGAGGGCGAGATCGTCACACTCGTCGGCCGCAACGGCGCGGGCAAGACCACGCTGCTGCGCTCCGTCATGGGACTGCACACGACCGGCGGCGCCCGTACCGCGGGCACGGCCGAGTTCCTCGGCGCCGACCTGACGCGCCTGCCCGCCCACCGACGGACCCGCCGCGGCCTCGGCTACGTCCCCGACGACCGCGGCATCTACGCGACGCTCACCGTCGAGGAGAATCTCACGCTCCCCCCGGCCGTGGGCCCGCATCCCTGGCCGCTCGGCCAGGTGTACGAGACGTTCCCCCGGCTGCGCGAACGCCGCCGTTCCGCCGGCACGAACCTGTCCGGCGGTGAGCAGCAGATGCTCGCCCTGGCCCGGGTCCTGCGGATGGGCGCGCGGATGCTGCTGTGCGACGAGCCGACAGAAGGACTGTCGCCGTTGATCGTCCAGCAGATCGGCAAGATCCTCCGCGACGTCAAGGACCAAGGCGTCACCGTCCTGCTCGTCGAGCAGAACGTCCACTTCGCCGCCACCGTCGCCGACCGGCACTACCTGCTGGCCGAGGGCCGCATCGTCCGGTCACTGCGGGGCGACGAGATCCGCGCCCGCGAACACGAACTGCTGGAACACCTCGGGATCTGACAGACCCCGGACCACCACCGAGGAGGAACAACCCATGAAGGCTCTACGCGCCGCGACCGCGGTGACGCTCGGAGCGATCACGCTCGCCGGATGCGCGGGCGGACCCGGCGGGGGCGGGGGGAAGATCAGCGGGGGCAAGGTCGTGCTGGCCGTGCTCAACGACCAGTCCGGCATCTACTCCGAACTGTCCGGGCAGGGCAGCGTCAAGGCCGTACGGCTCGCCGTCGACGACTACAAGGCCAAGTACGGAAGCAAGGCCGTCGTCAAGAAGATCGACGTCGTCACCGCCGACCACCAGAACAAACCCGACATCGCACACAGCAAGGCCCAGGAACTGTACGACCGGCGGCAGGCCGACGTCATCCTCGACGTGCCGACCTCCTCCGCCGCGCTCGCCGTCGCAGGCGTCGCCAAGGCCCGCAAGAAGCTGTTCTTCGACGTGTCCGCCGCCACCACCGAACTCGAAGGCGCGCAGTGCAACAAGTACACCTTCCACTACGGCTTCAACAGCTACACGCTCGCCAGCGGGACCGGCGGCACCGTCACCCATGACGGCGCGAAGAACTGGTACATCGTCTATCCCGACTACGCCTTCGGCCAGGACATGAACAAGAGCTTCACCCAGGCCGTCCGCAGCGCCGGCGGCACCGTCGTCAAGAGCGACCCGGCGCCGTTCCCCAACGACAACTTCTCCTCGTTCCTGCTCAAGGCACCCTCGCTGACCCCCAAACCGCAGGTCCTGGGCGCCATGCAGGCCGGCGGTGACCTCGTCAACCTCGTCAAGCAGTACAACGAATACAAGCTGCGCGCCAAGGGCATCGGCCTGGCCGTCGGCCTGATGTTCCTCACCGACATCCACTCCCTCGGCCCCGACGCCCTGGCCGGCACCAAGTTCACCGACCCCTGGTACTGGAACGCGGACGCCACCAACCGCGCGTGGGCCGACCGGTTCCAGGCCGTCGCCGGCAAGCGCCCCACCTTCGCCAACGCCGCGAACTACTCCGCCGCCCTGCAGTACCTCGAGGCCGTGCAACGCGCCGGCACCGACAAATCCGGCGCCGTCGTCAGGCAACTCGAAGGAACCAAGATCGACGACGCCTTCACCCACGGCGGCACCATCCGCGCCGCCGACCACCTGCTGACCCACGACGTGTCACTGGCCCAGGTCAAGGCGGGCAAGGACGTCACCGAACCCTGGGACTACGAGAAGGTCCTGTCCACCGTCCCGGCCGCCCAGGCGTTCCAGCCGCCCTCCCCCGCCTGCCGGCTCGGCTGACCCGGCCCTCCTCCGTGGCCCGTCCCGCCCCGGCGGGCCACAGAACCCCCCACTGGAGGTCAACGTGTTGCAACAGGCCTTCAACGGCCTGGTGGGCGGCGCGTTCTACGCCCTGCTCGCCCTCGGGCTGTCGGTCATCTTCGGCATGCTCCGCGTCGTCAACTTCGCCCACGGCTCCTTCTACATGCTCGGCGCCTTCGGCGCGTACGTGCTGCTTGACTCCTTCGGCGTCGACTTCTGGATCGCCCTCGTCGCCGTACCCGTCGTCCTCGGCGCCGCCGGGGTGCTGGTCGAGCGGGTGTTCGTCCGGCGGCTCACCCGCCTGGACCCGCTGTACGGATTCCTGTTCACCTTCGGGCTCGCGCTGATCCTGCAGGACGCCGTCAAACGCGAGTACGGCGTGCAGTCCCAGCCCTACCCCCGGCCCTCCGCACTGTCCGGCTCGCTCGACCTCGGCCTGTTCGACTACCCCACCTACCAGGTCTTCGTCCTGGCCCTGTCCGTGCTGGTCTGCGCGGCGACCTGGCTCATCCTCACCCGCACCCGCGTCGGAATGATCGTCCGGGCCGCCACCGAACGCCCCGAGCTGACCCGCGCCCTCGGCATCGACGTGGGCCGCTGGGTCGCGCCGGTGTTCGGCTTCGGCGTCGCCCTCGCCGGACTGGCCGGCGTGCTCGCCGCGCCGATGCGCGCCGTGAACCCGCTCATGGGCGCCGACCTCATCATCACCGTGTTCGCCGTCGTCGTCATCGGCGGCCTCGGATCCATCCTCGGGTCGGTCACGGCCGGCTTCGGGATCGGGCTGGTATCCGCGCTCGGCAACCTCTACGTGCCCGCCCTCTCCCAGACCCTCGTCTTCATCGTCATGGCCGCCGTCCTGCTCTGGCGCCCGGCCGGACTCTTCGGCCGCGAGGAGGCCGCCCTGTGATCCTGTCCCGCCTCTCCGCCCGGCCGGTACCCCTCATCGCCGGGCTCCTCATCGCCCTCGCCCTGCCCTGGATGATCTACCCGCCGGTCGCCCTCGACATCGCCTGCTGGGCGCTGTTCGCCACAGCGGTCGACCTGCTGCTCGGCCACACCGGGCTGCTGCCCTTCGGCCACGCGGCCTTCTGGGGCGGCTCGGCGTACGTCACCGGCCTCATCGCCCTGCACGCCGGGCTGCCGTTCCCCCTCGCCGTGCTCGGCGGGGCCGTCGCCGCCGCGATCCTCGCCGTGCCCATCGGATACCTGTCCGCCCGCCTGCGCGGCATCTACTTCGCGATGGTCACCCTCGCATTCGCCCAGGTCGTCTACTTCGTGGCCAACCAGTGGCGCGGCCTCACCGGCGGCGAGAACGGCCTGCAGGGCATCCCCCGCGACTTCTTCGGGATCGACCTGTCCGACCCGTTCTTCTTCTACTACGCCGGGCTGCCGCTCGTGCTGGCCGGCCTCTTCGCCGCCTGGCGCGTCGTCCGCTCCCCCTTCGGCCGGGTCCTCACCGCCGTCCGCGACAACCCCGCACGCGCCCAGGCCCTGGGATACCCCGTCGCCCGCTACAAACTGCTCGCGTTCGTCCTGTCGGCCGGACTGTCCGGACTCGCCGGCGGCCTGTTCGCGATCGGCCACGGATTCGCCTCCCTCGACGAGGTCTACTGGACCACGTCCGGCCAGGTCGTGATGATGGTGGTCCTCGGCGGCATCGGCACCCTGTGGGGCGGAGCCCTCGGCGCCGCGCTCATCGTCGAACTGGGCGACTACCTCGCCACCGCCGGGTTCCAGGAGATCGGCCTCGTCACCGGCGCCATCTTCGTGATCACCGTCCTGGTGTTCCGCCGCGGCGTCTGGGGCACCGTCCACCACCTCCTCCCCGACCCCACCCGGCACCGCGCGCCACGCCGATCCGCATCCGAAGGAGCATGACCGTGGCCGTCACCACAGACACCGCCCCCGCCGCCGACACCGACCTGACCGGGCATCGCGCCCTGATCACCGGCGCCGCCGCCGGAATCGGCCTGGCCTGCGCCCGGCGCCTCGCCGCCGCCGGCGCCGACATCGTCATCGTCGACCTGCGCACGGACGCCGCACAGGCCGCAGCCGACGAACTCGGCGGCCGCGCCCTCACCGTCGACCTGTCCGACCCGGACGCGGTCGAACGCATCGACTGCGACGGCGTCGACATCCTCATCAACAACGCCGGCCTGCAGCACATCGCACCGGTCACCGAATTCCCCCCGGACATCTTCGCGCGCATCCAGCGGGTCATGGTCGAGGCGCCGTTCCGGCTCGCCCGCCGGACACTCCCGGGCATGTACGAGCGCGGCTGGGGCCGCGTCGTGAACATCTCCTCGGTCCACGGCCACCGCGCCTCCCCCTACAAGGCCGCCTACGTCACCGCCAAGCACGCCCTCGAAGGCCTGTCCAAGGTGATCGCCCTGGAGGCCGCCCCTTACGGCGTCACCGCCAACTGCGTCAGCCCCGCATACGTCCGCACCGCGCTCGTGGAGGAACAGATCGCCGACCAGGCCGCCGCCCACGACCTCGAACCCGACCAGGTCATCGACCAGATCATGCTCGCCAGGGCCGCGGTCCGCCGCCTCATCGAACCCGACGAGGTCGCCGACCTCGTCACCTACCTGTGCTCACCGAGCGCAGCGATGATCACCGGATCGTCCGTCACCATCGACGGCGCCTGGACCGCGCACTGAAAATGACCGCCATGAAGTGCGATGTCTTCTTCGACCTGCTGGCCCGCGAGGCATCCGCCGCCGAATTCGAAGCACCCCTCCTGGAGGCACGCGTCGCCGGCGCGGACCCACGCGTACTCGCGGAACTGGAGACGACCAAGGCCGCGGCCCTCCGGGTCCGCTCCCTCCTCGAACACCGCGCCCGCCGCGAAGCCGAACTCGCCGCGCTCTTCGACACCGCCAGCGACCTCGCCGGCCTCCACGGCCTCGACGCCGTCCTCGAGGCGATCGTCCGCCGCGCCCGCCGCCTCCTCGGCGCCGACGTCTCGTACATGACCCTCAGCGACGACGAACGCGGCGACACCTGCATGCGCGTGACCGACGGATCCGTGTCCGCCGCGTTCCGCGCCCTGCGCATCCCCCTCGGCGCCGGCCTGGCCGGCCTCGTCGCCCAGACCGGCACCCCCTACAGCACCCCCGACTACTTCGCCGACGAACGCTTCAACCACCGCACCTACATCGACGCCGCCGTACAGGAAGAGGACCTGGTCGCGATCCTCGGCGTCCCGATGCGCCTGGGCCCACGCGTCATCGGCGTCCTGTTCGCCGCCAACCGCAGCGCCCGCCCATTCGTCCCAGAGGAGGTCGCGCTCCTCGCCTCCCTCGCCGCGCACGCGGCCATCGCCATCGACAACGCCCGCCTCCTCGACGAGACCCGGGCCGCCCTCGAAGAACTCAGCGCGGCCAACGAACTCATCAAGGCCCGCAGCGCCGCCGTCGAACGCGCCGCACACGCCCACGACCGCATGACGACACTCGCCGTACGCGGCGGCGGCGTCCAGGACGTCGCGGAGGTCATCATCGACGTGCTCGGCGGCGCGCTCCTCGTCCTGGACGCCGAAGGCCGCCGCCTCGCCGCCGTCGGCGACCTCGGCGAACCCGACGACGCCACCGTCACCGAGGCCGCACGCGCCTCCCGCTCCCTCGGCCGCGCCGTGCAACGCGGACGGCTCTGGATCGCCTCGCTCGCCGCCGGCGCCGAGGTGCTCGGCACCCTGATCCTGCGCGCCCCGGCAGCCGGCGAACTGTCCGGCAGCGACCAGCGCATCCTCGAACGCGGCGCGCTGGTCACCGCGCTGCTGCTGCTGTTCCGGCGCAGCGTCGCCGAGGCCGAAGGCCGGGTCCGCGGTGAACTGCTCGACGACCTGCTCAGCGGCCGCGTCACCGACCTCGACGCACTACGGGCCCGCGCCCGCCTGATCGGCTTCGACCTCGGAGCCCCGTACGTCCTCGTCGTCGTCCGGCACGACGCAGACCGGCCCCGCGCCACCTTCTGGGCCACCTCCTACGCCTCGGCCGCGGGCGGCCTCTTCGCCATCCGCAGCGACGAGATCGTGCTGCTCCTCCCCGGCCTCGACCCCGGCGCCGTCGCACGCCGCGCCGCCAAAGACTGCGGTACGGCGCTCGGCACGACCGCGACGGCCGGCGCCGCCGGCCCGGTCGACACGGCCGCCGACGTCGCGGCGGCACACCGAGAGGCCGGACGCTGCGCCGACGCGCTGCGCGCCCTTGGCCGCGCCGGGCACGGTGCCGGTGCCGCCGAGCTCGGCTTCGTCGGGCTCCTCCTCGGCGACGGCCGGGACGTCACCGGCTTCCTCACCTCCGCGCTGGGTCCCGTCCTTGACTACGACGAGCGCCGCGGGACCAAACTCGTACAGACGTTGGAGATCTACTTCGAGGTCGGCGGCAGCCTGGCACGGGCCGCCGAACGCCTGCACGTCCACGTCAACACGGTCACCCAGCGCCTCGACCGGGTCGGCAGACTCCTCGGTGAGCGCTGGCAGGACCCGGAGCGCACGCTGGAGATCCAGCTCGCGCTCCGGCTGCACCGCCTCACCATCACCGCCGACCGCTGAGACGGTTCAGGCCGCGTGCTCGGTCCAGGCGAAAGGCGCGAACGCCTCGTCCAGCGGCGCGTCCGTCATGCGGTTGGCCAGAGTCGACATGGTGTAGACGCCGATGCCGAGCACCACCTCCAAGGCGTTCTGCCGCGTGTAGCCGTGGTCGAGGAAGTCCCGCATGTCCTCCGCCGAGACCGCGCCGGAGGTGGCCAGCACCGCCAGGGTGAACCGCCGCATCGCCTCCAGCGACGCGTCCTCCAGCGGGCGGCTCTCACGCAGCGCGGCGATCAGGCCGGGGTCCGCGCCGAGCGAGGTCAGCTTGGCCGAGTGCATGGCGACGCAGAGGTGGCAGCCGTTCCGGGTGGCCATCGTCATGACGAGCACCTCCCGCGCGATCGGGTCCAGGGTGGTGCTCTCGAACAGGCCGTTCGCCCGCAGGAAACCGTCCAGCAACTGCGGGGAGGTGGCGAGCCGGCCGACGGCCTTGGGCAGATGGCCGAAGCTCTTGGCGACGGCCTCCATGGAACGGCGGGCGGCCGGCGGCGCGGACTCGATCGTGTGGTCGACGAACGTCATGAGGGTTCCATCCCCTAAAATCGGCAACGTGGTTGTCGAAATAGTAAACCGGGTTGACCATGTCCGCAATGCCTGAGGACCGTCCGGGCTACGAGCTGGCCTTTCTGCTGCTCGCGGGATTCCGGACGCTCATCGACGAGCTGCACGCCGAGCTGGCCCGCCAGGGCCATCCGCACCTGCGACCGGCACACGGCTTCGCGATGCAGGCGATCGGCCCCCACGGAACGTCGGCCAGTGACGTCGGCCGCCGGCTCGGCGTCTCCAAACAGGCAGCGGGCAAGACCATCGATCGGCTCGAGGAGCTTGGCTACGCCGAGCGCGTGAACGATTCGGCGGACGCGCGGCGCAAGATCGTGCGCCTGACCCCGCACGGCATCGACGCGCTCACCCGCTCCGCGATGATCTTCGACCGGCTGCGAGCCCGGTGGGCGACCACCCTCGGCGCCGACCGCCTCGCCGACCTGGAGGACGCCCTGCGCATGGTGGCCGGCCCCGCCGGACTCCGCATCGACACCATCAGCTGGCTCTCACCCTGACGTCCCGCCCGAGCCGGCAGGTAGGGGACTTCCTACATATGAAGCGTAGGAGATATCCTACGTGTCGTGACTGCTCTGACCGACGACGTCTTCGCCGCCCTGGCGAACCCCGCCCGCCGCGAGCTGCTCCGGCTACTCCTCGACGGGCCCAGGACGGTCAACGACCTCGCCTCGCACTTCGACATGCGCCGGCCCAGCATCTCCGAACACCTCAAAGTGCTCCGGGACGCCGGGCTGGTCAGCGAGCGCAAGAGCGGACGCGAACGCCACTACCGGCTCGAGGCCGGCCCGCTCATGGAACTGCAGGACTGGCTCCACCCGTACGAGCGATTCTGGCGCGACCGGCTGAAGACCCTGCGCCACGTCCTGGATGAGGAGAACTCATGAACCCGACCGCCCACGACCCGAACGACCCACGGACCATCCGCGTCGACGAATTCCTACCGCACCCGCCCACCGCCGTCTGGCGAGCCCTGACCGACTCCGACCTGATGGCCCGCTGGCTCATGCCGAACGACTTCAAGCTCGTCATCGGCCACGCCTTCACCTTCCAAGGGACCCCCATCCCCCAGGCCGGCTTCGGCGGCACCGGCCACGGCACGGTCCTGGACTTCACCACCGAGAAGATGCTCCGCATCAGCTGGTGCGCCGCACCCGAAGACCCCAGCCGACTGGAGTCCACCGTCACCTTCACCCTGCAGCCCGAGGGCACCGGAACCCGGCTCTTCCTCGTCCACGACGGCTTCGACCCCGACAACCCCCACCAGGTCATGGCGCGCCGCTTCATGGGCGGCGGCTGGCCCGGCGTCGCGGCCCGTATCGGCAAGGTGATCAGCGAAGGTCCCGCCTGAGCACCGCCGCCGATCACGATCAGTGGGCCCACAGGGCATGGGCGATGGCGGTTCCGGCTAGGGCGGCGGCGCTCAATCCGGTGACGCCCGCACGAGTGCGGGCGTGTGCCGTCACAAGCAGGGACCGTTGGCGGCGCCTGATGCCGCGGTTGGGATACGGCGGGCCCCTCCGCCGCGCGACGACCGAGGCCGCCGCCAGTGGAACTCCAGGGTAGCTCGCGTCTCCTGCCGACGAGGTACGCTGCTGGGGTGCTGTTGTTTTTTGCTTTTTGTGAAGCTGGTTTTCAGAATTTTTCATCAACCAGCGGCCTTTACATAGTAAATTCGCAGCTGCGGGAGGATCGTTGCCGCTCGGCCTCGCCGTGGTTCCGTGCGCGTCTCGCGGCGTGAAGGGGGCACCGCCCTCCGGTTAAGACCAGGGTGACCTGTCCCCAACAGAGGATCACCCTCGGGGCGTCCCCTCCCCCAGACGCTGCGGCGATCGCCGAGGCGTTCGGCCGGCTGGAGACAGAGATGGCCGGTTGCGGAGGGCGGCTGCGGGACCTGGATGCGCCTGGCCGGGGACCGGAAGCACGCCTTGGGCTCGCCCCCGTCAGAGGTCGTCGAGGGGCGCGCTCACCAGCGAGCGGTCCAGCGCGTCGAGATCGAGGGCGCGCAGCCGTACGAGCAGCGCTTCGGCCTCCGGTGAATCGTGCGCGGCCGCCCACTCCAGGACGATCTCCGCGGTCCTCGCGGTCTCCGTGGCGGTGAACCGCCTGAAGCGCAGTCCGGCGCCGCCGCTGATCACGTTCTCGCGGCCTCGCCGGTCGGGGACGAGCCGCAACAGCCGCTCTCCCAGCATCACCGCCTCCGCGAGCCGGACCTGGGACTCGTCGTAGTCGACCGCCCACAGGAAACAGGACCGGACCCCCGCGACGTCACCGCGGTCGAGCAGGTCGAAACACGAGCGGGAGGCCTCAGCCGGATCGAGGTCGACGGGCCGGAGGCCGTCGAACCCACGCCTGCCGTCCTCGGCGATGCCCTGCCTGGCGAGGTGCTCAAGCAGCAACCGGTGGATGAAGACATAGCCGTCGTCGACGTCCCGCATGATGATGCGGTCGCACGCGAAAACAAGGAACCGTTCATACCGAAACGGCACTAGCCCGGCGACGGCGAGAAGACCGTGGACCAGATAGTGGTGAAAGAGGTTGATACCCGCGCGCCAATAGCCCAGGGTGAGTCCAAAAAGCACGCCGACGGCGATTCCCGACCACCCGAGAACGGGTGTCAGCAACGCCGTCACCCCCAAGGCTCCGACTGTGAACAACCGTGCGAAACGGCGGAGCAACAGGCCCGGCCGGCAGCTCGTCTCCTGATGCGGGATCTCCCCGATGGCGTACGGCGCGCCGCCGAAGTGGCGTTTCACGCTCTCCACCTGGTCCTCCCCGAAGAACACCGCCACCGCCACGATCAAGCCGCCGGCGACCCCGCGCATCGCGGTGGCCAGGACGTCGCCGTCGAAGAGCCCGGCCACGAGGCCGACGACTCCCCCGGCGACGCCGAGGACGGCGACGCTACCGGCGATGAGGGGCAGGTCGTCCGGCGTCATCCCCGGAGGGACGGGTCGTGCCGGCGTCGGCAGCGGGACGCCCAGCAAGCCGTCCCGGACCGCCACGCAGGCGATCAGGAGCCCGGCGGCGGCCCCGAGGATCAGGCTCAGGACCGGCCCGAGGAAGGCCCAGCCCAGCGCGCCGACGAAGGACCCGAAGGTCAGGCCGCCGATGCTCGCACCTGTCACCGACAGGAATCGTCGGCGGCCGCTTCCCGGAAGCCACTCCCCCGCCTGCGCGCCGATGCTGAAGACGAGGTTCCTGCCCCGGGCCAGGTCGCGGGCCAGGTAGATCAGCCAGCGCAAGGACGTGGCCTCCGTGTACTCGGACCTGAGCCGCCTGCGCCCGAACATGCGGTGGAGGTAGTCGTCAAAGAGCTTGGCCCGCCAGGTACGGACCGTGGCGTGGTCCGGCGGCGCGACGACGGCGACACCGGAGTAGGCGGCGACGGCGACGTGCAGCATGAGCGGGGTCCGCACGAGATCCCAGAGCACGGGGTCTGAGGCGATCGCGGTGCGGATGCCGTCCAGGGGCTCGCCCAGGTGCTCCAGGAAGGAGGCGATCTGCTCCCGGCTCAGCGGCTCCAGGCGGACCGCGTCGTCGAGATCGAGCTTGATGCCGAGCGCCGCGTAGTCGGCGGTCCTGCTGCAAATGACGAGGGGGACCGCCCCGCTGTGGCGGATGTACTCGTTGATCTGCGACGCGCACGCGGCCCGCAGCTCAGGCATCACCTCGTCCAGGCCGTCGAGCAGGGGGACGATCGCGTTCCTCTTCAGCCATGCCGCGGCGGCGTCCGGGTGCACCTTGTAGCGCTCCCCGGTGAGCTCGTCACGGAGCCAGTCGCCGAGGGATCTCGTGCCCCGGGTCCAGGAGCCGAGGTGGAAGACGACCGGGATCGGGCGGTCGTCCCCCTCCTCCTCCAGCAGGCCTTTCGCGATCTCCAGCAGGAGCGTCGTCTTCCCGGTGCCGGGCTCGCCCAGGATCAGGAATCTTCCCCCGAAGCGGGAGAAGACCTCGACGGGGCGGGTGCCCGCCGGCAGGCGCGACGCTGCGGGCCCGAGCTCCTGCACCAGCGGATTCCACGGCCTGGCCGCGGCGCCGGGATCGTCGATCAGGCCGATGTCCAGGCGCTGCTCGTAGGCGTGGTCCAGGAAGCCGGAGATCCAGGTCCTCCGGACCTTTCGCAGGATCTCGCGACGCTCCCGCAGCAGCAGGTCTCCGTCGGCCTCCGACCGAGTCTCCCGGGCGGCCCCCCTCTCGCGATGCCATCCGAGGAGGAGCGTGAGAGGCAAGATCACTAACCACGCCACCCATAGGTACGGCTGGAGCGCTTGCGGAATAATGCCGGTGGCGACGTTTATCGTGATACCGAGAATGACGCCGATGAGCTCTCCCGCGACCATCCACACAAAAGTCGACATTCGGCGCATAAGGCAGGTCCTTCACGCTCATCGACGAAAGATATGCCTTAGTAGACAAGATGATCGCCCCCCGCGCAACGCCTGATTAGATCACCTCATTCGACGGTTCCCTCGACACCTCACAGCCGTGCGTCCAGATGCAGGGCATGGAGGATTTGAAGGTCGATCGCGTCGAAGTAGTCGGATTCCATCAGGACGTCTCGGATCGTGTCGGAATGTTTCGGTTCTCTGGCCGGTGAGCGGACCTACGCCCGTGCGACGGACACGATGGGGCCATGAACGTTGATCAGCCGCTACCGGCAGAGCACGCCGCCGTTCTGATCGTGGGCGGCAGCATCGTGGGGATCTCGGCCGCGCTGTTCCTCGCAGCACACGGCATCACCCCCATCCTCGTCGAGAAGCATCCCGCGGTGTCGACCAGGCTGCGCGCCAAGCTGTTCTATCCGCGCACCATGGAGGCGTACCGCTGTGTCGGAGCCGACCAGGACGTCTACGCCGTCCAGCGCAGCCTCCCGCCGGCCGATCACGCCGCGGTGGTCACATCCCTCACCGGGCCGGAACTACGGCGCTGGCGCCTGCCGGCCGCGGAGGACTTCAGCGACGTCTCCCCGTCTCCCAGCGCCTTCGTCAAGCAGTCCGACCTGGAGGAGGTCGTCCGCGCGCACGCCCGCGCCGCCGGCGCCGACCTGCGTTTCGGCCACCGATTCCTCCATCTGCGTCAGCACGATGACCACGTCGCCGCCCGAGTGCTCGGCGCCGACGGCCGCGCGTACACCGTGGAGGCCGACTACCTCCTGGCCGCGGACGGGAACGGCAGCGTCATCCGGCAGGCGCTCGGCATCGGCCGCAGCGGCGGCGAAGCGGTCTCCCACGTCATGGAGATCGGCTTCACGGCCGACCTGCGCCGGGCCCTCGACGGCCGCCGGCTCGCCCTGGCCTGGACCGACCTGCCCGAGCGCGCCTTCATCTCGTGGAACACGGCGCACGACCGTGGGACGGTGTCGGTGACCTACGATCCCGCGAGCCCCGAGCGGGCAACCGTGTTCGACGCCGAGCGGTGCCATGACATCGTCTCGCGCGCGCTCGGGCTGCCCACGTCGAGCTTCACGATCAGCGGCGCCCGGCCGTGGCACATGGGCGCCTGGGTGGCCGACTCCTACCGCGCGGGCCGCGTCTTCCTGCTCGGAGACGCCGCGCACGTCACCCCGCCAGCCGGTGGCTTCGGCGCCAACGCCGGTATCCAGGACGCCTGGAACCTCACCACCAAGCTGGTCTCCGTCCTGCGCGGTGACGCCGGTCCCCGGCTGCTGGACGACTACGATCCCGAGCGCCGGCCGGTAGGCGCCCTGACGGTGGAACAGGCACTGCTGCGTGTCCGGGACCGAGTCGCGGCGTCGGCTGAGAGCCGTCCGCTGCTCAGTGAGGCCGCCGTCGCGATCGGCTACCGCTACCGCATGCCCGGTGACGACCGCGATCCCGGCCTGCCGGAGGCCGGCGAGCCAGGCCGCTGGCGTGGCGAGCCCGGCACCCGGCTGCCGCACGTGCCTCTCACCGGCCGGGACGGCGGCCTGTCCACGCTCGACCTCGTCCGCGACGGTCGTCACCTGCTGCTGGCCGGCGCCGAAGGGCACTCGTGGGCGCGGGCCGCCCGCGAGCTGGATCCCTCCGGTGCCTTTCTGGAGGTGGCGCTGCTGCCCCGCGAGGCCGGTTCCGGACCGGCACGGCCGGCCGAGACCTGCGGCATCGGCGACCATGGCGCCCAGCTGGTACGCCCCGACCACGTGGTCGCCTGGCGTGTCGGCCATGCCGCCGCGGACCCCACCGCGGCCCTGGCCGAAGCCACGCGACGGGCCTTGCGGCTCCCCCGCGTCCCAGCGTGACCGGTGTCGCCTCCCGGGCACCCGCCGTCGTCCCCGGACGTCACCTCGCATCGCACCGGACGGTCAGCCGCGCACCAGGCCCGCGGTCGCGGGCTCGTCCCAGGCGATGTGGTGACGGTGGACGGGGCCGAACATCTGCTCGGGGTCGGGCAGGGCGGGCCGCGCCCCCGCCTGTCCGGCCTTGGCCTTGTTCTTAGCGGCCGCGTCGCCGCCGATCATCTCGACTCGGTCGCGGCGCAGCCGCTCGTACGCGCTGAACGCGGCCGCCGGATCGGGCAGGTCGCGCAGGCAGCGGGCGAGTTCGACGGCGCTCTCGATGGCCAGGGACGCCCCCTGCCCCGAACTCGAGGACGGAGCGTGCGCCGAGTCGCCGACCAGCACCATCCTGCCCCGGTGCCAGTGCGGCAATGACGGCATCCGCTCCATCGCCCCCACCGCCATCAGGTCGCCGGGCTCGGTGTGCTCCAGCAGGACCTGCCCCGGAACGTGACCCGTGTACAGCTCCCGTAGCCGCACCAGCCAATCCGCGGCGGGGACCTGGCGGACCTCGGCCGAGGACATCGGGGTGGCGTGCGGAAGGCTCGCGAACCAGCAGATCCGCCCGTCGGGCACGCGCCAGTAGCCGATGAAGGCACGGCCGAAGGCGAAGTACATGACGCCCGGCTCGGCGGGCACGTCGACGCCGGTCGCGTACCCGCCGAAACTGAGCACCCCGCCGTACTCCGGGCCGGGTGCCGCCGGGTCGATGAGGGTACGGACGGTCGAGCGGATGCCGTCCGCGCCGATCAGGATGTCGGCGCCGGCCGTCGTGCCGTCGGCGAAGACGGCGGTGACGCCCTCAGGGGACTCCTGGACCGAGACGAGCCGCTTGCCGTACTCGATCGGCACACCCCCGGCGACCGCCCGGTCGGCCAGCGCGCGGAACAGGTCGGCGCGGGCCATCGCCAGCGTCGCCGGCAGACCGGGGAAGCCGCCGAACTCGGCCAGCCGGTTCCCGCCGCCGTCGGCCATCACCACGCCCGGGACCGCGTGCCCGACTGCGGTCACGGCGGTGTCCGCCCCGATGACGCGTAGCGCGTCCAGGCCGTTCGGCGCCAGGCTCAGCATCGCCGCCGCGCCGTCGGCGGTCACCGGATGCGCCTCATGGACGGTCCCCCGGATCCCGGCCTTCGCCAGGGCCAGCCCCATCACCGGCCCGGCGATGCCGCCTCCGATGACCAACGCGGTACTCACCTTGCTCATGCCCACTCCCTCATCTCAGGACGAGGAGATAGTCACATTGCTACTAGTTGCATGTCAACTAGATGTCGTGCGGTCACGGTCCGGGCGGCCGTATCAGCGCAGGGAGCGGAAGAAGGCGCGGATGTCGGTGACGAGCAGGTCGGGGGCTTGCAGGGAGGCGAAGTGGCCGCCGGTGTCGAACTCCGACCAGTGCGTGACCGTGTTCGACAGCTCCGCCAGCCGGCGGATCGCGCGGTCGCCGAGGAACTTGGCGACTCCGGTCGGCACCCCCGAGGGGGCGGGGCGGCCCCAGCCGTCCGCCGTCAGCTCGCGGTACATCCGCGCGGCGGAGCCGGCCGTCGAGGTGAGCCACAGCGCGGTCACGTTGGTCAGCACGGCGTCCCGGTCGGCGAGCGGCTGCCGCGTCCGCGTCGGATCGTGGTCGACGAACCACTCGAGGTTCCAGGCCAGTTGACCCGCCGGCGAGTCATTGAGCGCGTACGCCACGGTCTGGGGGCGGGTCGCCATCTGGGTGGCATAGCCCGAGCGGGCCTGCCACCACGCCCGGTTCGCCCGCGCCTGCTCCCGCTCGGCGTCCGAGAGCAGGTCCAGTTCGTCCGGCCCGGCGGGCGCCGAGGCGTTGACCAGCGCGTTGACGTGGACACCGATGACGGCGTCCGGAGCGACGCGGCCGAGCTCGGGCGAGACGATCGACCCGAAGTCGCCGCCTTGGGCGCCGTAGCGGGCGTAGCCGAGACGTCGCATCAGCTCGGCCCAGGTCCGCGCGACGCGGTTGCTCCCCCACCCTTTCTCCCGAGTGGGCCCGGAGAAGGCGAATCCGGGCACGGAGGGCGCCACGACGTGGAACGCGTCGGCGGGATCCGCGTCGTGTGAGCGCGGATCGGTGAGCGGTCCGATGATGTCTAGGAAGTCGCAGACCGTGCTCGGCCAGCCGTGCGTGATGATCAGCGGAAGGGCGTCCGGCTCGGGCGAGCGGGCGTGCAGGAAGTGCACGGTCTGCCCGTCGATGGCCGTGGTGAACTGCGGCACCCTGTTCAGCCGGGCCTCGTGGAACCGCCAGTCGTATCCGTCGATCCAGTACGCGACCAGATCCCGCAGGTGCGATCGGGCGACGCCGTAGTCCCATCCCACTCCGGGGAGTTCGTCGGGCCAGCGGGTCCGGGTCAACCGGTCGCGCAGGTCGTCGAGGTCCGGCTGCGGGATGTCGACGCTGAACGGGACGATCTCCATGCGTGTTCCCCAAGGTCCGTCGTTGCCGGGAAGGCGAGCCGGACGGCCCGCCCGGGGATCACGCTAGGAACCGTTCAGGCCAGATCCTGACCGCTGACCGCATCGGTCGCCCGCCGAGGACCCGAGTCCTCGCCCTCCGGAGGCCCGGAGGCGTCGCGGCCGGCGGACCATGCCTCGTGGGCACCGCGGACGCGCGTCCACAACGTCTCCCGGTCGGCGTCGTCGAGGTCGGTGAGCGTCAGCCCGAACAGGTCGGCGAGAACGGCGTACCACTCGGTCCTGGTCTCCAAGACCTCCCGCCGCCCCGCGCCGACACCGACGCGTCGCAGCACACACCCGGTGAGCACGTCGGCGCCCCCGGCGTCCCGGCGCATCACCGTGCAGGTCCGTACGTACCCCGAATCGGGCGACGTGGACAGGTACCGATGACGGTCGAGGAACTCCCCCACCACCGCGGGCCGCATGCCGAAGTCCATGCCGGTGAAGGCGCCGCGATCGTCGTGGTCGAGCCGCCACCCACCTGGCGCGGCCGCTGAACGCCGCAGGCGGAACCGGAACGGCCCCTGGACGTACTCTCCCTCGCTCAGGGGCAGCGGCTCGTGCAGTCCATCCCCCAGACCGGCATCGACGAGCCACACTCCCGACGGGCAGTCCTCCGCCGGCAACCCGCGTACGGTCAATGCCAGGTGGTTGGCCGGCGCGGGACCCGGCGGCTCCGCGGCCTGCCGACCCTGCACGCCCGCCCGGTGCCAGGTCACCTCATAGCCCAAGGCGTCCAGCAGAAGCGCGAACGCGCCGTTCAGGTGATAGCAGTAGCCGCCACGACCCGCCGTGATCCGTGCGGCGGAGTCGTACGGATCGATCGAGGTCAGCCGGCCGAGCTGGATGTCGAGCGCCTCATAGGCGATGCGCTCGACCTGAGCGGCGTGCAGGGCGTGCAGGGCCGCGACGCTCGGGGGGCCGGGGTCGGAGAGACCCAGCCTCCGGAGATAAGCGGATGCGTCGAAACCGTCCATCGCGCACCCCCCGTCGTGGATCTTACCTTCGGGGCTGAAGTGCGGGCCGATGTCGAGAAGATGAAAAAAGCGAGCGCCTTTACAAAGTAAGTTCCCGTCATCGCGAACGCCGTCGAACCCTCCGGAGCGGCGAGTACCGCCCCGCGCTTGACCAGTCCCTCGGAAACTAGTTGACTCGCGACTATGTCGTCATCCCCGCGCCGGTCCCCGTTGGCGCTCGCCGTGCTCGGCGTCCTCGCGTACCGCCCCCTCCACCCGTACGGCATCCAGGCCCTGCTCAAGCGGTGGGGCAAGGACGAGGTGGTCAACGTCGGGCAGCGGGCCGGCCTGTACAAGACGATCAATCGACTGCACGAGGCCGGCCTGGTCGCCGCCCGCCAGACCGAACGCGATCAGCAATACCCCGAACGCACGGTCTACGCGCTCACCGACCAGGGCCGCGCCGTCCTTCGTCAGTGGATGGGCGAGATGCTCTCCACGCCGCGCAACGAGTTCCCCGAGTTGCCCGCGGCGCTGTCCTTCCTTCCCCTCCTCACCCCGGAGGAGACGCTGCGGTTCCTCGAGGAGCGGAAGGCGCTCCTGGCCGACCGGCTGGCCCGGCTGCGGGCGACGCTCGACGCGGCGACCGAGTCGGGCCCCGATCCGCTCCCCCGCGTCTCGATGCTCGAGACCGACTACCTGCACGCCGCCGCGGCCGCCGAGCTGCGCTGGGTGACCGAGGTCGTCGACGGGCTGCGGTCGGGCACGCTGACCTGGACCGACGAAGAGCTGCGCGCGGTGGCCTCGGCACGCCGGGACGTCCCCGAGGCCGGGCCCTGAACGCTCGATCACTCCGACCACGCCTCGCCGTGATCTTGGAGTTCTAC
Source organism: Actinoallomurus liliacearum (assembly GCF_039542035.1). Classification (NCBI taxonomy): domain Bacteria; kingdom Bacillati; phylum Actinomycetota; class Actinomycetes; order Streptosporangiales; family Thermomonosporaceae; genus Actinoallomurus; species Actinoallomurus liliacearum. Next base: position 312,564 of record NZ_BAABHJ010000002.1, read on the forward strand.
GGTTCCCGGCGCATGGGAACGGGTTGCGCCGAGGCATCTCCGCCGGCTGCTCGAGACGCGGCGCGATGGACCGGCCGTACGGGCAGCAGCAGAGCGGGGAACACCCCGAGGGCCGCGACCGCGGCCAGGACCAGGAGCGCGGGTTCGGCCGCCCCGGCGGACGGAAGGGGTGTCATCAGGCCGGCGGCGACCGCGATGCCGAGGGTGGGGCCGATGTTCGTGGCGGTCTGCTTCAGTCCGCCGACGACTCCGGCGTGGCCGGCCGGCGCGTCACCGACGACGGTACCCGTGGCGGTGACCATCACGGCGGCGAAGCCGAGGCCCAGCAGGGCGAAGGCCGCGGCGGTCGCCGCCCAGGCGCCGGCCGAGGTGAGGCGGGTCATGCCCAGGATGCCGAGGACCACCAGGACCGAGCCGGCGGCTGCGGTGCGGCGCGGCCCGTACCGGCGCAGCGCCACGCTCGCCAACGGCGCGCCGAGGACCATCAGCGCGGTCAGGGGAAGGACCCGCAGGCCCGTGGCGAGCGGGCCCAGTCTCAGCGTGTCCTGGAACAGGAAGGTCGCGACGAACAGGGCGCCGAACATGCCGCCGGTGGTGAGGAGGAGGATCGCCATGGCGGCCGTCACCGGAACCGAACGTGCCACGACGGCAGGCACGATCGGATGGGCGGCTCGGCGTTCGCAGGCGATCAGGATCGCTGCCCCGCCTGCGGCGCAGGCCAGGCCGACGAGCGTCGACCCACCGGTCCAGCCGTGCGCCGGGACGCCGACCAGGGTGTAGACGCACACCGCGAGAACCCCCGCGACCAGCACCGCCCCCGCGACGTCGAACCGCTGCGGTTCATGACGCGCCGACGCGGGTGGCCGCATCACAACGGCGACCGCGGCGATCGCCAGCGCGATGGGCACGTTGACCGCGAACACGCTGCGCCAGCCCAGGTGCGTTACCAGGACACCGCCGAGAACGGGCCCGGCCGCGGCGGCCACCCCGATCGCGCTGGTACGGACGGCGACCGCTCTGCCGAGCCGGTCCGCCGGGTAGGTCAGCCGCAGCAACGCCAGCGTCGCCGGTTGCAGGAGGGCGCCGAACACCCCCTGAACCGCGCGCAGGGCGATCAGCGCGCCGATGCCGGGCACGAGCGCGATCCCCGCCGAGGCCGCCGCGAAGCCGCACAGGCCGTACAGCAGCAGCCGCCGATGGCCGTACCGGTCACCGAGGCGCCCGGCGATGACCAGCAGCGCGGCCACCGCGAGCAGGTAGCCGGTATTGGCCCACTGCGTCTGCGCCACGCTCGCGCCGAGGTCGCGCCGCAGGCTGGGCTGGGCCACGATCAGCACCGTGCCGTCCAGCGCGACCAGCATGGCGCCCGCCGCGCTGACGACGAGGGCCGAACGTCGCCGCGCCGTGCCGCTCACGCGTCCGCCTCGCCCAGATGGGCGTCGAGGATCGCGGTGATGAGCCCCTCGAGCCGGTCATCGACCGGCGGCGAGTCGTCCTCCCCCAGTGCCAGCCCGATGCTGCCCCAGCCCCACAGCTGGGTCAGGCCGTGCACATTCGCCCACAGCGCGACGGCGGTCACCTCTGCGGGGACGTCCCGCCGACCACCGCCCTCCTGCTCCCGGCAGTGACGGACGAGCTCCACGATCCGGCCGAACAGCGGCAGACTCGCCTCCCGCAGCCGCGGTTCGCCCGCCGCATGCGCCTGTCCGCGCAGCAGGTCGTGCCGGAACATCAACGCGAACATGCCGGAACGCTCCTGGGCGAACCGCACGTACGCGCACGCCAGCGCCCGCAACTGCGCTCGCGGCGACGCCGCCCCATCGGCCGCCTCCGCGAACCATCCCGCGAGATCATCGAAACCGCGACGGGCGATGGCCGACAGCAGCGCATGGTGCGTGGGGAAGTAGCGGCGAGGAGCCCCGTGCGACACTCCCGCCCGGCGTGCGATCTCCCGCAGCCCCAGCGACGAGACGCCTTCGGACAGCACGAGCTCCACGCCGACATCGACCAGCCGCTCTCGAAGCGGACCCTCCGATTCCATAGACACTGTCTACCCAACGAACATAGACAATGTCTACTCCACCTCGCCTTCATCCTGGCGGCCGGCGAGACGCCCGGCGCGCAGCTCCAGCCGCGCGCCCGGGAAGCGGTTCCGCAGCGTCCGGTCGTGCGAGACGACGACCAGCGCGCCCCGGTAGTCGGCGAGCGCCTCCTCCAGCTCCTCGACCAGGACGAGCGACAGATGGTTGGTCGGCTCGTCGAGCAGCAGCAGGTCGTGCTCCGCCACCAGCAGCCGGGCCAGGGCCAGCCGCCGCCGCTGGCCCACCGACAGGCCGCCGACCGGAGTGTCCAGGGCGTCGGGGTGGAACAGGCCGTACGAGAGCAGCCGCGCCCGATGCTCCTCCGGGTGACCGGCCCGGCCGTCGGCGAACACCGACAGCACGGACCGCCGCGGCTCGGGGAACTCGACCTCCTGCGGGAGGTACCCGATGCGGCCACGCCGGCGCACGGTCCCGGAGTCGGGCGCCTCGCCGGCGAGGACCCGCAGCAGGGTGGTCTTTCCGGCGCCGTTCGGGCCGTGGACCAGCAGGTGGTCGCCGGTGGTCACGGTGAGGGAGACCGCGCGCAGGCGGTCGCCGACGGTCACCTCGTGCAGTTCGGCGAGCGTGCCCTCCTCGTCTCCCCCGCCGAACAGCCCGTCGAAGCGCAGCGGCTCGGGCGGCCGGGGAACCGGGTTCGCCCTCAGCTGCCGGAGCCGTTCCTGCGCCTGGCGCACGCGGCTGGCGACCGAGCTCTGCACGCGCCCGGCGTCCCGGTCGTAGGCGGGTTTGTTGCGGTCCTTCATGGGCCGGCCCGGAGCGACCCGGCGCGCGGTGGTCGCGGCGTGGATCTCGACGCGCTCCACCTCCTCGCACCAGGCCGCGTACGCCTGCTCCCAGCGGGCGCGGGCTGCCGCCTTCGCCGTGAGGAACCCGGAGTATCCGCCGCCGAAGCGGGTCACGGACCCCTCCTCGACCTCGTAGACCACGGTGGCGACCCGGTCGAGGAAGAGGCGGTCGTGGGAGACCACGAGGACGGTGCCCTGGTGGGTGCGGAGCCGGTCCTCCAGCCAGCTCAGCGCCGGCTCGTCGAGATGGTTGGTGGGCTCGTCGAGCAGCAGGATCTCCGGCGCCGCCGCGAGGACGCAGGCCAGCGCCAGCCGGGCCTCCTCTCCCCCCGACAGCGTGGCGAGCGCGCGGTCCCGTCCGAGGTGCGCCAGGCCGAGCCCGTGGATCGCCTTGTCGACGCGGGCGTCGGCCTCATAGCCGCCCCGGGCCTCGTAGGCGGCCCGCAGCGCGGCGTACTCGGCGAACCGGGCCTCGGTGAGGTCGGCCTCCAGTTCGCACATCCGGCGCTCCATCGCCCGCAGGTCGGCGAGGGCCGCGTCGATGGCCTGCTGGACGGTGTCACCAGGTGGCAGGCCTCTCGTCTGACCGAGATGGCCGACGCCGCCGTCGGCCATGACGGTGACGTCGCCGTCGTCCGGCGTCTCGACGCCGGCGATCAGCCGCAGCAGCGTCGACTTGCCGGAGCCGTTCTCCCCGACGAGGCCGGCGCGCTCCCCGGGTCGTACGGAGAACGAGACGTCGTCGAGGACGAGGTGGTCACCGTAGGACTTGGCGACGCTTCGCAGGGTGAGCTGAGTGGACAGAACGGGCCTCCGATACACGGCGTGGGTGGGACATCACGGTGTTCGGGACCAGGCCCATGGCGACTGCTCTCCTCCACTTTCGGCTTATCGCAACTGTGGTTGCGTTAGGATGATGACAGACCAGCGTTCCCGAGCGCAACGGGATTACCGATGACGATCGCCGAGGGCCACGGGCGGCGGCCGGGTGGCCGCAGCGCCCGCGTCAGGGCCGCCGTCCGGGCGGCGACCCTGAGCGAACTCGCCGAGAAGGGGTACACCGCGCTGACGGTCGAGGGCGTCGCCGCCCGCTCCGGGGTGCACAAGACCACCGTCTACCGGCGCTGGGGTGGCGTCGAAGGCCTGATCGCCGACGCCCTGGAGATGGCGAGCGAGGAGCCCTGGCCGATCCCCGACACCGGCTCGGTCGAGGATGACCTGCGCGCCCTGGCGCGGCTGGTGGTGACCGGCTTCACCGATCCGGACGAGGGACCGGTGTCGACCGCGTTCATCGCCGCCGCCATGCAGAACTCCGCCGCCGCGGTGGCGCTGCGGCGCTTCTTCGCCTCCCGGCACGACCAGGCCGCCCCGATCGTGACGCGCGCCGTCGCCCGGGGCGAGCTTCCGCCCGGGACCGATCCGGTCGAGGTCGTACGGGCGGCGGTCGCGCCGATCTACTACCGGCTGTTCGTCAGCCGGGAGCCGGTCGACGCCGCGGTCGCCGACCGGGCCGCCGGCGCCGCCCTGGCCGCCGCCCGCGCGGGCGCCCTGTAGCCGGCGGGTGTCCCCCTCAGCGGGGATAGTCCCCGATGCCGGACTTCAGCAGGTCGAAGCCCTGGTCGACGGCGGCCCGTACGGCGGGGAGGACCGCCGCGTGGCTCTCGCCGGCGCGCCGGCGCCGGAGGGACTCCAGTGAGATGGCGTGGGTGAGCGCGACGACCTGCGCGGCGACGAACCGCGGGGTGGGGTCGTCCGAGTCGGCGTCGGTCTCCTCCACCAGGACCTGTGCGAGGTGGTCCCTGCGCTGGTCGGACATCTCACGCATCCGGGCCTGCAGCGACGGGCTCTCGAACACCATGCGGGAGAAGTCCTCCATACCGCTCGTGATGCCGTAGCGCCAGTCCCCCTCGTCGAGGGCCTCGTGGAAGTCGCGGCGCAGCGCCTCGACGACCGACTCCCCCGCGCGCAGTGTGCTCGCATGGATCACGTCATCGAGGCGCGACGCTGACGGTCGGGCCGACCGCCAGCGCGGCGTTCGCGGCGGCCGCGCCGGCGATCGGCACCCGGGCCTTCACCCGTCAGCACTCCTGACGCCGACGCCCTCCAGGAGGGGCACCGGTTCCAGGGTGGGTTCGTCGGGGGCGACCGACCGCTGGGCGACGAACGCGCCGACCAGCACGATCGCCCCTCCGGCGAGCTGCGCCGCGCCCAGCCGCTCGCCGAGCGCGATCCAGGCGAACAGGGCCGCCGAGACCGTCTCGATGTACGCGACGGCGCCCGCCACGGGGGCGGACAGGCGGTGCACCGCGGCGACGCCGGTGAGGTACGCCGTGACCGTGCTGACCAGGACGATCCAGACGACCAGCGACCACCCCGGGGCCGACCGGTCGCCGAACCGGACGCCGGTGGTCAGCAGGTGCCACGGGATGCCCCACGGTGGCGCGGCCACGGCCAGCACGACCACGCCGACCGTTGACCCGGCGGCGGTCATGACCAGCGGGTCCACGTCCTCCCCGACCCGATCGATGATCAGGAAGTAGGCGGCCTGGCAGGCGGCCGCGCCGAGCCCGGCGAGCAGCCCGAGAAGGTCCAGGCTGAGGCCCGACCAGACCTCGACGACGCAGGCGAGGCCGACCAGCGCGATCATCACGCCGATCGCCGCGCTCCGGGGCACCCGCCGTCCCTGCACGACCCGCATCCACGCCACGACCAGCACCGGACCGGTGAACTCCAGAAGGATCGCCACGCCGACCGGCAGGCGGGACGCTGCGAAGAAGTAGAGCGACTGACAGCCCGCCACGCCCATCACGCCGTACAGCAGGAGGAGCGGCCATCGCCCGCGCACCGCGCGCCCGGCGGCACGCCCGCGCAGCAGGAGGGCGATCGGCACGAGGACCAGGGTGGTGCCGGCGATTCGCGTCCATGACGCCTGCAACGGCGAATAGCCCGCGGTGATCAGCGCCTTCCCGAACGGCCCTGACGTACCGAAGGCGATCGCTGACACGATTCCGAAACCCAATCCGGACGCCCTGAGCCGCGCGGCGTTCACATGCCCACCCCCTCGCAATTAAGGAGCAAAGCTACAGGACGGTCATTACGCGCCGCAATGCCGTCCGAATCAACCCACTACGATGCGCATCGTGACTTGGCAGGCCTCGGCCGCACCCCCGAGCGATCCCTTCGCGGCCATCGAGACAGACGTGCGCGGCATCACCTCCTCCCCGTGGTGGATGGGCGCGCCGCCGCACGCGCGCGCCGAGGCGATCACGTCGCGGATGCTCGCCGGGGCCGGCGAATGGTGGCTCTTCGGCGCATGGGGCCGCTGGTACCGCTGCGGCCTGGACGGCAACTGGCACCTGTGCCCGCCCCCGTTCGATCCCGCCGCGCGCCAGGCGGTGATGCCCGCACCGCCCGGCGCGGGCCGGCCGCCGGTACCGCCCTCCATCCTGACCACCGGGCCGGACCTGACCCCCGGCCCCCTGGCCGCCGACGGCCTGTTCGGCGCGCCGCCCGCCCCCGTGGTGCTCGGCCGGCTCCAGCAGACCGTGACCGCGGCAGCGAGCGCGAACCCCGCCCAGTTCCCGATGCAGGACCCTCTCTTCTTGCCGGGCACGCCGAGCCCGGTCGCGGTGTCCTTCTTCGCCATGCTGTGGTGCACGGGAGCTCCGGTCGCCCTGGACGACCATCCGCTCCTCGGCCTGTACGGCCGCCATCTGACCCCCACCGCGCCGGGCCCGCGGTGGTTCCTGCCGCCCACTCTCCCGCTGATCGTCGGCGCCTACACCGAGCGCCTGCGGGCCGGCGACCCGATGGGCGCCTCGTACATCGCCCGCGCCCTGTGGGAGACCGCCGAGGCCCTGCGCGGTGACCCCGCCTTCCGGCCACGCGCCGACGCGCTCGCCGCGATCGCCGGTACGACCCTGCGCATGGTCCCGAGCGACCACGCCGGAGTGCGCTACGGCGACCAGGCCATCGTCCAGGAATGGCTGCGCCGCTGCCCCGCGGAACTCCGGGTGACGCTGCTGCGGGAGACCGCCACGGGCGACCAGTTCCGGCTCGCCTGCTACGACCTCGCCGCGACGGCGGCCGCACTACCCGCCGCCGCGGCCGGGCCGGCCGAGGCCCGGCGGGTCGCGTTCGCGCTGCTGGCCGCCGACCTCGATGGCGTACCCGGCGCGGCGGCCGCGGTGCTTCCCTGGCTGGACCCCGAAGCCGTCCGCACCCTGCAGGCGCTCGGGCAGCCCGGTCACCCGCTCCGGGAGCTGTGGCCGGTCGACGGCACGCTGCCCAGCGCGGTGGCCGGCGCGGATCCACAGATCCTGCGGAGTCTGCTGGCCGTCTCGTACGCGACCGCGCTGTCCTGGTCCCGGCTGGCGAACATGGCGCCGCCACGGCCCGGTTTCACCGTCCCGGCGGCGCTGATGAAGGCGATCGTCGCCGGGCCCGAGCCGGGTCCCGGTGAGGGCCTCACACCGTGGGAGATCATCGAGGCCGCCCGCGCGCACCTCGCCGAGCAGCGCGAGGCCGACGCCCCTCCCCCGCCGCAGCCGGCGACCACGGCCTGGCCGGCCTCCGAGCCGCTGCCCTCCGTCCCCTCCTCCGACCCGGGAGGCTCCGCCGGCGGCGACCCCGCCGCGCCCACGTCCAGCCCGGGCTTCCCGGCGGGCACCACCGCGTGGCCCGGCCCCGCCGCGCCCACATCGATCCCCGGCGCCCCCGCGAGCCCCGGACCGGGTCCCGGCTCTCCAGGCCCGTCCGCCGGGCCCGGGGACGCGTCACCGGTCGGCTCTCCGCACGAGGATTGGATCCCCGGAGTCACGGCCGTGACCCCCGACCCGGCGCCCCCGTTCTCCACCGCTCCACCCACCGCGCTCACGCCGGACCCCGGCCCACCGCCCACCTCGGTCACCCCCGGTGAGCCATCGGCCGGAGCGGGCACCCCACCGCCGTTCCCGGGTCCGGCGGCCGGAGCGGGCACTCCGCCACCGTGGCCCGGTCCGCCGTTCGGGGCTCCGGCGGCCGGGACGGGTACCCCGCCGCCCTTCCCGGAGCCGGCGGGTCACCGGTCCGATCCCGGGCCGCGGCCGGTGGAGGCGTACGGCATCACGTTCCTGCCGGGCCCCGACGACATCGAGCGGCTGCTGACGGAGCTGCGCCGGCGCGGCACCTGGGCGCTCAGCCTGCGTGGGCAGGAGGTGTCCAGCGCGTCCGCGCCGGCCGTGCTGCTCGTCGGTGAGCTGTCCTGCGGCCAGCGCCGCCTCACCCGCATGATCGCCCGCGCGCTGGCCGAGGTGGGCCTGGGCAGTGGCGAGGTGCACACGCTGCAGGCCGACGAGCTGGCCGAGATCGACCCACGGCGGCTGCGCGAACACATCGCCGAGTACAACGGCCACACGCTCCTGATCGAGGGGCTCGACACGGTCGTCCTCGACGACGACCGTGGGTCGGCCTACGCCTCGGCTCTGTACCGGGCGCGGGTCGAGGGCGTCAGCGAGACCGTTCTCGCGGCGACCTGCGCGCCGGATCGGCTGCGCGAGCTCACCGACGCCATCCCGGAGCTGATCACTGACTTCCGCACCGTACGACTGCCCGACCTGTCCGACCCGGAGCTGCGCGTCCACCTCGCGGCGCTCCTGGCCGGCGAACGCCGCCTGAAGCTGGCGCCGGAGGCCTGGCAGGTGGCCCGGCGTGACCTGGCGGAGCTCCGGGGCCGCGGCCGGCTCACCAACGCCCGGCTCGTCGAGGCGTACCTCGACCGCGCCTGCAACCACCACCTCGGCCAGGTCGGCGAGACCCAGGTCTTCCAGGGCCAGAACACCCTGACCCTCTCCATCGACGATTTCCAGGGCGTCGCCGCCGAACTCGAGCCCTAGGTCATCGGGTTCCTTCCGAAGGATTGCCGCGGGGTCTCATGGTGGCCTTCGGCAGGGCCGGCGCGGGCAGGCGGTTCCCGGCGTAACCCTCGACGGCGCCGAAGCGGTCGGAGCCGTTCTGCCACGCTTCCCGCGCCTCGGCGATCTCCTCGTGGCTGCGGCCGATGAAGTTCCACCACATGACGATCTGCTCGTCGAACGGCGGGCCGCCGAGCAGGAGCATGCGGGCCGCGGTGTCCGCTTCGTTCGCGAGCGTCAGCGTGCCGGCGCCGGTGCCGAGGTAGCCGAGTTCGGCGGGCCGGAGCGGGGTTCCGGCCGCGCGAACGTCCCCGCTGTCGATGAGCAGGCCGTGCTCGAGGCGGGCGTCCACCGTCAAGGTGACCGTCACGTGCGGCGCGATCGTGAGCTCGGCGCCGAGCAGCGGCGTGAAGGTCCGCACCGGGGAGGTGTCGCCGGCCAGCGAGCCGAGGAACACCCTGGCCTCGCCCCCGTCCAACGAGATCACGGCCGGGACGTAGTGCTGGAAGTCGCGGCTGGTGCGCCGGTGCTCCTCGGGCAGCGCCACCCACAGCTGGACGCCGTGCAGGATGGTGGTGCGGGCGGTGGAGACCTCGGAGTGGCTGATCCCGTGGCCGCCGGTCATGAGGTTCAGCTCGCCGGGCCGCACGAGTGTGTGGTTGCCCATGCTGTCGCGGTGCTCGATCTCCCCGCTGAACAGCCAGCTCACCGTCTGCAGGCCGGTGTGGGGATGCGGCGCGACGTCCATGCCGCCGCTGTCGGCTACGTCGTCGGGACCGTAGTGGTCGGCGAAGCACCAGGCGCCGATCAGCGTGCGGGCCCGCTGTGGCAGCGTGCGCCGCACCGTCATCGCCCGGGGACCGCCCAGCGGGACGTCCCGCGCGGTGAGGACCTGGACTCGGGGCTCCTCCGGGGGCGCTCCGGCCTCCGCGAGGCTGCCGCAGCCCAGCACGGCGGGGGTCGCGTCGGTGGTGCTCATCCCACGGCCCCGTCACTGCCACAGGTAGTTTCTTTTTCAACTATCACGGGATGATGATAGACCGGCGCGCCGCCTCCAGCGGGCCGCCGGGAAGACGGTGACCGGTGCCGGCGTTGTGGCGTGCGGCGTCCGACGATGCGGACGCCATCGATGGAAGGACGCCGATGACCTACGAGGAGTACCAGCGCGGACGGATGTTCTTCGACGCCCGGGACTACGCCGAGGCGGGGCGCATCCTCGCTCCGATCGTCGAGAGCGAGCCGGACAACCGGGCGGCCGTCGAGCTGCTCGGGCGAGCCTACTTCCACAGCGCGCAGCTGGGCCGCGCGGAGCAGACCTTCCGGCGGCTGATCGAGCTGGACCCCGCGAACGGCTGGGCGCACGAGGCGCTGGCCCGGACTCTCGAGCGGCGTGGCCGCGCCGACGAGGCCACGCCGTACCGCAGCCTGGCTCGCGCGATGGGCACCGATCCGGCCGACGAGGTGGCGATCTCCGTCTCCGCCGCGAACCTCGCCGACTGACGTCACGCGCCCGGAGAAGAAGCGCGCGACTTCCTCCCGCCGCCCACGGCCGCGTGCCGCCGGCGCCGGCCGACGGCACGCGGTGTTCACGGACCACGCCAGGTGCGCCTGACACATCCGCCGACCGAACGGGACTCGTCGAGACACGTGCTCCACGTACGGCCGGCGGACCTCCGGTCAGCGGATCCGGCTGCGGGCGCCGAGGACGACGACGCCTCCGGCGATCGCCAGGGTCGCGAGTACGGCGCCGAAGACCGTGGCGCCGGTCGTCAGCCCGATGGCGTCGCTGAGGTACCCGGATGCCACCGGGAGCACGCCCGCGGGCACGTACCCGCCCACGTTGAGCGCCGCGTTCGCCTCGGCCAGACGCTGCGGCGGGACGCTCGCGTTGAGCAGGGACAGGCCGCCGAGCTGGCCCGTCCCCTGGCCCGCGCCCGCGAACACCGCCGCGACGATCAGCAGCGGCACCGACGAGGTGTGCACCGCGGCGACGAGGGCCGCCATCGCCGCGGTCGTGCCGACCGCGCCGATCAGCAGGATCACGGACCTGCGCAGGCGCTGCACCGCGAACTGCACGCCGGTCGCGGCGAGGAACATCACGAACGCCATGGCCCCGGCCACCACGCGGTCGGTGGTGCCGAGCAGTCCGGCGAGCAGTGACGGGCCGAGTGACAGGACGAAGGACGTCGCGGTGATGCCGGGAGCGAACACCGCGACGCCGAGGGCGAGCCGGATGCCGCTGCCGCGCGGGACCCGCGGCACGCGGATCCAGGAACGGGCCGCCGGCGCGGGCGTCTCCGGGCGGCCGAGCGGCATGCGCAGTGTCGTGAGCACCGCCGTCGCCAGCAGCACCGCCTCGACGAGAAAGACGGTGACGGTCGGCGCCGGCAGAGTCTCGGACAGCACTCCGGCGAGGAACGGCCCGAGCCCCGCGCCGAAGACCATCGCGCAGGACGCGAGCAGGGCCGCGAGCCGCTTCCGCCGCGGTCCGGCCACGTCCGTCACCGCCGCCATGCCGGCCGAGACGACCGCACCGACGGCGACGCCGGTGAACAGCCGGGCCACGACCAGCGCGGCGACCGACGAGGCGGTGGCGAAGATGACGCACGCGGCCATGGCCAGGACCAGCGCGGGCAGCAGGACCGGCCGGCGCCCGACACGGTCGGACAGCACGCCCGAGACCAGGAGCGACCCGAGCAGCCCGGCGATGTAGCAGGCGAAGATCACGGTCAGCGTGCCCTTGGAGAAGCCGATGTCGCGCTGCCACAGGACGTACAGCGGCGTTGCGGCGTTCGACAGGACGAAGACCGCCGTCACCGGCCATGCCGCCGCCCACAGCCACCAGGTGGGGACGGCGGCTTCCGTCGCTTCGCGCCCCGGCCGCGGCGGGTCGTCGACCCGCGCCGATCGAGTGTCCGGCATGGAGGATCCTCCCGTTCGACCAATGTACGAGTTAAGTCGTACTTATACGAGTGGAGTCGAACTTAGCACAGGCAGTACGATTCAAGTCGTACTAGTGAGCGCGCGACGAGGAAGGACCGCCGATGCCGGCGACACAGGCGAAGCCGACCATCAGGGTGCTGCCGGAGCCTGCCGGCGCACCGTCCCCCCTGCCCGAGCCCGCCGTCGATCAGTTGCGGTTGGAGACGGTGCTGGGCGCGCTGAGCGACCCCTTGCGGCTGCGCATCGTGCGCAAGCTCCTCCTGGAGCGCGAGGAGTTCGACCACCCATGCGGCTGGCTCGGCCTGGACCGCCCGAAGTCCTCGCTCACCCATCACTTCAAGGCCCTGCGCGAGGCGGGCGTCATCCGGCAGCGCCAGTATGGCCTGGAGCGCCGCAGCCACGTCCGCGTCGACGACCTCGAGGCCCGATTTCCCGGCCTGATCGACCTCGTCGCCGCCTGGACCCCCGAGTCCGACCGAAGGTCTCCGAGCGGTCGACGGAAGTGAGCGCCATCATAGTGACCAAGCGGTAACTTCAGGTCTACCCTCGGCGGGTGGACATCGTCTTCGAACGGCGGGGCGACGGCCCGCCCCTGCTGCTCATGCACGGCATCGGCCACCGTTGGCAGGCCTGGGAGCCGGTCATCGACCTGCTCGCCAAGGAACGCGACGTCATCGCGGTGGACCTGCCCGGATTCGGCGCCTCCCCGCCGCTGCCCGCCGGCACCCCGTACGGCCTCGACACGGTGGTGGACCTGCTGCGGGAGTTCATCGACCGGCTGGGCGTCGACCGCCCGCACGTCGCCGGCAACTCCCTCGGCGGGCTGTTCGCGCTCGATGCCGCCGACCGGGGGCTCGCCCGCTCGGTGACGGCGCTCTCCCCCGCCGGGTTCTACACGCCGCTCGAACTGCGCTACGCCGCGCTCGTACTGCGCGCGTCGCGACTCGGCGCCGGGCTGCCCGCCTCGACCATGCGCCGGCTGGCGAACTCGCCGCGGCTGCGCGGACTCATGTTCGGCATGATCTATGGGCGGCCGGATCTCATCGGCATCGACACCCTGCTGGCGGACGCGGCCGCGCTGCGCGGCGCGGTGGGCTTCGAACCGACCCTGAAGGCCGGCCGCGAGACCACGTTCCGCGGCAAGGTGGAGGACGTACCGGTGACCATCGCGTGGGGCACCCGGGACCGCCTCCTGCGGTCGAGCCAGGCCGTACGCGCCCAGCAGGCGCTGCCGCACGCGCGGTTCGTCTGGCTCGGGGGCTGCGGGCACGTCCCGATGGGCGACGACCCCGCGCTCGTGGCCCGAGTGCTCCTGGAGGGCAGTTCCAACTGACCGGCGGCCGACGCCCCGCCGATTCGGGCGCCCTCGGGGACAGGTCCCCCCGCCGGTCGCCCGCGGTGGCCGTGTGCGGCCGGGCGGTGCGGGCGTCCTGGCGTCCGGAGGTCTTCCCATCCCGACGTGCGCGAGTCACGATGAGGGGGTGACCCGTTCTCGCGCGGCCCGCCGGCCGCGTCGGGGAACGGGCGGCCCGGCACCGCTGTGGGCGCGAGCGCTCACCGAACGGCTGGCGGTCGGCGCGCGGACCGGCCAGCGGATTTCGCCGTAATGGCCCGCAGCGGCCTGCCGGTCCGGGCGGCCGGAGCACCGTTTCACCGATCCCCGGCCGTCGCCGCGCGGACCCAGGACCTCCGGAGGTCCGGCGAGCCGCCCACGCTCGGAAGATGTCAGGTCATGGCCGCCGCCATCGCGCCGCGAAGGCGCGGGCCGGATTCCCGACGAAGATCGCGGACGCGAGGTCGAGGCCGAGTTCCCGCTCGATCCGCGGGCGCAGGCCGCTGAGCAGGAACGGCATGCCCGGACCGTCGGCGTCGGACCGTGCCGACGGGGTGACCGTGTCGGCGCCGAGGAGGATCTGCTGGGCGTGGCCGGCGTCGGCGAGGGCGGAGAGGCTGTCCAGCAGGCGCCAGTCGGTGCCGTGGTGCACCCGCGATGGGCCGTCGAACGCCAGGAACGCGCCGGCCTCGGCGGCCTGCCGGTGAATCCTCGTGTCAGGGAATCGATGCAGGTGTCCGAGGATCACGCGGTGCGGAGCGACCCCGTGCGTCCCGCACAGCAGGTCGAGCACGTCCAGCGCGGCGGTTCCGGCCTCCAAGTGGACGCCGATGGGCGCGTCGGTGGCGTGATGGGCTTCGGCGGCGGCCGCCATGACGTGCCGGGCGTGGTCGTCGAGGCGGTGGTAGGCGCCGGCGACCTTGATCATGCCCGCCTTCACCGGTGCGGCGGTCAGTTCGTGGATGAACAGGTCGGCCAGCCCGCCACGGCGGCGTTCCAGCTCAGCTGGGTCATAGTGCTTGGCCTGGTGCATTCCGGTGGCGGAGACGATGCGGACGCCCGACTGCCGGGACAGTGCGGGCAGTCGTTCGGTTCGCGACCCCATCCCCCACGGTGTCCACTGGACCACGGCACGGCCGCCGAGCGCGGCGAAGGCCTTCAGCTCGGCGAGCGCGGCCTCGGGGTCGTCCAGTTCCTGGCCCGGTAGCGCCGGCGAGCCGATGAACAGATGGTCGTGAGCGTCGCAGACCCCCAGTTCCTCGGGCGCGATGTCCCCGAGCACGGTCCGGATCATCCCGCTCATCGTCCGGCCTCCTGCTCCACGTCGGCGAGCGCGGCCGCGGCGACGCGCAGCCCGGCCAATGCCCTGGGCACGCCGATATACGGCGCCAGATGCACGAAGACCTCCGTGATCTCGCCGGGGGTCATTCCGACCCGCAACGAGGTCTTGACGTGGCCGGACAACTGCGGGTCCACACCGCCGAGCGCGGTGAGGGCGGCCAGGTTGATGAGCTGGCGGTCGCGCAGCGACAACCCCTCGCGCAGGTAAGTGCCGCCGAACAGGGCGGTGACGATCCAGTCGGCGTATCCGGGGGCGAGCCGCTCGAGATCCGGGAAGACGGCCTGCTGGGTCGCCTCGTCCTGGAGAAGGGCCAGCATCCGGTAGCCCTCGTCGCGGTCCAACCGCGCCGGTGTCAACTGCTCCGACAGTGCCTGGCTCGCCGCCATGGTCACTCCTCACTCCTCGATCGACCCTTGTAACGCCTTGGGCGTTACACGAACGCTAGCAGACGTAACGGCTGAAGCGTTACGATTGACCCATGGCCACAGAGGACAAGCTCGCGTTCCGCTTCGACTGCGGCGCCACCTGGTTGAACTTCCTGGCCACCAAAGGCCGCACGTTCAGCGCGGCCCCGGTGGAGCGGCTGGCGAGCCCCGGGCTTCTCGCCGAGTGGCTGGAGCGCTGTGAGCTGTCTCCGGCTCAGCCACCCGGTCAAGACGACCTGCACCAGGCATGGGCCCTGCGCGAGACGCTGCGCGGCATCGCACTGGCCACGGTCGAGGAGAGGCCGCCGCCCGCGACGGCCGTGGCGACTTTGGCCGCGTTCATGGCCGGGCACGACGATCCGGTCCGGCTCACCGCGGACGACCGCCTGCGACGTGAGCCTCCGGCGACCACGGCACACGCCCTCGCCCGGATCGCCCGTCAGGCCGTGGACCAGATGACCGGTTCCGACCGGCTCGCCCTCAAACGCTGCCCGGAAGACGACTGCAGGGGCGTCTTCATCGACCCGCCCGGACGCCGACGCTGGTGCCCATCCCCCGCGTGCGCGAGCCGGGGCAGGGTCCGCGCGCTCCGCGCCCGCCGCAACGCCGCCGCCTCCGGGTCGAACGACGATCACACGCCGGCGTCGACACAGTGACGAGCACGCCTCCACCGGCGCCGCCGGGCGGGGGGCTCACCGGGACCGGACCGCCTCGGCCGAACGCGACGCATGCGCGTCCATCACCGTGCGCGGGCGTCGGCGCAGGCGCACCTCGCGGCCATGACCGTACGCGGGCACACCCGCCTCCATGACCGTACGCGGGCGTACCCACACCCACCGCGTCCGGCGGCACCGCGACGGAAGAAGGTTTGCGCGGGTCTTCACGCAGGGAAGACGCCGGGGTGGGGCGTTTGGACCTCTGGGACGTGTTCGTCGTCCTCATCGCGGTGGCCGGGCCGCCGAAGGTCATCCTGAGCTTCGCGCGGCTGGCCGAAGGACGGGACCCGCGCGCGCTGCGAAGACTGGCCTGGCGGGCCACCGGCGCGGCGACGCTGTGCGCCGTCGTCCTCGCGATGACCGCCGATCCGCTGTTGGACGTCTTCCACATCGGACACGCCGACGTGATGATCGCCGGTGGGGCGATCTTCTTCATGTACGCTCTGCGCCTGGTCCTCGACGGCCACGCCGAGACACCGGCCGGCTCTCCCAGCGAGGGCTTCATGGCGCTGCTGCTGCCGTACATCGTCAGTCCGCTCGCGATGACGTCGATCATCGTCCTGACGGTGACCCGGCCGGGCTGGGTCTGGCCCCCACTGGTCGCCGTGGCCTATGCGGCCGTCGCCGCGAGCAACCTCCTCACGATGCTGGTCCTGACCTACGTGCTGCACCGGGTTCCGCGCATGTGGGTGGAGGTCGCCGGCCGGCTGCTCGGGCTGCTGCTGGCGGCCGTCGGCGTGGACCTGGTGATCGTCGGCCTGCGGACGATGGGCGTCGTCGGAATCCCCGGTCACCCATGACCGTCGGAATCCGGCCGGAAGCGGCCGGCGACGGGCGGGGCGGCGCCGACCCGGGGCGACGATAAACGGCGTGCGACCGATCTCAATACCGCTGCATTCGCCGGAGACGAACGGATTATGCTGACGTATCCATCGCGCGGCGCGGCAATCGGTCACCGCGCCGAGCTCGGCACCTCATCCCCTCCCGGCGCATGATGCAAGCTGCAGTGCAGGTTGCACAGCAATTCCATGCGCAGCAGCCAACGCTAATTCCGTTTGTTACTTTTATGTTTAACCGCGTTACCCGGGGTGGGCCTTAACGCCGTGGTCACGAGATAATAAACTCCCACGAGCGAAAGGGTCGCGTGATGTTCGGTCGGTCGATCTATGTTCCGGACAACCCGGCGCTGATCGGCGGGTCCCCCCAGGCGGTGCACGAGCAGCTGTGGGCGCAGGGGAAGCGCCGTCGGCTTCAAATGCGCGGTGCGCTCGCCGCCGTCAGCCTGGTGATCGGCACGGTACTCGTCGACTTCTGGTTCGGGCTGCTGGCCGCGGTCGTGGTCGCCGCGGTGGACAGTCTCTACTACCTGCGCCAACGGATGGTCTCCAGCGTCTGGCGCAAAGGCCAGCGTGGCGAACGGCGCACCTCGGCTCTGCTGCGCCTGGCCCTGGCCTGGCGCGGATACCGCGTCCTTCAGGGAAGGAACGTGCCGGAGCAGGGCCAGATCGATCATTTGGTGATCGGACCGACCGGCGTCCTAATGATCGATAATCAGGCCGTCGCTCCGGACACGGACATCGCCACCTATCAGGGAACGCTGTACGTCGATGAGCGGTCCGGCGCCAAGATGGCCTCCGCCTTGCGCGCCCGGGCCGATGCGACCGCCGCGCTGCTCGCCGAGCGGCTCGGCGGTGAGGTCGTCGTGGAGGCCGTGGCCGTCGTCCACGGCGGTCACCTCGCCCGGGGCCTCGTGGAGGCCGAGGGCGTCACGCTCGTCCGGATGCACCGTCTGCCCCGTTGGATCCGGCGCCAGCGCAACCGCTTCTCCCCCGAGCAGGTCGCGGCCATCACCGAGGCGGCGCATCAACTGCCGATCAGTCGGCACGCCAGCATCGTTCGCTGAGCGCCGGGCGGGAGGACTCCGGTGCGGGCGGCGCGCCCTCAGAAGAGACCGCGCCGCCCGTACCCCTCACTCGGTCCCGGTGACCACGCCCGCCGTGTCTCTTCGCCCGCGCGTTATCTCCCGCCGCCCCGGTCGGCGGCGGGACTGCGGTCGGCGGGTGGGGCCGGCGCGGAAGAGCCAGTCCATGCGGGGCTCCACCGCCCACCGGAACGCCCGGCGCGCGGGCTCTCCGGACAGGACCACGGCGAGGAGCGCGCAGCCCACCGTCACCAGCAGGACCTGCTCGCCGGAGATGCCGTAGTACCAGTCCTGGTAGGACAGGTAGAGCGTGACGAACCCGTGGAGCAGGTAGGCGTACATCGTGGCCGAGCCGAGCCGGGTGAACCACGTGCGCCGTGCCGGCACCACCGCGAGGAACGCGACCGTGAGGACCAGCGCCGCGGCCATCGCGACGACCCGGAACCCGAGGCCCGCCGAGGCGCCCACCCCGAGCTGCCCGAAGCTGCGCCGCCAGTGCACCCACTCCGGATCGACACTCAGCGCGAGGAGGTAGGCGGTGAGGCCGCCGAGGAGGAGCACTGCCGCGCCCGCGACGCGCACGGCGCGGCGGTGCAGGATCTCGAAGTGGTGGGGCCGCAGCACCAGCCCGAGCACGAAGAAGGGCAGGAACGACAGCACCTGCGCGGCGTTGAGCGTGCTCGGCAGGGTGACGAACCCGGCGAGCATCGAGATCAGCACCGCGACGACGACGGGAAGACGGATCTGCTGCCACAGCGGTGTGGACAGCCGCCACAGCAGCAGGGCGGGCAGGAACCAGGTCAGGTAGTACGGCTCCAGCGGATCCCAGCCGACGTGGTCGCCGGACAGCATCCCGGCCCACAGGGGGTACGCGACGCTGAACAGCACGTAGGGCACCACGATGGCGGCGACGAGCTTGCGCGTCCGGCCGCGGGTGGTCGGGAAACCACGCGAGAAGTACCCGCACATGACGATGAAGGCCGGCAGGTGGAAGGCGTAGATGAACGTCTGCGCGGCCTCGAGCAGCCGACCGCCGATGTTCGCGCCCCGAAGGGGCTCCCAGGCATGGCCGATGACCACCAGGACGACGGCGAGGAACTTCGCGTTGTCGAAGTAGGGATCTCGATCGGCGCGGCCGTGACCCGCCGGCCCGCGGCCGGCGTGGTCGGGACCGGCAGGATCGGTGCGGCCGCTGCCGTCGGGACGGACGTGGCCGCCGCCAGCATGGCCGGGATCGGCGTGGTCAGGGCCCGGACGGACGGGATCGGCGCCGCCATCAGGGTCGGTGCCTATGCGACCGGTCCGGACGGGGTCGGTGCGGACGGTGTCATCGGGGACAGGGTCGGTGCGGACGAGGTCGGTACGGAAACTCAAAGCGGCGGAACCCCGGTCGGAGACAACGGCTTACCTGGATCAGTCAACAGGACGTTCTTGAACGAAAGCGCAAGGGGTCCTGAACACCCGTGTCCGGTGCCACCGGTGCTCAGGACACGCCGACCCCCGGCCGGCAGTGCCGGCACGGCCGGTATCCGGCGCTCTCGGCCTGTGCCAGGCTACGAAAACCGTGCCAGTGCGCCGGAGTGATCCGCCGCGCGTCGCGGCAACTCGGGAAGCACACGACGCCCGTCGTGTCACTGCCCACGTAGTAGACGTTCTTCGCCGCAAGCGTCCCGACCTCCTCGAGGTTGACGTCCTCCATGCGCAGCAGCCGTTCCTTGGCCGGCGCGCCGAAGACGTACTGCCCGATCTGGCCGTCGGAACGCGTCACCCGATGGCAGGGGATCAGCAGCGGCACCGGGTTCTTTCCCAGCGCGGTGCCGACCGCCCGGACGGCCTTCGGCCGCCCGATCCGCTCGGCGATCCAGGCATACGGCCGGATCTCCCCCCGCGGGATCGCCGCGGCCGCGCGCAGCACCGCCTCCTCGAAGGGACGCAGCCCTCGCAGGTCCAGCCGGATTCCGGTGGTACGGCCGGTCCGCAGCGCCCGCTCGAGGGCCGGCGGCGCGCCGCCGCCCGGCAGCAGTGGTCGGGCGAACCGGCTCCGGAACGACGCGACGAACTGTTCCTGGTCCTGTCCGGCGCGCAGGTAGGCGATGCCCTGGTCGGTCATCGCGACGTAGACGCCGCCGATCGCCGCGTCGACGCGCACCCAGCGGGCCGCCACCCGGTCGAGCAGGCCCGCCGGTGCGCCGGTGGCCAGGGCTCCGAGGCCCGCGATCAGTGGATCGTGCCGGTCGAAGGGCTCCGGGTCGTAAGGCTCAACGGTGCTCATCGTTCCTCCCCGGGTAGAGCAGGCGGAGTCGCTTGAGACCCCGCGAGATGTGGGACTTGACGGTGCCCTCGGGGGCACCGAGGACTGTCGCGATCTCCGTGACCGGCATATCCGCGACGTGCCGCAGCACGACGGCGAGGCGCTGCTCCTCGGTCAGCTCGCCGAGCAGCGCGGCCAGCTCACGGCCCGTCTCGGACCGCTCGGCGACCTGCTCGGTCGGCTCCGCCGGATCGGCCGCCTCCGGTGCCGTCTCCAGCGGCGCCGGGGGCGGGTGCCGGGCTGCCGAGCGCAACGTGTTACGCCAGAGGTTCGCCAGGATCGTCATGAGCCACGGGCGCGGCTGCAGGCTCTCGACGCGCTGCGGCGCGTAACCGGCCAGCGCGCGGTAGGCGCGCAGGAACGTCTCCGCCGTCAGGTCCTCCGCGTCGGCCCATCGCCCGCACAGCCGCAGCGCGGCGGAGAACACGACGTCGCGGTATGCGTCGAACAGCGCGACGAACCCGGTGTCGAGGTCTTCCGTGAGCGCGGTGACGATCGGGCGGCGGATGTCGGTCTCGGTCACCTTCATAGAACACCGGTCGAGGCGGTCGGGTTGCGGAGCATTATGACCATCTTGCCGTGCTCCGTGAGCCTTTCGGGTTCTAAGGGCCCGCTACCTTTACGATGTAGATCATAAGTGGAGCCGACAAAGCGCCAGTCGCACCACGCGACCATTCGCCCGAGCCGCAGGACGGAGAGACCGTGACCACCACGAGCGTGCGCGAGGCGCGCGAGGCCCTGATCCGCGCCCACTTCGAGTCCGAGACCGCGCAGGACTTCGACGTCACACTGACGACGATGAGCCACCACCCCCGTTACGAGATCATCCCCACCGGCGAGGTGTTCGACGGCCCGGAGGAGGTGATGGGGTACTACCGCAGGTCCCGGGACGCCTTTCCCGACCAGCGGCACGACAACGTCCGCCTCTGGCACGCGGACGACGCCGTGATCGCGGAGTTCGACCTGCTCGGCACGCACCTCGGCGAGGCGTACGGCTTCCCCCCGACCGGCCGCGCCTTCCGGTGCCCGATGGTGGCGTTCTTCTTCTTCGACGGGCCGGACGGCGACCGGATCATCTGCGAGCGGATCTACTTCGACATCGCCACCATCGCGGCCCAGCTCGGCGTCATGCCGGGCATGGCCGCGGACGGGTCGTAGCCCCGGCCGGCCGGCTCCCGACCGCACGCGGTGCACCGACCCGCCCGGGGATGTGCCGGTCACGGGTGGGAATCGGTTACGCTGGTGAGGCCGGTGTGGCATGTGTCCCCGGGCCGCACCTATCGCCTTCGCGGAATACCGTCCGGCCGCATGGCCGGAGCAGGAGCCGCGTTGTGCTTTTCGCCGAGAGGCGACCACCACACCGGCCTCAGCGTGTCGTCGCCCCCGCGGGAGAGTCTCCCGCGGGGGCGACCTCGTTCGTCAGACCGGCACGGTGGCCACGGCCGCGGCCACCAACGAAGCGATCACGAGCACGGCGACCGCGATCGCCAGGGCGGCGCGAATGCGCCGCCGCCTGCGCAGGCGCCCGAAGTTGGACAGCCGGTCGGCCAGGCGAGGGTCTTCCTGACCGAGTTGAGATGCGATCTCGGTGAGGATTCGCTCCTCCTCCATCGAGAGCGCCATGCCGCACCTCCAGGGGGTCACAGATTTCCAGGAATCATCCCCTGTTTGCCAAGCATGGGAAACCTCAAAAACCCAAGGAGCCTCGGCATTCGCGGCCGGATGTGGCATCGCCGCCGGGTAGGCCCTGGTCAGCCGCCTCGAGCGGTCATCTGGGCGCCTCGGGTCGGAGGGCTCTGCCGGTGGCGTGAGTCCAGCGCCGTCACGTAATACGTGTAGACCTGACCCGATTTGGCGGAGTGGTCGGTGATCTGGTGCGTCGTACCCGGCACCACCATGAGGAGGTCGTGTGGATCCGGCGCGGCACACGCCGGGCCCTTCGCCGGCGAACGGTAGACGGCGTACGCCGCCGCGCCGGTGCCCTGCCAGGTCAACCGGCGGTCCTCGGCCTGCAGACGGCTCGGCGCCGACGGCCGGGCGGCGGCCGTACGCGGGCTCACCGGGGCGAGCACCGGGCGGCCGAAGTGATCGCGCGCCAGCCGGGACGCGAACCCGCGGCGGTCCTGTTTCAGGTCGGTGGCGCTGAAGATCGCCTCTCCGGTCACCTGGGGGTACTTCGCGTCGATCGTCAGGTGGCGGGAGAGTTCGGCCGGCGCGTTCCACGGGCCGCCGTGCCCCACCTGGTACGCGGCCTGCCCGATGATCAGCTGGACGTGCGTGCCCGTCACCTGTCTGGCCCACCACGCGACGAGCGTGCGGTAGTCCGCGGCGCCGAACCCGATCGGCCAGTACAGCTGGGGTACGGCGTAGTCGATCCAGCCGCTCTTGATCCACTTACGGGTGTCGGCGTAGATGTCGTCGTAGCTCTGCAGCGCGTGGGTCGCCGAACCGTTCGGGTCATCGGACCTGTTGCGCCAGACCCCGAACGGGCTGATGCCGAACCTGACCCACGGTTTGGCCTGATGAATGCCGGCCGACACGGTCTGCACCAGCGTGTCCACGTTGTGCCGGCGCCAGTCGGCGCGGTTCTTGAAGCCCGCGCCGTACTTCTTGAACGTCGGCTTGTCGGGGAACTCCTTGCCCGGCAAAGGGTACGGGTAGAAGTAGTCGTCGAAGTGGACGCCGTCGATGTCGTACTTCCGTACGACATCGAGGACCACCTTCGCCACCAGGTCACGGACCTGGGGCAGGCCGGGGTCGTACCAGAGGGCGTCGCCGTAACGGTACACCCAGTCCGGATGCCGCCGGGCCGGGTTGCCGGGCGCCAGGCTCTTGCGGTTGGGCCCGGTGCTGACCCGGTACGGGTTGAACCAGGCGTGGAACTCCAGCCCGCGCTTGTGCGCCTCGTCGACCAGGAACCGCAGCGGGTCGTAACCCGGGGCCTTGCCCTGCTTCCCGGTGAGGTACCGCGACCACGGCTCGTACGGGGACGGGTAGAAGGCGTCCGCCGACGGCCGGATCTGCACGTAGACGGTGTTGAGGTTCCGCCGTACGGCCAGATCCAAGAGGGCGCGGTACTCCGCCTGCTGCTTCGCCACCGGCAGCCCCGGCTTGCTCGGCCAGTCGCCGTTGCCCACCGAGACGATCCACATCGCCCGGGTCTGCCGCGCGGCGTCCGAGCGGGCCATCGTCACCTGACCGCATTCGGCCGCCTGCGCGGCAGGGGGCCGGGACCGGTCCGCAGGGCCACCGCATCCAGCCGCGACGACCGCGGCGGCGACGACCGCGATGCTCCCCTTGGCGATGGATGAACCCACGGAAGGGCATTCTGCCCGAGACTCTCGAGTGGTTTGGCGGGTATCCCCTTCTCAGGGACGACAAAAGGCGGCGGCTATGAACGACACCCTCCGGCTCGGCCGGATCGGCGGCGTGCGCGTCGGCGTCAACTGGACCGTCCTGGTGATCTTCGCGCTCATCACGTACGGCCTGGCCGGCGAGCAACTGCCCCACGCGTACAAGGGTCTGCCCCCGCTGTTCTACGCGCTGGGCGGGCTGCTCACCGCCACCGTGTTCCTGGCCTCCCTGCTGGCCCACGAGTTGGCGCACGCCATCGTGGCGCGCCGGAACGGGCTCACGGTCACGGGGATCACCCTGTGGCTGCTCGGCGGCGTCGCCCGGTACGAGGGCGAGCCGGCCACCCCGGGCGCCGAGGTGCGCATCGCCGGTTCCGGACCGCTCGTCAGCGTGCTGCTGGCGGCGGCGTTCGGCACGGCGTCGGCCGCCCTCCTCCTCACGGGGGTGGACGGCATGGTGAGCGGCTGCGTCACCTGGCTCGCCCTGATCAACGCGCTCCTGGCGGCCTTCAACGTGATCCCCGCCGCGCCCCTGGACGGCGGGCGACTCGTCCACGCCCTGCTGTGGCGGATGTCCGGCGACCGGTTGAAGGCGACGCTGCAGACCACCCAGGTCGGCCGCGCGTTCGGCTGGGTGACCATGCTGACCGGCTTCTACATCGCCATGTGGAGCGCGGAGGGGTTGTGGCTCACGCTCGTCGGCTGGTTCCTGATCACGGCCGCCGGCCTGGAGGCCGGACAGGCCCGCGTCCGCGCGCGGCTCGACGGCATCCCGATCCGCCGGATCATGACCCCGGATCCGTTCACCGTGCCGAGCTCCATGCCGGTCGCCGAGTTCCTGCGCGAGATGCTGCCCCGGCACCGGCATTCCGCCTATCCGGTCGTCGACGAAGGCGTCGTCCACGGCGTCGTGACCACCGAGCGCATCCGCCGGGAACCGCCCGAGACCCCCGTCGGCGCCCTCGTGGAGGACGCGGAGCGGACGGCGGCCGAGACGCCCCTCACCGAACTGCTGGCCCGGCTGGCCCGCGAGCGCCTTCTCGTCTTCGACGGCGACCGGCTCGTCGGCATCGTGACCCCCCACGACCTCACCCGCGAGCTCGAACACCTCGCCCGCGAGGTCCCGGGCTTCCCGGCACGCTGACGGCCGCCCGCTCCCCCCGGCGAGGCGCCCGGGCCACGATCACCCCGGCGACGATCAGCAGGCCGCCGGTGACGGTGTTCCAGCCGAGCGGCTCGGCCAGCAGCACCGCCCCCAGCAGCGTGGACCACAGCGGAGTCAGGTACGTCACCGTCGATGCGACCGTCGGCCCGGCCGCGCGGATCACGCCCAGGTTGATGATGTACGCCAGGCCGGTGCCGACGGCGCCGAGCCCGACCAGCGCCGCTGCCGCCGCCGGCCCCGGCCAGGTCGGCGGGCCCGCCACGACCGGGGTGACCAGGGCCAGTTCGGCGGTCGCGCACAGGATCTGTACCGCCGAGAGCGCGACGACCGACTCCCCACCCCCGGCGAAGAAGCGCCGGGTGTAGGTGAAACCGGCGCCGTAGCAGACGGTCGCTCCCAGGCAGGCCAGGCTGCCGCCCAGCGTGCCGCCGTCGAATCCCCGCCAGACTCCCAGGACCAAGAGCACGCCGCAGAACCCGGTCGCCAGTCCGATCGACCGCCGTGGCGTCGGCCGCTCCGCGGGGATCACGGCGACGGCGAACAGCAGCGTGGTCAAGGGCGTCGTGGCGTTCCAGACGCCCGCCACGACCGAGCTCACCCGCGTCTCCGCGTACGAGAACAGCGCGAACGGCACGGAGTTCAACAGCGCGGCCACCACGAACGCGTGCGCCCACACGCGCCGGCCACGAGGCAGGGGCGCCCGCCGTACGACGCACACCGCGCCCAGCGCCGCCAGCCCGAACAGGCACCGCCACGACGCGACCCACAGCGGCGCGACGCCCGCGTCGACCGCCACCTTGATCAGGGCGAAGCTCGAACCCCAGATCATCGACAGCACCACGAACCCGGGCACCCATCCCGCCGTCCGCTCCATCAGTCCTCCCCCGCGCCGCGCTACACCGGTCATGCGACGCGATCTTGCAGCGGAATGCGAAGATGAGTCCAACAAGTGGCCACACCGCCTCGATGAGAAAGACTCATGAGCCTCAACCTCAGCCAGCTGCGGGCGTTCGTCGCCGTACTGGACCACGGCGGCTTCGGCGCCGCCGCCGACGAGCTCGGGGTCAGCCAGTCCGCGATCTCCCACTCCGTCGCCGCACTGGAGCGCACCCTCGGCGGGGCCGTACTGACCCGGCACGGCCACCCCCGCCCCACCGCGTTCGGCGACTCCATCCTCGGCCACGCCCGCGCGGCCCTCGCGGCGGCGGTGGCCATCGCCGACCTGGCCGCCCAGCGCGACGGGCTCCCGGCCGGCGCCGTACGGCTCGCCGCGCCCACCACGGTCTGCCAGGGCCTCCTCCCCCGGCTGATCCCCCAGTGGAAGACCGAGCTGCCACGCGTCGACGTCGCCGTGTTCGAAGGCGAGGACGACGAGGTCGCCGACTGGCTGGCCCGCAGCACGGTCGACCTCGCCATCCTCGTCGACCCGCCACCGGGCCCGGGCACGGCCCTGGCCGAGGACGCCTTCCACGTCCTCCTCCGCGAGGACCACCCGCTCGCCGGAGAGCCGGGCATCGGCCCCGCCGACCTCGAGGACGACGCGTTCCTGCTGTCCTGCGGAGGGTGCGAGCGACACCTCCGCGAGCTGTACCGTCGAGCGGGCACGCCGCTCTCCCCCACCCACCGCATCCGCGACGTGGGCACCCTGCTGGCCATGGTCCGCGCGGGGATCGGGGTCACGATCGTGCCCGGACTCACCGCCGCGATGCTCGTCCCCGGCCTGGTGATGGTGCCCGTACGGCCCTCGATCAGCAGGCGGCTCGTCCTCACCGGACCGGTCGACCGCCCCTGGCACCCCGCCGTCACCGCCCTCGTCGGCGCGGCCGGACGCGGCGCGGACACACCTTCCCCGCACCCCGAATGAACGTTCAGCCGCCACCCGACAGGCGATCATCGAACAGATGTTCTAAAGTGAGGGTATGCGTTGGGACGCGTTGGCACTGGACGGCGAGGACCCTGGCCTGTTCGGGAGCCCGGTGACGGTCGACACCCCGGAGTTCCGCGGGATCACCTTCCACGAGATCAGAGCCAAGTCGATCATCAACCGGGTCCCCGCCGCCTCCCGGGTCCCGTTCAGCTGGACCATCAACCCCTACCGAGGCTGCAGTCACGCATGTGTTTATTGTTTCGCCAGAAACACCCATAAGTACCTGGATTTCGACACGGGTCGGGATTTCGACTCGCAGATCGTGGTGAAGGTGAACGCTCCAGAGCTCGTACGTCGGGAGCTCGCCGCGCCGAAGTGGGCCGGGGGCCACATCGCGATGGGCACCAACGTCGACTGCTATCAGCGGGCGGAGGGCCGCTACCGGCTGATGCCGGGCATCATCGAGGCGCTGCGGGACGCGGCGAACCCCTTCTCCATCCTTACCAAGGGCTCGCTGATCCTGCGCGACCTGCCGCTGCTGGAAGAGGCCGCCGACCGCACGGAGGTCAGCGCGGCCGTGTCCGTGGGCTTCGTCGACAAGGAGCTGTGGCGGCTGCTCGAGCCCGGCACGCCCGGCCCCCTCAAACGCCTCGAGGTCTGCGCGACGCTGAACGAGCACGGCATCGGCTGCGGCGTCCTGATGGGCCCGATCATCCCCTACCTCACCGACACCCCACGCCAGTTGGAGGCGGCCGTGCGCCGGATCGCCGAAGCCGGCGCCACCTCCGTCTCGGCGATCGCCCTGCATCTGCGCCCCGGCGCCCGCGAGTGGTTCACCCGTTGGCTCCGCGAACACCACCCCGAGCTCGTCGCACCGTACGAGCGCCTGTACGGCCGCGGCGCCTACGCGCCAAAGGACTACCAGCACCGCATCGCCCAACGCGTCAAGGACCTCGCCGACGAGCACGGCATCGGCGGACGCCGCAACGTCCGCCGCCTCCGCACACCCCCGCCCCCACCACAGCGCCGCCCCGAGCCCGAACAACTCACCATCCTGTGACCGACTCGTGCAGACGCCGGTGAGGCGACACAGCCGCCAACCCGACTCGGGCATCAGGCCGTCGAAGGCCTCTGGTTTCCGCTGCCTGGGGAACTACAGTCCCTGCAACCGACCAGCGCGACCGTTTTGTGGCGTACGGAGAGATGACCGACCATGGATGACTTGAAAACCGAGCTCGATGCGATCACCGACCGCCTCGCGCAGCTGGCAAAGCGCGTCCACGCGCTGAAGCCGTTGAGCACCGCACAGATGGACCAGCTCGCGGCGTACATGGCCGAGGTCGCACACCACGGTTACCAGATCGCCAATGACCTCGCAGACGCCGGCGAGAAGACGGTGCCCGACTTGGACGTCGAGGCGGACGCGACCCACGCAGCGAACGTCTTCGCAGCCGCAGAAGGGTTCGCCAACCATACGACCAAGGCCCTCCGCCGGATTCCACGCGAGCGTCCGTAGGCCCTCGACGACCTGAGCGAGAGCCCTGCCGCGCTGCCGAAGCATTCGACACGTACAGACGAGTTGAGGAGCCAGTGGCGGAAACCCCTTTGGCGCCCTGGACCCCACGAGCGACCGAGCTGTGTTCCGCCAGATCGCCGACCAGCTTCGCGACGCCGTCCAGCGAGGCACCTTCCCCGAAGGCGGCACGTTCCTGGTGGGGTCTGGCTCAAACGAACCCCGACCTCGGCGACGAGTGTCTTTGCCCTGATCTGCCGTGCTCCCACCCGGCCAATTGCATATCTGTAACGAAGCATTTACGGTATGTAGTTGTGACTGAGCCTCAAGATCTCAAGTACCGTCAGTGGTTCAGGGGTGCCGATGTCGACGGCGACGGGTTCATCACCCGGCGGGACGTCCGGATGATGAGCGAGCGTTACATCGCCGCTCGTGGCGCCGCGCCGGACTCCGAGACCGCTCGTCGACTCAACGACGGGATGGACGGGTTCTGGACGAACGTGATCGCGCCGATGGATCAGGACGGTGACGGGAAGGTCGATCTGCGGGAGATGATCGCGGGCTTCCGGCGGGTCCTGACCGACCCCGCCCTGTACCCGCAGCAGATCGCGCCGATCACCAACCTCTTCTTCGACCTCACCGATCTCGACGGAGACGACAAGATCGATCAGGGCGAGTTCCAACTGATCTACGACGCGGTCGCCGACGTCCCCGGCGAGGACTGCGCGGAGGTCTTCGCCACCTTGGACCTGGACGGCTCGGGTGCGCTGGACCGCGCCGAATTCCACAAGGCGGTCGCGGAGTTCTTCTACGGCAACGACCCGCACGCCCCCGCCAACCACCTGTTCGGCAAAATCGCCGACTGACGAGGCCCCTTGCCCGCAAAGCCGCGCGACGATCACGGCACCGTGAAGGCATCCTGATCGTCTCCTGCGCGCGGTGAACAGTGCCGTCGCCCAGCTCGCGTCTGGGTGCCAGTGTGGCCGCAGCCGATGGATGCGGTACCAGGGCCTAACCCTCTGGAGTTCCGCGCGTCACGGACCGGTCAGACCCCTCGCCAATGACGGTGAAGGGTCGTGATCACCGATCGGCTCACGCGATTTCGAGAAGTTCGCCTTGGGCGTCTACACGCTGCCGGACCTGCCGTATGACTACGCGGCGCTGGAACCTGCGATGACAGGGGAGATCCTGGAGCTGCACCACGACAAGCACCACGCCGCCTACGTCAAGGGCGCCAATGACACCCTCGAGCAGCTCGCAAACTTGCCCGAAGAGGCAGGACGCTTTTTGTCTCAATGCTCGAGGCTTGGTGGTGAAAAAGCGAGCACATCGGGAAGGGGGTCGTCGTAGACCTCGACGTCGACCAGCGCACTGAGAGCACTCGGTCCTTGGGACAGGCGCGAGCACGGTCGATCCGCCGTGAGAACGTTCGGGTTGCCGTGGCGGTCCGATGTTCCGCTCAGGCCTGGCTGGACCGGATCCCACCACGCTCCCGTGGACAGTTGTACGACGCCCGGCATGACGTCGTCCGATAGGACTGCGCCCGCGAGACAGCTACCTCGGTCGTTGTAGACGCGTACGATCATGCCGCTCTCGATGCCGCGCGACGCGGCGTCCAACGGATTGATCGTCACGGGCTCACGACCACGGATCTTTGAACTGAGGCTGCGGCCACCATTGTCGTACTGGCTGTGCAGGCGTGAGGCGGGCTGGTTCGAGATCAAGTGCAGCGGGAATCGATCCGCCGCATCGGCACGAAGCCACTCCACTGGTTCAAACCACTTCGGATGCCCGGCGCAGTCGTCGTAGCCGAACGAGTCGATCTCCTCGGAGAAGATCTCGATCCGGCCCGACGGCGTCAGCAGGGGGAAACGCTGCGGGTCTGAGCGGAGGGCCTCGAAACTGCCGGGAAACGGTCCGGTCACCGCCGGCAGCTCAGCGGTGGAGCTTCGCCAGAAGTCGTCGAAGCTCGGCAAGGCGGCATCGCCGCCGAGCTTGGCCCTCGTCTGCTCGTAAAGGTGTCGGACCCATTCGATCTCGGAGCGCGATTCTGTGAACTCCTGCTCGTATCCGAGCCGGGAGGCCAAGGCGGTGAAGATCTGGTGATCGGTGCGCGACTCGCCCGCCGGCTCACGGACTTTCGGCATCGCGACGAGGTGGGGGTCCGAAAATCCGGCGGCGAAGTCGTCGCGCTCCAAGCTGGTGGCGACGGGGAGGACGATGTCCGCGAACTTGGCCGTGGTGTTCCACCAGGCTTCGTGAACCACCACCGTGTCAGGGGTCTGCCAGGCACGGGTCAACCGATGAAGATCTTGGTGGTGGTGGAACGGGTTCCCTCCGCACCAGTAGATCAGGCGAAGCTCGGGCAACGTGAGGCGCCGGCCGTCGTAGTCGATGACCTCACCCGGATGCAGCAGGGTATCGGCGATCCTTGCAACAGGGATGAAATCCGGAACGGGGTTGGGAACCTCGGGTATCGTCGCCACGAAGGCGCGGTCTGGGGCAACGCCTGTCGCGTCCATCGTCGCGTAACCTGCGCCCCAGCCGCACCCAGGCCGACCCATCGAGCCCGCCATGGCGGCCAGCACGACAGACATCCAGATCGGTTGTTCGCCGTGGTCTGCCCGCTGCACCGCGTAGTTGACCATGATGAGAGAACGTTGGGTGGTGAGGCGGCGAGCGAGGTCGGTGATCGCGTCGCGACTTATGCCCGTGATCTTCGCGGCCCAGGCAGCGTCCTTCCGGATGCCATCGACCTCGCCGACCAGGTAGGAGGCGAAGCGGTCGAACCCGACGCAGCACCGGCGAAGGAAGTCCTCATCGTGCCACCCGTTGACCAGCATCGTGTGTGCGATGCCGAGCATCGCGGCGGTGTCGGTGTTGGGGATGACGGACAGCCACTCGGCGTCGAGGAAGCCGGCGACGTCGCTGCGGATGGGGCTGATGTTCACGAACCGCACCCCAGCCTCACGGCACTGGCGTTGCAGGTTCTGCGTCTGGTGCCTGGCCAGCCCACCAGGGTTGATTTGGCTGTTCTTGAGGGCCAGCCCTCCGAACGCCACCACAAGCTCACAGCTCTCGGCTATCTCGTCCCACATCGGCATCCGAGTCTGGTAACTCCACGGATGGCCGCCGATCACATGAGGGAGGATGACCTCCAAAGCCGCAGTGCTGTAGGTGTTGCGAGAGTCGGTGTATCCCCCGCCTAGCGCCAGGAACCGGTGGAGTTGACCCTGCGCGTGGTGGAACCTGCCCGCACTCGCCCAGCCGTAGGATCCGCCGAACACCGCGCTGTTTCCGTGCTGTGAACGAACTCGACGGAGTTCACCGCTCACCAGTGTGATCGCATCGTCCCAGCTCACCTCCACGAAGGCGGCTATGCCTCTGGCCGTGTCATGGGCGCGCGGCTCGCCGTTCAGCCAGCCCTTGCGCACCGCGGGGCGCAACACGCGGGCGCTATCGTCGGCGGCTGCCACCATTCCGGGGCCGATAGGCGATGGACTGGGGTCATCGTGCCTCGGCTCGATTCGCACCAACCGGCCGGAATCGACTACGGCGATGAAACTACCCCAGTGCGTCGCAACCGACATGCGTCGCTCCACCATGCATCAACTCCGCTGGTAGTAGTCCCCGCCGTGCCAGCCGGGGCCGTCTATGGTGGCCTTGATCTGGTTGTAGCCCTGCGCGATCATCTCCGCCGTCGTGTACGCGGTGCAGCCGATGGCCAGACCGCAAGGTGTCGATCGCCCGGCCGGGCCCGGCCATCGTCCCCCGGTCCGGAGTCGAATGGGTCGCGCCGGCTTCGCCGGCGACGTGGCTGTCGGCGCTGAAGGGATGCCCGATCCAAATCGCGTTCGAGGCATCGACGTTTAGCTCACCCCAGGTCTCGAACGGCAGCGTGAAGTCCGGCAGGACCTGATCTCGTTCAAGTGCCAGGTCACCGGGGCACCAAAAGAACTGCCGGTGGCCGGGCGCGCCCCCTTCGCGCCAGGCCCCAGTGACCAGCATGCAATCAAGTGGAGCGGATGCGAGGACAGTGCGCGAGGCTAACGGTCGATCACCAGCCACCAGAGAACCAGCCCTCCACTCTCGATGAGCGGACAACGAAAATCCTAGACGAGAGGCCTCCGGCCTACTAGGCCGTGTATCGGAAGTGTCAGGTAAGGAAGGCGCGGAGTGCGTCTGTGATCCAGAATGCTCGGCAGATCATGCTTACCGGCTCGGCCACAAACTCCGGAAAGATCTCGCGATCGATTACGCCCAGCCGAAGATGCTGGCGATGTCGTAGCGTTCGCCCGCTTCCGCTGCTGTCTGGGCGAGGTGGTCCCGATTGGCTTCGATCCGTTGTTGGCCACCTGCCCGCCGCGGCAGTAGGCGAAGTACTCACACTGTTTCCGGCAGTTGGTGATGCCGGCTACGGCTTCGGCGACCCACGGCACCTCCTGCGCGCGGGCCGCCAGGACGGCCAAGGGAGTGTCCAGGACATTGCCGGCGGTGAACGGCCCGTAGCGGGATGAGCAGAAGCCGGCCAGTTCCGCGCCGACGGGAAGGAAATGGCCGTCCCAGGTCACCAGAGGCAGGGGCTCGAGCGGGCGGTCGGCACGCTGTGCCGCAGCGCCGGAAAGGTCCTCGCGAATGTAGGTGTAGGCGTGGTCGAGCTCCCGGACCCGGATACGCGGATCGGCCTGCCAGTTGGCCGCCAGCTCCTCCCAGAAGGCGATGACCCCGGTCTCCGGCTCCTGCCCGCCTGCGTACACGCCCTTCTTCTCGGCCAGGTTCACCCCGAGGTATCCGCAGCCGAGCTCGCATGCGAAGCGGTACAGACGGCTAGCCGCCCCTGGGGACAAATCGGCCACCACCGCGATCATGCCGAAAGTGATGCCGGCCCGGCGCAGCATGTCGATCCCGTTCATGGCCCGCACCGTGCTCGGCTGCCCCGCCCAGTCGACCCGCGAGGCGTTCTCCTCACCCGGGCCATCAACACTCACCGTGACCCGGACGGGTGTCGTCGAGAACACCTCACACCAGGCCTCGTCGATAAGCGTGGCGTTGGTCTGTACAGCATGAACCACCGGATGCATCTCACCGGCCCGAACGGCACCACCAAAGAGCGAAAGTACGCCGGGCCCACCGCGAGCGGCTCGCCGCCATGCCACACCACGACCACCGGACGCCGCTTGGACCACTCCCGGACACCGGCCGCCACCGCCTCGGCGACATCCACACTCATCCGCCGCGACACCTTCCGGTCGGGCAGGTAGCAGTAGGAGCAATTGAGATTGCACAACGTCGTCGGCTGCATCAGCACGACCGACGCCGTCCCGGCCAGCCTTACCTCACCTGTTCGCATGACTCCCGCATCAGCAACTCTCTCCGGCACTCCCACCACACGCCGAACGTAACGACACACATGCGCTCTGTCCTCATGGAGGAGGTGATCGATCTGGTCGTACGCTGCGCCTGGCCGAGTATGGAGCGCGGTCGGCATGCCGGGACCGGGACTGCGGACAGGCCCGGCGCGTCCGGGTTCCGCGACGCCCGTGGCCCGCAGCGCGGTCGGCGCCGACACGCTGAGCCGGCCATGCCATGCATCGGCTGCGGGCGGCGCAAGCGGGTCATCTCCCGCACCGGCGAGAGCCCGTCGTGTCGTGTGACACCTGCCGGCGACGGGTCAAAGCCGGACCACCGGGTGAATCGCCCCGGCGTCAGCGGCGGCTTGGGGAAAACCTGTTATACGCGCCTCATGAACCCTCTTGACATTTACGCTATATGGCCTCCAAGCCGCATTTGGCCTATACGACGAGTTTGCCCTACGCGCCTTCTCTTAACTACAGAGTCGTTCCCGTTTCCTCACGCGGACCACCGGACACATTGAGTGATGGCACTGTTGTAGTCGATCACCGCGCGGCGTGGGGAGCGGGCCTCATCATCTGCGGGGAGCTATGTCGACTCCCGCGCAGTTCCGGCCCGTTCGCATGTGAATCGCGGTGCGCTATGGCGCCCTCGTAAACGACACCTACACAGAGGCGGTAGCAGACCTCATGACACAGGAAGCCAGGATCGACGTCGAGCTGACGTGGAATCAGGCCGAGGAGGAGTCCTCGACCGAGAAGGTGGCGGAGTTCGCCAAGGATCTGCCGCCGGGGCCGTGGTTCGGCACCCCGACGGGCGTGGCGCGCGCCGGCGGCCGGCAGCCGAACCACACCTGGCCGCTGCGGTCCGCCCGACCGTACCGGCGGGAGATCGCCCTCGGCGAGGCTGCGGTCTACCTCGCCGACGGCCATGACGAACTGGAGCGTCCGTTCATCTTCGCGGACGGTTTCAACTACGGCCCTAGTGACCTGCCGGGACTGTTCGCCCACTTCAACGCGCCCTACCCGGGCGGCGAGGTCGGCTTCCTCGACCAGCTGCTCGCCGCGGGCATCGATGTCATCCTGGTGGGCTTCGAGCAGCGGCACACGCACATCCAGGCCAACGCCGGCGTGGTGATCAGCGCCATCAACGAGGCCGTCCAGCGGCGACGCGGCGACGCGGAGCTGATCGTCGGCGGAGTAAGCATGGGCGGCATCATCACCCGTTACGCCCTCGCCGAGATGGAAAAACAGAACCAGGACCACCAGACCGCGACGTACCTGTCCTGGGACTCCCCCCACAACGGCGCCTGGATCCCGCTGGTCCTCCAGCAGATGGCCTACTTCTTCGAGTCACTGCCGACCGGGCCCGGCAAGATCAAGAAGGCCGAGCTGATCAGGAGCCCCGCCGCGCAGCAACTGCTGTACGCATGGATCCCGGACGCGAAGTACGAAGGCCCCGTCGCCACCTCCAGCGAACTGCGCACGCAGTTCCTGGATGAACTGCGTGAGCTCGGACAGTTCCCGGAGCGACCGCACAAGCTGGGCGTGGCCAACGGCGCCGGCAACGGCACCGGCCGCGACCTGCCGCCCGGCATGGAGGTGTTCAAGTACCAGATACCGCTGGTCGTCTACGCCCAGGCGAACTTCCAGCCCGACGGCGGCGAGCGCAAGCGGATCGGTGAGATGCGGGCCGCCGGCCAGGTGCGACGGGGCTTCACCTCGCACGTCCCCGGCCTCGACGGCGTGCCCGGCGGCACCCTCGACTCCTTCGGCCAGATCGCCGAGGAACTCGGGGCCGACATACCGGAAACATACAAGTTCAGCTGCTTCGTTCCCTCCGTGAGCGCGGTCGCGCTGGACTACGACCCGGCCGAGTGGGACGTCGACCCGTACAAGAATGTCGAGGCGAACGGCGCGAAAACCGCGCTCGACGAGTTCAAGTGCGACAGCGAGAACACCATGCACAGCCAGGTGACCAAGCCACTGGTCGACTGGATCGTGGAGCGAATCGTCCACTGACCCCAACCGCTGGGAACGTGCGGCCACCTCGGCGGGCCATCGACCGGGGTGGCCGCACTTCCGCTTCGGGGGCGTGCCGACCGCAACGCCGGAGCCGACTACGGGCCGCTGAACCATTTCGCGCGCGACAAGGTCGACCTGGGCAAGATCCGCCGGCACTGTGGCGACATCTTCACGGACTCAGCACGCCGCGACCTTCGCGTACCTCGAACACCAGTTGAGTCTCCGTCCGCTGCACCACCGGGTAGATGGTCACGTGTTCCAGGATGAGATCCCGGAGTTTCTCCGGGCTCTCCACGGCGACGTGCAGGAGGAAGTCATCGTCGCCGCCCACGTGGAGAACCGTCAGCGCCCCCGGCACCGCGACCAGCTTGTCGTAGAGGTTGCGGACGTGCTCTCTGTTGTGGCTGCCCAGCCGGACCTTGACGATCGCGTGGATCGGGTGGCCCAGCGCGCCGAGGTTGAGCCGGGCGTTGACGCTCACGATGACACCCGACTGCCGCAACGCGCGCACCCGGTACGCGCATGTGGACTCGGCCACTCCCACGCGGGCGGCGAGTGCGGCGTTGGTCATGCGGCCGTCCTCCACGAGCGCGGCGAGGATGGCCAGGTCGGTGCCGTCGAGAGACGCTGGAGCGGCTTGCGGTTTCTTCGACGACAGCTCGGACATGAGGGCTCCTTTCGTCGAATCAGCACCGATCCTGGCGAACGGCGCGGATTTCCGCAATGACCATTGAGATTCTCTGTGGATCCGCTCATCCTTGCGGCATGATCTCGCCTCGGCTGCAGCTCGACTCCATCGCCGTCCACGCCGGCCGCGAGGACCTCGCCGAACTCGGTGTCCACGCGCTTCCCATCGATCTGTCCTCGACCAATCCGCTGCCGGACATCGAGGCGGGCGGCCTCTCGTACGAGGCCATGGCCGGCGGGGGCACGCCGTACGCGGAGGGCGGAGCCGTCTACGGACGGCTGTGGAACCCGACCGTGGCCCGATTCGAGTCGGCGTTGGCGCGGATGGAGCACACCGAGGCAGCCGTGGCGTTCTCATCGGGTATGGCGGCGACCACCGCGGCGATCCTCGCGACGACGCAGGAGAGCGGCCACCGCCACATCGTGGCGGTCCGGCCTCTTTACGGCGGGACCGATCACCTCTTGGCCTCCGGCGTACTCGGTGCCGAGGTGACGTTCTGTACGGCGGAGGGCGTCGCCGCGGCGCTCCGGCCGGACACGGCGCTGATCATGCTGGAGACACCCGCCAACCCGACACTCGACCTGGTCGACATCCGTGCCGTCGTCGAGGCGGCCCGCGGCGTTCCCGTTCTCGTGGACAACACGTTCGCGACCCCGATCCTGCAGAACCCCGTCGATTTCGGCGCCTCGATGGTGCTGCACAGCGCGACCAAGTATCTCGGGGGGCACGGCGACGTCATCGCCGGCGTCATCGCCTGCGACCAGGAACAGGCGGCCGCGCTGCGCCGGGTCCGCGCCATCACGGGTGCCCTTCTTCACCCGCTTGGCGCCTACCTTCTGCACCGGGGGCTGGCCACGCTCCCGATCCGGGTCCGGGCGCAGCAGGCGAACGCCCAGCGCGTCGCCGCGTGGCTGAGCACCCACCCGAGCGTCTCCCGTGTGCACTACCCCGGGATGGCGGGGGATGCGCGGGGACTTCTCCACCGGCAGATGAGGGGCACAGGGGCGATGATCTCGATCGACCTCCGCGGAGGTCTTGAGCAGGCAAGGCATGTCACATCGACGGTTCGCCTGTTCACCCACGCGGTGTCCCTGGGCGGCGTCGACTCACTGATCCAGCATCCCGCGGCGCTGACGCACCGGCCCGTCGCCCCTGAGGCCCGCCCGTCCGCAGGTCTCGTCCGGCTCTCCATCGGGCTGGAGGACCACGAAGACCTGATGGCCGACCTCGACCAGGCCCTCGCCACGCGCCGCCCGGCTGCGGCCCATGCGGGCGCGCCGCACCCGCAATCGTGCAGCAGCCGGTGAGGCGACACCGCACCGCCGACACCCGACCTGAGCATCACGGGGTGTAGAGCTCCTCGATTCGCACGACGCGGGAATCGCGTACCGTCACCTGGTAGGGACGGCCGTTTCCGTCGGTGTTCTTGACGTGTTGCGCGAGGTAGGAACAGGGTACGGTCCGCGGCCAGATGTCGTTGTCCGGAACGATCCTGCATGTGACGTCTTTCGCCAGCGGCGCGTCCAATTCTTGGTGCAGATCGCGGATGTAGTACTCATGGCACATCTCGCCGCCATTGACATCCGGATCGATTCCGTCCTTGCGGCACTCGCCGGCGGGATTCTGGTTGCGATCGAAGAACTGGATAAGGTCCAGGAGGAGCACGGGCGGCTTGGTCTCCAGTTCGCGTAGGTAAGCGAAGCGTGTGCCGTCGGCGAAGAAAGGATTCCGCGTCAGCGTAATGGTGATCCGTCCGGCGTCGCCCGGGGAAAGACCGGCCACCAGACCCTCGGTCCACTCGGAGATCAGCCCGGGGTTGCTCCAGATGGTGCGCAGCTGCTTGATCATCAGCCCGGCCGGGAAGATCTGCTCGCCCACGCTCACGGCCTTCTTGCCTGCCTTTCCGGCCGTCTTCTTGGTCTTGTGCCAGAGCACGAAGCTGTCCGTGTCGAGAACCTGGGCGATGAGCTGGCTCATCACCTCCTCGAAGTCATCGCCCTCCGGCAACTGCTCGGACACCGTGACTCCCTTGGGCAGGGCGACGAGCATCGGGTAGAGGTGCGTGTTCGCCACCCGCAGTGTGACCTCGCCTGGACGATCCGCGATCGATGTGCACGCCGGATGTGCCTGCGGCTGTCCATAGTCGGTCACCTTCACATCCAGCTCCGACGTGGGATTCTCGCATTTCGCATCCGGTGTGGGCGGCAGCAACCGCTCGAAGAAGCCGGCGAATTGGTCACCCTGGTGTCGGCCGGCGTCCTTGCCCACGTCATTGCCGAACTTCTGTGCCTCGGTGACGGCGGGCAGTTCCCCTTCCCGTACCTGCCACATCGAGAAATGATCGGTCCGCACCACGAGTCGACGTTTCTTGACGTCGATGTCGAACGGCACGGGGATCCATGCCCGCACGTCTTCGTCGTAGGCCGAGACGATCAGGTCCTCCGGCCGGGTGCCGACCGGATAGTCGAATCGGATCGTGGCCTCTCCCCGCAACCGGCCCTTCGTGGTCTCGATCCGCACGGCCCGCCGTACCGCGCCCGTCGCCGGCCAGATGCCCTGCGGCGTCTGTGCCAGGGGCCGGATGCGTACTTCGGCCCCCTCGGGCAGATCCTTACGACTGACCGTCACGGACGCGCCATCGCCGTGCGCGGCGGCCACCTCGACGTGTGCGTCATGGGGCGGTCAGTCGTGTCTCCACCGACCACGCCGTTTCGAGATCATCCCCGACGGCGTCCGCGTGCTCGAGTCGTTCGGCACCTCCGTCGAGGAGCTCCGCGCCCGGCTGGAGGTCCCGCTCGTGGTCGACGCCCGCTGACCGTTCCCGTCCGTCGGCGCGCGTGCAGGCGTGGCCGCTCCCCGCCGTCCACCCGGTGTCCGTACCGACCAGGCGACCGAAACGGCAGGGTAAAAGTGGGCAAGGCGCCGCCCTCCGCCTGCCGGGTGGGCGGGCGGAGGGCGGGGTGGTGCCGTGGGTTCGGCCGGCCCGCGGGTCAGCCGACGGTGATGGCGAACACGTGGATTCCGTTGTCGGCCGGCAGGGTGACCGTCGCGACGGTCTTGGACGGGTCGAGCGCGCCTCCGGTCGTGTAGAGGCTCACCTTGTGGTTGCCGAGGGTGTCGGTGGGCGGGCGGTTCCAGTTGGCGGTGGTGACCGCCAACTGGCTGTTGCCGCTCGCGGCGTTGCTGTACCAGTCGGGGAAGGTGATCGCGACGTCGGCGGTCGTGCCGTCGGTGTAGGTGACGGTCACCGTGCCCGAGTGCGAGGAGCCGGTGCCGGTTCCGAGGAGGCCGAGCCTGCCGCCCTTGCCGTGGACCTGGATGACCTGCCCGGCCGCGGCGACGTTGTCCGGCTGTCCGGGCTGGGTGTTCGGCCAGGCGTATGAGAGGCCGTTCGCGGTCACCGTCGCGCCCGGGGTGTAGCCGACCGCGGCGAGTTGCGTGGCGGAGAAGCTGTAGCCCTTCGGGTCGAGGTTGCCGGGGGACGGGTCGCTGTCGGCGGTGATCCCCACGTTGTTGAACGCGTTCGCCACTGCGGTGTACGGCACGACCGTCGTCGTGCCGTCGCTGCGGGTCTGCTTCCCGTGCAGGGTGAAGGAGGCGTTCCCGGTGAGGGTGGCCGGGCCGCCCGCCGCGCCGGCCGGTGCGGTCACCTTCCAGGTGGTGCTGACCTTGCTGTTGGGGGGAACGTCGGTCGGGACGGGCTTACGGGTGGTCGCGGGCTCCACCGTCCAGCCCTGGGGCGCGGAGAGCGAGAGCTTGAGGTCGCGCACGCCGGAGTCACCGGTGTTGGTGAAGGTCTGCTCGACCGTCTGCGTGGTGCCGGGCTGGGTGATCTTGGCGGCGGTGACCGACGTGTACTGCGTGCCGAGGGTACGGCGGACGGTCACCGAGGTGGTGAGCGGGGTGTCCGCGGAGGACTCGCCCACGTAGACGGGGTACTCGCCGTCCAGAACGGTCCAGGCGTGGGCCTTGTCGTCCCAGATCCGCAGGTCGTTCGAGTCCAGGGTGAGCGTCACCTTCTTGGTCTGACCGGCATTCAGCTGGACCTTGGCGAACGCCTTGAGCTCCTTCGGCGGCTCGCCGGCGCTCTTGGGGTGGCCGAGGTAGGCCTGGACGACGTCGGATCCGGTGCGGTCGCCGGTGTTGGTGACGTCGACGGTCAGCCGAACCTTGCCGTTGGTGCCCGCGCCGGCGATGACGTGGGCCGGGCTGCCGCGCAGGTGGGACAGCTTGAAGGTGGTGTAGGACAGGCCGTAGCCGAAGGGGAAGAGCGGTGTCTTGCTCTCGTCCTGGTACCAGCGGTATCCGACGTCCAGCTTCTCGCTGTAGTCGTACACGCCGTTGACCGCGGGGTAGCGGCCGGGCGCGGCGGCGACGGCGGTCTGGGTGTCGGTCGTCGGGAAGCTGACCGGGAGCCGGCCGCCGGGCTCGGCGTCGCCGGTGAGCAGCTCGGCGAGGGCGTTGCCGTCCTCCTGTCCGGGGTACCACGTGTCGAGCACCGCGGGGACCTCGTCCAGCCACGGCATCAGCACCGGGGCGCCGGCCCGCAGCACCACGACGGTGCTGGGGTTCGCGGCGGCGACCGCCTCGATCAGGGCGTCATTGTTGCCTGGCAGGGCCAGAGTGGTGCGGTCCGAACCCTCGGTGGACGAGTCGCCGACCACGACCACGGCGGCGTCGGCGCTCTTGGCGGCGGCGACGGCCGTCTGGATCTGCGGGTCGGGAAGGGTCGGGGACGACCATCCGATGGTGACGGACGCGTTGCCGGTGTTCTCGTAGTACTCGATCCGGATGGCGTGCTGCTCACCGGCGGTGAGCTGCACCGGGGTGCTCTTGACGGTCCGTACCGAGTGGTCGCTCCAGTTGTCGGCGATCAGCTTGCCGTCCAGGTAGACGCGGCTGCCGTCATCGCTGGTGGCGGAGAAGGTGTACGCGCCGGTCGCCGGGGCGGTGAGCGTGCCCGTCCAGCGCGCGGAGAAGCCGTCGGCGGGGATGCCGGTGGCCGGCGAACCGCTCCCCCAGGTGAAGTCGACGTTGGCGTCGTCGCGGGTGACCGCGGGGGTGCCGCTGAGGGTCTTGTTGGTGAAGTACTCGCCCTTGAGGCCGGTCAGCGCGGACGCCGGGATCGCGGGCTGGCCCGAGGTCGTGCCCGCCTTGACGTAGTCGACGGTCACCGAGTCGCCGAGTCGCGCCTTGAGGCCGGAGACCGGGTCGACCTTCTTGTACGGGGTGACGGCCGAACTGCCGCCGCCTCCGGTGACCGCGGTGTCGGCGTTGGGGCCGATCACGGCGATCGAGTGCAGTTTCCTCGTGTCCAGGGGCAGCGTGTTCCTGCTGTTCTTCAGCAGTACGCTGCCGTCCTCGGCGGCCTGCTTCGCAACGGCGCTGTCCTTGTCGAAGTCCGCGGTCACGGGCTTGCTCGGATCGAACAGGCCGGTGCGGAACTCCAGCCGCAGGATGCGGCGGGCCGCGTCGTCGAGCACCGACTGCGGCACCTGGCCGGCCGCGACCGCCGCGGGCAGCTGCTTGAAGTAGGTGGTGCCGCTGAACTCCTGGTCCAGGCCGGCGAGCGCGGAGGCGACCGTCGAGTGGTTGGCCGGGTAGTCGGTGTCGACGACTCCGTCGAACTTCCACGTGTCGATGAGGATGTCGCGCAGGATCTGCGCGTTCTCGCACGCGTAGACGCCGTTGACCTTGTTGTAGGCGCACATCACCGACCAGACCTTGCCGTCCGCGACCGCCTTCTCGAAGGCCGGGAGGTAGATCTCGTGCAGCGTCCGCTCGTCGATGTTCGAGCTGGAGGTCGTACGGGCGTTCTCCTGGTTGTTGCCCGCGTAGTGCTTGACCTGGGCCGCGACGCCCTGGGCCTGGATGGCCCGGATCTCGGAGGAGGCGAGGTCGCCGGCCAGTTCCGGGTCCTCGCCGAGGGTCTCGAAGTCACGGCCGCCGAGCGGGGTGCGGACGATGTTGACCATCGGCCCGTAGATCGCCTGGTAGCCGCGGTACCTGGCCTCGGTGCCCATGACCGTGCCGTACGCCTTGGCCGTCTCGGTGTTGAACGAGGCGGCCAGCGACACCGGGGAGGGCAGCGCGGTCTCGGGCTGGCCGTCACGGACGCCGCTCGGGCCGTCGCTGAACTGCATGCCGGGGATGCCCAGACGCTCGATTCCCGGAATGTAACCGGTGGCGTGCGAACCGCTGGGCCGCCCCACCGCGGTCATCAGGGTGGCCTTCTCGTCATTGGTCAGCTGCCTCAGCAGCAGATCGACCCTTTTCTCCAGCGGCAGTGAGGTGTTCAGCCAGGGTCTGGCCCCTTCGCCGGAAGCGGCCTGGGCCACTCCGGTGGCCGCGGTGAACGGCGCGGCCAAAGCGGCGATCGCCGCCGCTGCGACCGCGAGACGAGCCATGCGCATACCGAGACTCCACTCGACGTACGGATTGACGGAATCCTGGTGCGTTCAGAAAGTGATCAAGATCCCGGCGTAGTGTCCGTTAATGAGGCGAATAGCGTCAATAGTCTGAACACAAGTCCCGACCATGAGGCCGGAAGTGGACAACGCCCCTCAGCACCCGATTAGCGGCCGTGAACTGCGGATACAGGGGAAGGGAACCGCTCCACGCGGCTCTCGGAGCCGAGCGCCGCGTTCAGGTTTCGTTACCCGGTGGCTCGGGGCGGCGTGGGCCCGCTCGGGCGTTCAGAGCCTCTCGCGCACGGATCGGAGCAGTGCGGACAGGGCCGTCACCGTGCCCGGGCCCAGGCGGGCGGCGATCCCCTGCTCGTGCGCGGCGGCCAGCGCGTCCAGTCTCCGCAGCTTGTGCCGGCCGAGTTCGGACACGTGCACGGTCACCCGCCGACGGTCCCGGCTCGACTGGGACCGGTAGAGGTAGGCCGAGTCGACCAGGGTGTCGACGATGCGGGTGAGGGTGGGATGGGGGATCTCCACCTCCGCCGCGAGCTCACCCATCGAGCGGCCCTCCGCGCCGTCCAGCGCGCGCAGCACCCGCCACTGGTCCACGGACGTGCCTTCCTCCTCCAGCACGGCGCCCAGGTCCCGGGCGATGGCACGTTGGGTGCGGGTGAGCAGGTCGACGAGGTCGGCCGTGGCGGCGGGCAGGACCGTTTCACTCTGGTTCGTCGCCGAGGTCGACAAGATGCGCCTTCCGCCGTGGGCCGTTGCGCAGAGCATACTTGTCGGGATGAACGGCGCGGCGGTCGTACGGGACGCCATGGAGCTCATGGTCGCGGGACCGGATGCCTCGGTGCTGCGTCTCGGCCTGCTGCTTCCGCTGTCCGGGCCGCTCGGCCTGACCGGCCCCTCCGGACTCGCCGCGGCGCGGCTGGCCGCGGGCGAGGCGACCTCGGCCGGTCGGCCCGT
Organism: Actinoallomurus liliacearum; assembly: GCF_039542035.1. Classification (NCBI taxonomy): domain Bacteria; kingdom Bacillati; phylum Actinomycetota; class Actinomycetes; order Streptosporangiales; family Thermomonosporaceae; genus Actinoallomurus; species Actinoallomurus liliacearum. Next base: position 355,671 of record NZ_BAABHJ010000002.1, read on the forward strand.
CGAACTCGTCCTGGTCGACGCCGGCCGGCGGCCGCGGGAGGTGGCACGGGACGCCCGTTCGCTCGCCGAGGCGGGGCTCGTCCAGGCGTTCGTCGGCTACCACACGAGTGACGTACACCGGGCCGTGGAGGCCGCGATCGCCCGCCGGTCGGCCTATTTCTTCACGCCGCCGCAGGAAGGGGGCACGCGGGAGCAGGGCGTCGTCCTGCTGGGCGGGTCCCCGGCGGACCAGTTGGCGCCCGCGCTGCGCTGGCTGGCCGAACACCGGCGACCGCGGCGGTGGGCGCTGGTGGGCAGCGACTACATCTGGCCGCGCTCGGTGCACCGGGTGGCCGCCCCGCTGATCCGATCGATCGGGGCCGAGGTGGTCCTGGACCGGCTCCTGCCGTTCGAGCCGGTCGTGGGAACGGGCGCCGAGGAGGCGGTGGACGCCCTGCTCCGGGTGCGCGCGGACGCCGTCCTTCTCAGCCTCGTCGGCCGTGACCTCGTCCGGTTCAACCGGTTGTTCGCGTCGTCCGGTCTCGGCTCGCGCGTGCTGCGGCTGTCCGGGTCGCTGGAGACGAACGGGCTGCTGGCCATCGGCGGCGACGAGACCGGAGAGCTGTACTCCGCGATGCGCTCGTTCGCCGGTCAGGACAGTGAGCGCCGGATCGCCCTCGCCGAGCGCCATCGGGCCGAGTTCGGCGATCACGGTCCGGCGCTGGACGTCTACGCGGAGGGGCTGTACGACGGCGTGCACCTGGCGGCGGCACTCGCGGCGTACGGCGCGCTCGCCCCGGAGCGCGTGACCGCGGCGGCCGGTCGTCTGCTGGCCGGCGCACCGGACGCCCGGAGAGCGTGGGCGGCCGCCCCGCTCGGTCCGCCGCGCGCCGGCGGGTACCTGGCCAGGGCGGATGGACTCGATCTGACGGTGGTCAGCCGCTACTGATTTTTCCAGTCAAAACCTTTTCATCTGGAAGTAGATTCCCTAGGCTGCGCTCACCGCTCCATCGAGGAGGATCCATGAGTGACGTCGAAGGGATCGAACGTTACGGATACACCCAGGAGCTGCGGCGTTCGCTCAGCTTCCGGGATCTGGTCGTGTACGGGCTGATCTTCATGGTGCCGATCGCGCCGTTCGGCATCTTCGGCAGCGTGTTCCAGGGCTCGGGCGGCATGGTCGCCCTCGCGTACGCCATCGGGATGCTGGCCATGATGTTCACCGCCGGCTCGTACGCGCAGATGTCGCGGGCGTTCCCCATGGCGGGCTCGGTCTACACCTACGCCGGCCGGGGCATCGGCGCGCCCGTCGGATTCCTGTCCGGCTGGATGATCCTCCTGGACTACGTACTCGTGCCCAGCCTGCTGTACCTGATCGCGAGCGTGGCGATGAACTCCCTCGTGCCCGCGGTCCCGGTATGGCTGTGGCTGATCGCCTTCGTCGTCCTCAACACCGTGGTCAACTACCTGGGCATCGAGATGACCGCGCGGATCAACCGGATCATGCTCGTCGCCGAGCTGATCGTCCTCGCGCTCTTCCTCGTCGTGGGCGTCGTGGCCCTCGCGCAGGGCAAGGGGCACGGCTCGGTGCTGTCCCCGCTCTACAACCACGCCACCTTCTCCTGGGGCCTGGTCTTCGGCGCGGTCTCCATCGCCGTCCTCAGCTTCCTCGGCTTCGACGGCATCTCGACGCTGGCCGAGGAGAACCGCGAGTCGGCACGGGCCATCGGCAGGTCGATGGTGGCCGCCCTCGTACTGACCGGCGTGCTGTTCATCGTGCAGACCTGGGTGGCCTCGCTCCTGGTGCCCGACCAGGCCAGGCTGATCGCCCACGGGGATCCGGACGGCACCGCCTTCTACGACGCCGCCCGGGCCGCGGGCGGCGCCTGGCTGGCCAAGCTGACGGCCCTGGCGACCGCGATCTCCTGGGGCTTCGCGAACTCGCTCGTCGCCCAGGCCGCCACGTCGCGGCTGCTGTACGCGATGGCACGGGACCGGCAGCTGCCCGGCTTCCTGGCCAAGGTGCACCCGAGGCGGCGTGTCCCCGTCAACGCCACCCTGCTGGTCGCGGCGGTCTCGCTCGGCCTCGGCCTCTACATGGACAGCCGCAGTGACGGGATCACCCTGCTCAGCTCGCTGGTGAACTTCGGGGCCATGACCGCGTTCCTGGTGCTGCACGTCGCCGTCGTGGTGCACTACGTGGTCCGTTCCGGCAGCCGGGACTGGTGGCGCCATCTGATCGCTCCGGCGCTCGGCTTCCTGATCCTCGGCTACGTCGTCATCAACGCCAAGGTCGCGGCGCAGAAGATGGGTTTCGTTTGGCTGGCCGTCGGGGTGGTCGTGCTGGTGGGGCTCCTCATCGCCCGTCGCCGGCCCACCCTGGCGGGCATCACCGGTGAGGAGGCCGGACAGTGAGCATCGAGGTCGTGACGTTGGACGCCGAGCCCGCCTTCGCCTTCGGCGGCCGGCCACCGGCGCTGACCGTCGAACCGGGCACCGTGGTCGAGCTGTTCACCGAGGACTGCTTCGGCGGCGCGGTCCGCACGGTCGACGACCTGCCGAGCGAGGTCTGTGAGTTCCCCTACCTCAACCCGGTCACCGGTCCCATCGCCGTGGCCGGCGCCGAGCCGGGCGACACGGTCGCGGTGCACTTCGTGGACATCCGGCCGGCCAGGAGCTGGGCCGTCTCGTCCACGTTCCCGCACTTCGGCGCGCTGACCACGACCCACACGACGGCGATGCTGCATCCGGCGCTCGAAGAGCGGGTGTGGCTGTACGACGTCGACGCGGCGCGCGGGATCTGCCGGTTCCGGGCGCGCTCCGCCGAGCTGGAGGTGGAGCTGCCGCTCGACCCGATGCACGGCACGGTCGGCGTGGCGCCGGCCGCCGGCGAGGTCATCATGTCCATCACTCCGGGTGCGCACGGCGGGAACATGGACACTCCGGAACTGCGCGCCGGCACCACCGCGTACTTCGGCGTCAACGTGCCCGGTGGCCTGATCTCGATCGGCGACGGGCACTGCCGGCAGGGCGAGGGCGAGGTGTGCGGTACCGCCGTGGAGACCGCGATGAACACGGTGGTCGTCGTGGATCTCATCAAGGGCGGCGCGCCGGCGTGGCCGCGCCTGGAGAGCGACGGCCACGTCATGTCGATCGGCTCGGCCCGTCCGCTGGAGGACGCCTTCCGGATCAGCCAGCACGATCTGGTCGGCTGGACCGCCGACCTGCTCGGGCTCGACCTGCTCGACGCGTACCAGTTGGTCAGCCAGGCCGGGCTCGCGCCGGCCGGCAACGTGGTGGACACCAACTACACCATGCTCGCCAAGCTGCCGAAGAGCGTCCTGACCGGCGCCTCCGTCTACGACGGCACGCACGCCCGCCTGCGCGCCGTCGCCGCCGAGTACCTCGGCCGGCGCTGACAGGCCGCTCCGGCCAGTGGTGGTGCGGTCGGCTGAGGCCGGCCGCACCACCGTGCCACGGCCTCACGGACGGATCGCGCTGCCCAGGACCTGCGGAGCGATGGGGAAGGGCATGCCGGTCTCGGCGCGGCCGAACCGATCGAGACGTTCGATCTCGAACCCGGCCGCTTGGACGGCGGCGACCGTGTCGCGGCCGGTGTGACAGCCGCCGGCGAGCAGCGGCCACACGGTGGCGTCGACGGCCCGCTGTGCCCCTCGCCGGACCGGAGTGCCGGCTCGCACGTGCTCGAAGAACCGCAGCCGGCCACCGGGCCGCAGCACGCGGACGATCTCGGCCAGCGCGGCGGTCTGGTCGGGAACCGTGCACAGCACCAGGGAGGCCACCACCGCGTCGAAGGATCCGTCGGTGACGGGAAGACGGTCGGCGACGCCGGGAACGACCTCGACGGGGACGGGGGCCCGCGCGGCGGCCGCTCGGGCGACCCGCCGCAGGTGGCTCTCGGGTTCGACGGCCACGAGGCGGCGGACCTCCCGGGGGTAGTGGGCGAAGCTGGACCCGGTGCCCGCGCCGATCTCGATGACCTCGCCGGAGAGGTCCGCGAGCAGCGCCCTGCGGGAGGCGACGAGCCCGCGGTCCAGCAGCGGGCAGAAGCGCGCGTAGCAGCGGGCGAACAGCGGATGTCCCCGCGAACCGCTCGTGCGCATCCTCACTGCCCCTCTCTTCCCTGGCGAGGCGACGACGCCGCTCTGTCAGTCTCACCCTCCGCTCGATGAACGGAAAGCTAGAAACGGCATATCCGGGTAGAAGCGCCGCATGTCTTCATGGGGTCGGTATGTGGAACGGCGTTTCACTGAGGTGACCGCGTCGCGGCTTCCCCTGCCCGGCGGCGGTGCGACGCGCGCGAGGTGGGCCGCGCTGGCCCGCCTCGCGGAGGAGGATCTCTCGCTGGCCCGGCTGAGCGAGGGCCACTTCGACGCGCTGGCGATCCTGGCCGAGCTAAACGGCCCGGAGCCCGGACCCGGCGAACGCTGGGGTGTCTGGGCGGCCAAGCCGGCCGGCCTGGAGGTTCGGGACGGCCGCGTGCGCGGGGTGAAGCCGTACTGCTCGGGGGCGCGCGTCTGCACCCGGGCGCTGGTCACCGTGGGTGACCGGCTGTTCGCCGTGTCTCCGGGCGAGCCGATCGAGGGCAGTTGGCCGGCGACCGGGATGGCGGCCAGCGACAGCCTCAGCGTCCGCTTCGACGACGTGCCGGCCGAGGAGGTCGGGCCGGCCGGAGGCTACATCCACCGGCCGGGCTTCCACCACGGCGGGATCGGCGTGGCGGCCGTCTGGTACGGCGGGGCCCGCGCCGTCGCCCGCGCTCTGCTCGGCGCGAGGGGGCCGCACGCGCTGGCCCACCTCGGGGCGGTGGACCTCGCGCTGACCGCCGCGCGTGACGCGCTGGAACGCGCGGCCGCCGACATCGACGCGGACCCGCTCGACCGCAAGGGCCAGGCGGCGGCGCGCGCCCTGCGGGTGCGTTCCCTGGTCGCCGAAGTGGCGGCCGACGTGCTCGACCGTACGGGCCGGGCGCTCGGGGCGGGACCGCTGTGCCATGACGAGGCGCACGCCCGGCGGGTCGCCGACCTGACCGTCTACATCCGCCAGCATCACGCCGAACGCGATCTGGCCGCCCTCGGCGAACTGGTCACCGGGGAGGAGTGGTGAGCGCCGGCGAGCCGAACCCGATCGACGCGCCGGGCACGGCCGAGGAGACCTGGCGGGCCTGGGACGGCCTGGACGCGCTGCCCGTCCTCGACGTGTCGCGGTGGCGGAACGTGGTCGTCCTCGCCGCGCACCCCGATGACGAGGTGCTGGGCGCGGGCGGCCTGACGGCGCTGCTCGCCGACGCCGGCGTACGGCTCCGGCTGGTCGCCGTCACGGACGGCGAGGCGTCCCACCCGGGCGAGGACGTCGCGCCCCGGCGGGTCGCCGAGACCGCGGACGCGCTCAAGCACCTCGGCGACTGCGAGGTCGTGCGCCTGGGGATGCCCGACACCGGCGTACGGGACACGGAACTCGCCCGGCTGCTGCCCGGCCTCCTCGACGGCTTCGACGTCTGCCTCGCCCCGTGGGAGAAGGACGTCCACTCCGACCACGAGGCCACGGGACGCGCCGCCCTCGCGTGCGGCGTCCAGGTGCTCCGGTTCCCCATCTGGACCTGGCACTGGGCGCGGCCCGCCGACCCGCGGCTCCCCTGGGGCCGCGCGGTCCAGGTGCCGTTGCCGGCCGAGATCGCCGAGCGCAAGCGGGCGGCGATCGAATGCTTCACCAGTCAGCTCGAAGGTCCGGACCCGATCCTGCCGCCGGGCATCGTCGCGCACTTCACGCGATGCCGGGAGGTGTTCTTCCGGTGACCCTCGGACCGGACTACTTCGAAAAGGTCTACGCCGCGTCCAGCGACCCGTGGGGTTTCACCACCCGCTGGTACGAGGAACGCAAGTACGCGCTCACCCTGGCGATGCTCCCCCGCCCGCGCTACGCCGACGCGTTCGAACCCGGCTGTTCGATCGGCGTCCTCACCACGCTGCTGGCGCCCCGGTGCGACCGGCTGCTGTCCTGCGACGTCTCCCCCGAAGCCGTACGGCAGGCCCGGCTGCGATCGCCCGGGACGAGGGTGGAGCAGCGGATGCTCCCCGAGGAGTGGCCGGCCGGCGAGTTCGACCTGATCGTGTTCTCCGAGCTGCTCTACTACCTGGACCGGGACGACCTGCGGCGGGTCGTGGACCTGGGCGCCGGGTCGCTGAAGCCCGGCGGCACCCTGCTGGCCGTGCACTGGCGTCACCCCGTGTCCGACCATCCGCTGACCGGTGACGAGGCGCACGCCGCCCTGCGGGCGACCGGGCTGTCCCTCCTCGCCGAGCACCGGGAGGCCGACTTCCTCGCCGAGGTGTACGTCGACGGCGATCCCGTCTCGGTGGCCGCCGCCGAGGGACTCACGTGATCGCGGGCGTCGTCGTCCCCGCCCACGACGAGGAACGGCTGCTCTCCGCCTGCCTGCGGGCGCTCGGCGACTCGACGGTGGTCGTCGTCGCCGACGCGTGCACCGACCGTACGGCCGCGGTGGCGCGCGGGCACGGTGCCATGGTGGTCGAGGTCGAGGCGCACAACGTCGGGATCGCGCGGGCGGCCGGGGTGCGGGAGCTGCTGCGGCGAGGCGTGTCGTGGGTGGCCACCACCGACGCCGACACGCTGGTCCCGCCGAACTGGCTCGCGACGCAGCTGCGGTACGCCGCGGACGGGTGGGAGGCCGTCGTCGGCACCGTCACGGTCGCCGACTGGACCGGCCATCCTCGGCATCGTCCCGCCGCCTACGCTCGCCACTACGCGGCCGACTCCCCCGTCCACGGCGCCAATCTCGGCTTCAGCGCGGCGGCGTACCGCACGGCCGGCGGCTTCCCGCCGCTCGCGACGGGAGAGGACCGGGCGCTCGTCACGGCGCTGGAGCGGGCCGGGCGGCGGGTGCTGCGCACGCGACGGCTCCCCGTCGTCACCTCGGCGCGCCGGCACTACCGCGCGCCGTACGGCTTCGGGCACCTGCTGACGACGCTCTGAAACGGCGTCTCCTCTGCGGCGCGTCCCGGAGGTGACTGCTACTTAAACTTAGCCTTGACATAAGGTCGGAACGAGGTGAGTGTACGGCTCGTACAGCGCTCCCTGAGGAGCTCCCCCGCCTCGCTCTCAGGAGATCCCATGTCCCCCGCATCATCCTCGTCCCCGGTCCGGGCTCGGACCACACGGCCGTGGAAACGGCGCGCCCGGCGTTCCTCGCGGTCGCTCGGGCACCGGTCGGTCCTGGTCATCCTGGCGCTGCTCGGCGCCTGCCTGAGCGGAGTGATCACCACCGCCGTCGTCGGCGTCCCAGCGGCGCACGCCGGTACGGTGCCGCCGCCCCCGTCCGGCTGGACGACCGTGTTCAGCGACGACTTCGCCGGGGCCGCCGGGTCACCGCCCTCCTCGGCGAACTGGTTCTACGACATCGGCACCGGCTACGGCACCGGCGAGATCGAGCAGACCACCAGCTCCACCGCCAACTCCTACCTGGACGGGAACGGCCATCTGGTGCTCAAGGCCATCAAGAACGGCAGCACCTGGACCTCCGCACGGCTGGAGAGCACGCGTGCGGACTTCCAGGCCCCGCCGGGCGGCAAGCTGGAGATGACGGCGTCGATCCAGCAGCCCAACCCGGCCGCCGGCCTGGGGTACTGGCCCGCGTTCTGGGCGCTGGGCTCGCCGATGCGGGCCGGCGGCGGCTGGCCCACCTCCGGTGAGATCGACATGATGGAGGACGTCAACGGCCTCAACGAGGCGTCCCAGACGCTGCACGACTCGGCCAACAGCCCCGGGCACGCGCTGATCCCCTGCCCGGACACCAGCTCGACCTGCCAGACCGGCTACCACACCTATTCGGTGGTCATCGACCGCACCAACACCGCCGCCGAGACCCTGCAGTTCCTGATGGACGGCACGGTGGAGAGCACCATCACCGAGGCCTCGGTGGGCACCACCGCCTGGCAGCAGGCCATCGACCACGGGTTCTTCATCATCTGGGACCTGGCGATGGGCGGCAACTACCCCGACGGGATCTGCGGTTGCACCACGCCGACCTCCGCCACGACGTCCGGCGCCTCGATGAGCGTCGCCTACGTGGCCGTGTACGAGCAGGGCGGCAACTCGACCCCCACCGCCACCGCCACCGCGACGGGCGCGGTCAAGGGGATCAACGGCCTGTGCCTGACGAACCAGAACGCGCTGAACACCGAGGGCAACCCGATCGGCGTCAGCGCGTGCAACGGCGGTGCCGGCCAGGTCTGGTCGACCTACAGCGACGACACGCTGCGGGTGCAGGGCGGCTGCCTCGACGTGGTCAGCGCCGGGACGACGAGCGGCACCAACGTCGACTGGTATCCCTGCAACGGCACGAACGCCCAGGTCTGGAAGCCCCAGAACGGCGAACTGGTCAATCCCAACTCCGGCCTGTGCCTGACCGACCCCGGCGGCAACACGGGCGCCCGGCTCGACATCGAGACCTGCACCGGTTCCGCGCAGCAGCAGTGGACCACGCCGTCCGGCGGCTCCGGCGGCGGATGCTCCACGACGAACCTGGCCCAGGGCAGGACCGCGACCGCGTCATCGGCCGAGTCCGTGGCCTTCCCGGCGCCCAACGCGGTCGACGGGAACCTGGGCACCCGGTGGTCGTCGGCCTTCAGCGATCCCCAGTGGCTCCAGGTCGACCTCGGCGGCACGCGATCCATCTGCCGGGCGACCCTGAACTGGGAGACCGCCTACGCCACCGCGTTCCAGATCCAGGTCTCGGGCGACGCGAACACCTGGACGACCGTCTACTCCACCACCACCGGAACCGGAGGAACCCAGACCGTCGACGTCACCGGATCGGGCCGCTACGTCCGCGTGTACGGCACGAAGCGGGCGACCCAGTGGGGCTACTCGCTCTGGGAGCTCCAGGTCTACGGGTCCTAGGCGCGATGATCTGAGCCCGGGACCGGTGGGACGGATGTGGCCCGCGCGGTAGCGTAGACGGCACCGCGCGGGCCGTTCCCCCGATGAGGCGTCGGCGCAGGACGCCCGCCTGGCCTGGGAGGGCGGCAGATGCCGATCGAGACGGCGGAGTTCGGGCGTACCGGCCACTCCAGCACGCGTGTGATCTTCGGAGCCGCGGCACTGGCCGCGGTGTCCCAGAGCGTCGCGGACCGGACCCTCGACGTCCTCCTCGAGTACGGCGTGAACCACATCGACGTGGCCGCGTCCTACGGCGAGGCCGAGGTGCGCCTCCGCCCGCTCCTGCGACGGCAGCCGGACCGGTTCTTCCTGGCGACCAAGACCGGCGAGCGCACCGCGGCCGGCGCGCGGGAGGAGCTGCACCGGTCGTTGGACCGCCTCGGCGTGGACCACGTCGACCTGTGGCAACTGCACGCCCTGGCCGACCCGATCGAGTGGGACGTCGCACTCAGCCCTGGCGGGGCGATCGAGGCGGCCCTCGCGGCCCGGGAGGAAGGACTCGTGCGGTGGATCGGCGTGACCGGCCACGGCACGCAGATCGCGGCCACCCACCGGCGCAGCCTGGAGAGGTTCGACTTCGACTCGGTGCTGCTGCCCTACAACCACGTCACCATGCGCAATCCCTACTACGCCGACAACTTCGAGGCCCTGTACCGGACGTGCCAGGAGCGGCGGGTGGCGATGCAGACGATCAAGTCGATCGCGCTGCGCCCGTGGATGGGCCGCCCGCACACCCGGTCCACCTGGTACGAACCGCTCGAGCGGCAGGACGACATCGACCTCGCCGTCTGGTGGGCGCTCAGCCGACCCGGCGTCTTCGTCAACAGCGTCGGCGACGTGGACCTGCTCCCCCGCGTCCTCGACGCCGCCGCACGCTTCGACGGTGCGCCCGACGACGCCGCGATGGACGCGCTGGTCGAGCGAGCCCGGGCCGAGCCGCTGTTCGTCTGACCCGGCGGCCCGGCCGGTCCCGTCGGGGGCTTCATTCGGTGTGCAGGGCGGTGAGGACGTGCAGGCGGGCGGCGCGGCGTGCGGGGACGGCGGCGAGGAGCCCCGCGACCACCGCGGCGGGCAGAACGACGGCCAGGAGCGGGACGGGAACGCCCGGCGGACCGAAGGCGCGCCCCTCCAGGGCCCGGCCGAGCGGCCAGCCGATCGAAAGGCCGAGCACGACGCCGGTGAGCGACCCGGTGACCACGGTCGTGAGCGCCTCGACCCGGACGATCGCGCGGATCTGACGGGCCTCGGCCCCGACGGCGCGCAGTAGCCCGATCTCGCGAGTGCGCTCCAGAACACCGAGCGCCAGGGCGGTGGCCACGGCGATCAGGCCGATGAGGAGGCTCAGCGCCAGCAGACCGGTCATCATCGTGGCGATCAGGTCGATCCCGGCGCCGACCCGGTGGCCGTAGCCGACCCTGTCGTCGAGGCTCGCCTGCGGGTAGTCGCCGCGCAGCGCGACGAGTTCCGCGCGCACCTGTCGCCGGGCACCCTCGGCGGCCCGGACGAGGATCGTCTGGTCGGCCTGCTGCGCGGGCGGGTAGTGACGCGTGTAGTCGGTGAGGGGGATGAGGTAGGCGCCGGCGACCTGCTCGTAGTCGTACAGGGCGACGACGCGCACCGGCCGGGTGCCGCCCGTCGGGTAGGTGATGGGGATCGTCTGGCCGAGGTGCCAGCCGGTGCGTGCGGCCACGGTGGCGCTGACGGCCATGGTCCCCGGTCGCAGGTCGGCCATGCTGCCGGCGCGCACGTGCGGGTCGACGAGCCGTGGATAGGCCCCCGGGTCGATGCCGCACAGTTTGTCGGACGTGCCGGGCGCCTGGAAGATCCCGCACGGGATCCCGGCGGCCGCGGCGACACCGGGTGATCGCGCGATCCGACCGGTCAGCGCCGGATCCAGTCCGGCGCCCGTCCCTGGTGTGGTGCTGAGGACGTAGTCGGCGCGCAGCGAGCGCCGTGCGTCGAGCGCGCGGCTGGAGGTGATGGTCGCCGCGAGTGCGGCGACGAGGGAGACGGTGGCGACCGCGACGACGAGGGTTCCGCCGGTGCCGGCGACCCGGCGCGGGTTGCGCAGCATCTGCCGGTCGGCCAGGTGTCCGCAGACGCCTGTGACGGCCGACAGCAGGCGGCGTGCCGGCGCGGTTAGCGGGCGTACCAGCATGGGCCCGGCCAGACCCGCGCCCAGGAGGAGCACCAGTGCGCCGATCGCGATGGACCCCCTCCCCGAGGTCGTGACGAGCAGGAGGGCCCCAGCGAGGAGGACGCACGTCGCGACGATCCGGCGCGTCCATCCGGGCGGACGGGTGCCGGTGGTCGTCAGGTCGGCGGACAGCGCGGCCAGGGGCCGCGAGCGGGACGCCCGCAGCGCGGCGGCGCCCGCCGCGACCACGGTCACGCCGACGCCGACGACCAGCGAGGCCACGACGGTGTGCGTCCGCAGGACCGGTGCCGTGGCGGGCAGCGGCAGGCCCAGAGCGCCGAGGGCGGCGCGCAGGCCGGCGGCCAGCCCGATTCCCCCGAACAGGCCGACGACGCCACCGGCCAGCCCGATCGCGGCGGCCTCCGCGAGCACGAGCCGCGCCGTCTGGCCTCGGCTCGCCCCGACGCAGCGCAGCAGGGCGAGCTCCCGCGTGCGCTGGGCGACGGTGATCGTGAACGTGTTGGCGATCAGCAGAGTCGCGACGATGAGCGCGATCACGGCGAAGGCGCCCAGGATGGCGCCGACCACCGAGGCCGCTCCGGAGATGTCGCCGGCCAGCCGGTCGGCCTGCTGAGCACCGGTCCGTACGGTGTAGGCGGCGCCCACCGCCGCCTTGATGCGGTGCGCGAGGGCGGCGGCCGGCACTCCCGCCTGGCCCGCGGCCCCGACGGCGGCGTACCGCCCGCCGGTCCCGAGCAGCCCGGGCGCGCTCCCCGGCGCGAACCCGACGACGCTGAGACCGGCGACGGTTCCGGCGGAGCCGAATCCGACGACGCCGCTGACGGTGAAGGTCCGCGCCCCGCCTGCCAGCGCGACCCGCAGCGTACGGCCCGGGGCCAGGTGGAGGCTGCCCGCGGTGGTGGCGTCGATTGCGACCTCGTCCGCGCCGCGCGGCCAGTGCCCGTCGCGCAGGGTGAACTGACGCAGCCTCGGGTCGGCCGGCACGGAGACGCCCACGGCGGCGGAAGACGAGACGGCGTGGCCATGGCGATCGAGCGGCATGGCGTACCCGGCGGCGATGCCTTCCGCGGCGCTCACCCCGGACACGCCCCGCACCTTCGAGACCAGGTCGGGACGGATGGTCGGCGCGCCCGCGAGAATCGACCCTTCGAGCCCGCCGGCGTCGGTGACCATCGCGGACACGTTCCCGGCGGACTGGGCGGCCGCGCGGTGCACCCCCACGTCGATGGTGTCGGTGAGCACGTACGTCCCGGACAGGAACGCCACCGCGGCGGCGATCGCCGTCGCCGTCGTGCCGGTACGGACCCGGCGCGCGGCGATGCCCCGGCGCAGCACGGTGCGGACGCCCATCACCGCTCCGCTCCGTCTTCCAGAGCGTCCAGCCGGTCGAGGATCGCCGGCAGCGTCGGCCCGGCCAGGTCCCCGGCGACGCGGCCGTCGGCGAGGAACAGCACCCGATCGGCGTGCGCGGCGGCCGCCGGGTCATGCGTGACCATCACGACGGTCTGGCCGAGCTCGGTCACGCATCGGCGCAACAGGCGCAGCAGCTCCGTTCCCGACCGCCGGTCCAGATTGCCGGTCGGCTCGTCGGCGAACACGACCCGCGGCTCGGTGATCAGCGCGCGGGCGACGGCGACCCGCTGGACCTGCCCACCGGACAGCTCGGCCGGACGGTGATCGAGGCGTTCGGCCAGCCCGAGCAGGCCCACGATGGTCTCCAGCAGACTCGGGTCGGCGCTCCGCCCGGCGAGCTGGAGCGGCAACTGGATGTTCTCCCGTGCCGTCAGCGAGGGAAGCAGGTTGAAGGCCTGGAACACGAACCCGACCCGCTCGCGGCGGAGCCGGGTCAGCTCGCGCTCGCCCATGCGGGTGATCTCCATGTCGCCGAGGAAGACCTGCCCGCCGGTCGCGGTGTCCAGCCCGGACAGGCAGTGCAGCAGCGTCGACTTCCCGGAGCCCGACGGGCCCATGACCGCGGTGAAGGACCCCGCCGGGACCGTCAGGTCCACCTCCCGGAGCGCGTCGACGCCGGTCGGCCCCTCACCGTAGCGGCGGGACAGCCCGACGGCGCTGATGGCCGCGGTGGTCGTGACGGTCGATGAGGACGTGGGGACGGGCATGGTTCTCCTGTGTTTCGGCATGGCTCGGCCCGCGGACCGGCCGATGTGCGACCGGCCCGCCGACCGGGCGAGGTTGTCCTGAGGATTCGGCCGGCGAGCAGCCGTCACCGACCGGGCCGAGGCCGCCGGGCTCAGCCGGCGCGCCGGCCGGCCGGGGCCGCCGGAAGGGCTCAGCCGGTGAGCACCGGCGCGCGCTCGGGTTCCGGCGTGTCGCGCGCGGGGTCGCCGCGCAGGCCGAGGAGCCCGCCGAGCACGGCGAAGCAGCCGAAGACCGCGACCGCCTCGATGCCGACCGCGATGAAGTCGGGATCGCCGATGAGGAGGTCCGGCGCCTTGATCATGAGTCCCGCGGCCACCGAGGTGGTCGCCGCCGCGCGCCAGGGATGGTGACGCAGGTCGAGCCAGCGCGTCAGCCGCGGCGCCCGGCGGCGGGCTCCCCGCCACAGCGCCTCGGCGAACCGCAGTATCCGACCCGCGACGGGCACGCGGTCGGCCAGCGCACGGCAGGCCGCGGCGATCACGTCGAGGGTGTCCTCACCGTGCCGGGCCGGTCCCAGCCAGGACGTCCGCCCGGCGGCCCGGAGCCCCGCGTACACCGCGATCGGGATGCTGATCGCGGCCACGGCGAGTGGCAGGCGTTCGGCGAACGGCACGGACGGCCGCAGGTTCCCGGCGGCCACCACCCCGACCGGGAGCAACGCGACGGCGGCCGCGGCGAGGCTGCGCCCGGCCAGTGCCGCCGGTCTCCCGGCGAGCGCGGTGCCGCGCAGCCACGGCGCCACCACGGACAGGAACAGGCCGTTGAGTCCGCAGACGACGGCGACCTGCACCAGCAGCTCTGGGACGGCGTAGAAGACGAGGGGCGACGGCCACGGCCGCGCCGGCGGCGCGGTGTTCAGGGCCAGGCCCGCCGCCGCGAACGTCACGGCGCCGCAGCCGACCAGCGCCCACGCCGCCCGGGTCAGCGAGTGCCGGACGAAGTCGGCGTTGAACTCGGCGGCGAGCGCTCGCGGGTCGCCGAACCGGGCCAGCGCGCGCTCGGCCGCCTCCTCAGGAGAGGCTCCGCCACGCCTCTCCTCTTCGATCGACTCGGCCAGATGGTCCGAGACCTCGGCGACGATCCGGCGCCGGCGTCCCGCGCCGACGCACAGCCTGGTCAGCAGGGTTTCGAGGTAGTCGCGTGTCGAGTTCGGCATGGTCAGGCCCCCGCTCCGAAGACCGCGTCGACCGCCGCCGAGAACGACCGCCACTCCCGGCGCCGTTCGTCCACGGCGTGCCGGCCCCGCGCGGTGAGCGCGTAGACCCGGCGCCGCCGGCCTTCCTCCGCCGACCAGCCGCTCTCGATCAGGCCCGCCCGCTCCAGGCGATGCAGCGCCGGATAGACCGACCCCTCGGGCAGCTCGAAGAAGCCGCCGCTGCGCTCTCGAAGAAGGTCGATCAACCGGTATCCGTGCGCGGGGCCCGTGGCGAGCACCGCGAGCACCAGACCGTCCAGGTGTCCACGTACGGCATCCATACCTAGAGATCCTAGGCTTAGAATGTCTAGGTATCAAGCGCGCGGAGGCCGGCCGCGCTAGGAGGCGTCCCGCTCGTTCGTCGGAGCGGTATCAGGAGGCGTCCGCCGGGAGTCGCCGGGCGGCCTCGGTCAGGATCTCGACGACGCGCAGGCCGAACGCCGCGTCGCAGTCGTGGGAGCACCCGGTGCGCGCCGAGTCCAGCAGCGTGTCGATCATCCGGTCGAGCGCGGCCACCGGCGTTCTCTCGCTCGACGGCATCACGGTGACGCCGTGGTCGCCGCGGAGTTCGACGGTCGAACCCGCGGCCGTGGGCGGCGCGGTCAGGCTGAGGGTGGCGGTGCTCGACGCGCCGCCGTCGTGCCGCAGGACGAGATGCACGGTGTCGCCGGGGCCGGTCGTCGCCGCGGCCACCGCACGCACGTCGCCGAGCACGGGAACCAGCACGGACAGGGCGTGCGGACCGACGTCCCACAGGGCGCCCTTCTCGCGCCGCCACGGCGAGTCCGCGAACGGCCCGCCGTCGAGCGCGCCGATCCACGCCGCGTGCGCGGTGAACCAGCCGCCGCGCCGGGCCTGCTCGGCGATCCACTGCCGTACCTCGTCGGCGAAGCGGGAGGTGAAGAACACCGCCGACGCGACACCCGCCTCCCGGACCGCGGCGACGACGGCGCGCGCGTCGGACACCTCGATCGCCAGTGGCTTGTCCAGCAGCAGGTGACGGCCGGCCCGGGCGGCGCGTACGGCCAGCGGCGCCTGGACGGCCGGCGGAAGCGCGATCGCGATCGCCTCGGCGTCCCCGATGAGGGCGTCCACGTCCTCGTACGGATGGGTGCCGAAGCGCTCGGCGAGCACGCCGGCCGCCTCGGGGCGCCGGCCCCAGACTCCGACGAAGTCGACCTCGGAGTGGCCGCGCAGCGCCGGGGCGTACGCGAGTTCCGCCCACGGGCCAGTCCCCAGTAGTCCGATCCGCACTCTCTCGCCCTCCTCGTACGCTTACCAACCCCGTCGACCGACATGGTGTCGAAGTCCGGAACCGGACACCAATAGTCAAGAGGACGTAAAGTCATATTGACCCGCAGGTGACGAATTCCTATGTTCCGCGCAGCACCACCAAACGTGGTGCCACCGGCCGGAAGGCGGTAGACCCCGCCGCATCCGGCCTCCCGCCAGAAAGGGAGCAAGGATGTCACCCCCATCCACCCGAGCCCGTCGCCTGCGGCGCACGCTCCTGACCCTCATCGCCGCACTCGCCCTGCCCATCGCCCTGCTCACCGCCGCGACCGCGCCGGCGAGCGCCGCCCCGGCCGCCGCCGGACCGCATCACGTCGCCCCGGTGAAGCGCGCGTGCGCGGCCCCCACCCGTCGTGGCCAGATGGCGTGTCTGTCCCTCGTACGCACCGACGTGGCCGCCCGCCAGGGCGTCCACCCGAACCTGGCACCGTCCGGATACGGCCCCTCCGACCTGCAGAGCGCGTACGCCCTGCCGTCCTCGTCGGCCGGATCCGGGCAGACGGTCGCGATCGTCGACGCCTATGACGACCCGAACGCCGAATCCGACCTGGCGACGTACCGCTCCCAGTACGGGCTGGCCGCCTGCACCACCGCGAACGGCTGTTTCAAGAAGGTCAACGAGACCGGTGGCAGCAGCCTCCCGTCCGCCGACTCCGGCTGGGCCGAGGAAGAGTCGCTGGACCTGGACATGGTGTCGGCGGTCTGCCCGAGCTGCCACATCCTGCTCGTCGAGGCGACCCAGCCGAGCATGGCCGACCTGGGCACCGCGGTGAACACCGCGGTCAGCCTCGGCGCCAAGTTCGTGTCGAACAGCTACGGCGGCTCCGAGGACAGCACCGACCCGAGCAGCGACTCCTCCTACTTCAACCACCCGGGCGTCGCGATCACCGTGTCGTCGGGCGACAGCGGCTACGGCGTCGAGTACCCGGCGGCCTCGCAGTACGTCACCGCGGTGGGCGGAACCTCGCTGTCCCGGGCGTCGAACTCGCGTGGCTGGAGCGAGTCGGCCTGGTCCGGCGCGGGCTCGGGCTGCTCCTCCTATGACTCGAAGCCGTCCTGGCAGAAGGACTCCGGCTGCGCCAAGCGCACGGTGGCCGACGTCTCGGCCGTGGCCGACCCGAACACCGGCCTCGCCGTCTACGACAGCTACCAGGTCGGCGGGTGGCTCGTCGTCGGCGGCACCAGCGCCTCCTCGCCGATCATCGCCGGCGTCTACGCGCTGGGCGGGTCTCCGGCGTCCGGCACCTACCCGGCGTCCTACCCGTACGCTCACACCGGCGCGCTCAACGACGTCACCTCGGGCAGCAACGGTTCGTGCAGCCCGTCCTACCTGTGCACCGCCGGTTCCGGGTACGACGGGCCGACCGGGCTGGGCACTCCCAACGGGGCGACGGCCTTCCAGGGCGGATCCACCGGCGGCAACACCGTCACGGTGACCAACCCGGGCAACCAGACCAGCACGGTCGGCACGGCGGTCACCCTGCAGATCCAGGCGACCGACTCCGCCTCGGGCCAGACGTTGACCTACAGCGCGACCGGCCTGCCCGCCGGGCTGTCGATCAACTCCTCGACCGGCCTGATCTCCGGGACGCCGACCACGGCGGGCACCTCGAACGTCACCGTCAGCGCCAAGGACTCCACCGGCGCCTCCGGGTCGGCGTCCTTCACCTGGACGGTGAACCCGGTCGGCGGCGGGTGCTCCTCGCCGGGCAACAAGGTGAGCAACGGCGGCTTCGAGAGCGGCACCTCACCCTGGACGACGACCTCCGGCGTCGTCTCGGCCAACGGCAGCGGTGAGACCTCGCACTCGGGCAGCTACTTCGCCTGGCTCGACGGCTACGGCACCACCCACACCGACAGCGCCACCCAGTCGGTGACGATCCCGTCCGGCTGCAAGGCCTCGCTCAGCTTCTACCTGCACATCGACACGAGCGAGTCCGGCAGCACCGCCTACGACAAGCTGACGGTCAAGGTCGGCAGCACGACCCTGGCCACCTACAGCAACGTCAACGCCGCGTCCGGATACACGCAGAAGACCTTCGACGTGTCCTCCTACGCCGGCCAGACCGTGACACTGTCGTTCAGCGGCACCGAGGACTCGTCCCTGCAGACGAGCTTCGTGCTCGACGACGTCGCCATCAACGCATCCTGACCGTGATCCATCGGGGCCCCGCGCGTCTCCCGCGCGGGGCCCTCCTCCTTCGTGGCCGCTCCGGCCCGGCGCCACCGGCACGCCACCACCGGGCACGCCACCACCGGCACGCCGCCCTTCCCAAATCCGGCCGCCTGGAGTAGACAGGCGGGAGACCGACCGGTGGATCGGCCCTCCGGCCGCCGGCCCGGCAGAGAGGCAGTGCCCATGGCCGCCGACGACCGGGGCGACTTCACCGGCCGCTGGGAACACGAGAAGACCCACCTGCGGAAGGCGTTCTTCCGGCTCGACATCGCGGCGTTCCTCATCTGCGCGCTGGTCGGCCTCGACACCCTCGGCACGGTCGCCGCCAAGGGCCCGCAGGGCCTGGTCTGGCTGCTGTTCCTGGCGGTGTTCTTCTTCCTGCCGTACGGGCTGCTCGCCGCCGAGCTCGGGTCCTCGTTCCCGTTCGAGGGCGGGCCGTACGTCTGGACGAAGCTGGCCTTCGGCCGGTTCGCCGCCGGCGTCAACCAGGTGCTCTACTGGCTGTCCAACCCGGTCTGGCTCGGCGGCACGCTCACCATCGTCGCCGTCACCACCTGGGAGAAGTTCTTCTTCGCCCTGCCGGGCGGCTGGAAGTACGCCGGCGGCGCGGTCTTCGTCTGGATCGGCGCGCTGGCGGTGCTGCTCGCATTCCGCGTCGGCAAGTGGCTGCCCACGATCGGGGCCGTCGCCCGCATCGTCCTGATCGGCGCCTTCCTCGTCTCGGTGGTCGTCTACGGCGCCGAGCACGGCGTCCACCTGCGCGGAGCCGATCTCAAGCCCACCTACATCGGGTTCGTCGGGCTGGTGCCGGTCCTCGTCTTCAACTACGTCGGCTTCGAACTGCCCAGCACCGCGGCCGAGGAGATGACCGACCCGCACCGGGACGTGCCCGCCGCCATCGCCCGCTCCGGTGTGCTCGCGGTGGTCCTGTACGGCGCGCCGATCCTCGGCACCCTCCTGGTGCTTCCCCACGCTGCCATCGGCAGCCTGGGCGGGTTCGTCGACGCGTGCAAGGCCGTGTTCACGGTCTACGGCGGGCACGTCGCGGCCGACGGCTCGGTGACACTGACCGGCGCGGGCTCGGTCATGGGCGAGATCGCCGCACTCGGGCTCATCATCGGGGTGCTTACCAGCGGCATCACCTGGTCGATGGGCGGCGACCGGGCTCAGGCGGTGGCATGCGCGGACGGCGCCGGACCGGCGTTCCTCGGGAGGTTCTCCGCCCGCTTCGGCACCCCGGTCCGGGTGAACATCCTGTCGTCCGTCGTGTCGACGGTCGTCATGGCGGCGGCGTTCCTGCTGAGCAAGGGCGACGCGCAGAAGTACTTCTCCGCGGTGCTCGGCCTGGCCATCTCCACCACCTTCATCTCCTACCTGCTCGCCTTCCCGAGCCTGTACGTCCTGCGCCGCCGGCTGCCCGACGTCGAACGGCCGTACCGCGCACCCGCCGCGGGCCTGGTGGCGGCGCTGCCGACGGTCTTCGTCGTCTTCACCCTCGTGCAGCTCGTGTGGCCGGGGCTCGGGGTCGGCTGGTTCGGCACGTCGGGCGACCCCGCCGGTTCTCTGCCCGAGGGCTTCGCCCACGACCGGCTCGGCTATGTGGTGAGTCAGCTGGTGCCGCTCGCCCTGTGCGTCGGCCTCGGCGTGCTGTTCTACGTGCTCGGAACGCCCACGCGCCGGGCGCGCCGGTCCGCGGCGGAGCCCGGCCCCTCCCCCGCCGGGGACGCCCCGGCCGACCGGTGAGCCCGGACGACGGGCCCTTGTCCGGTCCCGAGGGCCGACCGATACTGGCTCGAGGATCAGTGAGGAGTCGCCGTGTACGACGTCGTCGTGGTCGGCGGTGGGCACAACGGCCTGGTGGCCGCCGCCTACCTGGCGAAGGCGGGCCTGCGGGTCTGCGTCTGTGAGGCACGCGAGGTCGTGGGCGGGGCCGCCGTGAGCGAGCGTCCCTTCGGCCCGGACTACACGGTCACCTCCCTGTCGTACGTGGTCAGCCTGCTGCCGCCCGCCCTGGTCCGCGACCTGCGGCTCGACCGGCACGGCTACCACGTGTACCCGCAGGGTCCGTACTTCGCGCCGCGCGCCGACGGCGGGCACCTGCGGCTGCCCGACGATCCGGCGCGGCGCCGGGCGGAGATCGAGCGCTTCTCCTCCAAGGACGCCGCGGCCTACGAACGCTGGGACTCGTGGATGGGCGAGCTCGGCCGGATCCTCGCCCCGCTGCTGGACCAGATCCCGCCGAAGCTCGGCTCCCGCCGGCCCGCCGACCTCCTGCGGCAGGCCGCGCTGCTGTGCACCCTGCGCCGCGTCGACGTGCGCTCGGCGGTCGACGTGACCCGGATCCTGACCGACAGCATCGCCGACCTGGTCGAGGACCACTTCGACTCGGACGCGATGCGGGGCCTGCTGTCGGTGTCCGGCGTCATCGGCACCTGGGCGGGCCCCCGGTCCGCCGGCACGGCGTACGTCATGCTGCACCACCACGTCGGTGAAACGACGTGGGGGTTCCCGCGCGGCGGCATGGGCGGCGTGACCCGGGCGCTGGCCGCGGCCGCCCGCGGGTTCGGCGCCGAGATCCGCACGTCCGCGCCGGTAGCCCGCGTCGATGTCCGCGCCGGCCGGGCCACCGGCGTGACGCTGGAGTCCGGCGAGGCGCTGACGGCCGGCACCGTCATCACGACGGCGCATCCGAAGATCTCGTTCCTGCGGCTCGTGGACCGCCGCGACCTGCCGGCCGACTTCGTCGCGGACATCGAGCGCTGGAGGACCCGCAGCGGCACCGTCAAGATCAACCTGGCGGTGGACCGGCTGCCGGAGTTCCGCGGCGTCTCCGGCCTCGACCCGGAGGCGCACGGCGGCACGATCGTGCTCGCCGAGTCGCTCGACGACATCGAGGGGGCCTACCAGGACGCCGTGGCCGGCCGGGCCGCCGCGCTGCCGTTCGCGGACATCTGCATCCCCAGCGTGTTCGACGACTCCCTGGCGCCCGAGGGCCACCACGTCGTGTCGATGTTCACCCAGTGGGTGCCGCACACCTGGCACGCCGAGCAGCCGACGGCGGAGCTGGACGCGTACGCCGACCGGGTGATCGCCCGGATGGAGGCCGTCGCGCCGGGCTTCACCTCCTCGATCCTGCACCGCCAGGTGATCGGGCCGTACGACATGGAGCACGAGTACCACCTGATCGGCGGCAACATCTTCCACGGCGAGCTGACGCCCGGCCAGATGTTCCACGCGCGGCCCGCGGCGGGCTACGCCGACCTGCGCACGCCGATCAGGGGGCTCTACCAGGCCGGGTCGGCCACGCACGGGGGCGGCGGCGTCACCGGCGTGCCCGGCCGCAACGTCGTCGCGCAGGTGCTCGCGGACCGCCGCAGGCGACGGTGATCCGGACGGCGCGTGTCCCGTGAGTCCGCCGCCGGAGACGCCGTCGCGCAGGTGCTCGCGGAACGCCGCGGACGGCGGTGACCCGGACGGGCGCGTCCCGTGGGGCCGTCCTCAGACCGGGGGCGGCGAGGTGCCGTGCACCGCCTGGATGTCCAGGACGACGCGGAGCGTCGTGCCGATCGCGCCGATCCCGGCCGCCATGATCTGGTTGTAGGTCATCGCGAAGTCCTCACGACGCAGTTCGGCGGTGGCGCGGAACGCGGCGCGGACGCCGCCCCACAGGTCCGCGCCGGTGCCGAGGTAGGTCAGGTCCAGCTCCGCCGGGCGGCGTACGCCCTTCAACGTCAGCTCCCCGTGCACGGTCCATCGGTCGCCGCCGGCCGGGACGACGTGCGTGCCCGCGTAGGTGATGACCGGGAACCGCTCGACGTCGAGAAAGTCGCCGCCCCGCAGGTGCTCGTCGCGCAGGGAGTTGGCGGTGTCGATGGAGGCGGCCTTGATCTCGGCGTCGACCCGGGAGCGTTCGACGGGCCGGCCGACGTCGATGCGGCCGCCGAACTCCCCGAACCTCCCGTGGATGCTCGACAGGCCCAGGTGCCGGACGCTGATCAGGATGCTGGAGTGCGCCGGGTCGATGGACCACGGGCCCGGTGGCGGCAGGTCGGTGCCGGTCTGGCGGTCCAGCACGACCGTGCCGAGCTCGGCGGTGCCCGCCGAGCCCACGCGCGCGGTCGAGGCCGACGGCGTGTACCCGATGGCCGTGACGATCGCGGTGTAGCGGCCGGCCGGCAGCGCCTCGGTGCGGACGACGCCCTCGGGGTCCGCCTCGGCGCGGCAGACCTGGTGCCCGGTCATGTCGGCGACCGTCACGACCGCGTGCGGCACCGCCCAGCCGTCCGTGGTCCGGACCCGTGCGCGCAGGCCCCGGTCGTCCGTCATGCCTCCTCCTCGGTGGGATGGCGCAAGGTCAGGCCGAACGCCTCCGAGCCGTTCTCCCCCGCCACCACCGCCATGGCGGCCGGTGGGTAACCCGTGGCGATCACGGTGTACGAGCCGGGGTCGAGGTCCTCGAAGGCGTAAGCGCCGTCGGCGCCGGTGGTGGCCGTGGCGACGACGTTGCCGGCGGCGTCCACCAGCGTGACCCGCGCGTCGGCCAGCAGGAGATCGTCGCTGCCGGCGCGCACGGTGCCGCGCACGCGCACGCCGGCGGGCAGCTCCACCTCACAGCGCGTGGTGCCGCCCGCGCCGACCTCCACGGGCAGCGCCGCCGGCCGGTGGCCGCCCGCGCTGACCGCCACGACGCACGTGCCCGCGACCAGGTCGTCGAAGACGAACGCACCGTCGTCGCCGGTCTGCGCGGATCCGATCACCTCGCCGTGGGCGTCCGTCACGACGACGACCGCCGCGGCGACCGGCCGGCCCGTCGCGGCGGCGCGTACGACCCCCGTGAGGCTCGCGGTGCCGGACAACGACACGTCATGACTCAAGGGACCGTCGCCGAGGACCACGGTGGCCGCCCGCGGCTGATGCCCGTCGGCCGCCGTGATCAGCATGTACGGGCCGCCGCCCGGCGCGCGCAGCGCGTACGTGCCGTCGGGCCCGGTCACGGCCCGGTCGACCTGGCGTCCGCCGAGGTCGATGAGGGTGAGCGCGGCACCGGACACCGGGCCGCCCTCGGCACCCTGCACCCGGCCGCCGACGCGCGCCCCGTCGGGCCCGTCGTACGCTCCGGCCGACGCGGTCCGGGCGTAGACCAGGCGTGACTCGCCCCGCGTGCCGTCGTCCCGCGGCGCCTCGGCGTACGTCCCGACGGCGGCCAGCTCCCGGGGCGGCTCGGCCTCGGCGCTCCTCTCCTCACGCGGGAGGTCGGCGGCGGATCGGACGGGCGCCGGGGCGCGCGACGCGCCCCTGCCGTTGACGAGCGCCGCGACGATGATCGCGGCCAGGCCGACGGCGCCCATCACCCACCAGAGGGCGACCTGGAAACCGTGCACGAGCCCGGCCGCGGCGAGTGCGGGCGACGGGCGGCCGGCGGCGTGGGCCGCGATGTAGCTCGTCGCCGCGGTGGTGCCGATGGTGTTCAGCAGGGCGGTGCCGAGCGAGCCGCCGACCTGCTGCGAGGTGTTGACCATCGCGGAGGCGATACCGGCGTCCCGCACGTTCACGCCGAGCGTGGCCAGGTTCATCGCGGGCATCATCGTCGTGCCGAGGCCGAGGCCGAGCAGCAGTTGCGAGGGCAGCACCATGTCCACGTAGGCGCTGTCGGCCCGCAGGCGCAGGAGCAGCGCGATGCCGCACTCCGCGATGATGAGTCCGGGGACCATCAGCAGGCGCGCCGGTACGCGGTTCATCAGCCGGGCGGAGATCTGCGTCGAGCCGGTGATCATTCCGGCGGTGAGCGGCAGGAACGCCAGGCCGGTCCGGACCGGCGAGTAGTGCCGGACGGTCTGCAGGTAGTAGGTCATGAACAGGAACAGGCCGAACATGCCGATCACCGACAGGCCGACCGCGAGATAGGCGCCGCCGCGGTTGCGGTCGAGGACGACGCGCAGGGGCAGCAGCGGGACCCTCGTCAGCGCCTCGACCACGACGAACGCCACGAGCAGCACGCCCGCCCCGGCCAGCAGGCCGATGACGCCGTGGTCGCCCCAGCCCGCCGACTCCGCGCGGGTGAAGCCGTACACGAGGGCGACCAGCCCGCCGGTGACGAGCACGACGCCGGGGATGTCGAGGCGCGCACCGTCATGCGGTGCGGGGTCGCGGACGAACGCCAGCGCACCGACGAGCCCGATGACGGCGATCGGCACGTTGACGTACAGCGCCCAGCGCCAGTTCAGGTACTCGGTGAGCAGGCCGCCGAGGATCAGGCCGATAGCGGCGCCGCCGCCCGCGATCGCGCCGTAGATGCCGAACGCCTTGGCGCGCTCCTTCGCGACCGTGAACGTCACGGCCAGCAGCGATAAGGCCGAGGGGGCGAGCAGCGCGCCGAACGCGCCCTGCAGCGCGCGGGCGCCGAGCAGCATCGCCTCGTCGACCGCGGCACCGCCGACGGCCGACGCGCCCGCGAAACCGATCAGGCCGATGAGGAAGGCGCGCCTGCGGCCGATCAGGTCGCCGACCCGGCCGCCGAACAGCAGCAGCCCACCGAACGCGAGCGTGTAGGCGGTGATGATCCATTGCCGGTTCGCATCCGAGATGTCCAGCGCCCGCTGTGCCGACGGGAGCGCGATGTTCACGACGGTCGCGTCCAGGACGACCATCAACTGGGCGAGAGCGATGAAGATCAGTGCGATCCAGCGACGGGGAACCAGAACCGAGGCGGTCGTCGACATGAGGAGATGTCTCCTAGTGCGGTGTCGGGCGGGCCTGCCGGCGATCGAAGATCAGGGAACCGGGCGGCGGGAGGCGTCGTGAAGTCGCCACCCCCTCGTCACCCCCGAGATGATCTCACATTGTGTATCTGTTCCGACACTGACGGTACATCACTGCTTAGCACGGATAAAGGCCGCATGACGGACCGTGTCAACAACGTGACCATCCGAAGTCCCGGCCGTGGTGCGGCGCCCGATGCGCCAGTATCGGGCGCGCCGGATAAGGGCCGACGCCAGGACCTGCGACGTCGGTGGTGGAGGATGGGGGAGTTGGCGGGCGTGCGCTGAGCCCGGTGGGGAAGGAGAGCAGTGACGACATCCATGCGTCCGCGTCCGAGCGGCGGCCTAGACGCGACCGGCCGGGCCGCTGACCGTGTGGCCACGGCACCCGCGCCGGACCACCGCTGGGAGTGGGCCCGCCGATGTCTCGCCGTACCGGTGCGCCACCCGTGGATGGTGACCCTTTCACTCGGCCTTCTCGTCATCGCCCTCAACCTCCGGGGCCCGGACCTGCCGGCGCAGTACTTCCGCACCTGGGTGGCGCGTAACGCGGGCCTGGTGGCGTTCAACAACCAGTGGTACGACGGACACAGCCTGCCCGGCTACAGCGTCCTGTTCCCGCCGATCGCCGCGGTCCTGGGCGCGCGGATGACCGGCCTGCTCGCCTGCACCGTCATCACCTGGGCGGCCTGCAGGCTGCTGCCCGGCCCCCGCGACAGCGCGCAGATCTTCTTCCGCCTGGCGCTCGCCATCGGCATCGTCGGCGAGCTGATCATCGGGCAGTTGCCCTTCGCCCTCGGGCTGGCCTTCGGGCTCGCCGCGCTGCTCGCCGCGCTGGAAGGCCTCCCGTCGCTGGTACTGCTGATGGCCGCCTGCTGCTCGCTGTCCAGCCCGCTCGCGGGGCTGTTCCTGCTCCTCGCCGGCCTGAGCTGGGCGCCTCAGGCCGGCTGGCGGCGGGTCGCTCCGCTCGGCTCCGCCGCCCTGGGCATGGCCGTCTCGTTCGTCACCGGCGGCGGCAGCGGCCGGTTCCCCTTCCCCCTGGTGAACCTCCTCGGCGTGCTGCTGTTCAGCATCCTGACCCTGGCCATCGCGCCCCGGAGCAGCACGCTGATCCGCCGCTTCGCGGTGATCTACGGCACCCTCAGCGCGGCGCTCTTCTTCGTGCCCAACCCGGTCGGCGCGAACATCGCCCGGCTGGGCAGCACGCTCGCGCTGCCGGCGGCCGGCTACCTGCTGCTCCGCTACCGCCGCCGACTGGTGCTGGCGCTGTTGATCGTGCCGCTGCTCAGCTGGCAGTTGGTGCCCGTGGCGACCGCCCTGGCCAACTCGGCCGGAGACCCGTCGTCCAACGCCACCTACTACGCCGGGCTGCAGTCGTTCCTGGCGACCCGGAAACCGGCGGCGGGCCGGCTCGAGGTCCCCTTCACCCGCGAACATTGGGAGACCGTGTTCCTCGCCCAGCGGTTCCCGCTCGCACGCGGGTGGGAACGGCAGCTCGACCTCCGCTACTCCCCCGCCCTCTACAGGCCGCTGACCGCGGACGGCTACCGCGCCTGGCTGAACGCCAACGCCGTCGGCCTGGTCGCGCTGCCCGACGTCCCGCTCGACCGGGGCGGCCTCTCCGAGGCCGCGCTGCTGGCCAACCCGCCCTCGTACCTGCGTGAGGTCTGGCACGACGCGCACTGGAAGGTCTGGGAGGTGGCCGATGGGGTTCCGCTGGCCTCGGGCCCGGCCACGCTGCGCACGCTGGCGGTCTCGTCGTTCATCCTGGACTTCCCGACGGCCGGCACCGAGACGGTCCGCATCCACGCCAACGACATGTGGGGCGTCGCCGACGGCGGCGCGGCCTGTCTCACCACCACGGCCGACGGCTGGTTCCAAGTGACGGCGCTCCGGCCCGGCCCGGTCCGTGTCCACGCCACCGTCGGGAACATCATCGACCGCGACGTCCACCCCGAGTGCGCCTTCGCCGAGTCGCCCAACCCGTCGATGTCCCCCGGCTGAGCCGCGCCCGCGTACCCGATCCGTGGCCGTCCGACTCGGGCCTCTGCCTCGGCAAAGAACTCCGGGCACGAACTTGGTGCCGCCCAAGGAAGGCGCCGGGGTGGAGGCCGTCCGCGCGGGTAGCGCTCGGACATGGGGCCCTGGGGGAAGCGGGACGACATCCTGGTGCACCGGTGCGAGCCGTTCAACGCCGAGCCTCCGCGGCACGCGCTCGCCCGGCACACGCTCACCGGTACGGAGAGCTTCTACAGCCGCAACCACGGCCCGGTCCCCCGCGTCGACGCCGAGGCCTGGCGGCTGCGCGTGGACGGCCTGGTGGACCGGCCCCTGACACTGTCGCTGAACGAGCTGCGCGAGCGGTTCGAGGAGCGTGAGCTCGTCGCCACCGTGCAGTGCGCGGGCAACCGCCGGGCGGGCCTGCTCGAGGTCCGGGACATCCCCGGCGAGGACCCGTGGGGACCCGGCGCCACCTCCACCGCCCGCTGGACCGGCGTACGCCTGGCCGACGTGCTCGCCGCCGCCGGCGTGCGGTCCGGCGCCCGGCACGTCGCCTTCGCCGCACCCGACGTCTCGCGGCTCGTCGATCCGCCACAGCCCTTCGGCGGCTCCGTCCCGCTGGCCAAGGCGATCTCCGGCGAGGTCCTCCTGGCCTGGGGGATGAACGGCCGGCCCCTGCCCGAGGCGCACGGCGCCCCGCTGCGGGTGATCGTCCCCGGGTGGATCGGCGCGCGCAGCGTCAAGTGGCTGGAGCACGTCACCGCGCAGGCCGAACCGTCGGACAACTACTTCCAGGCCGTCGCCTACCGCGTCCTGCCGCCGGACGCGGACCCCGACCGGACCGCACCGGGCACGGGCATCTCACTCGGCCCGGTCGCCGTCAACTGCGCCATCCTGGCGCCCGACGGCGGCACGCCGCTGCCGCCGGGGCCGACGGAGATCACCGGTTACGCGTACGCCGGCGAGGACCGGACCGTGGCCCGGCTGGACGTCTCCCTCGACGGGGGCCGCACCTGGGCCCAGGCCGAGCTGGACGCGCCGCCGAGCCCCTGGACGTGGCAGCACTGGCGCCTCACCGTCGATCTGCCGGCCGGCGAGACGGTCGTCACCGCGCGGGCCTGGGACTCCACCGGCGCGACGCAGCCGGAGACCCCCGCCGCGGTCTGGAATCCGAAGGGCTACGCCAACAACTCCTGGGACCGCATCCGCCTGAGGACGACCGGGCCCGGCCCGGACGCACGATAGGGGGCGTCCGGCCCCATTACCGGACACCCCCTGGATCATGGCGGCTCAGTAGCCGTGCACCCCGTCCGGCCAGTGCAGCTCCACCCCGGACCGGACGAGCCGTTCCTGGTAGTCGGACAGCAGGTCCGCCTTCTCGCGGACGGCGTACGGCGTCGCGGACCGCTCCATGCAGAACGCCGCGAGGGTGCCCGCCGCCTCGCCGATATTCCACTCGACGGGGTGCAGGCGGTACGCGCCGTTGCTGATGTGCGTGGTGCCGATGTTCTTGGCCGCGGCCACGAGGTTGCGCATCCGCCGGGGGATCAGGGCGCCCAGCGGAATCTCGAACGGCGAGCAGCCCACGTCGATGTAGTTGTCGCCGCCGGTCGAGGGGTGCAGGTCGATCCGGTACATGCCGACGCCGACCGAGTCCCCGTACCGGACCGCGCCCTTGTCGCCGCGCACGGCCAGGGACAGGTCCTGCTCGGGCACGGTGTACAGCGCGCGGATCCGGCGCGACTCCCGGATGTAGGGGGCCTGGGCGAGGCCGTCGGCGCCGCCGGTGACGTCGCCGCGCAGCCGCAGCCCCGGGTATCCGGTGCCGCCGTCCGGCCGCGGCGCCTCGGTCTGCATCCAGTACAGCGCCGACCGCGACAGCTCCCGCGCGGCCTCCACGTGCCGGTCGGCGTCCGGCACGTCGATGATCGAACCGTCGAAGTAGTCGATCATCGGCCAGTTCACCAGCGTGATGTCGCTGGCGTAGGCGCCGTCCTCGAACAGGCCCCGCGCGGCGATCCGGCGGAACGACCACAGGTCCAGGTCGCCGCCGAAGCGCTGCTGGTCGCCCAGGACGGCCATCGGATCGCCCTCGGGGTTCGGCGTGAAGGTCCGCTCGACCGGCTCCAGCGTGCGCGGGATCGGCGCCCGCCACGACAGCAGGCGGTCGCCCCAGAAGTCCGGCTGGTACGCGCGCCAGTAGTCGTAGGTCTTCGGCCGCTCGATCGTGTGGTCGCCGGGGACGTGGTCCATGGCGAAGCAGACCGAGATGGCCTGCATGTTCTGCGGCTGGGCCTCCGCCGGGGCGCTGGGCTCGCCGGTTTCCGCCTGCGATTCGAAGCCCGTGACGTACTCCGTGCCGGTCAGCGGCAGCAGCTCACCGGTCTCGGTGGCGTCCAGGACGTACTCGGCGGACACGGTCGCCCGCGCGCCGGTGTCGCGGTGCGCGAAGGTCACCGCGGTGACGAGGTCGCCCTCGGTGTCCGCCCCGATCGGCCGGTACGGCTGCAGCACGCGCAGCCGGCCGGAGCCGCGGTAGGGGGCGAGCATGGCCTCGATGACGGCCACGGCGACGCGGGGCTCGTGGCAGAGCCGGCTGACCCAGCCGGCGCCGGGGTTGAGCTCGTCCCACGCGTGGGCCGATCCGGTCAAGGGGTAGTGGTCGCGGTAGTAGTTCCGGATCCCGTCACGCAGCGCGCGATAGGTGGCCGTGACGCCGAAGCGCTCGACCCAGCTGTGCTCGTCCGGGGGTACGGCCTGGCTGGTCAGCTGACCGCCGAGCCAGTCGTACTCCTCGGTCAGGACGACCGAGGAGCCGGCCTTGGCGAGTGCGAGTGCGGCGGCGACGCCGCCCAGACCTCCGCCCACGACGAGGGCATCGGTGTGAATCTCCATGAGGGGAAGAACTCCTGTGAAGGGCCGCCCGCTGTGATCGGTGACGCCAAGGGGAAGGAAGGGACGTCCGGTACGCGGGGCGGGGGGATGTCATCCAGAGATGACGTTTACAACGGCAGGAGTCACCCTGGGTATTCCCGGCCCGTCACCGCGGGTGCGTCGTCGCCGACCCGAGGTGATCAGGATGGTCCTCACCATCGAGCGCGCCGAGCCGTGCCGGCGGCCGGGACGGCCCGGTCAGGCGGTGCCCTGGTCGAGGAGTTCGAGCAGGTGGTGGTAGGTCTCGCCGGTCGCGCGGGTCAGGCCGATCTCGCAGGTCCGGTTGACCGAGGCGTGGGCGGCGAAGTCGCCGCGGGCGACCGACTCCGCCTCCGCGCGGGTCGCCGAGGCGGTCAGCTCCGGGTGGAGCATGCCGCGGTCGCCGGCGAAGCCGCAGCACTGCCAGCCCTCGGGCACGACGACCTCTTCGGCGACCGCCTCGGCGATGCGGGTGATGTCCCCCTCAAGGCCGAGCCGGGTCGAGGAGCAGGTCGGGTGCAGGGCCAGCGAGGGCAGGCGCCGGGCCGCGGGCAGCCGGGGCAGGACGCGCTGCGCCACGAAGCTCACCGCGTCCAGCACTTCGACGGCCGGCCCGGCCGCGGCGGCGAGCCGGCGGAACCCCTCCGTGCAGGACGCGGCGTCGCTGATCACCGGGATCCGGCCGCCGTCTGTGGCGGCGAGCAGGGACTCGCGCACCTTGCGGCGCATGACCTCGTACCCCTTGGTGAAGCCCTTGGACGACCACGGAGTGCCGCAGCAGAGGTTCGCGATGTTCTCGGGCACGCGCAGCCGCAGGCCCGCCCGTTCACTGAGGCGCAGCACCGCGGCCATGACGCCGGGGCCGCCTTCGGCGGGGGCGAACAGGGTGTTCAGGCAGGAGGGCACGTAGACGGCGTCCGCGTCCGGCACGGTTGCGGGCCGGCGGGGCGAGCCTCCGCTCGGCAGGTCGCGGCTCCACTCCGGGACGGTGTCCGGGCCGCCGATCCTGCGGGCCGCCCGGGCGGCCGCCTCGACGGCCCCGGGCGGTGCCGCGGCCGCGACGTCGAGCGCCCTCTCCATCGCCCGCGTCACCGTCCCCCAGTGGTCGGCGGCGGTCTTCCAGCCGGCCTGGGCGACGCGGCCGTGGCTCTGGGCGCGCAGCCGCTTGGTGAGGTCGCCGGTGTTGATCAGTACGGGGCAGGCGGTGGCGCACATGCCGTCCACGGCGCAGGTCTCGACGGCGTCGTACTCGTACTCCCGCTCCAGCCGCCGGGCCAGGTCTTCGTCGCCGGCGGCCCGGGCGGCGGCCAGCTCACGGCGCAGCACGATGCGCTGGCGCGGCGTCGTGGTGAGGTCGCGGCTGGGGCAGACGGGTTCGCAGTAGCCGCACTCGACGCACCGGTCGACCTCGGGTTCGACGGTGACGACGGACTTGAGGTCCCGCAGGTGGGCCTGCGGGTCGTCAGTCAGCACGACCCCGGGGTTCAGCGTGTCGCCGGGGTCGCACAGCCGCTTGACCTCCCGCATCACCGCGTAGAGCTCGTCGCCGTACTGGCGCCGCACGAAGGGGGCCATGACCCGGCCGGTGCCGTGTTCGGCCTTGAGCGTGCCGCCGCGGCCGAGGACGGCGTCGACCATGTCCTCGGTGAAGTCCGCGTAGCGCTGCAGGTCCGTGCCGAAGCGCTCGTTCAGCATGAAGTGCAGGTTGCCGTCCTTGGCGTGCCCGAAGACGACGCTGCGCTCGTAGCGGTACTTGGCGAACAGCTCCGCGAGATCGTCGCAGAGGTCGGCGAGCGCGGGGACGGGGACGGCGACGTCCTCCAGCAGCGCCGTCGTGCCACTGGGGCGGGCGCCGGCGACGGAGGCGTACAGGCCCTTGCGGATGTGCCAGAGCGCCGCCCGGCCCCGGGCGTCCCCGCTGAGCCGCGCCGGAGTGGCCAGGTCGAACGCGGCGAACAGCCGCTCGGCCGCGCGTTCGCGGTCGGCGAGGAGCTCGGGATCCGACTCCTGCCACTCCACCAGCAGCGCGGCGTGGTCCTCCACGGTCAACGTGCGCAGGACGTCCTCGGCCTTGGGATCCTCCTGGGCGACGAGCAGGGACTCCGCGTCCAGCAGTTCGATGGCGGCCGGGTGCGCCGCGACGATCTCGGGCACCGTGGCCATCGCCGTCCGCAGGGCGGGGAAGACGAGCAGCCCGGTCGCGGCCAGGCGATGCGCCGGCACCGTGCGCAGGACCGCCTCGGCGACGAAGGCGAGGGTGCCCTCGCTGCCGATGGCGAGGTGCGCGAGGATCTGCGCGGGCGAGTCGTGGTCGAGGAAGCTGTTCAGCCCGTAGCCCATGGTGTTCTTCAGTGCGAACTGGGCCTTGATCCGGCGCACCGACTCCGGGTTGCCGCGGATCCGGTCCCGCAGGCGTTCCAGGCCCGCCGCCAGGTCGGGTTCGAGGGCGCGCAGGCGGGCGTCGGCGTCGGGCGCGCCGGTGTCGAGGACGGTCCCGCTGGGCAGCACGAGGACCATCGACTCGAGGGTCTCGTAGGTGTTGGCGTGGGTGCCGCAGGTCATGCCGCTGGAGTTGTTGGCGACGACGCCGCCGATCGTGCAGGCCGCCTCACTGGCCGGGTCGGGCCCCAGCCTGCGGCCGTGGGGAGCGAGCCTGGCGTTGACCTGCCGCAGCACGGCGCCCGGCTGTACCCGGACGCGAGCGCCGCCGTCGAGCACCTCGATGCCGCGGAAGTGCCGCCGGGTGTCCACCAGCAGGTGGTCCGTGACCGCCTGCCCGCTCAGGCTGGTGCCGCCGGACCGGAACGTCAGCGGCAGACCGGCGCGCATCAGCGCGCCGACCTGCTCGGCGCTGCGGGGCACAAGAACCGCCTGCGGGGTCAGCAGATAGTGCGACGCGTCGTGCGCCATGCCGAGCCGGTCACTCGCACGCGAACGGGTGATCCCCGGTACCGCGGCCTCGACCGCCGCCAGGACGGCGGGATCCGGCGCGGGCAGCCTCGGCGTTCCTTGGGTGCGGGTGACGCTCATATCGTCTTCGTCCAAGATGGAGTTGGTCGTCTACCGGCGTGGGCCGAAAGGCCCTATTCGGCCCGATTGTCCAGCATATGGCGGCCGACGGGCCGGTGATGCGACGGGTCCGTCGGCGAACAGCCTGGGTCTCCGACGAGCCGGGTCGAGAAGTCACGAGCGCACAGGGGTTTCGGCGTGTCGCCGCCACGTCGTCGAGGCGGGCGCACCCGCCGGCACGAAAGGTCTTGAACGGTGCGTCAGCGTCCGGTCATGACCAGCACCGGCTGCTCGGTGACGCGCAGGGTGCGCGGGGCGGGGAGTGAGGTGCCGTCGAGGAGGCGTACGACCCGCGTACCGGCGTCGGCAGGCATCGTCGCCGTCCCTGACTCCGTCCAGCGCACGAACATCGGATCGGGCGTGCGGCCGGCGGGCGGCAGGAACCGGCACTGCCAGACACGCGTGGGCAGCCCCGCCTGCCGACCCTGACCGCACGCGACGATCCGGGCCCCGACCAGCCACCGCTGCAGCGTGTCGACGGCCTGCGCGGCGGCCGTCGGCCGGCCTCCGGCGGCCTGGAGAACCAGCGGGATGGCGGTGCCACCCCAGTTGTAGAAGTACATGCGCTGGTATCGCAGGTACATCCCGATGAGGTAGAAGCGCGTGGCGTAGGCGATCGATCGCCGCTGGTCCAGCGGCCGGTCCGCTGGAATCCGGTAGACGGTCCCGGTGTTCCAAAGCGGCGGATGCACACCTGCTTCGTGGAACGTTCGGTCGATCACGGCCCCGAGCCGGATCAGGCTCTCGGGCGTGTCGCCGTCCCGGCGCGGATAAAGCTTCACCCCGGCGGCGTCGCATGCCTGGTAGCCGTCAGCCGCCGCGAATTCGAGCAGGAACCGCTGGGAGGCCGGTTCCCACAGGTCGCCCATTGACGGGCACACGACCGTGGCGTCCGGGTCGGCCCGGCGGATCACCGTGCTCGCCCGCTGGGTCATCCGCGCCAGCGTCGTGGCGTCGCCGGACCAGCGGGTTTCGCTGTCCCACAGCCGGACGGCGCCGACGCGGAAGCCGGGCATGGCACCGCTGTCGCTGTTGATGGTCACGCCGTAGAACGTCGAGGGCACGGTCGCGGGGTACTGCGACCAGGCGGGCCCGAACACCCGCTGGGATCCCGTGCTCTTCGCCACGTGGCCACCGGGTAAGGAGACCGCCCCGACGGCCGCCGCCAGCACCAGTACGCCGAGGAGCGCGGTGAGCCACAACAGCCTGCGGCCGTGCGGACGTGCCGTGCGCCCGGAGACCACGGCGGCCTCGGCCACCTCGCCGGCGGGCGGACCGGCCACGGCCGGAACCGGCGCGTCGTCGCCGGCCCGGCTGCGCTCAGCGTCGGCGCGTGCCCAGAGCGTGTACAGCTCTGCCAGCTCGGCCCGGTCCGCTCCGCACACCAGCGCGATGCGCTCGACCATGCCGTAGCTGTCCGGCAGGACCTGACCACGGCAGTACCGGTGCAAGGTCGAGGCGCTGATCCCGCACCGGCGGGCCAGTTCGGCGTAAGAGGCTCCGCTGCGTTCCTTGAGGTCGTGCAAGCGCGCGGCCAGTTCCACCATGACGCGTTCCTTCCTGCATGCTGCGCGTCCCAGCCCCGCCCATTTCCCCCAGGTCAGACAGATCATCTCATCCCACCATTCGTCAGGGACGGGAAACCCTTGTGGCCGCGGCGGGCGCCACCGCACGCTCGTTGACGTCGCATACAGCGACAAACGGGGAAATGCGCCGGTCCGTCCGGCGAGACACCACACGGGGAGTCTCATGCACCTGGGTACGAAGATCGGTTCCGTTGTCGGCGCCGGAGCTCTCGGCGTCGCCGTCCTCGCCGCGACGGCGAGACCCGCGTCGGCCGGCACGGACGACGTCCACCCGATGAGCGGCTGCCGGCTCGGGATCATCTGCGGGACGGTCTACAACAACACGACGCACAACGTGGAGGTCTGCCTGGCCTGGAACGGCAACGGATCGGACCAGGCCTACCAGACGTCGGGCAAGTGCGACTCGATCGCCTACGCGGCTCCGCACAGCGTCTACGGCACTCCGCAGCTCAAGGACGTCGACGCCATCTACATCCCGAGTGGCACGACGTACTACGGCGCCTACTCGGGCATCCCGAAGGAGTGGACGCACACCGGGAACGGCTGGTGGAAGTTCGCCAGCACCGTCGACGTCCACATCGACTGGACCTCCTGAGGTCCGACACCCGCCGGCGGGTCCGTCTCACGGGCCCGCCGGCTCGTCCGCTGTCCAGAACCCCGAAGACCGCGTAGCGGCTCGCGGCGCGGACCTCCCCGTCCAGGATGTGGAGGCGGTGCTCCTCTGTAAATGTCACCGGTTCGGCGGACAGCACGGGAAGCTCGACCGGAAGCTGCGGCGGCAGAGCGGCGCCGTCCGGGCGCACCCCGGCCGGGAACAGCTTCCCGGCGGCAGGCTTGACGAAGCGAGGGCCACGCTGCCGCCGAGCCTGCCCGAGAGTGATCAGCTCGACAGACCTGCCGGTGAAGTACACGGGCAGATCCGCCAGCAGATCGAGAGGCGGGTCCAACAGCGCCATGTCCAGCGCGGACGCCACCGCGTCGGCGAAACGTTCGCCGCCGTACAGGTGGGCGCGCCCTTTCAGGTCGGTCGGGATCGGAGGTCCGGGCAGCGTGCGCACGTCCATACCCCGCCACACAGCGGCCTCCGCCAGGAGCCGGGCCGTCGTGGTCGCACGCGGCGGCAGCAGAAATGATCGACGTGTGCCCACCCTGGAATTTTTCAGCGTGAAGAGCACCCGGAGCAACGAGGTTTCGCGCGTCGGCGGGGACCGGTCCGGATCCGCCGGCCCGCCGATCTTCCCCGCACGCGTCTCGAATTCGACATTCGGCCACTTTCAAGGTCTTTTGGAGCGATCCAGCGTTCCGTAGGATGCCGACGCCATTGATCAACATCAGGTGATCGTCCAGCCGGGACCACCGGTAACGAGGAGGCGTCGTGAAACACGGAGTTCGACGGGGGTGGCTCGCGGGTGCCGCGGCCCTCACGCTGTTGTCGACGACCGGAACGGCGGCGCGTGCGGCCACGCCCGGCACGGCCCCCGGACTCGCGGAGACCGGCCGTTCCGCGACGAATCCGGGTTCGCTGCCGCTCGGTCCCGCCGGTCTGGCGGAGACCCGCACCACCCAGGACGTGGCCCCGGGCGTCACCCTCACGACCATCACGCGCGGCCGGGTGTCGCCCGACGACTACTGGACCATCGAGGTCGGCATCCCCACCTCCTCCGACGTTCCGCCGTCACCCGACCCGGACGCCGTCACGGCGGTGCTGGGAACGCACTCGGCGGCCGACGCGGTCGTCGCCCAGCTCTCGGCGGCCGGCTGGACCGGCCAGGCGCAGCCGGTGTCCACGCCCGCGTTCGCCGACGTCAAGGCGGGCGTGATCGGCTACCGGGTGCGGGTCGGCCGGTACGCCACCCAGGACGCCGCGAACGCCGCCGCCAAGCAACTGAAGGCGGCGCGCTTCAAGCCGTCGGTGGTCTACACCGGCTTCGACGGCGACTCGACCACCGGGCCCTGGGTCGTCCGCGCCCTGACCATCGACTTCCACCGGTTCCGCGGCAGCGTCGCCGAGTCGCACGACGCCACGCTCGCGGGCCGCCGGACGACCACCCAGATCGCCCAGGACACCGGAGCCCTCGCCGCCGTGAACGGCGGGTTCTTCGTCATCTCCGAGAACGACGGGGTGCCCGGCGACACGGCCGGCATCGTCGTGGAACACGGCCGGTTGCTGCACGACGCGACCAACGGCCGGGTGGCGGCGATCCTGCGGGACGGCGGCCGCCGGGTCGAGCTCAAGAAGCTGTGGACCGGCATCGACCTCGTCGACGAACACGGCCGTACCCACCGGGTCGAAGGACTCAACCGCACGCCCGGCGTGATCCGCGACTGCGGCGGCGACGCGGAAGACAGCCCGACGTCACTCCCCCGGCACGACGTCACCTGCACGGACCCGAACGAGATGGCGGTGTTCACGCCGGAGTTCGGCGGGCCGCTCCCGACCGGGCCCGGCACCGAGGCCGTACTGGACGCACACGGCACGGTCGTGTCGGCCGGCCCGCGCACCACCACGTCGGTGCCCGCCGGCGGTCAGGTGATCGAGGCGATCGGCACCGAGGCGTCCTGGCTCGGCGAGCACGCGGTCGTCGGGCACCGGCTGCGCCTCCGCACCCAGATCACCGGCCCCGGCGGCCGGACGGTGCGCTTCGGGCCGAACGACTCGGTCGTCAACGGCGGCCCGCAGCTGGTCACCGACGGCAGGGTCGCCATCGCCCCGCAGGCCGACGGCCTGGTTCACCCGGATGACCCGTCGTTCTACTACGGCTGGGTACTGCGCCGTAACCCTCGCACCATGATCGGCACAGATCGGCGCGGACGGCTTCTGCTCGCCGAGGCGGACGGCCGGCAGGCGTCCCTCAGCCAGGGCCTGTCCATCGCCGAGACCGGACAGGTGATGAAGAGCCTCGGCGCGGTCCAGGCGATGAACCTCGACGGCGGCGGCTCGTCGACGATGGTCGTCGGCGGCCAGATGATCAACTCGCCTTCGGACGCCACCGGCCAGCGTCCCGTCGGCGACGCCGTCGTCGTCCTGCCGTCGCGCCGCTAGGACGTGTCTGACGAATCCCGTTCGTAGCGAGCGGGATTCGTCAGATACGCCCCAGCCGTAAGCGCGCCGGGGGATCGCGTCTCCGCGCCGAGTTCGAACGGCTCCTACCGTCACCGACCCGGCGGCGACGCCGCTCCCCCGGCCCGCCCACCTGTCATCCGGGGGGAGGCCGTCATCGGCCGGTGCCACGCCGGAAGGTCGCGCGGTAGTCCCCCGGGCGTCGTCCGGTGTGCTTCGCGAAGAGAGCAGCGAAGGTTCCGGCGTCCTTGTACCCGACCGCGGTGCGAATGCCGGCGACGGTTCGATCCGTGGTCTCAAGGAGGTGGCGGGCGCGACGGACCCGCGACGACTGCAGGTACTCCAGCGGGCTCTGGCCGGTCTCATCCGCGAAGCGCCGCAGCAGCGTCCGAGTGCTGACATTGAACGTGTCCGACAACGCGGCCAGGTCGTACCGGGCGGCGAGGTTCTGGTCGAGCCGGCGCATGACCCTGCGGGAGAACTCGTTTCCGGGCCGCGGAAGAAGTCGTGCGTCGACGTAGGGAGTCTGGGATGACCGCGCGTCGTCGACGAGCGCCACCCGCGCGGTCGTCCGTGCCACGCCGGCACCGCTGTGCTCGCGGATCAGTTCCAGCGCGAAGTCGTACATGGCGCTGAAGGCCGCCGTCGTCGTCACGCCCTTGTCGGTGACGACCAGACGTTCGGGCCGGACATCGGCGTCCGGGCAGCGCCGGGCCAATTCGCCCGCGAAAAGCCATGCCGTGGTGGCCTGGCGCCCGTTGAGCAGTCCGGCCTCGGCGAGCAGGAACGCACCGACACAGATCGAGACGACGACGTTGCCCGTGGCCGCGTGTGAGCGGATCACGGCGACTTCAGGGGCGAGGGCGGCGAGCCGGGCGTCCACATCGACGCCCGGCGCGAGCTCGAACCCGGGGACGACAAGGACGTCGACCTCGCGCGGCGGACAGACGGCCAGCGCCGAACCGCCCGATGCGGCGACGTGACGACGAGGCGAAACGATCGACACCTCGTATCCGGCGCGGTCCGGGCCGGCCACGCGCGTGGCCATCGTCAGCAGATCGGGCACGCCGAACACCTCGGACGCGAAGCAGCCCGGATAGGCCAGGACACCGACCCGCAGTGCGCTCACGCCCGCCTCCTCGCCACCATGCCTTGGCGAGATTACCCCCATGCATGGCGGTCTGGCCTATCGCCTGGTGCGCGCACATCGGTCCACGCTGTCCCCATGAGCGCTGCGAACGAACGCCTTGACGACGCGATCACGGACTTCTCTCGCCGGCTCGTGGAGGTGGACGGGGTGGTGAAGACGGTCTACGCCGCGGGTTGCGGGCCGGCCGTCGTGCTGATGCCGGAGATGCCGGGCATCAGCCCTGACGTCCTTCGGCTGGCGCGGTGGGTGCGGGATGCGGGCTTCGCCGTCTACGTCCCCTCGCTCTTCGGGGTCGACGGCGCCTATCCGACGGCCGAGGGTGGCAGGGAGGTTGTCCGCCGTGCGTGTGTCAGCGCCGAGTTCCGAGCGTTCGCCGGGGGCGGCACCAGCCCTGTCACGGCGTGGCTCCGTGGACTTGCGCGCCAAGCCCACGCCGAACGCGGCGGTCCGGGAGTCGGCGCGATCGGACTGTGTTTCACCGGCAACTTCGCCCTCACCATGGCGCTTGAGCCGGCCGTCATCGCGCCAGTGGTCAACCACCCGTCATTGCCGCTGGACGACCCCGCCGGACTGGAGATCAGCGACGAGGACGCGCGCGCGGTCCAAGAGCGCGTCGCGCGCGATGGACTGAAGGTTCTCGCCTACCGCTTCGACGACGACCGCTGGTGCACCGGCCAGCGCTTCGCCGCCTACCAGACGCTCCTCGGCGACGCCTTCGACGGCCGCGTCCTTTCGGGCGGCTCCGCCAACACCGACCCGCCCCCGTTCTTTCGGGACGTGGTCGAGACCCCCCACAGCGTCGTCACCGCCCACCTCATCGACGAGGACGGCCATCCCACGCTGAAGGCCAGAGACGAGATCCTCGCCTTCCTGACCGACCGCCTGAGCCCGTCCGGACACTCCGAGGGCAACGGCCAAGCCCCCTGAAGTGCCTGTCCCAAGGGGTCACAGCCACCAAGCCCCCACCCTGCGGGGAGCTGCCCCCATGGCACCCCCGCCGACCTCGGCTTATTAGCGTGGTGGCATGTCCGAGACGCCGGTCCACGGCGCGCACGGCAGGCCGCCCACCCGCGCGGAACGCTGGGCGGCTTTCAAACGGTCACCATTCCTGCCCGCGATCGTGCTGATGTTCATCATCTCGGCCGCCGCCGGGCTGTTCGCGGGCTCGTACACCTACTCCATGGCCAACCCCACGCCGCACTCGGTCCCGGCGGCGATCGTGGGGAACCACCGGCCGGCGGCCGCCAAGGCGTTCATCACCGGGCTGGAGAAGGCGCTGAACGCCTCGGTCAAGATCTACCCGTACGAGAGCCGGGCGGCGGCCGTCGACGCGGTGGACGCCCAGAGGGTCTTCGCGATCTTCGAGTTCCGCGACTCCGGCCGGGAGGTCACCGTGGACGTGGCCGGGGCCTCGGGGGCCTCGGTGGCCCAACTGCTGGCGCAGACGACACCGGAGGTGGGCCGGGCCACGAACGTCTCCGTCACCGTACGGGACATCAAGCCGCTACAGCGCGGCGATCCGCGCGGGCTGGCCGTGTTCTACATCTCGATCGCCGCCGTGATCCTCGGGTTCG
Organism: Actinoallomurus liliacearum; assembly: GCF_039542035.1. Classification (NCBI taxonomy): domain Bacteria; kingdom Bacillati; phylum Actinomycetota; class Actinomycetes; order Streptosporangiales; family Thermomonosporaceae; genus Actinoallomurus; species Actinoallomurus liliacearum. The sequence continues at coordinate 395,723 of NZ_BAABHJ010000002.1, forward strand.
TCGGTGCCGTCCAGCTCAGCGTGCACGCGGAGGCGCTGACGCCGCTCGAGCGGATCGGCTTCACGGCGGCGTACTCGCTGCTCGGCGGGTTCGTCATCGTGGCGATCGTGACCTGGCTCCTGGACGCCCTGCGCCTGCCCTTCGTCCAGTCCTGGCTGATCCTGTCGTTCACGATGTTCACCTGCGGCATGGTCTTCACGATGTTCAGGACCTTGTTCGGGCGCTGGGCGATGCTGCCCACGTGGAGCCTGATGGTCCTGCTCGGCAACCCGTCCTCGGGAGGCGCGGTCTCCTGGGCCCTCCTCCCCTCGCCCCTTGGCACCATCGGCCGCTGGCTTCCGCCCGGCGCGTCGGTCAACGCCCAGCACACGGCGATCTACTTCCCCCACCACCAGCACGCGTTCCCGTTCCTCGTCCTCGCGGGCTGGTCGCTCGTGTCCTGCGCCGTCTTCTGGACCTGGCGGCACCGCCACCCCGGACGCCTCGAGAAGAGACCCGCGCACGCGGCGGAATGACGCCCTCTCTCAGCCCTGCGGGGACCGGAGCGCAGCCATGATCCGGTCGAGGGCCGCCAGGTCCTCGGGGGCGAGAGCGAGGAGCGAGCGCGGCGGCCGGGCCAGGATGCGTTCGGCCTGCTCGGCCGCTGCCACCCCGGCCGGGGTGAGGGTAACGATCTTGCAGCGGCGGTCGTCCGGATGGACACTGCGCTCGACGAAGCCGCGCCGCTCCAGATCGTCGACGACCAGCGTGGTGTACGGCTTCTCGGTGGCCAGCCTGCTGGTCAGCTCACGCATGGTCAGCGGACCGGGCAGCAGCCGGCGCAGCGCCTTCGCGCGAAAAAAGCTCATGCCGAGGGTCTCGGCGACCTCCTTGCGCCGGTCCTCCTGCTTCAGGACGAGCGAGCACATCGCCGCCCAGACCCGGGCGACCGCGTCCGGGTCGGCGCCGGCCGGGGCGACCGCGTCGCGTACGGCCCCGGGACCGGCGTCCAGGGCACCGGGCGTGGTGTCGCGCTCGCTCATGCGGTCTCCGCCGTTTCGGTCGAGCCGTGGATGAGTCGCTCGGCCGTACGCTCGGCGGTCCGCCTGGCCCAGCGACCGGTGGTGAGGATACCGAGGAGAAGGATCGCGGCGCCGCATCCGACGGCGACCCACCAGCCGACGTGGCTGGCGGTCGGGAACCCCGTGCGCAGCGACCCGTGCACGGCGGACATGGCCAGGGAGCCGATGACGGCGACGCCGAGCGACTGGCCGATCTGCCGGCTGGTGGACGCGACCGCGGCGGCGACACCGGCCTGCGTGCGCGGCATCCCGGAGACGGCGGTGTTGGTGATCGGCGCGTTGAGCATGCCGAAGCCGAGGCCGAACAGCACGTACGCGACCATGAGCCGCCAGAGTGGGGTGTACGCGGTGAGGCCGGTCAGCATCAGGGCGCTCAGCGTGATGGCCGCGCCGGCGACGACCAGGGGCAGCCGCGGGCCCGCGCTGCCCACGATCCGCCCGGACAGCGGCGCGCAGACCGCCGTCAGCCCGGCCATCGGCAGGGTGAGCAGTCCGGCGTGGAGCGCGGTGTGGCCGAGCGCGTCCTGCAGGTAGAGCGTGTTGAGGAACAGGAAGCCGCCCAGCGCGGCGAAGCCGCAGATCGCGATGACCGTCGCTCCCGCGAACGGGGCGCTCCGGAAGAACCGCGGGTTGATCAGCGGTTCGGCGCGCCGCAGTTCGTACGGCACGAGGCAGGCCAGGGCGAGGGCGGCGCCGAGGAGGCAGCACAGGGTCTGGGCGGAGGCCCAGCCGGCGGACGGTGCCTCGATGATGCCGTAGGTGAGGCCGGCGAGCAGCACGCAGATCAGGAGTTGGCCGATCGGGTCCAACGGGCGGGCGCGCGGCGCGCGCGACTCCGGCACGAACAGCGCGCACAGGACGATCGCGAGCAGGCCCACGGGGATGTTGATCCAGAAGATCGCCTGCCAGCCGGCCGAGGCGACCAGCGCGCCGCCCACCACCGGGCCCATGGCCATGCTGAGACCGACCACGCCGCCCCAGACCCCGATGGCCCGCGCGCGTTCCCGGGGGTCGGTGAACGTGTTGGTGATGATGGACATGGCCACCGGGTTCATCATCGAGCCGCCGACGGCCTGCACGACGCGGGCGGTGACGAGCCAGCCGAGGCTCGGGGACAGCGAGCACAGCAGCGAGCCGAGCGTGAAGAGTGCGAGGCCCGTCTGGAAGGTGCGGCGCCGGCCGACGCGGTCGGCCGTGGAGCCGGAGAGCATGAGCAGCGCGGCCAGCACGACGGTGTAGGCGTCGATCACCCACTGCAGGCCGGAGACGGAGGCGTGCAGATCATGCTGCATGGACGGCAGTGCGATGTTCACGATCGTGTTGTCCAGCCCGACGATGAACAGGCTCATGCAGCAGATCCCCAGGATGAGCCAGCGCCGACGCCGACCCGGATCCTGGTGATGTGCACCGCTATGAGCGGTGACGCCGTCAGTTATAGACATATAACCATTATGCCCGCTAACTAACTCGGCCGCGAGCGTGGCAAGCGGCGGAGGCTCCGGGAGGCGGTCACGTCCTCCCGGAGCTCGGCCGCTCCAGGCGGCGATCAGAGGTGATGACGCAGGCGAAGGGCGGCCGGGAAGGGCGCCAGGTAGGTCTGGTCCGCGGCCCAGGCGAGGCCGTCCCCGCGGGCGTGATGGCTCAGCAGGGCGACGGGCACGCTGAGCGGCGCGCCGCCGAGGCGGTACTCCTCGATGCTCGCGACGATGTCCTGTCGCCGTGTGGCGTCGAGTACCTCGCTGATCTGGCCGAACACGTGCTGGAGCGCGTTCGCGTTGCGCCCCCGCGTGGCCTTGCGGGCCAGCGCGGTGTCGAACAGCTCACGGTAGGCGGTCTCGATCTCCGCGCGCGGCCGGTCGCCGACCCGCGCGACGACCCGCCCGATCAGCCGGTACCCGGCGGGGTCGTGCGCGAGGATCTGCACCTTGTGGCGGGTGTGGAAGGCCACCAGGTCACGCGGGCGCCAGTCGCCGTCGAACAGCGCGCGCAGCCGGGCGCGGGCGAACACCCGCTCGACGAACGCCTCTCGGAGCCCGGCGTCGTTCAACCGGCCCTCGTCCTCCACCGGCAGCAGCGGGTCCGCGTCGATCAGCCGCGCCGCGTACACGCCCCGGCCACGTCGATCGGCGGGCCGCCCGTCCGCGGCGTACCGCGGGATGCCCCGGACGCCGCAACTCGGCGACTTGGCCTTGAACACCTGACCGTCGAGGCCCGAGGCCAACGGCAGGGCGGCCATCGCGGCGGTGTGGTCGGCGGCCAGGCTCCGGCTGACCAGCCGATCGTCGGCCGTCAGCCGCAGCGTCTCCCGCGGCGTGCCGAGACCGATCTCCATCTCCGGGCAGAACGGCACCCAGTCGACGTAAGGGGCGAGCTCGTCGGTGAGGAAGCGGCAGCGGCTGTGCCCGCCGTTGAACCGGACCGGGTCGCCGAGCAGACAGCTCGACACCCCGATCCGCGGCCGGCCGACCGCGTCGCTCTCCGGAGCCGCCATACGCCCCACTGTATTCCGGGCCCACGACGACCCGGCACCCACCGGGACCTGGGACCACCGCCCGTGGCGACGGTGGCCGGAGCGCTCCGAACGGCCGGCGGGACCGGTCACCGCAGGACGCCGGTGTGACCGAGGGAGTAGCGGCCGGGCTGGGGGTAGACGCAGAGACCGTGTGGACCCTTGCCGACCGGGAGTCTGTGGAGCAGCCGCCCGTCGGTGGTCGAGATGGCGTAGACCACGCCGTCGTAGCGGCCGGACAGCCACAGGATCCTTCCGTCGGCCGAGACGCCGCCCATGTCCGGCGAACCGCCTCCGGGCAGCCGCCACGTACGGGCGACGCGCCGGTCGGCGAAGGACAGCAGCGAGATCGACCCTTCACCCCGGTTGGAGACGTACAGGTACTTCGAGGCACGGTCGGGGTAGAGCCCGTGCGCGCCCCGGCCGGTGCGGACGAACCCGATCTTCCGGAAGGTCGCGGCGTCGATCACCCAGACGCCGTCGGCCATCATGTCGGCGACGTAGAAGACGCTGCCGTCCGGGGCCAGCTTGACGTCCTGGGGCATCGAACCGCGACCGAGTCGCAGCGTGCCGATCACCTTCTGCCGACGGGTGTCGACCTTGAGGAGGTCGCCGGAGAACTCGCACGCGGTGAGGAAGAAGTCACCGGCGGCGGAGAAGTCCGCGTGGTTCGGGCCCCGGCACGGCACGTTCACCCGGTGCACCGGCCGCATCGTACGGGCGTCCAGGAAGTCGATCCGCTGCAGCCGCTCCGCCATGACGATCGCGAACCTGCCGTCCGGGGTGAAGTACAGGTTGTACGGGTCCTGGACCGGTACCGGCCGACCGGGCCGGCCGGTGCGCGGATCGATCGGCACCAGGTCGCCCGAGTCGTTGTCGTTGACCCACAGCGTCTTCAGGTCCCAGGACGGCACCACGTGCTGCGGCGTCCGCCCGACCCGGAACCGTCCGACCCTCTTGAAGGTCCGCTGGTCGAAGACGATGACGTCATCGCTCCGGCTGTCGGGCACGTACACGCGCGCGGGGAACCCGCGCACGACCGGACTGAGCATGCCGGGCCGATCGTGGGCATAGACGTCGGGCCGGGTCCCGCGGGGCGCGGCCACCGGTGGTGGCGGCGCCTGGGGAGGACGCTGCCGGACCGCGTCCGACGCACACCCGGCCGCCAGCGCCGCGACGGCCGTCACGAGCACACGTCTCATCATCTGGGCGGCTCAGCCGCCTGGTCACCGGGCATGGCGGGAGCCTATGAACGCGAACGCAAAGCGTTTCCCGGCTCTGTCCCCCGTGTCCCACCGGTACGGCAAAAACGCTCTCCGGCGTCCCGGCCGGGCGTCGGCCGGATTCAGGCGACCGGAACACGGACAGCGGCCGACCGGCGCCGCACGGCCAGGACCAGGCCGGCTCCCCCGCCGCCAGCGCCAGTCCGCACACCCCGACCACCAGGGACCCGATGAGCCAGTAACGGTCCACCACCTTCATCTCGAACATCAACTACTATTGCGATAGTACGATCTCGATAGTGATTGGATCGTAAGCAACCAGCCGATCCACGTGATCGACCGGAAACGAGGGCAATGCAGCACTTCGCGGCCGTCCATCCCGGGATGTAGCCGTACATCGGGCGGGGGACCTTCATGACCTGCCGGATTCCTCCGCAGGGGCGACGATCCGGCCAAGCGCGGGCCCTACCGTTTCTCCTCGAAACGCCGCCGACTCTTCCGAAGGAACGATGATGATCGAGGCCAAGGGCCTGACCAAGCGCTACGGCGAGAAGACCGCGGTGAACGACCTGTCGTTCACCGTCCGACCGGGGGTGGTCACCGGATTCCTGGGGCCCAACGGCGCGGGCAAGTCCACGACGATGCGCATGATCCTCGGCCTGGACCGGCCGACCTCGGGTTCGGTGACCGTGAACGGCCGTTCGTACGCCAAGCACGCGGCGCCGCTGCACGAGGTCGGCGCGCTGCTGGAGGCGAAGGCCATCCACACCGGCCGGACCGCCTACAACCATCTGCTCGCGCTGGCCGCGACCACCGGCATCCCGCGCCGCCGGGTCGACGAGGTCATCGACCTGGTCGGACTGCGGGAGGTCGCCCGCAAACGCGCCGGTGGCTTCTCCCTCGGCATGGGCCAGCGCCTCGGCATCGCGTCGGCGCTGCTGGGAGATCCGAAGACGCTGATCCTCGACGAGCCGGTCAACGGGCTGGACCCCGAGGGAATCCTGTGGATCCGTAACCTGCTCAAGCACCTGGCCGCCGAAGGGCGGGCGGTATTCGTCTCCTCCCACCTCATGAGCGAGATGGCGCTGACCGCCGAGCACCTGATCGTCATCGGCCGTGGCCGGCTCATCGCCGACACCTCCGTCGCCGAATTCATCGAGCGCGCCTCGACGGGTCGCGTCAAAGTCCGCTCCCCCCAGGCGGCGCGGCTGCGCGCTCTGCTGGCGGGCCCGGACGTCACGGTGTCGAACACCGAGGAGGGCACCCTGCTCGTCAGCGGGCTGACCAGCGACCAGATCGGGCAGATCGCCTCGGACGACGGCGTCACGCTGTTCGAACTGGCTCCGCAGCAGGCCTCGCTGGAAGAGGCGTTCATGGAGCTGACCGGCGACTCCGTCGAGTACCGGGCGCCCACCCGCAGCACAGAGAGGTCTGCGGCATGACGACCGCCACCACCGCGACCGTTCAGCCTGGCAAGGTCACCCAGGTCCGGGTGCTGAACTCCGAGTGGATCAAGCTCAGGACCCTGCGCTCCACCTTCTGGTCGCTGTTCGCCGCGATCGCCGCGACCATCGGCCTCGGTCTGCTCTTCAGCTGGGGCTTCGCCAGCCGCGTCGGCGACCACGCCCGTCCCCTCCACGACGCCGCGACCATGGCGGTGACCGTGCCGCTGCGCCCGTACGTGATCGCTCAGCTCGCGGTCGGCGTGCTCGGCGTCATGGTGATCACCGGTGAGTACTCCACCGGGATGATCCGCGCCACGCTGTCCGCCGTCCCCGGCAGGATTCCCGTGCTGTGGGCCAAAGCCGCAGTGTTCAGCGTGGTCGTCCTGGTCCTGATGGAGATCGTGTCCTTCGTGACCTTCCTCGGCGGCCAGGCGATCCTCTCCTCCCAGCACGTCCAGGCCACGCTGTCCTCGCCGCAGGCGCTGCGGATCGTCACCGGGGTCGGGCTCTACCTCACGGTCGTCGGACTCCTCGGCACCGCGCTCGGCACCATCATCCGCAGCACCGCCGGAGCCATCGCCGCGCTGTTCGGCATCCTGTTGGTCCTGCCGGTCCTGGGCGAGGTCCTCAACCTCACGTCCTGGGGTAAGCACATCACGCCGTACCTGCCGAGCAACGCCGGCGGCGACCTGCTCACCAACGCGCCCGACCCCGGATCGCTCGGCCCGTGGACGGGCTTCGGCGTCTTCGTCCTCTACACCGTCATCGCAATGGCGGTCGCCGCGTACCTGCTCAAGCGCAGGGACGCCTGACCCTCGATGACCGACGCACCCGAGGTCGGCCCCGGCGCGCTCGTGGCGCGCTGGGGCCCTCGCGTCCGTGCGCTCACCGGTGGGCATCCCACCGTGGTCGACGGCGTGTTCGCCCTCGCGCTGCTCCTGATCGGGACGCCTCATCTGATCAAGGACCCGCCAGGGCACGTGCTGCTCGGCTGGGTCCTGCAGGTCGCGTTGCTCATCCCGCTCGCCTGGCGGCGGTGCGCACCGTTCACCGCCTTCGCCGTGGTCGCGGCGCTCGCGTTCGTTCAGTGGCTCGGCGGGGTGCTCCTGCCGACCGGAGACCTCGCCGTGCTGATCGCGTTGTACTCGGTGGCGGCCCACTCGACGCTGCGCCGGCTGCTCGTGGCCGCGGGCGTCGTGGAACTCGGCGTCGCGATGGCCACCGACCAGTGGGTTCCGCGGGTTCACCTGTGGAAGGCGTTCGTCCTGCTGTCCGGGATGACCACCGCCGCCGCCGTGATCGGGCTGAACATGCGCACGCGCCGCGCCTACCTGGCGTCGCTGGAGGATCGCGCCGCCCGCCTTGAGAAGGAACGCGACCAGCAGGCCCAGATCGCCGCCGCCGAAGAACGCGCCCGGATCGCCCGCGACGTCCACGACATCGTCACCCACAGCCTCTCGGTCATGGTCGCCCTCACGGACGGCGCCGCCTACACCCTGCCGACCGCGCCGGAGCGGGCCGCCGACGCCGTGTCCAAGGCGTCGGAGATCGGGCGCCAGGCCATCGCGGAGATGCAGCGCGTCCTCGAGGTGCTCCGCCAGGACGAGCCCGCCGCTCGGCTGAGACGTCCGCAGCCCGGGCTGAGTCAGCTCGACGCGTTGCTCACCGAGGTACGCACCGCGGGGCTGCCGGTGGAGTTCGTGGTGGCCGGGCGGCCGCCCGCCATGGCCTCCGGAGCCGAACTCACCATCTACCGCCTCGTCCAGGAGGCGCTCACCAACGTCCGGAAGCACACCCCTCCCGGCACCACGGCACGGGTCCGGATCGAGTATGCCCCGGAGCAGGTGGACGTCGATGTCACCGATGACGGGCGGCCGGTCGCCGCCGTTCCGGCCGGCCGGCGGCGCGCCGGACACGGCATCGCCGGGATGCGCGAACGCGTCGCGGTCTACGGCGGCCGGCTCACGGCCGGCCCGCTGCCCGATGGCGGCTGGCGGGTGCACGCCCGCTTCGAACCGTCCCAGCTGGAGGTCACCCGGTGATCAACGTCCTGCTCGTCGACGACCAGCCCCTGCTGCGCATGGGGTTCCGGCTGGTACTGGAGACGCAACCCGACATCACCGTCGTCGGCGAGGCCGGCGACGGCGCCGAGGCCCTCGCGGAGGTGGCCTCGGTCGCCCCCGACGTCGTGCTGATGGACGTACGGATGCCGGGCATGGACGGTCTGGAGGCCACCGAGCGGATCGCCCGTGACCACGCGGCCTCACGGGTCCTCATCCTCACGACGTTCGACCTGGACGAGTACGCCTTCGCCGCGCTTCACGCGGGCGCCGCCGGTTTCCTGCTCAAGAACGTCCAGCCCGCGGAGCTGATCGCGGGCATCCGCACGGTCGCCGCGGGCGACGGCGTCGTCGCGCCCCGCCTCACCCGGCTGCTCATCGAGACGTTCACCCGCCAGAACCCCGCGCGGCCGGGCCCGGCCGACGACCCGCGTCTCGCCCGGCTCACCGACCGGGAACGCGAGGTGCTGATCGAGATGGCCAGGGGCCTGTCCAACGCCGAGATCGCGGTGTCGCTCGGGCTGTCCGAGGCGACCGTGAAGACGCACGTCAGCCGCATTCTTCCCAAGCTGGGCCTCCGCGACCGCGTCCAGGCCGTCGTACTCGCCTACCAGACCGGACTGCTGCGGCCCACCTGACCACCCCACCGGATGAGAACACGAGAGGACAAGGTCGACGAGTCACATGGCGACGAGTCAACTGCGAAACAACCCCCGCGCCGTCAGCCGGCGGCCGATGAGCAAGGTCCCGGAGGTGACGGCCTACTTCTGGATCGTCAAGGTCCTGACCACCGGGATGGGCGAGACGACCTCCGACTACCTGGCCCATCGCCTCGATCCGATCGTCGCGGTGGCCGTGGCGGGCATCGTCCTCGCGGCCTCGCTGGCGCTGCAGTTCTACGTCCGGCGCTATGTCGCCTGGATCTACTGGACGGCCATCGTCCTGGTGAGCGTGTTCGGCACGATGGCCGCCGATGTGCTGCACGTCGCCCTCGGCGTCCCGTACGTCATCTCCACCGCGTTCTTCGTCGTCGCCCTCGCCACGGTCTTCGCGATCTGGTACGCGAGCGAGCGGACGCTGTCGATCCACAGCATCGTGACGGCGCGGCGTGAGCTGTTCTACTGGGCCACGGTCATGACCACGTTCGCGCTCGGCACCGCCACGGGCGACCTGACCGCGGTCACGCTCCATCTCGGCTACCTCGCCTCGGGCGTGATGTTCGCCGTCCTGATCGGCGTTCCGGCCCTGGCCTACGGACTGCTCAGGATGAACGCGATCGCCGCCTTCTGGGTCGCCTACGTCCTCACCCGGCCGCTCGGCGCGTCGTTCGCCGACTGGCTGGGCGTATCGCGCGGCCGAGGCGGCCTCGCCCTGGGCACCGGTCCGGTCAGCCTCGTCCTGGCGTTGATCATCTTCGGGTTCGTCGGCTACCTGACCGTGACCCGCAGGGACACCACCGCCGGCCGCCGAGGAGCACACGCGTCCGGCCGCTGATCGACCGGAGGCTGGGACTCTCACACCGTGCCGGCCGGGCCGGCACGGCCGGTTCCCATCGACGCCATCTTCTACTATCGTTGTAGTAGTCTCCCGGATAGGCTCAGCATGCTCGTCTCCCTGCTTCTCGGCAGCGTCGGTCTGGCGCTCCTCTGGTACCTGCAACTCGCCCCGATGTTCGTCGCCCGGCGGGAGCGGGACCACGGGCCTGCGACCGGCCGCGACCTGCCGTCCGAAATCCCGCGTCCCGGCGGCCGAGGCACGCCTCCCGGCTGAGCGCCGGCGCACTGCCGAGTCCCGGAGCGCCACCGGGACTCTCGAGGTCACGCCGACGTAGCGGTCACCGACCACGAACCGGGTCCCGTGCCGGCGGTCCTCCCCGACGTGTCCCGGACGGAAACGCCCCGCCTGGTCCGCCTCGGGACGCCGATGAGCCGGCGGTCAGCGCGACTCGTCGATGCGGTGGTCGAGGACGGTGAGGAGGTGGCGCGCCTCGTGCCGGGTGGCGGTGGCGATACCGAGCCGTTCGGCGTGGTAGCCGTCACGGGCCTGGTCGAACAGATGGGCGGTGTCGTGTCCGGCCACGCCGACGCCGACCAAGCATGCGGTGAGGATGGCGGCCGGCACGGCGGCGATGATCGGACGGCGTGCCGGGGTTCCGGCGAGCAGGGCGCGGACGCGGCCTGGCACGTCGTTGCGGCCGAAGCACAACACGGCGCTTCGAGGTGATGGCCGGCCGTCGTGGCGGGCGGCGAGAGCGGCACGGGCGAGGGCGCGGGCGGCCAGGGGGCGGTCGCCGACGGTTGCGGCGGCGTCTTCGTCCGCCCAGCGTTCGGTGAGGTGGTGGATCGCGGCGGGGAGCGTGGCCAGCAGGGGGTCGGCCGCGGCGACGAGGGCGGCCAGGGTCCGGTGGCGGTAGTGCCGGTGATGCAGGTGGGCGGTCTCGTGGGCGAGCAGGACCCGGCGCTCGGCGGCGCCCAGGATGCGCAGCATGCCGGTCGACACCACGATGCGGCCGTGGTCTTTGCGGCCGCCGGGAACGGCGAACGCCTCGATCGCGGGCTGGTCCAGGACGACGAGGCGGCCGGTGTTCGGGGCGAGCCGGGCGCAGGCGCGCCGGGCGCGGTGAAGGGCGGCGGCGCGGCGTGCGGTGGTCCAGGCGACCGCGGCCGCCGGCATCGCCAGGGCGAGCATCGCGAGCTTCGCGATGGCGGGCATGACCGGGTCGGCGTGGTGCAATCGCTCGCCGGACCAGGCGCCGACCGCGGCGACCAGGGGAAGCCGCCCGATGAGCGTGGCGGCCAACAGCGCGAGTGACAGCGATGACGTCAGGGCGCATACGAGGCCGGCGGTCAGCAGCAGGCGGGTGCCGGTCGCCGGCGGCATCCGGGCCGCCAGCCGCGGCCCGCAGGCGGCCAGCAGCACCGAGGCCGCGAACGGCGCGTAGACGACGAAGTGCATGTCAGGCGCCGCCTTCCGCCTGGAGCAGCCGCTGGAGGAGCGCTTCGTCTTCCGGCGGCAGCGATGAGACGAAGCGGGCCAGCGTCCCGGCGCGGTCACGGCGGCGGTCCAGCAGCTCGGTCATCGCACGGGCGGTGTGGTCGGCCTCATCCATCGTCGGGGCGTAGGAGTACCCGCCTCGCGCGGTCGGCTCGCGGGTGACCAGGTTCTTGCGGTGCAGGCGGGTGAGGGTCGACATGACGGTGGTGTAGGCCAGCCGGTCGCCGAGCTCCAGCTGCACCTCGGCGGGCGTCATCGGCCGCCCGAGCGCCCACAGCACCGCGAGCACTTCGTCTTCCAGCATGCCCGGGGGCCGGCGGGGGGCGGCGCCATCGCCGTTCATTCGGTTCACGGGTGTGCTCCTTCTTCCGGCCACAGTCTACGTATCAAGTAGTACTATCGCGGTAATACTATTTGAATAGTACCTATTTCTGCTGGTCACGAGTTGCCCACCGATCCGGCATTAACCCCCGACATCCCGGCGCGGGCAGGGCCTGGCCGGGATGACGTCCACCCCCTGGAGATGCCGCGCATGAAGATCACGTTCCTTCTCGGGTCCGCCTATGGCATGGGCGGCACGATCCGCGCCACGCTCACCCTGGCCGGCCACCTCGCGGCGCGGCACGAGATCGAGATCATCACCTTGCACCGGCGGCGGACCGATCCGTTCTTTCCGATCGATGAGCGCATCGGCGTCCGCACGCTGATGGACGTTCGCAAGGGAGCACGTCCCGGTCGCCTCGACGCCCGGTTGGGCCGGCACAACAGCCGGCTGGTGCCCCGCAGCGAGAGGATCTGGCCGGAGGTCACGTTGCGCGGTGACTACCGGATGTGGCGGGCGTTGCGCGGGCTGGAGACCGATGTGCTGGTCACGACCCGCCCGGCGTTCAATCTGCTGGCCGCCAGGTTCGCCCCGCGCGACGTCGTCGTGGTCGGTCAGGAACACCTTCACCTGGACGCGCACCGCCCGGGCCTGAAGGAGCACATGCGCCGCTGGTACCCACGCCTGGACGCCCTGGTGACCCTCACCGAGGCCGACCGGCGCGCCTACACCGGCTTCCTCGCCGACGCGCCCACCCGCCTGCAGGTCATCCCGAACGCCCTGTCCGCGGGCGCCAAGCCGATCTCCGGCCTGGACGCCCCCGTGATCGCCGCGGCCGGCCGCATGGCCAAGGTCAAACACTACGAACGGCTCATCGCCGCCTTCGCCAAAGTCACCGCCACCCATCCCGACTGGACCCTGCGCCTGTACGGGACCGGCCCCGAACTCGACCGGCTGCGTACCGTCGCCGCCCACCACGACCTGGGCGACAAGGTCGCGTTCATGGGCCGCACCAGCGACATCCACGCCGCGTTCGCCCAGGCCTCCGTCGTCGCGCTGTCCTCGTCCTTCGAAGGCTTCGGCATGACCATCATCGAAGCCTTCGCCTGCGGTGTCCCGGTCGTCAGCTTCGACTGCCCCCAGGGCCCCCGTGAAATCATCACCCACGGCCGGAACGGGCTCCTCGTACCACCCGGCGACACCGACGCCCTGGCCGACGCGCTCGGCCGGCTCATCGACGACCCCGGCGAACGCCGCGCCATGGGCGCGGCCGCCCACCAGGCCGCCGCCCGCTACGACCTCGCCACCACCGCCTGGCAATGGGAGACCCTCCTCACCGACCTCCTCGCCGCCCGCGCGAAAGGACGCGTGCGTCGATAGGTCGTACGGTCGGATCGCGGCCGGGACGGTCGTACGAAGGTCGCGGGTCCACGGTCACGGATCCACGGTCACGTGCCGGTGACCGTCCGGACGGCGGCGACGTACCGGCGGACCGCCGGTGCGGGGGCCTCGCCGGCCGGCAGCTCCACCACGAAGGCGCTGTCGGGCACCACGGTGTTCTCCCATCCGGTGGCGCTGCCGGGGTAGTCGGTCAGCGGCCGGGCGGGCAGCCCCACCTGGCGGGCGAAGCGCCGCGCGACGGCCTGCGGCCCCTCCGAGGTGTCGACGACGGCCATGTGCTGGTGGAACCAGATCCCCACGGTGGGCCTGACCCTGCGGATCAACGCGGCGGCGGCCTGGGACTCCGGCTCCGACAACGGCCCGGCGCCCGCGAAGAACTCCGAACCCGCCGGCCCCAGAGACCGCCATCGGGCGGGGAAGTTCCGGTTGAGGTCGACTCCGTGGGCGTTGCCGCGCGTACGGGCCGCGACCCCGTCCGGATCGAGAACCGGGATCAACCACAGGTCGGCATGGGCCGGGGCGGGACCCTCGATGAGGGCACGGGCGACCGCGATCCCCGCCGGTTCGTCGCCGTGCACGCAGCCGACCACGAGCACCTTGCGCGGGGCCGCCGGGTCGCCCGACTCGACCGCGACGAGCGGGCGGCCGCGTACGGACCTGCCCAGGGTGAGGGTGCGGTGGACCGTCCCAGGCGAGGACGCTCCGCCGGGGGCGGGGTGACGCGTCGTCGCGGTGTCGCCGGGGCTCGCGCAGGCGCACGGCGGGAGCAGCGACACCAGGGCGAACGCAATCAGCCGCGCCGTGCCGCCGCGGCCCCACCGGGGCCGGGCCGGTCCTCGCTTCGTCACGGTCGCCTCACCCCCTGGCGCACGCCGGCCGCCGGAGAGACCCGGAGGAACGCGCCGCTCGGCCGCGGACTTCCCCTACCCGGAAACCTACCGGGAGGCCTCCGGCTCCGGGGTCAGCTCGGGCCGGCCGTCCAGACGTCGGTGATGGGGCTGCGCGCGGCGCTCGCCCCGGCGTGGGAGAGCCCGTAGGCGTCCTCGATCGTCCGGAGCACGCTGTAGTGGTCGATCTTCTCCGGGTACCTCCCGGGCTTGACCCGCGCTCCGGCGAAGATCGTGGCGATCTTGTTGCCGGGCGATCCGTCGTTCTCGTCGAAGGTGACTATGAGCACACTGTCGTGGGTGCTCGCCCACCGGACATAGCCGTCGAGATTGCTCCTGAGCCAGGAGTCTCCGGTCTTGACCGGGCAGTTGTGCATGTCGTCGCACATGTCCGGGATGACGAACGACACCGTGGGCAGCGCCGAGTAGTCGGACGGGAAGTCGGCGAAGGACCGGCCGACGGCGTCCGGCAGGTCCGGGAAGTCCGCCCAGGGGACGTGCTTGCGGGCGTAGCGGCCGCTGACGCAGGCGGTCCGGTCGAAGACCGGCGAGGCCTCGGCGAACCCCGCGAAGGTCAGCCCCGCCGCGGACAGCTCCGAGGCGAGGTTCGGAGCCGAGTAGGTGTGGGGGCAGGAGTCGTCGGTCAGCCCTTGCGTCGACCCGGAGAACAGCGCCAGGTAGTTCGGCTCGCTCGGGTGCCGTACCGCGTAGGAGTTCGTGAACAGCGCGCCGGACCCGGCCAGCGAGCTGATGTACGGCGCGTCGGGGGCGCCGATCACCTGCCGGTCGGACTTGTTCTCCAGCACCACGACGACGACGTGCGCCGGCCGCGGCACCTCGCGGACCGCCGGGTGCTGGCCGCCGGCGTGGGTCACCCCGTCGTTCCCGCAGCCGGCCGCCGACCACGTCGTGAGGATCGTCGCCGTGAGGAGCAGTGCGCGGCGGAAACGCCGGTCCTTCACAGCGGACCTCCGATGCGAGAGCAACTACTACATGAATAGTAGCATTCGGTCGTACGTCACTCGGCGTCTTCCTGACGCAGCAGTTGCTGCAGCAGGACCTCGTCCTCGGGACTCAGTTCGGAGACGAATCGGGCCAGCACCGCGGCCCGGTCGCGACGGCGGCTCAGGAGGTCGTGCATCGCGGTGGCCGTGTGGGCGGCCTCGTCGACGTTGGGCGAGTAGACGAACCCGCGCCCCTCACGGGTGCGCGTCGCCAGACCCTTACGGTGCAGCCGCGCCAGGGTGGTCATCACCGTCGTGTAAGCCGGCGTGTCGGGCAGCACCGCCTGCACGTCCGCGGGACTCATCGGCCGGCCGCCGTGCCACAGCGCGGCCAGCACGGCGTCCTCCAGCATGCCGGCGGGTCGCCGCCCCGGCTCATGCTCCTTGGTCACGTCCTGCTCCAGACACCTCAGGTATTACCTCGATAGTAGATCGACCGGCGACCGGGCGCAGCCCTCGACCCGCCACCGTCTCCCAGGCCCATAATGAACGGCATGGTCGTCGACGTCTGGATGCCGCTGCTGATCCCCCTGCTCGCGGTGCCGCTCGTCCGTCTCCTCGCGGACCGCCTGGCACCCCGACCGGCCTCCTGGCTCCTGGCCGCCACCGGTGCCCTGCTGTCCGGCTGCACCATGCTGGCACTCGGCCTGCTGACCGGCGCGGGCCTGCTCCGGCTCGGCTTCGTGGCGGCCGCCGAGCACCTGTCTCCGCTCCTGCTACGGCGGATGTCGCCGACCCCGCTGCCGCTGGCCTGGGCGGCCGGCCTCGCCTTGGCCGTCACGATCGGCCTCGCGGGCTGGACGCTCCACCGGCGGGTCACCGCCCTGCTGCTGGCCGCGAAGACCGCACCGTCCCGGCGCGGCGGTCTCGCCGTGCTGCCGGACGACCTCCCGGACGCCTACGCCGTACCCGGACGCCCCGGCACCGTCGTGGTGACGACCGGCATGCTCCGCGCCCTCGACGCCCGGGAACGTGAGGTGCTGCTCGCCCACGAGCGCGCGCATCTGTCCGGTCGCCACCACTGGTTCACCCTGGTGGTGGACGTGGCGGCCGTCCTGCATCCGGCGCTGATCGCGCTGCGCGCGCCGCTCCGGTACCACCTCGAGCGCTGGGCCGACGAGTCGGCGGCGGGCGCGGTCGGGGACCGGCGCCTCGTGGCCCGCGCCATCGCGCGGGCGGCGCTGGCCGGCGGCCGGTCGGGCTCCGCCCCGGCGGGGGCGTTCTCCGCGACCGCCGGTCCCGTCCCCCGCCGCGTCGCGGCGCTGCTGACCGCTCCGCCGACGAGACGCTCTCGGCTGCTGCCCGGCATGGCGGCGGCCCTGGTCGCCTGCGTGGCGCTGTCGGGCGGGGGCGCGCTGGACGCCGCCACCGATCTCCGGGGCAGCATGGAGGCCATGGAGGTCCACCGCCACCACAGGTCCGGGACCGCCGAGACCATCCTCGCCGCCTACACCGGCCGGACGGCCGCCGTCCGTCAGCCGACCCCGAGCCAGATCAGGCTGCCGAGGCCGGCCAGGACGCAGTAGACGGCGAACGGCGTCAGCGTCCGGGTCTCGAAGTACCGCGTGAGGAAACGCACCGACGCGTACGCCCCGACGCCCGACAGGGCGCTGCCGACCAGGACCTGGCCGTGGATGCCGTTGCCGAGCGGACCGGCCAGGTCGGGGATCTTCAGCAGCCCGGCCGCGAGGATGACCGGGGTGGCCAGCAGGAACGAGAAGCGCGCGGCGTCCTCGTGGGACAGCCCGCGCAGCAGGCCGGCGACCATCGTGACGCCCGACCGGCTGATGCCGGGCAGCAGCGCGAGGATCTCCGCCGCGCCGATGGTCGCGGCCCGGCCGAAACCGAGCCGGGCCAGGCGCCGGTCCGACTCCACGGCCAGGTCGGTCGCCGTGGTCCCGACCGAGGCCGCGACGGCCCGGTCGGCGGCGCGTGACTCCCGGCGGCGCAGCCGCTCCCCCGCGTAGAGGACCACGCCGTTGAGGGTGAGGAAGACGGCTGCGGGGACCGGCTTGCCGAGGATGGTCCGGAACGCGTGCTCCGCGAACAGCCCGACGATGCCCACCGGGATGGTCGCCACGATGATCAGCCAGGCCAGGCGCTGGTCCGGGGTCTCGATGCGGCGATCGCGCAGCGAGGAGAGGAAACCGCCGATGATCCGGAGCCAGTCTCGCCAGAAGAAGACCAGCAGCGCCAGCGCGGTGGCCACGTGCAGGCCGACGATGAAGGCGAGATAGGGCGACTCGGGCGTCGAGACGTTCAGGTCCCGCGCCCACCGGCCACCGACCAGGGCCGGGATCAGGACACTGTGCCCGAGACTGGAGACCGGGAACAACTCGGCCACGCCCTGGAACAGCCCGACCACGGCGGCCTCGGTATACGTCAGATGAGACACCCGTACCCCTACGACTTGGAGATGAACTACTACCGCGATAGTTATTACTATCGCAATCGTAGCGAAGATGGGGCTTCGGGAGCCCGCCCGGGCGCCCCCGGCGTGCGCGTGAACTGTCACCCGCTGGTGAGCCGAGATCGCGCTGGTCAATCCGGGTCGGTGGGCAGGAGGGTGCCGAGCGGGCCGAGGTCGAGGTTCAAGTCCGACATCGACAGACCGAACCGCTCGCACAGCTCCTCCATCGCCTCTTCCAGGCGCATCAGCGTCACGCCGATCTCCTCGACCTGTTCGTCGGACAGGTCGCCCTGGTCGACCCGCCGGAGGCACTGGCGCTCGACCAGCTGCCGTACGAGTTCGACCACGGTGAGGACCAGCTGTGCCAGGTCGCGCTGGACGGTCTCGGAGTCGGCCTCGATGCGCCGGCCGCCGCGGCGCACCGGGGCGCCCGCGGGGAGAACGGCGTCCGGGTCGTGCGGATGGGCGTCGAAGGGCTCGGTCACGGTGCCACCGTCCCCGGGGGGTCGGGTCGTCGCGGTGCGATGACGTCGTCGCCGCCGACCGAGCCGATCAGCACTCGCAGCGAGATCCGGACCAGGTCGACGTCGGCGATGGACAGGGTCAGGTCGCCGCTGATGACGACGCCGCCGGCGAGCAGGCGGTCGAGCAGGTCGACCAGCGCCACGCGCTGTGCCGGGACGCCGCCTCGTACGGCCGGCGGGCGCTCGACGGAACGGCCGACCGTCACGCGGCCCCTCCCGCTCCGGGTTCGCCGACCGTGAAGGAGTACGGCGCCCACGGCCCGGTGAGCTGAACGTCCAGTTCCGGGTCGCGGAGCGCGGCGACTGCGGCGGCGAACTCCTCACCCCGCTCGTCATCGACGAGGTACGCGCCGTTCAGCACCATCCAGTCGTCCCGGCCGGACAGCTGCGGGTCCTGTGCCCGGTGGTGCCGGCGCGCCACCGCGATCCCGGCGAGGACGGAGTCGATCCGCTCGGCGCGCGAGGCCGCACGGCGCCATGCCTCCTCGCGCGTGCGCAGGTTCGTCCGGCGCCGCTTCAGGTACGCCGTCCCCGGGCGGCCCGAGGGGCTCTCCGCCGCGTCGCCGGCCCCCGTGTCGTCCGGTGCGCCGCCCTGCGGAGTGGCGAAGACCTTCACGCCCCACTCCCGGCACCCGGCGACGCGGGCGAGGACGTCGGCGAGCTCCTCGGCGCGGTCGCGCAGGAGACCCTGAATCTGCTCGTCGCCCCGGTAGACGGTCACGAGCCGTACGGGGGCGACCGGGCCGGTCTCCGCCGCCGCCTCGACGACCTGGTGATGGGCCCGCGCCGTCGCCTCCAGCCACGCCAGGTCCTCCAGGTTCCGTTTCAGGGCGGCCTCGCCGAACTGCGCGAGCGGCACCGTCCCCACGTACGCGGCGAGCCCGGCCTCCGTGACCGTCCGGACCGGCGCGCCCAGCAGCCCGGTCAGGCCCGGCGGCAACGGCGTCCCGGTGTCCCGGGCGATGGCGTACAGGTACGTTCCCGTGTCAGTCACGGCGGCGCTCCGGGTCGATCCGACGGCGTTCCGGCTCCTCGGCACGGCGGCGCTCCGCCTCCGAACGCGGCTCCTCGTACGGCGCCTCCACGGCCCGCCGGCCCTCCTCCAGGTCGGCGACCCGCTCCCGCAGCCGGCGGTTCTCCTCTTCCAGGCCGTGCCGGTCCCCGGTCAGCCACGGGTCGTGCTCCCACCAGTCGATCCCCAGCTCGCGCGCGGTCTCCACCGACACGATCAGCAGCCGCAGCTTGATGGTGAGCAGCTCGATGTCGAGGAGGTTCACCTGGATGTCGCCGGCGATCACGATGCCCTTGTCCAGGACGCGTTCCAGGATGTCGCCGAGGTTGGTCGCCTCGCGCCCGCCGCTCGGCCCGGCCCCGTACGGGGTGACGTACCCGCCGGTCATGATGCCTCGCTGCGGCCGCGCGGGTACCGCTGGATCCGGCGGTACGCGACGAGGTCGCCCTCGTCGTCGACCTCGACCTCGTACAGCGCCAGCGTGTCCGAGGAGGAAGGGACGCGCCGGGCCTCGAGCAGTTCGACGCCGGCGACCCAGCCGTTGTCCGCCGGATGTATCGACACCACGCCCTCCGTGGCCTTGCCCGTGAGCGCGGTGATCTCACGGCGGGCGGCCTGCGCCGCTTCCGCCGCCGACAGCCGCCGGGACCCGGCCGGTGCCGCGCCCCGGCGCCCCGGCCGCGGTTCGTCCTCCTCGTAGTCCTCGGCCTCGTACTCGGCGTCGTAGTCCTCGTCCACGTCGTCATCGAGCCGCCCGCGCGCGCGTTCCGGCCGGTCTCTGCGGCTGACGGACACGGTTTCTCCCTTCCGGCGGGGCGGCCGGAACCCGCTACGGGGCGCCGGTGGCCGGACCGCCGATCAGTCGGCCGAGGATCTCCTGCTGGGCCTCGGCCTCTTCCTCCTCCGAGATGAGACCGGCCTGCCGCCGCCGCTCGATCTCTTCCAGCTGCGCGCGGATCGCCGTCGGGCTGTTGAGCTGCTGCTCGACCTGCTGCTCGATGAGCTCGCCCAGCTTGATCACGCCCTGCACCGGGAGGAACGGCAACGTGAGGATCGATGAGACCAGGCCCATGGCTCAGCCTCCCGGTCTGGGCGTGATGACGAAGTCGTACGGCGCCATCGGGCCGAGCAGACGGACACCGGCCCGCCCGTGCCACACTTCGGCGATCTTCGCCACCGCCTTCTCGAACTCCGCCCGCCGGTCGGTCTCGACGAGGAAGGCCACCTGGGCGGCGTCCTGCGGGTGCGTCGGCCGCCGGCGAACGCTCGCCTGCGAGTACTCCGACAGCGCCTGGCACACCCACTGGGTGTCGGCGTCGCGCTTGGCGGAGATGGCCTGGTTGATGAACTCGCCGAGCCGGATCCGGGCGTCACGGGTGAGCTCCTCGGGACGGCCTTGGATCTGCTCCAGCAGGCGCGTCGCGTCCGGGTTCTCCGAAATGATCTCCCGGAGCACGGCCTGCTCCTCGTAGCGGCTCTTCAGGGTGTACTCGACCCGCCCCTCGATCTCGTCCAGCGCCGCGAGGAACTGATCGTGGTTGGCGGCCAGCAGCTCCTGCTCCACCGCCTCCCGGCTCGCGAGGACCGCGCCGAACCTCATCGGGAGCACGGGGACCTCCACGGCGGCGTCGTCCAGGAGCCGCTCGTGCGCGGTGAGGTCCTCCGGCCGGCCGATCGGCCCGCCCAGGTCGATCTCGCTGACGAGTGCCGCGATGTCCCCGTGCCGCACGAGGTCGACGTCGCCGTCCCGCAGTCCGCGGGCGTCGGGGGTCAGCTCCACGTCACCCGGCAGGATGCCGTAGACGTAGCAGCCGACGTTCCGGGTCTGCTGGGCCTCGCGGGCCTGTCCAGGCGCCGTCATCTCACTCCTCCCCCGGCCGGCGGCGCCGACGTGGGGCCCGCTCGGCGTCGTCCATGCCCACGAACTCGCGGAGCTTCTCGCCGACACCCTCGATGGCGCCGCGGGTCTTGTACTTCGCGCCGCCCTCCTGCAGTCCCTTCATCAGACCTGGGAGGCCCTGCTCCTCGGTCTGCGTCAGGTCCAGGCGGTTGGCCGCCTCGGCGAACTGCAGATACGTATCGACGCTGGCGACGACGATCCGCGCGTCGATGGCCAGCACCTCGATGCCGACCAGCGACACCCGGACGTAGGCGTCGATGACCAGCCCCTTGTCCAGGATCGTGTCGATGACGTCGGCCAGGCCGCCGCCCGATGGGCGTCCGAGCCCCCCTCCGCCCGCCGGCTGTACTGCCGTGGTCATGGTTCCCCCCCCGTGGTCGCGTCAGTGTCACCTGCGGCGCTCGCGGCGTGCCGAGCGCTCGGACCGGTCCCCCCGCCCGGTGTCGCCGCTCCGTCTCTCGGAGGTCACGGGCTCGCGGCGCCTGTGCTCCTCTTCCTCGCCGGGTTCCGCCTCTTCGGACTCGTACTCGGCCTCCTCCTCGCCCTCGTACTCCTCCGCGTACTCGCCTTCCCGCTCGCGCTCCGGCTCCTCCTCGGGCCCGGCCCTCTCCGTCCGGCCCTCGGCCTCCTCCCGTTCGCGCACGGCGGTCTCGTGGTCCTTGACGACCTCACCGTCACGGATCTCGCCACGCCATCCCTCGATCTCGTCGGGGCGCAGGATCGCCTGGGTCATGACGTGCCGCCGGAAGTGCTTGAACTCCAGGCGCGCGCGGCGGCCCTGGGCGCGCCAGAGGTTCCCGGTGTGCTCGAACAACCCTTGCGGGTGGTACTCCAGCACCAGCGCGATGCGGGTCAGGTCGGGCCCGATCTCGCTGAAGGCCACGGCGCCGTCGACATAGCCCTTCGGCCCCCGGGACCGCCAGACGATCCGCTTGTCGGGGATCTGCTCGATGATGGTCGACTCCCAGGTGCGGTGCGACCAGAAGACCTGTGCCTTCCACCGGACCTTCTCGTCTGACTCCTGGTGGACGTCCTCGACCTTCTTGGTGAACGACGGGAAGTCCTCGAACTGCGTCCACTGGTTGTAGACGAGCTGGAGCGGCGCGCCGACGTCGAGGGTCTCGACGATGTTGGTGACCTTGAGCTTCTTGCCCTTGCCGCCCTTGCCGCCCCCGCGCAGCTTCTGCTCCAACTTCGTCTTGGCGTACGCCTTGACGGCGGCGAAGCCGGGAGCAATCCGCTCTCTCAGCGATCCCTCTTTCCCGCCTCCGGTCAGGGCGGACAGCACCCCGCCGCCTGCGCCTTTGGCCAGGCCGGACAGCAGGCCGCCGCCCTCGCCCTTGGCCAGGCCGGACAGCAGGCGACCGCCTCCGCGCTTGGCCAGGCCGGACAGCAGGCCCCCGCCACCGCGCTTGGACAGACCGGACACCAGCCCCCCGCCGGCGCCTCCCGTCAGGGCGGACAGCAGCCCGCCCTCGCCGTGCTCGGAGTAGTCGCCGAGCCGGTCCGCGGTTCCCGAGATCCGCTCGAGCAGCCGCATCGCGGCCCGTGTGCCCATGGCGGTGGCCAGATTCTGCAGCTCGCCGAGCAACCGGTCGGCGTGCAGGTCCTTCAGCAGGTCACCGCCGGGAAGCTGCTCGGCGGTCTGCTTCAGCGGATCGGTCACCGAGCGCGTCGACTCCGTCATCGGCGCTCACCTCCGCGTCCGCCGGACGGGCGGCCGTCCCCGTCCGCTCAGCGGGGCCTCCCGCAGCGGCTGGTCGTCGGTCTCCTCGTCGTACTCGTCCTCCGGCTCCGCTCGGCGGGATGCCCGGCGCCGCACGCCGCGCGGCCGGTCGGGGATCTCATCCTCGGTGTACTCCTCGGCGGCGCTGGGCCGCTCCACGTCCTCTTCTTCAAGCTCCTCTGGAAGGTCCCGGGCCCGCGGCCGGCGACGGATGGCGGACGGTCTGCGCAGCGCGGCGGGCCGACGCCTCGGCCGTTCCTCGCGCTCCTCTTCGTAGCGCTCGTCCTCCTCGTAGCCGCCCCGCTCCTCGGCGGGCTCCTCCTTCTCCCGGGCGGCCTTCTCCCGGGCGGCGCCGGGCGTAGGCGGCCGCAGGAAAGATTCGGTCCGTCGCTGAAGACGGTCGCTGAGCGCGTCGATCTGACTGCTGGCGGCGGTGACGGCCGCCGCCTTGCCGACCTCTACGAGACGGCCGCGAACGGTGTCGGTCAGGTTCTTCAGCTCGGGAGAGGTGTTCAGGAGTTTGCTGCCCTGTTTGACCAGGTTCGCCGGGTTCTTGGCGATACGCCCGGAGGCGCCGGCCGCGGCGAGCGTCAGCGCGAGCCTCATCTTGCGCCTGCGGCCCATCAGGTAACCCGCGCCGACGGCGAGGGCGATCCGCAGTCCGTCCTTCATGATCGTGTCCCCCTTAGCGCCCGCAGCCCGAGCGGGTGCCGTGCCCCCATCCGCCCTGACCGACCGTCGGCGTCGGCCGCCCCTACTGCCGATATCGCCGACATCCAGCGTAAAAACGATCAATACGTAGGTCTGTACAGATCGCCCTACCCTCCGCGTCGTCTGCAAAACCCGCCTGCGTGTGGCCCGGGTAACGGCGGGTACGGCGCAAAGTGAGGCGGTTTGCGGCGATCGGGGGATCACCGCGCCAACGGAACCGGACATTGGACGCCGGCGAAGGCGCCCATACTGACAAATACGGGGATTGTCATGACTATGCCGATGAGGCGGCGAGCCAGGGGCGGTCGGCTGCACGGGATGGAGCCGACCGGACTGCTGCACCGGGATCCCTTCGCGGACGTTCAGGAACTGCTCAACCGGATGACCGGGCTCATCCACGCGCCGATGGAGGCCGAGGCCGCGCGTCCGTGGGTACCGGTGGCGGAGATCGACGAGACCGACGAGGGCTACGTCGCCCGGCTCGAGTTGCCGGGCATCATGCCGGACGAGATCGACGTCGGCATCCGTGGCCGCGAGCTCTGCGTCAACGGAGAGGTCCGGGAGGAGACCGAGGGATCGAACGCGCTGCGCGTACGGGTCGGGCGGTTCCACTACCACACCTCGCTCCCATCCGACGTCGACGCGGACAACGTCGAGGCGAGCCTGGAAGAGGGAGTGCTGACCCTGCGCATCCCGAAGGCGCAGCGAGCCCACGGGCACCACATCCCGATCACGGGCGGACGCCCCACGGAAATGCCGACCGGCGGCACGGAGACCACCGGCATGCCCGCCGAAGGACAGGCGACCGGGATGCCGGGTGGCGGGATGCCCCCGTCCGGGGGCATCCCGAGTGAGGGGATCCGGCCCGAGCGCTGAGGAGCGCCGGGCGTAGCGTCGAAGGGACGGCAGGCCACAGGCCATGGCCACGGCGCGCCGCCGGCCGACGACGCCACCGTCATCCTCGCCGAGTGGCGGCCCGCGACCCTTGGTGGCTCCATCCAGATGCTGCCGCAGACCCTGCCCGTGCAGCGTCCCGACCGTTAGCCGTCGAAGACCCGAGCATCGGCGGCGGCAAGGTCAAGATTCGGTGCGGAGCGGCTCCCGGTTGCCACGTGCCCGGCTGTCGAGCCGGATGACGTGGCGCGGGCTGTCGGACCCTGGTGGGCATGAAGATCGAGGATCTGCCGCGGTCCGGCGCGAGGATGCCTGCCGTCCGCGTATCGCCGTCGTGGGGTCGCCGGGCGGTGGTCGGTGGCGTGGGACTCGTCGCGGCCGCGTTGCTCGTCTGGGAGTTCTCCCGGCCGCACGCCCTGGTCGGAATGCACCAGCTCAACTCCTACAACGACGGCGTCTATTTCGGCGCGGCATTGCGGCTGGTCGGCGGAAGGCTTCCCTATCGAGACTTCACCTTGCTGCATCCGCCGGGTCTGCCGCTGATGTTGGCGCCTGTCGCGGCCTTGGCCGATATGGTCGGCGAACAGGTGGCCATGGCGATCGCCCGCGTGCTGACGGCCGTGATGGCGGTGGGAGTCGCCGTGCTCGGCACGCTGCTCGTGCGGTATCGCGGGCGTGTCGCGATGATGACAACAGGCGTGGCGCTGGCGTGTTCTCCGCTGACCTTCGATGCCGCCAACACCGTCGAACTCGAGGCCTATCACGTCGTGTTCTGCCTCCTCGGCGCACTCGCCCTGTTCGGCGGGACCGGCACTCTCACGTCAAGTCGCCGCCGGACGTTCGCCGGTGGTCTGGCGTTCGGCTTCGCCTGTGCGGTGAAGATCTGGGCGGTGCTGCCGATCGCGGCCGTCCTGGCCGTCTACCTGGTCTTCCACCTGAGGGACGGGCGACGCGGACCGGTCCGGTGGCTGGTCGGCGGCATGGCGGCGGGGGCGGCTGTGCCCGTCGCCCCGTTCTTCGCCCTGACCCCCGGGAGATTCCTCCATGACCTGTTCTTCGTACAGCTCAGCCGGGGCACCTCGGGATGGGCGGGCGTGTCGATCATGGACCGGTTCTCGTGGATGACCGGCCTTGGCGGGATGCCCGGGTTGAACGCGGCAGCCGTCGTGGCCACCGGCGTGCTGGCGGCGCTGGCGGCGGCGGTCGTCGTCAGTTACGCCCTGGCCCGCGGCCGCGTCGCACTGGACTGGTTCATCCTCGCCGCCGCGATCGCGACGGTGGCCGGGCTGTGTGTTCCACGTCAGTTCTTCAACGGCTACGGCTACTTTCCCGGTGTCTTTCTCGCGATGCTCCTCGGCGTGGTCGTCGGCAGATTCGCGCGTGCGGTGACGATCAGCCACTTCGGCACGGAACGCAACGTGAAACTCCTGCGGCACACCGCGATGGCGACTCTCCTGATCGTCGCCTATGCCGCCGCCCTGACGCGGATCGGCTACGCACGGAACTACACGGCCCACTTCGTCGACTCCGGGCGTGATCTCGCCTCCTACATTCGGCGAGGCTCGTGTGTGGTGTTCGACGGCGCCACCGCCCTGATCGAGGCCGACCGTCTCACCACGAACCGACGTTGTCCCGCGACAGTGGACGTCTACGGGCAATGGCTCGCGGCCGACCCCGCCCACCCGCCGCCCTATGTCGGACCGTTCGAGCCACGGCTGGTACGGCAGTGGGAGACCGCCGTGCGGCAGGCCGACTACCTGTTCCTGGTGTCACCGCGGAGCAGCTTCGTGCCCTGGACCCCGCAGATGTTCTCTTACGTGTGGTCGCACTACACGCTGGTGTACACGGCGCCCGGCACCTTCCTCTTCCAGAAGACGACGGAACTGGATCCGAGAGGCCTCCCCCGCGACGCCGCGGATCGACTGGTCGGCGCGGGACACTCCGCCCAGGATGCCGGCGACACGGAGGACGCCCTGATCGACTACACGGCGGCGGCCCGCATCGCTCCCCGCAACGCGATTTCGCACTACAACAAGGGCGTGATCCTCCAGGGGATCGGTAGATCCACCGCGGCGGAGCTCGAGTACCTGAAGACCCTGGCCGTCGATCCACGGTTCGGCAGTGCGCTCTACAACCTGGGCGTGCTGCTGGCCACGACCAGACCGGCGAAGGCGATCTCCTTCTACGAGAGGGACCTACGAGTCGAGCCGCGCAACGCGGCGGCTCACCTCAACCTCGGCCTGTTGCTGGTCGGGCGAGGTGAGAGCGGCCTGGGCCGGAGGCACCTGCGCACGGCGATCCGCCTGAACCCGGAGTTCCGGAACCAGTTGCCCGCGGGGATCAGGCTCTGACGTCCGGCGGTCGGAACGATCGACATTTCGTTATCCATGCGGATAAGCTTATCCGCATGGATAACAAGTTGTACGCGTGGATCCGCGCCCTCTTCGTCACCGTCCTGGTCATCTCGATCGCCACTCTCGGCACCGCGGCGCTCATCGGCGGCAGCGCCGCCGTGTGGATCCGCGGCACCATCGTCGTCGTGATCGCCGCCCTGCTCATCGCGCTGGCCAGGCGCAGCCGCCGTGGCAGTCGCGCCGCCTATCGGCGCATGCGGCTGATGTCCGCCGTCGCACCGGTGGCGATAGTGGTCATCGTCGCGCTTCCGCACGACGGCTTCCCGGCCTGGATGAAGGTCGAGCAGGCCGTCGTGGGTCTCCTGCTGGCGGTGGTCGCGGTTCTGGTGAGCCGCAAGGCCGTCCGCCGCGCCTACGCCGGGACCGACCACTAGGTTTGAGGGCCATGACCACCCGTCAGGCGGCGACCGCGGCCCGCAAGGAGCAGATCATCCGTACGGCGATCGCCCTGCTGGCGGAGCGCGGCTACCAGGCGACCACGTTCGAGGCCATCTGCCAGGCGGCCGGGCTCAGCAGCAAACGCCTGATCACCTACCACTTCTCCAGCAAGGACGCGTTGTTCGCGGCCGTCGCCGACCAGGTCGTCGCCGACGCCGAGAGCTACATGCGACCCGCCATCGACGCCGCGACCGGCGCCCGTGAGCTGCTCGCCGCCGTCATCCGGGCGAACGTGGCATTCATCGCCGGCCATTCGCCGCAGGTGCGGGCGCTACAGCAGATCCTCCTCAACGGCGGTCTGGGCGACTGGGAACGGCACCACATCGACTCCGTGAGCCGGCTGGCGGACCTGTTCGGCCACGGCCAGCGCACGGGGGCGTTCCGCCCCTTCGATCCGCAGGTCATGGCGGCGGCGCTGCGCGCCTCGATCGACGGCGTGGCCCCTCTGCTCTCGGCCGGCCTCGACCCCGTCCGGTGCGCGAACGAACTGGTCGTCCTCTTCGACCTCAGCACCCGATCCGCGTGAGCCGGGAGTCCGCCGGCCGGACCAGGCCCGCGAGCGCGGACCGCCGACCGGAGGGTCGCCGCCGAGACGACCGGCGGCGACCCTCCTGCTGGTTCCCTACCGCTTGAAGGTGCGACGGGCCTCCTTCACGGCGTCCTTGGCCTGCTCGCCGACCTGCTTGGCGCCGCCCTTCATGCGGTCCCTGCGTCCCTCTGACTCCAGGTACGGGTCACCGGCACCTCGGCCCGCCGCCTCCTTGCCGCGACCCTTCGCCTTCTCCATCTTGTTCTTGAGTTTGTCCAGGAGACCCATCGGCTCCCCCTTCCGTACGAAGCTGTACGGGCTGGTCATTCCCCTTCGTTGACGACCTATTCGGCTCTCCGACCTCGGCGAACGACTCTCCGTCACCGTCCACTCACCCCGCCGACCGGTGATCTTGAAGAGTAGGCTGGCGACTCATGGAGGTCCACGATCGGCGGATCGGCCCGCACGGCGAGCTGGTCCTACGCGGCGACGGCGAGCACTTCGAGATCATCAGCAACGGCGTGTTCCTGATGGACACCCGGGCCGGCGCGTCCGAGCGCCTCCTGGTCGGGGCGGCCCTCGACCGCCTCGCCCGCCCGGCCGATCTGCTGATCGGCGGGCTGGGCGTGGGCTTCTCCCTCGCCGAGGCCGTGCGCTCGCCGTACACCCGGGAGGTGACCGTCATCGAGCGGGAGCAGGCGGTGATCGGCTGGCACGCCGGCCCGCTCCGGCCGTACTCCGAGGGCGCCCTCGGCGACCCGCGCGTACGTGTCGAGCGCGCCGATCTCCTGGACTGGCTGCGCGCGCCCGGCGAGCCGTACGACGTGATCTGCCTGGACATCGACAACGGCCCGGAGTGGACGGTCAGCGAGGGCAACGCCGCGCTGTACGGCCCCGAGGGACTGGACCTGCTGGCGGGCCGGCTGCGGCCCGGCGGCGTCCTCGCGGTGTGGAGCTCCGCCGCCGTCACCGCGTTCGCGGATCGGCTGCGGGAGCGGTTCGCCGACGTGTCGGCGCATCCGGTCGAGGTCACCCGCGGCGAACCCGACGTCGTCTACCTGGCCGCGACCCGGGCGGCGTAGCGGCGTTCCAGCTCTCCGGCGTCCTCGCCGGGGCCGGGGCGCTCCGCGTCGCGCAGCCGGTCGGCCAGCGACCGCAGCCGCAGGTGCCAGGCGGCCAGGGCGGCGGCGCACCGGCCGCGCTCCTCCGCCGGTCCGGTGTGGGTGAGCACCACCCGCGTGCCCGCCGGGTGGCCGCCGGTCAGCTCCCATCGCACCCGCCCGAGGGCGTTGCCGCCGGACGGCCAGGCGTACTCCAGCAGCTCCGGCGCGACGACCTCGGTCACCTCGCCCGGCGCGACGGGGTCGGCGACGGCCCCGGGCGGCGGGGTGCCGCCGGTGACGGCCCCGGACCCGGCGAGCGCCGGCCAGACCTTCTCGATGGGATGTGGGACGTTCCGTTCGAACCGGATGGTCCAGCCGCCGGCGTCCTCGATCAGATCGCCTTCGTCCAGGCCGAACGCCTCGGCGTACGCGTCGTGTCGCGCGGCGTAGTCCTCCGGAACCGGCGGTGTGGGAGCGCCGGCCAGCGCCGAGTCCAGCGAGGCCAGGCAGGCATCCCAGCCGGCGGCGAAGCTGCCGGCCATCGGCCGGTCGGCGAACGTGTGGGTGAAGACGAGGAGGCAGCCCTCGCCGTCGGGGCGCAGTTCCCAGCGGAGCGGATCCTCGTACCAGGTGAAGGCCAGCACGTGCGGCGGGTCGAGCTCGGTGATCTCCCCGGTGCCCAGCGGGAGCTCCGGGAACTCCTGCTTGAAGCGGATCTTCCCACCAAGGCGCAGTTCGATCTCCTCGACTTCGGAGGGGAACCAGTGCGCGAGATGGGCCGGGTCGGTCAGGGCGCGCCAGACCTTCTCCACCGGATGCCTGAGGCGGCGTTCGAACCGGAGGACGCTGCGGCCATCCGCGGTCTTCATGGTCGGGTTCATGTGTCGTCGGTCTCCATCGTGTCCAGGTGACGCTCCAGTGCGTCGAGCGAGTCGGACCACAGCCGCCGGTAGGGCGCCAGCCACGCGTCCACCTCGGCCAGCGGCTCGGGGCGCAGCTCGTACCACCTGCGCTGCGCCTCGGGGCGGGCCCTGACGAGGCCCGCCTCACGCAGGACCCTCAGATGTTTGGAAGTGCCGGGCTGGGTGAGGCCGAGAGCCTCGGTCAGCTCCCCGACCAGACGGGGACGCTCGAGCAGCAGGTCCAGGATGCGGCGGCGGGCAGGTTCGGCCAGTACGTCGAAGGTCGTGCTCACCCAGGGAACATAACGCTATAGCTATATTCCTGTCAAGGAATACAGCGACGTCACCTCATCCGAGGCGCCGGGACCCGTACGCTGCCGCTCGTGACCGAATTCGACGCGTACGAACGTGAGCTGTGGGCCGGCCGAGCCGACGCGTACGAGCAGGGCTTCGCCCGGCTGACGGCCCATGCGGTCGAGCCACTGCTGGACGCGGCCGGGGTGCGTGCGGGCCGCCGCGTGCTCGACCTGGGCACGGGCCCGGGGATCGTCGCGGCCGGCGCGCTGCGCAGGGGCGCGGTCGTCGCGGCCGTGGACGCCGATCCGCAGATGGCACGGACCGCGGCGCGCAACGCGCCCGAGGCGGACGTGCGCGTCGCGGTGCTGCCCGCCCTGCCGCACGAGGACGCGGCGTTCGACGCGGTCGCGGGCAACTTCGTCATCAACCACGTCGGCGAGCCCGAGACCGCCCTGCGGGAGCTGCGCCGCGTGCTCCGGCAGGACGGCCGGCTCGCGTTGACGTGCTGGAGAATGCCCGGCAGCGGCGTGCTCGCGCTGGTCCGCGACGCGATGGACCAGGTCGGCGTGCCGTGGCCGGACGACGTGCCGCTCAGCCCGTTCCTGGAGTACGGCCGGCCGGACGCGTTCGGCGATCTGGTCGGCCGGGTATTCCGCGACGTCGCGGTGGAGGAGCTGACCTGGGACTTCGAGTTCAAGCCGGAGGAATGGTGGCGAACCGGGGCGATGGCGCGGGTCGGCTCGAACGGTGTCGTCCTCGCCCGGCAGGACGCCGCGACGATCGCGCGGGTCAAAGAGGCCTATGACGGGATTCTGAAGCCGTACGCGGCGCGGAGCGGGCGCGTGCGCGTACCCGCCCACGCCCTCCTGGCCCACGCCACGCGCTGACACGCGTTCCCGCCCGGTCGGGTGCCGCTATACGGTGAGCCCCGGAGTCAAGGAAGGGGCGGGCCGGTGCGGGCGGTGGCGTACGACGGGTTCGGGCTGATGCCGGAGGTACGAGAGGTGCCCGATCCGGAGCCGCCTCGCGCCGGGGCGGTGATCCGGGTCGAGGCGACCGGGCTGTGCCGCAGCGACTGGCACGGATGGATGGGCCACGACCCCGACATCACGCACTTTCCGCACGTACCCGGGCACGAGCTGGCCGGAGTCGTCGCCGCGGTCGGCCCGGACGTCACCGGATGGCGGGCCGGCGACCGGGTGACGGTGCCGTTCGTGTGCGCGTGCGGCCGGTGCGCGGCGTGCGCGGCCGGCGACCAGCAGGTGTGCGAGCGGCAGACGCAGCCCGGTTTCAGCCACTGGGGGTCGTTCGCGGAGTACGTCGCGATCGACAACGCCGACGTCAACCTCGTGGCGCTGCCCGGGGAGCTGCCGTACGCGACGGCGGCCGCGCTGGGCTGCCGGTTCGCGACCGCCTTCCGGGCCGTCACGGCGCAGGGGCGCGTCGGACCGGGCGAGTGGGTGGCGGTGCACGGCTGCGGCGGAGTCGGGCTGTCCGCGGTCATGATCGCCGCGGCGTGCGGGGCCCGGGTGGTCGCGGTCGACGTCTCCCCCGGCGCGCTGGAGCTGGCCCGCCGCTTCGGCGCCGCCGCCTGCGTGGAGGGCCCGGACGGGGTGGCCGAGGCCGTCCGCGAGATCACCGGCGGCGGCGCGCACGTGTCCCTGGACGCGCTCGGCAGCCCGGCGACCTGCGCGGCGTCGGTCGAGAGCCTGCGCCGCCGCGGACGTCACGTCCAGGTGGGCCTGCTGCCCCCGGCCGCCGGGCCCGCCGTCGTGCCGATGCACCGGGTCATCGCGCTGGAGCTGGAGATCCTCGGCAGTCACGGGATGGCCGCGCACGCCTACGGCCCGATGATGGCCATGGTCGCGTCCGGCGCGCTGCGGCCGGACCTGCTCATCACCCGGACGATCGGCCTGGCCGACGCGCCGGCCGCGCTGGCGGCGATGGGCACCGCGCCCGCCGCGGGCGCCACCGTCATCGCCCCTTAGGTCCCCTCGTGCAGATGGGCGAAGATCCGGCGCAGTAGCGAGTGCAGCACGGCGCGCTCACCTTCGTCGAGGGGGGCCAGGACCTCCTCCTGAACGGCCGACGTGTCGGCGGTCAGCTCCGAGAGGGCCGTACGGCCGGCGGCGGTGATCGTCACGGTCACGCGGCGCCGGTCGGCCGGGTCGCGCGCCCGCTCGACCCGGCCCGCGGCGGCCAGCTCGTCGAGGACCTTCACCACGTCGCTCGGGTCGATCCTCAGGCGGGCGGCGAGGTCGCGCTGCGCGTGCGGACCGAAGTCGGCCAGCGCGGCCAGGACGGCCATGTGCCAGAGGCGCATCTCGCGGGCCGTGAGGCGTTCGGCGATCCGGCCGCGTGCCGTCTTCCCCACCCGCGACAGCAGGTAGGGGGTCAGCGCCAGCAGGCTGGGTGGTGTCTCCTCCATGATCCGCCAAGTGTAGGGTGCGCACCAATGATGGGTCGCCACCTACTATTAGGGAGTTCACCGTGGACGCGCTGTATCCCCGCCTGCTGGTCGGCCGGTTCGCCGAGTGCTTCGGGTTCTATGACGCGGTGCTGCCCGAGCTGACCGGTGCCACGCTGGCCCGGGGCGACGCGGCCGGGCCGTACGCGAGCTGGGATGTCGGGGACGAGGGCCTGCTCGCGCTGTTCGACCGCGCCGCGATGGCCGCGGTCGCGGGCACCGCGGACCTGCCCGCCGACGCGCCGGCCCAGGACCGGGCCATGTTCGTCGGCCGGGTCGCCGACGTCGACGCCGGATACGCGCTGTGCCTGCGCCACGGCGCCCGCCCGGTCGCGGCCCCGGCCGACCGCCCGGAGTGGGGGCCGACCCTCCGCAACGCCCTGGTCCGCGACCCCGACGGGAACCTGCTGGAGCTGCAGGCGTACTGAGCCGGCGCCGCCGGCCGCGAGCCTCCCCGGCCGGCGGCGGCCCGGCCCCGATCTGTCAGTCGGACGTGACACCGCCAGGTGGCGCCGACGCTCGAGGGTGTCGTACACGGCCATGGCCTGCACGATCTGCGGATCGTCGATCGCCGGGATGCCGGTGTGAAGGCGCTCGCCGGCCACGGTCATCTCCTCTGCTCATCGAGCATCGAGCGGTCACGGTAGACGCGGGAACCATCCGGACTCACTGGATCAACGCAGCCGACATGGATTGGGCGATTCGCTGCCGGACACGGTCACCCAGCACGTACACGGCGTGACGTCTTTCACATGAGCGCCGCATCCGTGGCGTTGGCACCTCAAACCGTCACAGTCGCCATCACGACCGTACAAAGAAGAGGAAAGGAACACCGCGATGGTCACGCCCGGCATGGAACCCGCAGAGGAAGCCAGGAAGCTCGGCGCCGACTCGGCGTCGATCGTCATCGCCGACAGCCAGAAGAAGCTGCCGGAGTTCGTCTACGGCCTGCAAAAGGCCACGGCCGACGGTCTCAGCAGCAGTCGCCGCATCATCGAGGCCCTGGCGTACATCGAGCGCGCGTAGTAGTCCCCACGCTGGGACGCCATACATCACCGGCCCTGGGTTCCCACCGCAGGAGCCCAGGGCCGGCCCTTTCTCCCGCGTCTCCCCGGCTCCCGCCCTCCACGAGCGCTCCGTACCAGCAGTCGCTTCCGCCTCGACGACCCAGGCCAGCGGCAGCCCGCAGGAAGCAAGGCCACGGCCGCTACCTGGCAGACGTCGCGTCCCCACCGCGGCGCTCGGGGACGAATCCGGCATGATCGAGCCAGACCCACACGCAGCAGCCCGAGACGATCTCCGCCGACAGCCGCCACGAGAGTAAGCCTGCGGCGCCGTCTCTCCTGGGTAAGTCAGCGATCTTCTTCACGTGAGGACCACAAGCCGGCCCCGCGCGATCGTCGCGCCAGGCTTCTGCATGATCCATCCTCTGAGCAGCTCTAGCTATGTTACCGATATATCAAGAAACTACGCCGAACAACCGATATGCGGTGATGTTTAGTGCCTGGCGTGACGGATACCCTGCATTTCGGGCATCACCTCAGACGGGAACCGCCGCGCGACATCTCGCGAATCGCAGGGGACCCTGCTGTTTGAACGGGTTCAAATCTCCCGTACAGTGGGATCTCGTGACCCTCGCTGTTGGACTGCCGGAGCGGCTCGCCGTACGCACCGTCCCCGTGCGCGCGCCGGAGGACCTGCTGGCACGACTCCCCCACTCCACCGCCCTGGCCTGGGTGCGGCACGGTGAGGGGATCGTCGGCTGGGGCGAGGCCGCGCGTGTCGCCGTGCCGCCGGGCGAGGACCGCTTCACGTGGGCGCGGCAGTGGCTCGCGGCGCTCTTCGACGCCGCGACGGTCGAGGATCCCCTCCAGGTGCCAGGCTCCGGGCCGGTCGCCTTCGGCAGCTTCTCCTTCGATCCCCGCTCCGGGGACTCGGTGCTGATCGTGCCGCGCACCGTCCTCGGCCGCCGGGACGGCCACGCCTGGTACACCACGATCGGCGAGCACGCCGACCCGCTGACCCTCCTGCGGCCCCCGGCGCCGCCCACCGGCATCCGGTGGGCCGACGGCGAGGTGACCGCGCCGCGGCACATGCGGGCCGTCGCCGCCGCCGTCGAGCGCATCCGCGCGGGCGACCTGTCCAAGGTCGTCCTCGCCCGCGACCTGCTGGCCGTGGCCGACGAACCCATCGACAGCCGGATCCTGCTGCGGCGCCTCGCCGACCGCTTTCCCTCCTGCTACACCTTCGCCTGCGCCGGGCTCGTCGGAGCGACGCCCGAGCTCCTGGTCCGGCGCATGGGCGGCCAGGTCGAGTCGCTCGTGCTGGCCGGGACCATTGCGCGCGGCTCGGACGGCGACTCCAGCGCCGCCACCCTGTTCGCCTCGGCCAAGGACCGCGAGGAGCACTCCTACGCCGCCGACATGGTCCGCGCCGCGCTGGCCCCGCTGTGCCGGGACCTGACGATGCCCACCGAGCCGGAGATCCTGCGCCTGTCCAACCTCATCCACCTGGCCACGCCCGTACGCGGCCGGCTCGACGAGGAGCGCTCGGTCCTGGACGTCGTCGGTGCGCTGCACCCGACGCCCGCGGTCGGTGGCACACCCACCGACCCCGCCCTCGCCCTGATCCGGGAGCTGGAGGCCATGGACCGCGGCCGCTACGCCGGGCCCGTCGGCTGGATCGACGCCCGTGGCGACGGCGAGTGGGGCATCGCGCTGCGGTGCGCGCAGATCGAGGGACCGCGCGCCCGGCTGTACGCCGGCGGCGGCATCGTCGCCGGCTCCGACCCGGCCGCCGAGCTCGCCGAGACCCAGACCAAGCTGCGCGCCATGCAGTACGCCATCGAGGGCTGAACCTCCTCAGACCGAACGGGACTCCACGAGCGCGCCGACTCCGTCGAGGATCCGGGCGAGACCGAACTCGAAGGCGTACTCGGGACTGAGGGCGGCCTGGTGAGCCTCGCCCGCGGCGGCCCCCACGCGGGCGGCGACCGGGTACCGGTCGGCCTCGAAGACCTCCGCCAGCAGCGGGGCGTGCGCCGCCCACCACTCCCCGTCGGTCATGCCCGTACGGCTCTGTGCCTCCGCCGCCTCGACCAGCAGGCGCGCCGAGCTCACCACGTGCTGCAGGACGAGGGTGAGCACCCCGTCCATCTCCACGTCGGTCAGGCCGATCCCCTCGACGGCACGCAGCTCCTCGTCGTACTTCGCCAGCGCGTTCGGCCCGAGGGCGGGGCGGACCGTCGCGACCTGCAGCATCCAGGGGTGCCGGCGGTGCAGCGCCCAGTTGGCGCGGGCCACCCCCGCGAGCCGCTCCCGCCAGCCACCGGACGTCTCGACCGAACCCGATCGCTCGCCGTAGACGGCGTCGACCATCAGGTCGACCAGCTCCGCCTTGCCGGGGACGTACGTGTAGAGCGACATGGCACCGACGCCCAGCCGTTCGGCGACCCGCCGCATCGACAGCGCGGCCAGTCCCTCGGCGTCGGCCGCCTCGATGGCCGCCCGGGTGATCTGCTCGGTGGTCAGCCGCGGTCTCGGGCCTCTCCGGGGACGTGGCCGGGCACCCCACAACAGCTCCATGGTCCGCGTGGGATCTCCGCTACCGCTGTACTCGGTCGTCACCCCGTAATTGTCTCCAAACCCGTCACCGCTCCGCCGATCGGCGCGCGCCCTCGCGACGTGGAACGGTCATCCACGCCGGATAAGGTCCAGACCATGAGCAAATGGATCGAACTGGAGGGCGCGGTCAACGTCCGGGACCTGGGCGGCCTGCCCACGGCCGACGGCGGGGCCATCCGTCCCGGCGCGCTGCTGCGCTCGGACAACCTGCAGGACCTCACCCCGGCCGACGTCCATCGCCTGGTCACGGACCTGGGCCTGCGCAACGTCGTCGACCTGCGCAGCGAGGCCGAGGTGAACCTCACGGGCCCCGGTCCGCTGACCGACGTGCCCACGGTCACGATCCACCACCTGTCCCTGTTCACCGAGGGCGGCCGGTTCACCGACGTCGAGGCCGACTCGCTCGACACCGACAAGATCCTGCCCTGGCAGAGCCGCCAGGAGGCCGGCCCGGAGAGCGACCGATCCGTCGGGCACTACCTCGGCTACCTCGCCGACCGCCCCGACTCTGTCGTGGGCGCGCTCCGCGTCGTCCCCGGCGGCACGTCGATCGTGCACTGCGCCGCGGGAAAGGACCGCACCGGCGTCGTCGTCGCCTTCGCCCTGCACGTCGCGGGCGTGCCCCGTGAGGAGATCGTCGCCGACTACGCGGCGACCGGCGAACGTCTGGAGGCCATCCTCGCCCGCCTGCGCTCCAGCCCCGTCTACGCCCAGGACCTCGACTCCCGGCCCGCCGACACGCACATGCCGCACCCGCAGACGATGGAGAAGTTCCTCGCGGTCATCGACGAACGTTACGACGGCCCCCTCGGCTGGCTCGAACGCCACGGCTGGACCGACGAGGACACCGCCGCCCTCCGCGCCACCCTCCGGGTCGACCTGGGCAGGTTCCGCAACCGGTGACCGAGTGATCATTGCGGCCGGAAACCGGCCGCATTCCCCCGTACGGTGTCGGCCATGGAGATGCTTCGTTCCCCCGGACCGGCGCCGTCCCCCACCGCGGAGGCGGGAGACGTCCTCGGCCGCCGGGCGCTGAACCGGGCGCTGCTCGCCCGCCAGTTGCTGCTCGCTCGCCAGGCCCTGCCGGCGGTCCGAGCGGTCGAGCGTCTGGTCGCGATGCAGGCCCAGGCGCCGCTGGCGCCGTACGTCGGGCTGTGGACCCGGCTGGCCGGGTTCCGGACCGACGAGCTCGCCGATGGGATCAACGGCCGCGACCTCGTCCGCAGCACGCTGATCCGCGGGACCATCCACCTCGTCAGCGCGGCCGACTGCCTGGAACTGCGTCCGCTCGTCCAGCCCCTGCTCGACCGCGCCCTCAGAACGGGATACGGCCGGCACCTGGCCGAGCTGGACCTCGAGGAGGTCGCGGCCCTCGGCCGGACGCTGGTCGAGGAACGGCCTCGCACCTTCGCCGACCTCGGCGCGACGCTCGGCGACGCCCTGCCGGACCGCGACCCCGGCGCGCTCACGGCGGTCGTGCGCACCCGGGTGCCGCTCGTGCAACTGCCGCCCCGGGGCGTCTGGGGCCGGGGCGGGCAGGCCGTGCACACGTCGGCCGAGGCCTGGCTGGGCCGGTCGCTGTCGTCGGACCCCTCGCCGGAGGACCTGGTGCTCCGTTACCTGGCCGCGTACGGGCCGGCCTCCGTCAAGGACCTGCAGACCTGGTCCGGTCTGACCCGGCAACGCCAGGTGATCGACCGGCTCCGGCCGCGCCTGCTGTCCTTCCGCGACGAGAACGGCACCGAACTGCTCGACCTGCCCGACGCACCGCGGCCCGACCCGGAGACGCCCGCTCCGCCCCGTTTCCTTCCCGAGTACGACAACCTGCTCCGGTCGCACGCGGACCGTACGCGCGTCCTCTCCGATGACCACCGCGGCCGGCTCGCCACTCCGAATGACTCCCCCCGGCCGACGTTCCTCATCGACGGTTTCGTCCACGGCACCTGGCGGATCACAGGCGAGCGCGACCGCGCCGTCCTCACCGTCGAGCCGTACGCGCCGCTGTCCGCCCGGGACCGTACGGCGCTGCTCGAGGAGGGCGCCCGGCTCCTGACCTTCGCCGCCGACGGAGCCGACCACGACGTCCGGATCGGCGACTCGTCGGGCTGACGGTACGCAGCAGCGAACATACTCCGGCCGTATAAGCCAAAAAATCGGTAGTACTCGTACGCAGTTACGAACTATATTCTGCCGCCATGGATGAGGTAGCAGAAGTGGTCGCTCGGGCGGCGAACAGCCTGGCGCAACGGATGCGGGCCGAGCGGCCGCGCGACGGGCTGAGCCTGTCGATGGTCGGCGTGCTGTCCCACCTGGACCGGGCGGGGGCCCTGACGCCCGGGACGCTGGCCGAGTTGCAGAAGGTCGAGCCGCAGACGATGACGCGGACGCTGTCCCGGTTGGAGGAGGAGGGCCTGATCGACCGGGTCCCCGATCAGGACGACCGCAGACGGCTGCGGATCAGGCTGACCGAGGCGGGCCGGGGGCGCCTGGACGACCATCTGCGGCCGAGGACCGACTGGCTGGCCCGCCGGATGGAGGAGCGGCTGACCCCGACCGAGCGGGAGTTGCTGCGGCTGGCCGGTGAGCTGATGGAGTCGCTGGTCTCGTGGGACGACGACCAGGCGGTCGCCCCGTGAGGCCGCCGGCGGCACTGCGGGACTCGCCGCGCTACCGCGTGCTGAAGACGCTGGCCGTCGGCTCGCCCGGCCTGCTGACCGGCGCCGTCGTCTTCATGCTCGCCGAGGGACTCATCCCCAATCTCGTCCTGATCGCCATGGGCCGGACCGTCGGCGCGGTTCCGGCGGCCGCACGGTCCGGGCTGGGCGGACACGACGGGGAGGTGCTGCTGACCCGCCTGACCGTGGCCGGCCTGCTGTACGCGCTGTCGCTGCTGCGCGGCCCCGCCGAGGACGTCCTGACCGCGATGGTCCAGGCGAGGATGAGCGCCCTGCAGCAGGCACGGCTGATCGAGGCGGTCTGCGCGCCCGCCGGGATCACGCACCTGGAGGACCCGGCCGTGCTCGACCGGCTGGCGTCCGCGCGCGGCGAGCTGTCCGCCTACCAGCCCGCCGGGGCGGCGATGACGCTGATCGGTCAGCTCGGCGACCGGCTCTCGGGCGTGGTCGCCTGTGCCGTCCTGGCCGGCTTCCGGTGGTGGCTCGGGCTGGGCCTGTTCGTCATGTGGCTAATGGTCCGGCGGCCGCTGCGGGCGCTGGTCCGGGCGCGGATCGCGACGTTCCGCAAGGCCACCGAACCGCTGCGGCGCAGCTGGTACTACATTCACCTGGCCTTCCGCCCGGCCGCCGCCAAGGAGGTCCGGGTGTTCGGCCTCGGCCCCTGGCTCGTCGGCAACTACCGGGAGCACAACGCCGAGGCGATGCGGCCCGCCGGCGAGGAGATACGGCGGCTGAACGGCCGGATCGCCATGTCCACCGTGCTGATCCTGGCCGGATACGGCACCGCCGCCGTCACCCTGGGCACGGCCGCGTACCGTCACACGCTGCCGCTGGGCACGCTCGTCACGATGCTGACCATGCTGCCCGCCACGATGCAGGTCGGCGGGCTGACGGCGGCCGACATCGCGCTGGAGACCATGCTGTCGTCCGTCCCCGACCTGGACGCGCTGACCACCGACCTGCGGCCCGCCCCCGTGCCCGCGGGCGGCGGGCGCGCCGTGGCCGGGCGACCGCACCGGGAGATCCGGTTCGAGGGCGTCTCGTTCCGCTATCCCGGCGCCGATCGGGACGTGCTGCAGGATCTGGACCTGGTGCTGGAGGCGGGCCGCTCCTTGGCCGTCGTCGGCGTCAACGGGGCCGGGAAGAGCACCCTCATCTCGCTGCTGGCGGCCCTGCGCACGCCGACCGCGGGCCGCGTGCTCGTGGACGGCGTCCCCCTGGAGGAGTTCCCGGTACGGGACTGGCAACGGCACGTCGCCGCGGTCTTCCAGGACTTCACCCGACTGCCGCTCACCGCCCGCGAGAACGTCACGATGGCCCTGTCCGGCGAGGCCGCCGACCCGGAGGTCCTGGCGGCGGTGGCGCGCCGGGCCGGCGCAGTCGAACCGATCGAGGGCCTCCCGGACGGGTGGGACACCATCCTGTCCGCACAGTACGACGGCGGCCGGGACCTGTCCGGCGGGCAGTGGCAGCGGATCGCCCTCGCACGGGCGCTGTACGCCGTCGAGCGAGGCGCGGGCGTCCTCGTCCTCGACGAACCGACCGCACAGCTCGACGTGCGCGCCGAGGCCCGCTTCTACGACCGCTTCCTGACCATCACCGAGGGCGTCACCAGCCTGATCATCTCGCACCGCTTCTCGACGGTCCGCCGGGCGGACCGGATCGCCGTCCTCGACGGCGGCCGCATCACCGAGTCCGGGAGCCACGACGAGCTGCTGCGGGCCGGTGGCACGTACGCCGAGATGTTCCGGCTCCAGGCCGCCCGTTTCGCACCGAGCCGGGAGGCACGCCGGTGAAAGGCACTTCCGCCCTCACGACCCTGATCGGCACCGCCTGGCGGGCGGCGCCCATGACGCTGCTGTGGGCGTTCGCGGCGGCCACCGCCGGGGCCGTCGCCTCGGCCACCTTCCCCCTCGGCTTCCACTACATGGTCGACGGGGCGCTCGCGCACCGCTCCGATGAGATCACCTTCGGTGTGGCCGTCGTGGCGATCCTCTTCACCGTGGCGACGACGCTCACCACGCTGTCGGTCACCGGGAACTGGACGCTCACCGACCGCCTCAACCTGTTCGTCTCCGAGCGCGTCGCGCTGCTGCTGAGCACCGCTCCCCGGCTGGAGCACTTCGAACGCAAGGAGCTGCTGTCGGAGGTCGACCAGCTTCGCGACGACCGCCGGAGCCTGGCGGCCGCGCCCCGGCAGCTGCTCCGGGCGTGGCAGGTGGCCATCCGGGGTGGCGTGATCATGCTGCTGCTGGCGACCGTGTACCCACCGGTCATGCTCGTGCCGCTGTTCGGGCTGATCCCGGCGCTGGCCGACCGGCGGGCCGGGCGCGTCCAGGCCCGCGCCGGCGACGAGCTCGCCCCGGTCCGGCGGCTGATCGGCGACCTGTTCACGCTCGCCACCACGGCCGAGACCGCCAAGGAACTGCGCACGTACGGCGTCACCGACGCGCTGGCCGCCCGCCACGCCGCGCTCACCGAGGACGCCCGCCGGCGCGACGTCCGGGGCGCGATCCGCGGCGCGGCGTGGGAGGCGCTGGGCTGGACCGGGTACGCCGTCGCCTTCGTCGGCGTCATCATCGTGCTGGTACTGCGGGCGGCGCACGGGCACACCTCCCCCGGGCAGGTCGTCATGGCCGTGAGCCTGATGCGACGCGCCCAGCGCCAGATCGCCGGCGCCTCCGACACCGCCGGGTCCCTCGCCACGGCCGTCCGCACCGCCCGGCGGCTCGTCTGGCTCGAGGACTACGTCGAGAAGGAGACCCGAATGCCCGCCGCGGCGCCGGTGCCCGACCGTCTCCGCACGGGCCTCCGCCTGGAGGGCGTGGGCTTCCGCTACGCGGGAGCGGCCGAGGACGTCCTTCAGGACCTCACCGTGGACCTGCCCGCCGGGGCGACCGTCGCGATCGTCGG
Organism: Actinoallomurus liliacearum; assembly: GCF_039542035.1. NCBI lineage: Bacteria > Bacillati > Actinomycetota > Actinomycetes > Streptosporangiales > Thermomonosporaceae > Actinoallomurus > Actinoallomurus liliacearum. The sequence goes on from NZ_BAABHJ010000002.1 coordinate 437,167, forward strand.
GGAGAACGGCGCGGGCAAGACGACGCTGGTCAAGCTGCTGACCGGGATGTACCGGCCGACCGCCGGGCGGATCCTGGTCGACGGCGCCGACCTGGCCGGCATCTCCCCCGACCGGTGGCGCACGCGGACCACGGCGGTGTTCCAGGACTTCGTCCGCCCCAACCTCATCGCCCGTGAGGCCGTCGGCATCGGCGACCTGCCCCGGATCGAGGACGAGGCCGCGGTAGGCGCCGCGCTGGCCACCGCGGGGGCCGAGGACCTGCCGGCCCGGCTGCCCCAGGGTCTCGCCACTCCCCTCGGCCGCTGGTTCACCGGCGGCAAGGAGCTCTCCGGCGGGCAGTGGCAGCGGATCGCGCTCGCCCGCGGCCTGATGCGGACCGACCCCCTGCTGACCGTCCTGGACGAGCCGACCGCGAGCCTGGATCCCGCCGCCGAGGCCGAGCTGTTCACCCGGTTCGCCGAGCTGTCCCGGTCCGGACGCCGGGCCGGCGGCGTCACCCTGCTCATCTCCCACCGGTTCTCCACCGCGCGCACCGCCGACCTGATCATCGTGCTGGCGGGCGGCCGGATCACCGAGGTGGGCGACCACGAGACCCTGCTCGCCCGCGGCGGCGGCTACGCCGAGCTGTTCACCCTGCAGGCCAAGGCGTACGAGACCGGCTGAGCACCGGAGGGTCTCAGACGCCGAGGAGCGACCGGACCGCGTCCTGCGCCGCCTCGCGCATCCGGGCGTGGAACTCGGCGTTGGCCGCGCGGTCGGTCCGTGCCTCCACGATCCGCAGACCCTCCTTGGCCACGACCTTGGACAGGTCGTTCAGCGACTCGAGCCGGGCGTACGGGATGCCGTGCGCCGCCGCGATCGAGGCGATGTCCACCTGGTGCGGCGTGGCGAACACCCGCTCGAACGGCTCGGGGAACGACGCCTGCGGCAGCAGCGAGAAGATCCCGCCCCCGACGTTGTTGATCACGATGATGGCCAGGTCGGGCCGCTGGTCCTGCGGCCCGATGACCAGGCCGTTCTGGTCGTGCAGGAAGGCCAGGTCGCCCAGCAGGGCGTAGGCGCGGTTGCCGTGCGCCAGCGCGGCGCCCATCGCCGTCGAGACGAGGCCGTCGATGCCGCTGGCCCCGCGGTTGGCGAGGATGCGGATGCCCCGGCGCGGGTGCATCGTCTGGTCCAGGTCGCGGATCGGCATGCTCGCCGCCGCCAGCAGCAGCGAGCCGCCGGGGATGGCCGCGACGAGGTCCCGGGCGAGCCTCGGCTCGGTCAGCTCGTCGGTGGCGTCCAGGACCGAGTCGACCGCGTTGCGCGCGATCAGGTCGGCGGTCCGCCAGGACTTCAGCCACGAGTCGTCGCCCGACACGACCGGGATCTCCGCCTCCTGCGCCACCTGCGTGGCCGACCGGACCGGGTCCGGCCAGCGCGCCAGCGACGGGGAGACGACGACGTGCTGCTCGGCGCGGCGCAGGAACGACAGCAGCGGCCGCGACAGCCCTGGTTTGCCCAGCGTGACGACGACGTCCGGGTGGTGCCGGTCGACGAACTCGGGCACGCCGAGCAGGAAGTGGTGCGCCGACAGGGCGTGGTCGCCGTAGCGGGCGTTGCCGTTCGGCTCGGCCAGCACGGGCCAGCCCGCCATCGACGCCGCCGCGACGTAGCGCTTGACGTTGACCGCGCCGTCGCCGACGACGAGGACGCCGCGGCGGGTCGGGGGCACGTGCAGCACCGAGCCGGGCGTCGCCGCGCGCACCTTGGTCCAGGCGCCGGTGACGTCGCCGTCCAGCGGCTCGCACCAGTCCTCGTCCCCGTCGGGGATCAGCGGCTCGCGGAACGCGAGGTTCAGGTGGACCGGGCCGGGGTCGGGCTGCTGCGCCGCATGCCAGGCGCGGCTGGCCAGCGACCGCCAGTACGCCACCATGCCCGGACGCTCCTCCGGTGTGCCGACCTCACAGCTCCAGCGCACCGCCGTGCCGTACAGCTTGACCTGGTCGACCGTCTGGTTCGCGCCGGTGTAGCGCAGCTCCGGCGGCCGGTCGGCGGTCAGGATCAGCAGCGGCACCCCGGCCTCGTGCGCCTCGACCACGGCCGGGTGGAAGTTGGCGGCCGCCGTCCCCGACGTGCAGATCACCGCGACCGGGCGGCCGCTGCGCTTGGCGATGCCGAGCGCCAGGAACGACGCGGACCGCTCGTCGATCCGCACGTGCAGCCGGATCTTCGACTGCTGGTACAACGCCAGGGCCAGCGGCGCGGACCGGGAACCCGGCGCCAGGACGGCGTCGGTCATCCCGCAGCGCGTCAGCTCGTCGACCAGTACGGTCGCCAGCGCGGTCGCCGGGTTCATCGAGCCGCCTCTGCGTCCGTCACCAGTGGCGCCCCGCCCAGCTCCCGTTGCGCGTCACCCGCGCGCCGTCGCCAGGCCGCGCCGTCCACCTCGTATCGCCGCAAGGCGTCCTCGTCCACCTCGGGACGGCGCACGTCGATCGCGCCGTCGGTCACCGTGAGCGGGTCGGCCACGACGTCGCCCTCCAGCAGCGACAGGGTGCCGAGCCCGCAGGCGTAGGGCAGTTCGGGCAGCGCGGCGGCCAGCGCCGCGCCCGCGGCGAGCCCGACCGAGGTCTCCACCGCGCTGGAGACGACCACCGGCAGCCCGCACGCCTCGGCGACGCGCAGCGCGGCGCGTACCCCGCCCAGGGGCTGCACCTTGAGCACGACGACGTCGGCGGCCTCGGCGGCACGGACCCGCAGCGGGTCCTCGGCACGGCGGATCGACTCGTCCGCGGCGATCGGCGTCTCGACGCGGCGGCGTACGGCGGCGAGCTCGTCCAGCGTCGCGCAGGGTTGCTCGGCGTACTCCAGCTCGCCGAGGAGCCGCAGCATGCGGACGGCGGTGTCGGGGTCCCAGGCGCCGTTCGCGTCCACCCGGACCTTCCCGCCGGGGCCGAGCGCGTCGCGGACCGCCTCGACGCGCGCGAGGTCGTCGGCCTCCGGCTGCCCGGGTTCGGCGACCTTCACCTTGGCCGTACGGCAGCCGGACGCGGCGGCGATCCGGTGGGCGGTGTCGGCGTCGACCGCCGGCACCGTGACGTTGACCGGGATCCGGGACCGCAGTGGCGCGGGCCATCCGTCATGCGCCGCCTCGCGGGCCGCGGCGAGCCAGCGGGCGCACTCCTTCGGGCCGTACTCCGGGAAAGGGGAGAACTCCCCCCATCCGGCAGGGCCCCGCACCAGCATTCCCTCTCGCCGTGTCACCCCGCGAAACCGCGTGCGCATCGGGATGGCGAACACGCGCAATGGCCTGACCCCCCTGTCCGGAGACGCTGCTTCCCGCATTACCTTAGGGCCGCGTGTCCCCCGCTCGTGCACGGGCCGGTCGGTACCGGGGCCGACGATCTCGGAGGTCCGGGCGGCTCCGGCGCCCCGCGTGCGGGCCGCGGGGCGGAGCCGGGAGGTCAGTAGTACCAGGGGAAGCGGGACCAGTCGGGCGCACGCTTCTCGAGGAAGGAGTCGCGCCCCTCGGCGGCCTCGTCGGTCATGTACGCCAGGCGGGTCGCCTCACCGGCGAAGACCTGCTGGCCGACCAGACCGTCGTCGATGAGGTTGAAGGAGTACTTCAGCATCCGCTGCGCGGTCGGGCTCTTGCCGTTGATCTTCCGCGCCCACTCCAGCGCGGTCCGCTCGAGTTCGGCGTGCGGCACGACGGCGTTGACCATGCCCATGCGGTGCGCCGCCTCGGCGTCGTACGTGTCGCCCAGGAAGAAGATCTCCCGGGCGAACTTCTGCCCCACCTGCCGGGCCAGGTAGGCCGAGCCGAAGCCGCCGTCGAAGCTGGCGACGTCCGCGTCGGTCTGCTTGAACCGCGCGTGCTCGCGGCTGGCCAGGGTCAGGTCCGCGACGACGTGCAGGCTGTGCCCGCCGCCGGCCGCCCAGCCGGGGACGACGCAGATGACGACCTTGGGCATGAAGCGGATCAGCCGCTGCACCTCCAGGATGTGCAGCCGGCCCGCGCGTGCGGGGTCGATGGTGTCGGCCGTCTCGCCCTCGGCGTACCGGTAGCCGTCCCGGCCGCGGATCCGCTGGTCACCGCCCGAGCAGAACGCCCACCCGCCGTCCTTCGGGGACGGGCCGTTGCCGGTGAGCAGCACGCACCCGACGTCGCTGGACATCCGGGCGTGGTCGAGCGCGCGGTAGAGCTCGTCGACGGTGTTCGGCCGGAACGCGTTGCGGACCTCGGGCCGGTCGAACGCGATGCGCACCGTGCCCTGGTCCACCGCCCGGTGGTACGTGATGTCGGTGAAGTCGAAGCCCTCGACCGCCTTCCACGCGTCCGGGTCGAACAGCTCGGAGACCATTCGGTGTTCCTTTCCAGCCCGCCGGCGGCCCGCTGCCTGTCGGCGCCCGCTCTATTCAAGCGCGTCGGCGGTCCGGTTCCGTAGTCGGTGTCCGGGGTCGTCGCCGACACGGTGGCCGCCTTTACATAGTAATTTGAATGATCAATCAAGTTCCGTCACTGCACTAGGCTGATCGGCGTCATGAGCCGAAGCCTGCACGCCGTCATCCTGCCGCCCGGCCCGTCGCTGTTCCGCCGCCTGGAGGCGGCGCTCGACGGCACCGGCCCGGCGATCTGCCCGCTCTCCCCCGAGCTGCCCGCCCCCGCCCTGACCCGGCTGCTCGACGCGCTCCGCCCGGCCTGGGTGGAGACCGCCGACGGAAAACGGCGGTACGACTGCGGTACCGGCTGCGCGCCGGGGCCGGCGGTGGCCGACGACACGGCGGTGCTGATCGCCACGTCCGGATCGACCGGCGCCCCGAAGGTCGTGGAGCTGGCGGCGACGGCGCTCCGGCACTCCGCCTCGGCGACGCTGTCGCGGATCGGCGCCGAGCCCGGCGACCGCTGGCTGTGCTGCCTGCCGACCAGCCACATCGCGGGCGTCCAGGTCCTCATCCGGTCCCTGGTCGCCGGCACCGACCCGGTGATACACCCGCGCTTCGACGTGTCAGAGGTCGCGGGATCCGGCGCGGCCCACATCTCGGTCGTGCCGACCCAGCTACGCCGCCTCATCGACGCCGACGTCGACCTGCGCGGCTTCCGGTCGATCCTGCTCGGCGGGGCGGCGCCGCCGCCCGACCTCGTGGCGACGGCCCGCTCGCGCGGTGGCCGGGTCTTCACGACGTACGGGATGAGCGAGACCTGCGGCGGCTGCGTCTACGACGGCGTCCCCCTCGACGGCGTGTCCGTCGAGATCGGCGCCGACGGGCGCATCCGGCTGGCCGGCCCGGTGCTGTTCGGCGGCTACCGGCTGCGGCCCGAGCTGACCGCCGCCGTACGGGACGGCGCGTGGTTCGTCACCCAGGATCTCGGCGTGCTCGAGGACGGGCGGCTGCGGGTACGGGGCCGGGCCGACGACGTCATCGTCACCGGCGGGGAGAAGGTCGTGGCGGGCGAGGTCGCGGCGGTGCTGGCCCGGCATCCCGGCGTACGGGACGTCGCCGTCGTGGGGCGCGACGATCCCGAGTGGGGCCAGCGGGTGACGGCCGTCGTCGTCCCCGGCGACGATCCGCCGGACCTGGAGGAGCTCCGCGCCCGGGTCCGCACGGAGCTCCCCGCGTACGCGGCGCCGCGCCGGCTCGAGCTCGTCGAGGAGTTGCCGCTGCTCCCCTCCGGCAAACCCGACCTCGAGCGCCTGCGCCGGGGTTGACGCCGAGGGCGTGTCCGGTGGATCCCGTCCGTGGCGGGCGGCGACCCGCCGGACGCGCCTACAGCTGGTAGAAGTCGGTGTAGTGGTTCGGCGAGAACCAGGTCACGCCGGTGCTGCGGTTCACCACGATCCGGTACGCGTCGCGCGCGGCGCCCTTCGCGCGGGAGTACACGTCGTACTCGTAGTAGGTCGCGCCGCTGGGCAGTTCGCCCTCCCGGTTGTAGAACCGGCCGCCGGTGTAGTTGTACTTGCCGTCCGGCCAGGAGTACCAGCCGCTGGTCGTGGGATAGCCCTTGGACGCCCAGATCGAGTCGGCCGAACGGGCGTCGGCGCACCGCGAGATCGTGCAGGAGCCGTAGACCGACGCGCCGGCGTGGGTGACGCCGACCACGCCGGCCACGGATGCGGTCGCCGCGACGGTGACGGCGAACCGGACCGGCCAGGTGGAGCGAGAGCGTTGGCGGGTGTGCACGGAGCCTCCTTGTCAGGGGGACGGTCACCCGTCATGATCAGCCTTGTCAGGGCGCCGTTGAAGCCCCGAACCGCCAAAAAATGGTGAATTCTTCTACTGATCGAGGTAACCGCCCGCGCGACGCCGCGGCCCGGCGGGCCCTGCGGCTCTGGGAGAATCCGTCGTCGTGGTGGTACGCCCTGCATTCGCCCTGTTGATGTTGGTCGCCGTCGCGGGTTGCGCGAGTGAGCGCCATCCGCAGGCGCGGCCGACCCGGTCCCTGGTGATCCCGACCCCGTCACCGTCCCCCACCGGCCGGCCGCGGCTCGCCCGTCCCGGCACGGAGTGCGGCCAGGTCACCACCGTGACCGGAGGCCGTGCCACGGTCCAGGTCGTACGCGGCCGGACGAGCTGCGTCGAGGCGATGAGCGTCTTCGAGAAGTACAACGACCCCGACACTCCGGCGGAGGGCACGGCCGGCCTGGTGGTCATCGGCCACTGGACCTGCGGCACTCGTGGCACGATCACCACGTGCACGTCGAAGATCGCGACGATCCGCACCCATCGCTGAGGCCGGCCACGCGGAGTGGTCTTGGTCACACCTGGTGACGACCCGCGGAGGCGCTTACCCCGCAGGTCGGGCGGGGTGCTGATAGCCTGTGCGGCTGGCAGGCGAGGGGGGCTTTGCCGTACCCGGGCGCGTGCACACGTGAAAGTTTCCGCTCTGCGGGAACAACCCGGCCACGATCGTGCGTTTCCGATAGTGCGCGCGCAAGCAGACGACATACGTCCCATACCGCTAGGACACGAAGGGAGGGAGGTGTCCTCATGCCGCGAACCGCTGCTGCGACCATGCCCGCAGGGCTGACGCCCTTCGAGGAGCTTCTCGACCGTGGCCGTTCTCAGGGGCACCTCTCGCTGGACGAGGTGCGCAATGCCTTCCAGGAAGCCGGCATCACCCCCACGCAGGGCCGCTCCATCATTCGCCAGCTGACCGACGCCGGAGTCCGACTGGCCAGCGAGGACAAGACCGAGGCCGCGTCCACCAAGAAGGGTACGGCCACTGTCAAGAAGGCCAAGCCCGCCCGCGCCAAGAGCAGGACCGCGGGCAAGGCGAAGGCCGCCGAGGCCGAGGCGCCGCGGGCCGAGACCGGATCCGAGCACCCGGCCGACCCCGACGCGGTGGACGTTCCCGCCGCCGAGCTCGAGTCCGATGACTACGAGGTCGACGCCCCGACCGACCTGGACGACCAGTCCTCGGTCATGGGCGACTCGGTGCACACCTACCTCAAGGCGATCGGCCGCCGGCAGCTGCTCACCGCCGCGCAGGAGGTCGAGCTCGCCAAGCGCATCGAGGCCGGACTCTACGCCGAGCACAAGCTCGAGACCGAGACCGGGCTCTCCGAGGACGACCGCGATGATCTCGAGCTGGTCGCCGAGGACGGCCGCCGGGCCAAGGCCCACATGCTCGAGGCCAACCTGCGGCTCGTCGTCTCGGTGGCGAAGAAGTACGCCGACCGCGGCCTGTCCCTGCTCGACGTGGTGCAGGAGGGCAACCTCGGCCTGATCCGCGCGGTGGAGAAGTTCGACTACACCAAGGGTTACAAGTTCTCCACCTACGCGATGTGGTGGATCCGGCAGGCCATTCAGCGTGGCTTCGCCGACTCCGCCCGCACGATCCGGCTGCCGGTTCACGTCCTGGAGATGCTGAGCAAGCTCAGCCGCGTCGAGCGGGACATGCACCAGCGTCTGGGCCGCGAGCCCACTCCGGAGGAGCTGGCCGAGGAGCTCGACAAGAGCCCCGCCCAGGTCCAGGAGCTGCTGCGGACCAGCCGCCAGCCGATCAGCCTGGACTCGACGATCGGCGAGGACGGCGAGACGCGCATCGGCGACCTCATCGAGGACACCGACAGCCCGGAGGCGTCCGAACTGGTCGACCGCCAGCTGATGGCCGACCAGCTGCGCCGCGCCCTGTCGGTGCTCTCCCCGCGGGAAGAGAAGATCATGGCGATGCGGTTCGGGCTGTACGACGGCACGCCGCGCACGCTGGACGAGATCGGCAAGCACCTCGGGCTGACCCGTGAGCGGATCCGTCAGCTCGAGAAGGAGTCGCTGTCCAAGCTGCGGCACCCGAGCAACGCCCAGCCGCTGCTCGACTTCGCCAGCTGAGCGGACCGAGCCGACCGTACGAAGGCCCGCCGGGAGCACCCGCTCCCGGCGGGCCTTCGCGTTCCAGGTCGCAGGCGACCGCTCAGGCGTCGCGCCGCCGGAGCAGGAGTCCGGCGATGAAGAGCGCGGCGACCGCCCACCCGCCGAGGACTCCGAGGCCGGTCCAAGGGGCGATAGGGAGGGAACTGAGGTTGGTGGTGGCCTGGCCGGCCAGCCCGGCGGTCATGGGGGCGATCTGTTCGAGGTGTCGTCGCAGCGGGTCGGCGACGGCTTGGGCGAGGATCGGGGGCAGGTAGAGCAGGGCGAGGACGGCTCCGATCGAGACGGCGGTCTCGCGGATGGCGGTGGCGACGCCGAGGGCGAGCAGGGCGATGAGCATGAGGTAGAGGCCGCCGCAGGCGGCGGCCCGCAGAGTAGGCCCGTGGCTGATCGAGATGAGTGCGTAGCCGTGAGCTGGGTCGAGGCCGGCGCCGGGGAGCATCAGTCGCCCGATGAGCAGGCAACCGGCGACGGCGAGCAGTCCGGCGAGGAGGGTGAGGCCGGCGACGTTGACGGCTTTGGCGGCCAAGACGACCACGCGACGGGGCATGGCGGTGAGGGTGAGGCGGATCATGCCGTTGCCGTACTCTTCCGAGACGGCGAGGACGCCGAGGACGGCAACGACCGCCTGGCCGAGAGTGATGCCGGTCAGGGCGAGTTTGGTGGGGTCCTGCCCGCGGTCGGAGGATACGTGGGTGGTGGCGGCGATGCCGGCGCTGACCGCGACGGTCAGGACGACGGCGCCGATGAGGAGCCAGGCCGTGCTGGTCAAGGTGCGCAGTTTGGTCCATTCGGCTCGCAGCGCGTCGATCATGCGTCTCTCCGGCGCAGCGTGACGGCGGCGATGCCGAGGGCGAGGGCGGCGTAGGCGCACAACACGGCAAGGCCGGCCCACCAAGAGAGCGGATAGTAGCCGTTTGCCATGGTGTAGGGGTAGGCGACCTGCGCAGATCTGGGGAGAGCGCCCAGGACGGAAAAGCCGGCGGCTGGAGTGAGGCGGAACAGCCACTGCTCAGCGCCACCGGACATCGATGAGCCGATGATGTATGGCAGGACGAACACGACGATGCCTGCCGTGACGGCACCGGCGCTCTTCCGGACGATGGTGCCGGCGGCGAGGACGGCGACGGCGGTGACGGCGACCAGCGCGCCGGCGCCGGCGATGATGCGCGCCATGGTGGGAGTGCTGACCGGGAAGACGTAGGCGCCGTTCGCTTTGAGGATGTGCTCGCCGAGGGGGACGGCGACCGCAGCGGCGAGTGCTCCGATGACGAAGGCAGCGGCGCCGATGACGACTGCCTTGGCCGCGAGCACGCGATGCCGGTGCGGGGTGGCAGCGAAGGTGGTGCGGATCAGGCCGCGGCGGTACTCGACGGTGATGAACATCGTGGCGACCACGATGATCGCGATCAGGCCGACGATGAGCCCGAACACGATGGTGCTGGAGGGGGTGTCGGTGCCGAGGAGCCCTTCCACCACGGCGGGGGCGATGTCACCGGAGCCGCGCAGGACGAAGGAGCTGCCGGTGCGGTGGTAGCTGCCGCCTGGCAGTTTCGGGTAGAAGTCCTGAGCGCCGATGCTCTGCTCGCGCCAGGCGCCTTGGGTGACGTGATCGAAGGTGGCGGTGGCCTGGGTGGCGAATCCACTGCTTGAACGATCGAACGACACGGGCGAGGTGACGAACAGCCCGACATGCACGGTGGAGGGAAGCCCCGCCAGGCGCGCGGCGCCGATCTTGGTCCAGGCCGTGCCGTCGGTGGAGTCGTAGCCGGTGAGCGTGTCGCCGGTCCGGGTCAGCCGCAACCAGCGTGGCGAGGTGTCGGAGACCGGCCCGGGCCGGCCGGCCTGGTCGTGGGTGTAGTTGTCCTGGAAGCGGACGCCGTGAGCGCCGGTCGCCATGACTGCGGCGTAGGGCGATCCTTGCTTGGTGCTCGGCCGCAGGAGGATCCCGGCCTTCGCCCAGGCCGCTAGGCCGGGGCGGGTCTGGGCGAGTGACGGGGCGACGTTGGTCGGGTTGGACGAGGTCACCCCGGTGAGTGAGCGGACCTGCGCGGTGATCGTGCCGTCGCCGGTGAGCGGTTGCTCAACGAACTGGTAGCTGTCAGCGACCGCTTCGCCGTCCGGTCCGGTCGCCACGTAGGGATGACCAGACTGACAGGTCGAGCCGGTGCCGGTGCAGGTGCCTTCGTGGGTACCGTTGGCGACAAGGAACGTGAACGTGGTGCACAGCACGACGGCGACGCCCAGGCCGATCAGCCAGCCCCGGATCGTGCGGAACTTGGTCCACTCCGCCCGAAGAACCGGCCGAAAGCTCTCCCGCTCAGGTTGGGCGGTCGGGCGGGGCGCTGCGGTGGTGGTCATCGTCGCGCCTCCCGGTGCAAGGTGCCGGCCTGGTACTCGGTCTCGCTGCTGGTGAGCTGAAGGTAGACGTCTTCGAGCGTCGCCCGGTGCGTGGTGACCTCGGAGAAGGGCACGCCCGCTTGGCTGAGGATTTCCACGACGCGCTGCGCGGGGACCCCGGACACGGTGACGGTGTGGGCGTCGGTGACGGTTGCGGCGGTCGCGGACCGGTGCAGCGCCGCGGCAGCGTCGGCCGGCGCCGAGGTGCGCAGCCGGACCTGGTCGCCCGAGGCGCGGGCGACCAGGTCCTCGACGCGGGCGTCGGCGAGTACACGGCCGCGGCCGACCACCACGACGTGATCGGCGATACCTTGCAGCTCGCCCATCAGGTGGCTGGAGACGAGGATGGCGCGTCCCTCTGCGGCGAGGGAGCGCAGCAGCCCGCGCATCCAGATGATCCCTTCGGGGTCCATGCCGTTGAACGGCTCGTCCATGATGATCATCCGGGGGGCGCCGAGCATGGCCGCGGCGATGCCGAGGCGTTGGCGCATACCCAGTGAGTAGCCGCCGGCTTTCCGACGTGCCGCGCTGCCGAGCCCGACGAGCTCGATCGCGGCGTCGACGGGGCCGGCGGACATGCCCTGGGAGTGGGCCAGCCACAGCAGATGGTTTCGCCCAGTGCGGCTGGGCTGGAGGGCGGCGGCGTCGACCAGCGCACCGACGTGGTGCAGCGGGTGCGGCAGCTGCGCGTAAGGCCTTCCGCCGATCAGGGCGTGGCCCTCGTCTGGGGCGTCCAGGCCGAGGATCACCCGGATGGTGGTGGATTTGCCCGCACCGTTCGGGCCGACGAAGCCGGTCACCGTGCCGGGCGTGACCGTGAAGGTCATACCGTCGAGGGCGACTGTCGGCCCGAAGCGTTTACGTAGGCCGCTGACTTCGATCGTTGCGTCGCTCACGTGCTCGTCCGTCCTTGGTCATGGGGATGGTCTTCGCCACCAGATGTACGGCACGGCAGGTGTCAGCCCGGTGGCAGCCGCCGACACCGGGCTGACACCCTGTGCCTGTCATCGTGAAGAGCGACGTGGTCGATGTTCCGAACCGGGCCTCGCCGCCACAGGTAGGAACCCGAATGGAGAACGGCCGTGAGAGTGCTCGTCGTCGAGGACTTCGAGGTCCTGGCACGCTCGATCGGGACCGGCCTGCGCCGCGAGGGCATGGCGGTCGACGTCGTCCTCGACGGCAGCGACGCGCTCGATCACCTGGCTGTCACCCGATACGACGTCGTGGTCCTCGACCGGGACCTGCCCGGGGTCCACGGAGACGAGGTGTGCCGGCAGATCGTCGCGAAACGGTCGAACAGCCGCGTACTGATGCTCACCGCCGCCGGCACCGTCAAGGACCGCGTCGACGGCCTCGGATTGGGCGCCGATGACTACCTTCCCAAGCCGTTCGACTTCTCCGAACTGGTGGCCCGTGTCCGCGCTCTCGGGCGGCGAGCCGCGCCCGCGACACCACCGACCCTCCACGCTGGTGACGTCACACTCGACCCCGGCCGTCGGGTCGCTTTCCGTGCTGGACGGCGCCTGGAGCTGAGCCCGAAGGAGTTCGCGGTCCTCGAATGCCTCCTCGCCGCAGGAGACCGGGTGGTCTCCGCCGAAGAGCTCCTCGAACGGGTCTGGGACGAGGCAGCCGACCCCTTCACCACCGCGGTCAAGACGACCATCCGCCGGCTGCGGGCCAAGCTCGGCGACCCGCCCCTCATCCACACCATCCGCGAGGCCGGCTACCGGATCGGAGACCAGTGACGCGCCCGGTGAAGAACGTCATGTCCCTCCTGCGCCGCCGGCCCATCTTGCGGGTGCAGCTCACTCTGCTCTACTCCGGCCTGGCTCTCGGTCTGCTGGCAGCGGTCCTGCTGGCCACCAACCTCCTCTACGGCCACAGCGAACAAAGAGCCCCGGCCGGCACCCCCGCCGCTCCGGCGACCGGCGGCCGCACCTTTGACGTCGGTCCCGCCGCCATCGGCCTGGGTGCCGTGGCCATCGCCATGGCCGGAGCCTGGTGGCTCGCCGGCAGATTCCTTCGCCCCCTGCGCGTCATCACCACCACCGCCCAGGAGATCTCCGCCACCAACCTGGACCGACGGCTCGACCTCACCGGCCCGGCTGACGAGCTCACCGACCTCAGCAGGACCCTCAACGATCTCTTCGGACGGCTTCAGGCCGCCTTCGAAGCCCAGCGCCACTTCGTGGCCAACGCCTCCCACGAACTGCGCACCCCCCTCGCCGGCCAGCGCACGCTTCTCCAGGTCGCTCTCGCCGACCCCGCCGCCGATACCGAAAGCCTGCGGGCCGCCTGCGAAGAGGCACTCCGCCTCGGAGACCAACAAGAACGGCTCATCGAGGCCCTGCTCACCCTCGCGACCGGCGAGCGGGGAGTCGAACGCTGGGACCCGATCGACCTCGCCGAGATCACCCAGGGCGTCATCTCGGGCCACCGGCGCGAAGCGGACCACCGCGGCATCCGCATCGAGGCCGGTCTCGCCCCCGCACCAACCGTCGGAGATCCCCGACTGGTCACCAGTCTGATCGCGAACCTCCTCGACAACGCCCTCCACCACAACATCGCCAGGGGCCACGTCACGGTCTCGACCACCTCATCGACGGAACATGCGAACATCGCGATCAGCAACACCGGCCCGTCGATTCCCCGCCAGGACCTCGAACGCCTCTTCCGGCCCTTCCACCAAGCCGGCACGGAGCGGGTACACCGCGACGGACATGGCCTCGGTCTCGCCATCGTGCTGGCCATCGCCAAAGCACACGGCGCCAGACTCGCAGCGCATCCCCGCTCAGAAGGAGGACTCACGGTCGAAGTGAGTTTTCGGCTGAAGCGGAAGTCGTACCGGGACTGACCGCCGAGCTCCCTATCCATCCTTCGAACAGAAGATTGACTAATTCGGTCAAGAAACCCGACTCGATTCTCATAAACTTTTAATCAAGCATCGATATCTTTTCATGGAACTCCCAGGAAAGGGGTCTTCACGCACCGCCGGGTACCTTTTACGCTCCCGGTCATGGCTGAAGAACTGCACGACCACGACCGAGGTCTCTCGTTCGACCTGGGCACGTTAAGCCGACGCAAGGCGCTCCTTCTCATGGGCGGCGCGGGCCTCGCGGCCATGGCATCCGCCCTGCCGGGCAGGGCCGACGCCGCCGCGGCCGCCTGCACGGAGATTCCCAGCGAGACCGCCGGGCCCTACCCCGCCGACGGCTCCAACGGGCCGAACGTGCTGACGCAGAGCGGCATCGTCCGCAGCGACATCCGCTCCAGCTTCGGCGGCCTGAGCGGAACCGCCACCGGAGTCCCCCTCACGATCAAGCTCACGATCGAGACCAGCTCCTGCGCGCCTTTCCCCGGCGCCGCCGTCTATCTGTGGCACTGCAACGCCACCGGCGGATACTCGCTTTACTCCTCCGGGCTGAGCAGCGTCAATTACCTGCGCGGCGTCCAGGTGGCCGACAGTTCCGGTCTGGTCACCTTCACCAGCATCTTCCCGGGGTGCTACTCCGGCCGATGGCCGCACATCCACTTCGAGATCTACCGGACCCTCGCCGACGCCACCGCCGCGGGCGACCCCGTGAAGACCTCACAGCTGGCCCTTCCCGCAGACGTCTGCCGGGCCGTGTACGCCACCAGCGGCTACGGATCGAGCGCCTCGAACCTGTCCCGGGTCAGTCTGAACACCGACATGGTCTTCAGCGACGGATACGCCACTCAGCTGGCCACCGTCACCGGCAACACCACATCCGGCTACACCGCCACCCTCACCGTCCCGGCCTGAACCGCCGCCCATGGCGCGTGACCGGCCGAGCACATCGCGCTCGGCCGGTCGCCCGGCGATGAGGACCCGTTCCCGGCGGGCGGTCGCCGGCTCAGGGCACGAGCACCGGGCGGCCGCGCAGGCCGCTCTTCTCCAGGAGCCGGTGGGCCGTCGCCGCCTCGGTCAGCGGGAACGTCCCGGCCACCCGCGGCGTAAGGCGTCCGTCGGCCGCGAGCAGCGCCAGCTCGGCCAGCCGCGGCCCGTCGGCGCGGATCCACACGTTGGCGACCCGGGTGCCGCGCAGCGCCGGCGGGGCCGCGCCGCCGACGACGGCCACGAACGCGCCGCCGCCGCGTACGGCCTCCAGCGCGGGGAGACCGACGACGGCCGCGTCGATCGCGGCGTCGACGCCACCGGGCACCACCGAGCGGACGGCCGCCGACAGCTCCCGCGTCCGGGGTACGAAGATCTCGGCGCCCAGCCCGCGGACCGGTTCCTCGTCCTGCGCCCCCGCGACCGCGACGACGCGGATCCCGCGCAGCGCGGCCAGTTCGGTGGCGAACCCGCCGACGGCACCGGCCGCGCCGGTGATCAGGAGGGTCTGCCCGGCCCGGAGGTCCAGGAGGTCCAGGGCCTGGTCGGCGGTGAGGACGTTCAGCGGCAAGGTGGCCGCCGTCTCCGGGGACAGCCCGGCCGGCCTGCGCGCGATGGCGTCCGCGTCGAGGACGACCTGGTCGGCGTGGGTGCCCAGGGGCAGGTCGAGCCGGTCGGACAGCCCGATGACCTCCTCTCCCGGCGCGAACCCGGCCACGCCGGGGCCGGTCGCCTCGACGACCCCGGCGACGTCCCAGCCGAGGCCGGTCACCTCGCGCGCCGCCATGATCCCGCCCTGGACGAGAAGACCGGCGCGGGCCGCGACGTCGACGGGGTTGACGGCGGCGGCGCGGACCCGGACGCGTACCTGGCCGGAGCCCGGCTCGGGAACCGGGACCTCGGCGAGCTCCAGGGCCTCCGGGCCCCCGTAGGAACGAACGACGACCGCGCGCATGGCGTAGTCCTTTCTCCGTGTGTCGGTTTGCGGTACACCGGAAACCTACGGATTGCTACTCTCTATCGGGAAGTACGTACCTGGAAGTGCGTAAGCCACCCTCAGGAGAGCCATGCCGACCCAGACCGCCGCCGAGCAACGGGCCGAGGCCCGCGCCGCCTTCGACGCGTACCTCGCCACCTGCCCCGCCCGGGAGCTGCTCGACCGGATCAGCGACAAGTGGGTCACCCTCATCCTGAACGCGCTGGCCGACGGCCCACGGCGCTACAGCGACCTGGGCCGGACCATCGCGGGCGTGAGCCAGAAGATGCTCACCCAGACGCTGCGGACGCTCGAACGGGACGGCATGGTGACCCGCACCGTCACTCCGTCCGTACCGGTCCGTGTCGACTACGAGCTGACCCCGCTCGGTATGAGCCTGCTGCCGCTCGTCCAGGCGGCGAAGGAGTGGGCCGAGACGCACATCGGCGAGGTCCACGCCGCCCGCGCGACCTACGACGCGCCGGACGCCCCCTGACTTCGCGGCCCGGGGCGAAGGGGGCCGGTGCCGGTCCGGGAGAATGGCCGACCGTGAGCCGACGCGTAGAGATTCACTGGCCGACCTCAGCCGACGAGCGCCTACGCGCCGGTGTGCACCGGATGATCCACTCTGTCGTCGAGCTCGGCGGGGCGGTGGGCTGGCTGACCCCGCCCGAGCGGGCGGAGACCGACCGGTGGCTGGACGAGGTCCTCGACCGGGCCCGGGCCGGCGACGCCGCTCTGGCGCTGGCCCTCCTCGACGGCGAGGTGGCCGCCGGCGGCCTGTGGCGTCGCGGCGCCACCGACGTCTTCCGTCACAACGCGGAGGTGCAGAAGGTCATGGCGCACCCGAAGGCGCGCGGGCTCGGGCTGGGCCGGCGTGTCCTGGAGGCCGTCATCGACCACGCCCGCACGAACGGAATCGAGGTGCTGACCCTCGGCGCCCGGGGCAACAACCACGGCGCCATCGAGCTGTACGAGCGGCTCGGCTTCCGCGAGTGGGGACGCCTGCCCAACGCGATCGAGGTCGGCGACCATCGGTACGACGACGTGCGGATGTTCCTCGAGCTGGGGCGTCCGGCCCACGTCATCCTGCGCGGCTCACCGCCCGACGGTCCCGGATACTCGCCCCGGCGGCCGCGGCCGTGACCGCGTCGTCGTAGCGACGGAGGACGACCCGCGCCAGCGCGTCGTGCACGCCCAGCGGCGGTGCGACCGCGTCGGCGCCCGCGGCGAGCATGCGGTCGTGGAAGTGGCCGGGCGCCAGCAGGTAGGAGGCGACCGCGATCCGGCGCGCGCCCCGGGCCCGCAGGCCGCGCACGACCTCGGCGAGTTCGGGGCCCGCTCCGGCCGCCAGGCCGTACGACACGGGGCGGCGCAGGCGACGGCCCAGCAGGTGCGCGGCGGCGGCCGCGTCGGCGACTCCCCGCTGGTCGGAGGTGCCGGCCGCGCCCAGCACGACCGCGTCGGCGTGCCGGTGCCGTCCCAGCCGGTCGGCCAGTGCCCCGGCCAGCAGCGGGTGCGGTCCCAGGGGCCGGGCGACCGTGACGTACGGGCCGGCGCGGCCGGGGATGTCGACCAGCGTGTGATAGCCGCGGCCGAGCATCAGCGGAACCGCCACGACCGGGCTCCGCACGGCGGGCAGCCCCGCGAGGGCGTCCTCCAGGGACGGCTCGGTGATCTCGGCGTACGACTCGACGACGGTCAGCCCGGGGCGCAGGACGCGGAGGCGGTCGAGAAGGGCGCGGATGACGGCGGCTCCGGCCGGGTCGCGAGTGCCGTGCCCGACCGCGAGCAGCGTCATACCGCCTCCGGGGCACCGGCGCGCGGGGTGGAGCGGATCGGTTCGCAGGCCAGCCGGTAACCGCGCTTGACCACGGTCTCGACGAGTCCACCCCGGCCCAGGCCGCGGCGCAGCCGCGCGACCGCCATCTCCACGGCGTGCTCGTCCGGGTACGGGCGCCCCTGGCTCGTGCCGCCCGGCAGCGTCCGGCTCGGCAGCACGGTGCACAGCTCGGCACGCGAGACCACGTGGCCGGGACGGCGGGCGAGGGCCCGCAGGATCGCCATCGGCGCCGGGGCGATCGGCTTGAGCTGCCCGTCGATCACCACGGCGTGTCCGCGCAGCTCAAGGGCGTGACCGGCCACGGCCACCCGGCTGGACCGCCGGACGGGCAGCTCGGCGGCGAGCGCCCGGACGAGCGCGCCGAGGCGGGCGCGCTCGGGTCGTACCGTCGCGACGTCCCGCTCCTCCAGCGGCGCGGCGGTCACCGGACCGACGCACGCGGCGACCACCTGGGTGCGCAGCGCGTCCAGCAGCGGATCCTCGAGGTCGTCCTCGGCCGCGACGGCCAGGGTCGCGGACACCGCCGGGGCGCTGGTGAAGGTGATCGCGTCGATGGTGCCGGCCACCGCCTGCCCGACGAGCCTGCGCAACGGCGTCGGATCGTCCGTGCGGGCCCAGCGGTAGACCGGGACCTCCACGACGTCGGCGCCCGCGCGCCGCAGCGCGCCGGTGAGGTGCGGCGTCGGCTCGCCGTAGAGCTGGACGGCGATCCGCCGGCCCCGGACGTCCTCCTCCAGGAGGTGACGCAGCACCTCGTCGCAGTTCTCCGACTCGGGCGACCATGCCTCGGCCATCCCGGCGGCGCGCACGGCGCCCTTGGCCTTCGGGCCGCGCGCCAGGATGCGCACGTCGCCCAGGCGCTTGATCAGGTCGTCTCGCAGCCCCCAGCCGTCGGCCGTCTCCAGCCAGGCCCGAAGGCCGATGCCGGTCGTGACGATCACGTCGTCCACCGGGTCCGCGAGGATCTCGCGGGTGGCCGCCAGCAGCTCGGCGTCGTCGGCGAGCGGCAGCAGCCGGATCGCGGGGGCGTACACCACGCGGGCGCCCTTGCGCTCCAGCAGCGCCGACAGCTCCTCGTGCCGACGCGCCGCCGTGACGCCCACGGTGAATCCGGCCAGGGGCGCGTCGTTCACGACTCGGCCACCTCCACGCGGCCACCGGCACGCCGTATTCGGAAGGTCGGCACGGCCACGGCCGGGTCGTCCAGGCAGCGGCCCGTTGCGAGGTCGAACACCTGCTTGTACATCGGGGAGGCCACGGTGGGCAGCCCACCGCGGGTCCCGACGATCCCCCACGCCAGGACGTTCGCGCCGCTGAACGGGTCGTGCCCGGACAGGGCGTACAGCGCGCCGTCGTAGGTGCGGAAGATCGCGACCTGCCGGTCGCCGACCAGCGCGCAGACGCCGCGTTCGGGCTGCAGGTCGTCGTAGTCGCAGACGGTCGTCCACGTCCGCACGGCCGGCGTGCCGGTGATCGCGGGCGCCGGCGCCAGGGTCTCGGTCAACGGGTGCTCCCTTCGCTCCGCCCGCCCGGTCGCCGCCCGCCGACCGGGAACGCGCACGTGCCGGTCAACGGGCCACCTCCTCCATCGCGGGCTTGATCTGGTCACGTTCGGGCTCGAAGACGATGCTCGGATCGGGCATGCCGGGCGCGTTGACGAAGGAGACGAAGCGGCGCAGCTTCTCGGGATCGTCCAGGATCGCCCGCCACTCGTCGGCGTAGTCCGACACGTGCCGTTCCATGGCCGCGTCCAGCTCGGCGCAGATGCCGAGCCGGTCGTCGACGATGACCTCGCGCAGGTAGTCGAGGCCACCCTCGAGGCCCTCCAGCCAGGACGCGGTGCGCTGCAGCCGGTCGGCGGTGCGGATGTAGAACATCAGGAACCGGTCGACGTAGCGGACCAGCGTGTCCTCGTCCAGGTCGCCGGCGAACAGGTCCGCGTGGCGCGGCCGCATTCCGCCGTTCCCGGCGACGTAGAGGTTCCAGCCCTTCTCGGTGGCGATGACGCCGAAGTCCTTGCTCTGCGCCTCGGCGCACTCGCGGGCGCACCCGGACACCGCCGACTTGATCTTGTGCGGGGCGCGCAGGCCCCGGTAGCGCAGCTCGAGGCGGATGGCGAGGGCGACCGAGTCCTGGACGCCGTAGCGGCACCAGGTCGAGCCGACGCAGGACTTGACCGTACGGAGCGCCTTGCCGTACGCGTGGCCGGACTCGAACCCGGCGTCGATCAGCCTCTTCCAGATCTGCGGCAGCTGCTCGACGCGGGCTCCGAACAGGTCGATCCGCTGCCCACCGGTGATCTTGGTGTAGAGCCCGAACTCCCGGGCGACCTCGCCGATGACGATCAGCTTCTCGGGTGTGATCTCGCCCCCGGGGATGCGCGGCACCACCGAGTAGGTGCCGTTCTTCTGCAGGTTCGCGAGGAACCGGTCGTTGGTGTCCTGGAGGCCGGCCTGCTCGCCGTCGAGGATGTGGCCGTTGCCGAGACTGGCCAGGATCGAGGCGACCGCCGGCTTGCAGATGTCACAGCCGCGGCCGCGCCCGTGTTCGGCGATCAGCTGGGAGAAGGTCGTGATGCCGCGCACCCGGACGATGTCGAACAGCTCGGCGCGGCTGTGGTCGAAGTGCTCGCAGAGGGCCTTGCTGACCTCGACGCCGGCGGCGGTCAGCTCCGCGTCGAGGATCTTCTTCACCAGCGGCACGCAGCTGCCGCAGCCGGTGCCCGCCCGGGTGCAGGCCTTCACGGCGGGCACGTCGGTGAGCCCGCCCTCGGCGATCGCCCCCCGGATCGTCCCGGCGGTCACGTTGTTGCAGCTGCAGATGATGGTCGACTCGGGCAGCGCGCCGCCCGCCGCCTCGGTGCCGCCGAACAGCGCCTGCTCGGGCGTGCCGGGCAGCTTCGCGCCGACGTACGCGCGCAGCGTCGGGTAGGACGAGGCGTCGCCGACCAGCACGCCGCCCAGGAGGGTCTGCGCGTCGTCGCTGACGACGAGGCGCTTGTAGATCCCGGCGATCGGGTCGGTGTAGATGACGTCGAGGGCGTCGGCGGACGGGTCGCCGAAGCTGGCGACGTCCACGCCCATCAGCTTGAGCTGGGTGGACAGGTCCGCGCCGGTGAACCGCGCCTCCCCGTCCAGCAGCCGGTCCGCGACCACCTCGGCCATCGTGAAGCACGGCCCGACCAGCCCGTAGACCATTCCGCCGGCCAGGGCGCACTCGCCGATGGCGAAGACGCGCGGGTCCTCGGTACGGCAGGCGTCGTCGACGACGACGCCGCCGCGCGGCCCCACCGGCAGGCCGGCCGCGCGGGCGAGGTCGTCGCGCGGGCGGACGCCGGCCGAGAAGACCACCACGTCGGCGGCGAGGACGACGTCCCCGGCCAGGCGCACCGCGCCGGGTTCGACGCGTTCGAGGCCGACGCCGGTGTGCACGGTCATGCCGAGGGCCTCGATGTGACGGCGCAGCATCGCGCCGCCGCCCTCGTCGAGCTGGCGCGGCATCAGCCAGGGCGCCACCTCGACGACGTGGGTGTCCAGGCCGAGCCCCTGCAGCGCGCGGGCGGCCTCCAGCCCGAGCAGTCCCCCGCCGACGACCACACCGGCCGCCCGCCTTGACATAGTAAGGTCGCCGCTCGCCGCGACGCGCAACGCGTCGAGGTCCTCGATCGTCCGGTAGACGAAGGCGTGCTCGGCGCCCGGCACCGGCGGCACGAACGGCACCGACCCGGTGGCCAGCACCAGCGCGTCGTAGGGCAGGGTCTCCCCCGCGTCCGTGCGGACCGTACGGGCGGCGCGGTCGATCGCGGCGACCCGCTCCCCGGTCCGTACGACCACGCTCTCGTCGTGCGACGGGTAGCCGAGGTCGGCGCCGTCGGTGAGGTAGGACGTCAGTGCGACGCGGTCGTAGGCCGCGCTCGGCTCCTCCCCGACCACCGTGATCCGCCACCGGTCGGCGGAGTCGCGCTCCCGCAGCGCCTCGACGAGGCGATGCGCCGCCGGGCCGTGGCCGACAACGACAAGACGGCTGGTCATCCGAATTCAGTCCTCCCCGACGCGACCTGACCTCGATCTTGACCATCAGGCGTTTCGCGTCTGCGTCCCGCTTGTTACCGCTGTGCTACAAGCCGCTCACGTACGGCCTGACCTGGTAGGAGACGTCACCTCCTGGGTTCCGAGCCATTCGAGGATCCCCTCGACCGTGTCCCGGCAGCCGCCGCAGCCCGTGGTGGCACGGGTCTCGGCGGCGACGCCGGAGACGTCCCGCGCGCCCGCCTCCCAGCACGCACGGATGCGCCCCTTGCTGACGTTGTTGCACGCGCAGACCGTCGCCGCGTCCGGCATCCGCACCGGCGTCTCGGCGGGCGTGACCGGGTTCAGCCCGTGGAACAACAGCGCCAGGCGGTCGGCCGGCACCGGCGCCGCCCGGTCGTACAGCTGGGTGAGCATCCCCGCGGTGGTGGTCTCGCCGACCAGGATCGCGCCGATCAGCCGGTCGTCCCGGATCACGACCTTCTTGTACGTGCCGCGCGCCGGGTCGGCGAAGCGGATCACCTCCGCCTCGTCGTCACCGAGGTCGGTCTCGCCCATGGCGGCCAGCTCGATCCCTGCCGCCTTCAGCCGGGTGACCTGCCGTGATCCCTCGTACCGCGCGTCGCCGCCGGTGAGCAGATCGGCGAGGATCCGGGCCTGCTCCCACGCGGGCGCGACCAGCCCGTACACCGTGCCCTGGTGCTGGGCGCACTCCCCGATCGCGTGCACGTCGGGGTCGTCCACCGAGCGCAGCCGGTCGTCGACGACGACGCCCCGGTCGACCGTGAGGCCCGCCTCGCGCGCGAGCCCGGTCCGCGGCCGGATGCCGCAGGCCAGCACCACCAGGTCGGCGGGCAGCACCGTGCCGTCGTCGAGTTCGATCCCGGTGACCCGGCCGCCGTCCGTCCGGGCCCCGGTCAACCGCGCTCCGACGAGCGTGCGGACGCCGAGGTCCCCGATCGTGCGCCGCAGGACGCCGCCGGCCTCGGCGTCCAGCTGCCGCTCCATCAGATGCCCGCCGAGGTGGACGACGGTCACCCGCAGCCCGCGCCCGGCCAGCCCGCGGGCCGCCTCCAGGCCGAGCAGCCCGCCGCCGACCACTACCGCGGACTCGGCGTCATCGGCCAGCCGGATGATGGCGCCGCAGTCGTCGAGCGTGCGGAAGGCGACGACGCCCTCGGCGTCCAGCCCCGGCAGCGGCGGCACGACCGGGGCGCTGCCGGTGGCGAGCACGAGCGTGTCGTACCCGGTGACGGTCCCGTCGTCGCAGGTCACCGTCTTGCGTTCCCGGTCGACCGCGACGATCTCCTGCCCGAGGCGGGCGTCGACGCCGTTCGCGGTGTACCACGCCGGATCCGTCAGGCCGATGTCGCCGGGCGCGGTGACACCGGCCAGGACGTTCGACAGCAGCACCCGGTTGTACGGCTGGGCGGTCTCGGCGCCGAAGACGGTGATCCGCAGGTCGCGGTCGTGGGCCCGTAGCTCGGAGACGAGCCGGGAGCCCGCCATGCCGTTGCCGACGACCACGATGTGTCCGTTCACTTCTTCTCCAGTCGGACGGCGCACACTTTGAACTCCGGCATCCGCGACGTCGGATCGAGTGCCGGGTTGGTGAGCAGGTTCGCGCGGGCGGGGCCGGCCCAGTGGAAGGGCATGAAGACGGTGTCGCGGCGGATGGCCGTGCTGAACCGCGCCTTGGCGACCGCGTGGCCCCGCCGGCCGGTGACGCGGACCTCGTCGCCCTCCCCGATCTCCAGCCGGCCGGCCAGGTCGGGGTGGATCTCGACGTACGCCTCGGGCACCGCGTCGAGCAGCGCCCGCACCCGGCGGGTCTGCGCGCCGCTCTGGTAGTGGGCGAGCACCCGCCCGGTGGTCAGGTAGATCGGGTAGTCCGCGCACACGTCCTCGGCGGGCCCCCGGTGCTCCACCGGGACGAGGCGGGCGCGGCCGTCCGGCGTGGCGAACCGGTCGAGGAACACCCGCGGTGTGCCCGGGTGCCCCTGCCCCGGGCACGGCCAGAAGACGCCGGTCTCGGCGACGATGCGGTCGTAGGTGATGCCGGAGTAGTCGGCGAGCCCGCCGGCGCTCGCCGCCCGCAGCTCGTCGAACACCTCGGCCGGCTCGGCGCTGAACCGGCCGGGGGCCGCCAGCCGCCCGGCGAGGGCGGCGATGATCTCCAGGTCGGTGCGGACCTCCGGCGGCCTCGGCACGGCCGCCCGCCGCAGCAGGACCCGGCCCTCCAGGTTGGTGACCGTGCCGGTCTCCTCCGCCCACTGCGCCGTCGGCAGCACGACGTCGGCGCGTACGGCGGTCTCGGACGGCACGAAGTCGGACACCACGAGGAGGTCGAGCGCGTCGAGGCGGGCCTCGACGCGGCCCGCGTCCGGCGCGGACACGACCGGGTTCGAACCGAACAGCAGCAGGGCACGCGGCCCGCCGGGCGTGCCGAGCGCGTTCAGCAGCTCGGTGGCCGACAGCCCGGGGCCCGGCAGGTCGCCCGGGTCGATCCCCCAGACGCGGGCGACGTGCTCGCGCGCGGCCGGGTCGTCGATCTTCCGGTAGCCGGGCAGCTGGTCGGCCTTCTGCCCGTGTTCGCGGCCGCCCTGCCCGTTGCCCTGTCCGGTCAGGCAGCCGAACCCGGAGCCGGGACGCCCCGGAAGGCCGAGCGCCAGGGCCAGGTTGATGAAGG
Organism: Actinoallomurus liliacearum; assembly: GCF_039542035.1. Lineage (NCBI taxonomy): Bacteria > Bacillati > Actinomycetota > Actinomycetes > Streptosporangiales > Thermomonosporaceae > Actinoallomurus > Actinoallomurus liliacearum. The sequence continues at coordinate 461,312 of NZ_BAABHJ010000002.1, forward strand.
CGGTCACCGTGTCGGTCCCGGTGGCGTGCTGCTCGGCGCCGCGCGCGGTCAGGATCAGCGCGTCCGCCGCGTCGCCCAGCATGCGCACGGCCGCGCGCATCGCCGTCACCGGCACGCCGGTGATCCGCTCGACGCGCTCGGGCCAGTAGCCGTTGACGACGGTGCGGACGGCCTCGAAGCCCGCGGTGCGCTCGTCGAGGTAGGCCTTGTCGACCAGTCCCTCGGTGATCGCCAGGTGCAGCAGGCCGTTCGCGAGGGCCAGGTCCGTGCCCGGCGTGACCTGCAGGTGCAGGTCCGCGCGGCGGGCGGTCGGGGTCTCCCGCGGGTCGATGACGATCAGCTTGCCGCCCCGCTCGCGCTGGGCGGTCAGGTGCCGGACGAACGGCGGCATCGTCTCGGCGACGTTGCCGCCGGCCAGCAGGATGGCGCCGGCGGCGGCGACGTCGGTGATCGGCACGGGCAGGCCCCGGTCCAGGCCGAACGCGCGGTTCTGCGCCGCGGCCGCCGACGACATGCAGAAACGGCCGTTGTAGTCGATGTTGGGCGTACGGAGCGCGACGCGGGCGAACTTGCCGAGCTGGTAGGCCTTCTCGTTGGTCAGCCCGCCGCCGCCGAAGACCGCGACGGCCGAGCGGCCGTACGCCTCCTGGATCCGGCGGACCTCGGCGGCGATCCGGTCCAGCGCGGCGTCCCAGGAGACCGGCTCGAGAGGAGCGTCCCGATGCGCCCGCATGAGGGGCACGGTCAGCCGGTCCGGCGTGCGCAGGAGGTCTCCGGCGGTCCACCCCTTCTGGCAGAGCGCCCCGCCACCGCCCCCGTTGGCCGGGACGTCGTCGCGGGGCGCGACGGTGCCGGGGCCGACGAGCATGCCGCACTGCAGCGCGCAGTACGGACAGTGGGTGGGTATGGGCGACATGCCTCGATCGTGTGGTCGAGGCGTTTCACAGCCGGGTCCGCGGTGTTACCGGGCCGCTACAACCACTTCACCGAGGCCGCTGACCTGCGGTGCGGTGAGTGAACTCTCACAGCCCGCCCCGGCTCGGGTGCGGGGAAGTTATCACCATCGCATTACGCGACACACACCGGAGAAACGGGCCGTTCCTAGCTTCGGCGCAGCACCCCAGCCAGGGCACCGCAGCCAGGAGGACCCGAATGACCATCATCGAACAACGCCTTCCCCGCGGCGGCACGGCCGGACGCCGGTGGATCGCGGACTGGCGCCCGGAGGAGCGGGACTTCTGGGAGGAGACGGGAGCGAGGGTCGCGCGGCGCAACCTCGCCTTCTCGATCTTCTCCGAGCACATCGGGTTCTCGGTGTGGAGCCTCTGGTCCGTGCTGGTGCTGTTCCTCGGCCCGGCCTACCACGTCGACCCCGCCGGGAAGTTCCTGCTGACGACGGTCCCCACGGCGCTCGGCGCCGCCCTGCGCCTGCCGTACACCTTCGCGGTCGCCAGGTTCGGCGGGCGCAACTGGACGATGTTCAGCGCCGCGCTGCTGCTGATCCCGGCGGTGTCGGCCGCCGTCCTGGTCCGGCCGGGCGTCTCCTTCAGCACGCTGCTGGTCCTCGCCGCGGTGGCCGGGGTGGGCGGCGGCAACTTCGCCTCTTCGATGGCCAACATCAACGCGTTCTATCCGCAGCGGCTCAAGGGGTGGGCGCTCGGGATCAACGCCGGCGGCGGCAACATCGGCGTGGCCGTCGTCCAGTTGGTCGGGCTGGCGGTGCTGGCGACGGCCGGCAGGGGCCACCCGCGACTGGTCGCTGGGATCTACATCCCCTTCATCGTGCTGGCCGCGCTGGGCGCCGCGCTGCGGATGGACAACCTCGCCGGGATGCGCAACGACAAGCGGGCGATGCGCGACGTCATGACGGAACCGCACAGCTGGATCATGTCGCTGCTGTACGTCGGGACGTTCGGATCGTTCATCGGGTTCGGCTTCGCCTTCGGCCAGGTGCTGCAGGTGCAGTTCAAAGCGGACTTCGACACGCCGATCAAGGCGGCGTACCTGACGTTCCTCGGCCCGCTGCTGGGCTCGCTGATCCGGCCCGTCGGCGGCTGGGCGGCGGACCGGCTCGGCGGAGCCAGGGTCACCTTCTGGAACTTCGCGGCGATGGCGGTCGGCGCCTCGGTCGTCCTCGGCGCGTCCGCCGCGCGGTCGCTGCCGCTCTTCCTCACCGGGTTCGTGCTGCTGTTCGTCTTCAGCGGCGTCGGGAACGGCTCGACCTACAAGATGATCCCCGCGATCTTCCGGGCCAAGGCCCCGACGGAGGACGAGGCCCGCCGGCTGTCGGGCGCCCTCATCGGCGTGGCGGGCGCGGTCGGGGCGTTCGGCGGCGTCCTGGTCAACCTGGCCTTCCGCCAGTCGTTCCTGACCTACAAGACGGGCAACGGCGCGTACATCGCCTTCATCGCCTACTACGTCCTCTGCGCCGTGGTGACCTGGGCGGTCTACCTCCGCCGATCCCCGCGGCGACTGCCGGGCGTCTGAACGGGCGCGGCGCCGCCCCGCCGAGGGGCGGCACCGGGCCGTCAGAGCGTCGGCGGCAGGCCGAACCGCGGGAACAACTCCGGGCCGAACGTCGTGATCTCCTTGATCCGGTCGTCCTCGACGCGCAGGACGTCGAACTTGAACGCCCTGAACTCCGAGTCGCCCGGCCGCCGCAGGTAGCTCGCCGCGGTCGGCATCCGGTTCGCCGACGTCGGGACGAGACGCCAGTCGCCGTCCCGGTCCTCCCCGAACGCCCGCTCGAGGAGCGGCGTGAGCGCCGCCAGGCCCTCGTAGCGGTACGGGTACGGCGGCATCGTGACGCGCACGTCCTCGGCCGCGATCGCGATGGCGGCCGCGGCGTCGCAGCGTTCGTGCGCGTCGATGAACCGGTCGAGCAGCGCACGCTCCGCACCGCTCAGCCCACCCGTCGACCACTCGGTGCGGCGCGCCGGCAGTTGCCGCTGCATCGTCGCGCGGGCCCGCTGCAGCGCGCTGTTGGCCGCGGCGACGCTCGTGCCCAGCAGCTCCGCCGTCTCAGCCGCCGACCTGGCGAGCACGTCGCGCGCGAGGAACGCCGCCCGCTGTCTCGGCGGCAGCGCCTGCAGGGCCGCGACGAACGCCAGCTCGATCGTCTCCCGCTCGACCACGACCGCGTCCGGTCCCTCGTCGGCCGGCGCGACCTCCTCGAGCAGACCGTCCGGGTACGGCTGCAGCCACGGCACCTCGGCGAACGAGCCGGCCCGGATCGGCCGGCGTGCGGCGCGCCGGAGCAGGTCCAGGCAGACGTTCGTCGCGATCCGGTAGAGCCACGCGCGGAACAGCGTGTCTCCGTCGAAGCCCTCCCGGCCGCGCCAGGCCCGCAGGAACGTCTCCTGCACGGCGTCCTCCGCCTCGTCGAAGGACGCCAGCATCCGGTAGCAGTGGACGTGCAGCTCACGCCGGTGCCGCTCGGTGAGCGCGGCGAACGCCGACTCGTCGCCCGCGACGGCCGCGGCGATCTCGTCCCTCGGGTCCGGCGTGCGCGTCGCCTCGGCGGTGCCCGTCATGAGACCTCCTTCGTCGGCCTCATGACCAAGGTGCCGTGCCTACCGATTCCCTCGCTTCGCTCGGTCATGCTGCGCCGCCGCCGCGCCGGACCTGCTGGAGCAGCCAGCCGTTGCCGTCCGGGTCACTGAAGGAGGCGAAGTTCGCGTAGTCGCGCTCCTCCGCGTCGTGCCCCGGCACCGGGCCGCCGGCCTCGTGGTGGAAGACCTCGCTCACCGCCAGGCCGCGCTGGACGAGCTCGGCGCGTACGGCCTCGATGTCGGTGACCACCAGGTGCAGGCCCTGCACCGCACCGGCCGTCTCCTTGTTCTTCATCAGCGCGATCGAGCAGGCCGAACCGGGGGGCGTGAGCTGCACCACGCGGAAGTCCTCGCCCGCGCTGAAGTCGACGTCCACCGTGAAACCGGCCTTCTCGGCGTAGAACGCCTTCGCCCGGTCGACGTCCGAGACGGGGACGACGATGAGTTCGAGCTTCATCTCCATGGTGCTGTCTCCTCGGGTCCGGTCGGCCGCTCGCCGACGTTCTGGTCCATGTAACGACAGGCCTCCGACGAACTCATCGGTATCGCGATGAAGATTCTCCTCGAGGTACGCCGTCGGCGCGTTTCCGCCGGCCACCGGACGATATTTGACCGATCGGTCTACATTCGACTAGCGTCCTGAGTCGTGGCGAGGACGAAGGAGTTCGACCCGGACGCCGTGCTGCAGAAGGCGATGGAGCTGTTCTGGGAGCGCGGGTACGAGGCGACGTCGATGGCCGACCTCGTCGAGCATCTCGGCATCGCGCGGGCGAGCATCTACGCCACCTTCGGCGGCAAGCACGAGCTCTTCCTCAAGGCGTACGAGCGGTACGCCCAGACCCGCGATCTGAACGTCGTCGAGCTCCTGTCACAGCCGGGCCCGGTCCTGCCGGCCGTACGGACGCTGGTGCGGGCCTATGCCGAGGAGTCGGCGGCCGATCCGCACCGGCGGGGATGCATGGTCGTGAACACCGCGGTGGAGCTGGCGGGCCGGGATCCACAGGCGGCCCGCCGGGTCGAGGCGAGCTGGGACACGGTGGAGACCGCCCTGACCTCGGCGCTGACCAGGGCGCGGGCCCAGGGCGAGCTGTCGGCGGACAAGGACCCCCGGGCGCTGGCCCGGTTGCTCCTCGTGCTGCTGCAGGGAATGCGGGTGCTCGGCCGGGCCCACCCGGATCCGGCGCGCCTCCGCGACGCGGCCGAGCAGGCCCTGGCCGCCCTGGACTGAGAACCACCCGAACCGGACGGGCGTCCTGCCCAACGACTCGCTCAGTGTCGTGACGCTCGACTCGGACTGCTGATCCGGCAGGCGGGCCGAATCGTCACCGACTGACCCGCAAACGGCCGTCACGGTCAGTGACGGCCGTTCGTTCTTCCATCGCCCCGTCAGGCGGTGAAGGCGGCGAAGTAGGCGGCCGCCATGTCCTCCTCGGCGTGGCCCGCGAGGGCGGCCCGCCGGAAACGCTCGCGGGCGGCCTCCATGACGTCCATCCGGACCCCGGCGGACGCGCCGGCCGCGCAGATCAGCCGGGTGTCCTTCTCGGCGCCTGCCACGGTGAAGGTCGGCGCGAAGTCGCGCTCGATGATCGCGGCGGCCTTCTGCTGGAACAGCGCGCTGTTCATCGGACCGGCACCGACGACGTCACGGAACGCCTGCGGGTCGACGCCCAGGGCCTGGGCCAGACCGAGAGCCTCGCCGACGCCGGAGACCAGGGTGAGGGCCCAGGTGTTCGTGACGAGCTTGAGCCGGCTGCCCGCCCCCGCCGGGCCGAGCCACAGCGTCTGCTTGCCGACCGCGTCGAACACCGGGCGCAAAGGTTCCCGGGCGGCCTCCGGCCCGGAGGCGAGGACGACCAACCGTCCCTGCTCCGCGGGTTGCCGGCTGCCCTGCACCGGGGCGTCGACGAACACGAGGCCGTGCCGCTCGGCGATCGCGCGCAGATCGTCCAGCGGCGCGAGGCCGACCGTGCTCATCTGCGCCCAGATCTGTCCCTCCCGCAGGCCCGGGGCGGCCTGCTCCATCGCCTGGCGCACGGCCTCGCCGTCGTTCAGCATCGTGATGATCACGGTGGCGCCCTCCACCGCCTCGGCGGGACCGTCGGCGACCTTCAGGCCCTCGACGGCCTCGGCCTTCGCCCGCGTGCGGTTCCAGCCCCGAAGGTCGACGCCCTGCGCCAGCAGGTTGCGGGCCATCGCCGCGCCCATGATCCCGGTGCCCAGCAGTGCCACGGTCATCGGTCCATCTCCTCTTTCTTGACTGCTCGTTACATATTCGGGGCATGACGCGACGCCGAGCGCCCGCCACGTCACGGCAGCACGCCGAGGGCCGTCTCGACGACGCCGGTCAGCCGCCGCCGGTCGGGCCCGGCCTTGGCCATGACACGCAGCCCCTGGATGGCCGTGATGAAGAAGTCGGCCAGCCCCGGGACGTCGGCGTCCGGAGGGAGTTCCCCGCGCTCCCGTGCCCGGGTGAGCGCGGCCGCGATCGACTCGCGCACTCCGCCGAGCGCGTCGGCGACAATGCGCCCCGAGACGGAGTCGTGCGGAAGCCGTTCGACCGCGGTGTTCGTCACCAGGCAGCCGCGCCTGTCGGCGTCCCGCGCCGCCTCGTCGACCAGCGACAGCAGCAGGTCGCCGATGACCTCCCGGATCGGGACGTCCCGTTCGAGGCGGGCCGTCATCCGCGCCGAGGACATCTCGACATAGCGCCGGAGGCCCGCCTCGTACAGCCCGTCCTTGCTGCCGAAGGCCGCGTAGAGCGAGCCGCGCCCCAGCCCGGTCGCGTCCACCAGGTCCTGGATCGAGGTGGCCTCGTAGCCGCGCCGCCAGAACAGCTCCATCGCCGACCGGACGACCGTGTCGGTGTCGAACTCCCGGGTCCGTGCCATGACCAGGACGATAGCCAAATCTGTAACGAACGGTCAAGAAAAGCCCGGCGACACACCTCCGGCCACCTACCGCTCACCTCTCGATGAGAATCCTGCCCGATTCCGGGCAGAATTCTTGCTTTTGCGATTCCAGACCCGGCAACATCGTCGCTCGTGTCCGGACACCCCCATGACGAGCTCGTCGCCCACCTCAGCCGTACGTCGCCGCTGAGTCCCGGCGAGGCGGCGCGTGTCGTCGCCGACGTGCTCGCCTACTTCGCCGAGCCCGCCGAGGACTTCGTCCGCCGGCGGCACGCCGAGCTGAAGGCGCGCGGGCTGACGAACGACCGGATCTTCGAACGCATCGCCGCCGAGCTGCCGTCGTGGCGGGTCGCTCCCCCGGAGCTCTCGCTGCGCCAGCTTCGCCGCATCGTCTACGGATGAAGGAGACCTGATGTGCGGAATCGTGGCCTACGTCGGCCCGCGGGACGCCGTCCCGATCCTGGCCGAGGGGCTGGCCCGCCTGGAGTACCGGGGCTACGACTCGGCGGGCCTGGCCGTCCTCGGCCGCGCGGGTGACCTGCGCGTCCGCAAGGCCAAGGTGCGCGTCGGCGAGCTGGCGGCCGAGCTGCCCGCCCGGTTCAAGGGCGCGCCGGGCATCGGGCACACGCGCTGGGCCACCCACGGCGAGCCGAGCGACGCGAACGCCCATCCCCACGTCGCCGGGTCGATCGCCGTCGTGCACAACGGCATCATCGAGAACGCCGACGAGCTGCGCGCCGAGCTGGCCGCCGATGGCGTCGCCTTCTCCTCCGAGACCGACAGCGAGGTGCTCCCCCACCTGATCGCCCGGTCCGGCGAGGCGGAGCTCGAGGACGCCGTACGGGAGGCGCTGTCGCGGGTCGTCGGGACGTACGGCATCGCCGTGGTGGACGCGCGCCACCCCGGGGTGCTGGTCGTCGCCCGCAACGGCAGTCCGGTCGTGCTCGGCATCGGGGAGAAGGAGATGTTCGCCGCCTCCGACGTCGCCGCGCTGGTGCGCTACACGCGGCAGGTCGTGCACCTGGACGACGGTGAGCTGGCGACCGTACGGGCCGACGGGTTCCGCACCTCGACGCTGGACCGGCGCGCGACGCGCAAGGAGCCGTCCCTCATCGAGGCCGAGGAGGCGGCCTACGACGCCGAGGGCTACACGCACTTCATGCGCAAGGAGATCCACGAGCAGCCGGCCGCGGTCGAGCGCGCGCTGCGCGGCCGGCTGGACCTGCGCTTTCACACCGCGCACCTGGGCGGCCTGAACCTGGACCCGCGCGAGGCGCGGGAGATCCGCCGGGTGAAGATCCTCGGCTGCGGCTCGGCGTACTACGCCGGGCAGGTCGGGGCCCAGCTCATCGAGGAGCTCGCCCGCATCCCGGCCGACGCCGAGCCCGCCTCGGAGTTCCGCTACCGCAACCCGGTCGTCGAGGCGGACACCCTGTACGTCGCGGTGAGCCAGTCCGGCGAGACGTACGACACCCTCGCCGCCGTGCAGGAGCTGAAGCGCAAGGGCGGCCGGGTGCTCGGTGTCGTGAACGCCGTCGGCAGTGCGATCGCCCGCGAGTGCGACGGCGGGGTCTACCTGCACGCCGGCCCGGAGATCGCCGTGGCGTCGACCAAGGCGTACACCTCGACGGCGGTGGTGTTCGCGCTGCTCGCGCTGCACCTAGGCCGCATCCACGACCTGTCCCCGGCGGACGGGCGGCGGATCGCCGAGGGCCTGCGGGCGCTGCCCGCGCAGATCGAGGAGATTCTCAAGCAGGAGGACCGGATCGCCGAGCTCGCGCGGGAGTTCGCCGCGTACCGGAGCATGCTGTTCGTCGGGCGGGTGCGCGGCTGGCCGGTCGCCCGGGAGGGCGCGCAGAAGCTCAAGGAGGTGTCCTACGTACACGCCGAGGCGTACCCGGCCAGCGAGCTGAAGCACGGCCCGCTCGCGCTGGTCAGCCCGGAGCTGCCCGCCGTGGCCGTCGTTCCGGACGACGAGCTGCTGGACAAGAACCTGTCGACGCTCGGCGAGATCCGTGCCCGGCGCGGCCGCGTCCTGACGGTCGGGCACCGCGAGCTCGGCGAGGACGCGATCGTCGTCCCCAAGAACGAACCCGAGCTCGACCCGATCCTGCTGTCGATCCCGCTGCAGCTCCTGGCCTACCACGCCGCCGTGGCGCTGGGCCACGACGTCGACAAGCCCCGCAACCTCGCCAAGAGCGTGACGGTGGAGTGATGGCGCTGCTGACGTTCGCCGGGGTCGCGGCACTGCTCACGCTCGTCCCCGGCCCGGACTCGCTCCTCGTGCTGCGCACCGCGATCGCGCAGGGCCGCCGAGCGGCGCTGATCGCCGCGCTCGGCATCCAGGTCGGATGTCTGTGGTGGGGCGCCGCGGCCGGTCTCGGCCTGACCGCCGTGCTCGCGGCCTCGCACACGCTGTACACCGTGCTGCGCTGGGCGGGCGCCGCCTACCTGCTGTATCTGGGCGTGCGGCTGCTGATCCGCGGGGAGGAGACGGGTGAGGCGGCCGGCCCGTCCGGCCGGAACCGGTTCCTCATGGGACTGCTGACCAACGCGCTCAACCCGAAGGTCGGGGTCTTCTACCTGTCGCTGCTGCCGCAGTTCGTGCCGGCCGGCGCGCCGGTGCTGCCGTGGAGCCTCCTGCTGACGGGCGTGCACGTCACCGAGGGGTTCCTCTGGTGCGTCCTGCTGGCCGTGCTGGCGGACCGGCTGGGAGGGCTGCTGCGGCGGCCCGCCGTGGGGAGTGTGCTCGACCGGGTCGCCGGGACGGCGTTCCTCGGGTTCGCGCTGCGGCTGGCCCTGCGCCCGTGAGGCTCCGCCGCGGGTTCGCGCTGCGGCCGGCCCCGCGCCCGTGACGCTCCGCCGTCCGGTCCCTCAGCGCGACGTGGTCAGGACGATCCGGCTCAGCTCGGCGTTGGAGGTCGTGTCGCGCAGCCTGCCGATGAGGAGCTCGGCGGCCTCCTGCGGGCCGAGCGCGTGCAGGACCCGGCGCAGCCGGGCGGCGACCTCGAGCTCCGCCGGCGACATCAGCAGGTCGTCGCGGCGGGTGCTGGAGCCGGTGACCTCGACGGCGGGGAAGATCCGCTTGTCGGCCAGCTCGCGGCTGAGCCGCAGCTCCATGTTGCCGGTCCCCTTGAACTCCTCGAAGAAGACCTCGTCCATCCGGGAGCCGGTCTCGACCAGCACGGACGCGAGGATGGTCAGCGAGCCGCCCTCCTCGATGTTGCGGGCGGCGCCGAGGAAGCGGCGCGGCGGGTGGATCGCCGTCGTGGCCACGCCGCCGGCGAGGATGCGGCTGCCCGACGACGCGCCGAGGTTGTACGCCCGCCCGAGCCGGGTGATCGAGTCGAGGATGACGACGACGTCCTGCCCGAGTTCGACGAGCCGCTTGGCGCGCTCGATCGCGAGTTCGGCGACGGCGACGTGCTCGGCGGCGGGCCGGTCGAACGTCGAGTGGACGACCTCGGCGTCGACGGATCGCCGCATGTCGGTGACCTCTTCGGGCCGCTCGTCCACGAGCACGACCATCAGGTGGCATTCGGGATGGTTGCCGCGAATGGCGGTGGCGAGGGATTTCAGCATCATCGTCTTGCCGGCTTTCGGTGGCGCGACGATGAGCCCGCGCTGGCCTTTTCCGATCGGCGCGATCAGGTCCACGACCCGGCCGGCCAGGTTCTTTCCATCGGTCTCCAGGCGCAGGCGTTCCCGGGGATGGAGCGGCGTCAGGTCCGCGAATCGCGGCCGCGCCGCGGCGTTCTCCGGCGGCAGCCCGTTCACGCTGTCGACGCGGACGAGCGCCTGGAACTTCTGCCGCCTGTCGTCCGGCCGCGGGCGGCGGGCCGCGCCTTCGATCCGGTCGCCGGGGCGCAGTCCGAGCTTGTTGACCTGCGCGAGGGACAGGTACGCGTCGGCCGGGCCGGGCAGATAGCCGGAGGCCCGGACGAACGCGTGCTTGTCGCCGACTTCCAGGACGCCGGAGACGGGCGTCGCCGGGTTCTCCCGGGAATCGGGCGCGCGGGACGGGGTGGTGGGTTCGAGGGTGATGGTCATGGAAATCCTTTCGGAACGCGGCGCCGTCGCCGATGACGGCGCGCGGAGAATGGGCGGCGCGGTGGGCCGCCGGAGATGACGCGCACGGCGGAGCGGTGCGCGAAACGACGAGAGTCCTGCGAGAGATGGAACGTCGCCTGCCGGAGAACTCAACGGCGGCGGGTGGGAAACGACCCTGAAGGGAGAACGCCTTTTCCGATCGGGCGGAAATCCCGGCGTTGTGCCCAAGATATAGCACAGGGACGCCCGACGCACCAGCCGTGGATTCTCCGGCCGCCCGGAACCTCGCTCCTCCGGGGGAGGCGCGGCGGTCCGCCGCTCTGCGAGGATCTCAGCGTGAAGTCCCTGGTCCGCCCGCTCGTCAGCGTGACGACGTACCGCCGCTGGACGTTCCTCCTCGGCGGCACGGCGATCCTGGTGCCGTACCTCCTGATCTACGTCGCGCTGCTCCAGATCATGGGCAGCGCGGGGCGACTGCCCGCCGACCAGGTGCTGCAGTCGCTGGTCATGCTGCTCGCCTACGTCGCCGTCTCCAGCGCGGTGGCGTTCATCCCCGCCGTGCGGATCCTGTCCCGGACCGCCGCCGAGACGCTGCTGGGCGTACGACTGCCCGCGGAGACCGCGGAGGGGATGCGCTCATGGCGGTCCCGCCGGCGTACCGCCGCGTGGTGGGTCCTGCACATCGGCGTCGGCGGCGGCACCGGGCTGGCCGCCGTGTTCGCCCTGCCCTTCGCCCTGGTGCTGCTGCAGAAGGCGTTCGGCGGCGAGAACGCCCTCCGTGAGCTGTTCGGCGGTTCTTCCGCACTGCTCACCGCGGCGTACGTGCTCCTGGCGCTCGTCGTGCTGCCGCTGGTCGTCTGCCTGGGGGCGGGCGTCGGAGCGCTGCTGGCCCGGCTGGCGCCGGCGCTGCTCGGCCCGTCACCGGCGGACCGCCTCATGCAGCTCGAACGCCAGGCGGAACAGCTCATCGAGCGCAACCGGCTGGCGCGGGAACTGCACGACTCCATCGGGCACGCGCTGACCGTCACCACTCTTCAGGCCGGCGCGGCGGCCCGCCTGCTCGACGCGGACCCGGAGTTCGCCCGCCGAGCGCTGTCGGCGATCGAGGAGACCGGGCGGACGGCGCTGGAGGACCTCGACCACGTGCTCGGCCTGCTGCGCGAGGACCCGAGCGCTCGCACGCCGCAGCGTACGCTCGCCGACGTGACCGGGCTGTTCGAGCAGACCCGGTCCGCCGGCGCCGAGGTGCGCGCCGAGGTCGGCCCGACCGACGGCATCCCGGCCGTGGTGTCCCGGGAGGCGTACCGCATCCTGCAGGAGGCGCTCACCAACGTCCTCCGGCACGCCGGTAAGGTTCCGGTCGACGTGCGACTCGGGGTGTGCGCCGACCGGCTCGAACTCGAGGTGACGAACCCCGTCGGGTCCGTCGCCGCGCCACGGGCGGGCGGCGGCAGCGGCCTGCGCGGCGTCCGAGAACGCGTCGCCCTTCTCGGCGGGCGCTCGAGCGCCGGCCTCGACGGCTCGCGCTGGCGCGTGCACGTCGCCATCCCGGTCGTCCCCACTCTGGAGCTCGAACGACGGTGACCGACATCCTCATCGCGGACGACGAGCCGCTGATCCGTACCGGCCTGCGCGCCATCATCGACGCCGAACCGGACTTCACGATCGTCGGCGAGGCCGCCGACGGCGCCGAAGTGCTGCCCATGGTCCGCACGCTGCGTCCCGACGTGGTCCTGATGGACGTCCGCATGCCCGCCGTCGACGGCATCCAGGCGACCCGCACCATCCTCGGCGCGGTCCCCGAGCCGCCGCGGATCCTGGTCATCACGACGTTCGAGAACGACGACTACGTGTACGAGGCGCTGCGCGCCGGCGCGAGCGGCTTCCTGCTCAAGCGGGCCCGTCCGCCGGAGATCCTGCAGGCGATCCGCACCGTCGCGCTCAGCGACTCACTGCTGTTCCCGGCGGCGATCCGGGAACTGGCCGCCCGGCACGGCGCGGGTCGCTCGACCGACCGGGTGCGGCGGGCGCGGCTCACCGAACGCGAGGAGCAGGTCCTCACCCTGATGGCCCGGGGCCTGTCGAACGCGGAGATCGCCGCGGATCTCGTCGTGAGCGTGGAGACCGTGAAGACCCACGTGGGCAACCTGCTGGCCAAGCTCGGAGCTCGGGACCGCACCCAGGCGGTGATCACGGCGTACGAGTCCGGGTTCGTCCGGCCCGCGTAGCCCGGCACACCGTTCAACCGCGTGGGGCGTGGAACTGTTCCCGCCGGCCGGCGGGCCCGTCAGCGGTTCTTGACGGAGGCGGCGTAGACGTCGACGTACTCCTGGCCGGACAGTTTCTGGATCGCCGCGATGATCTCGTCGGTGACGGCGCGGGGGTCGGCGTCCTCGCCGAACCGCATCGGCTCGCCGAACCGCACCTCCACCCGCATGATCTTCTTCGGCAGCTTGTGCCCCATGGGCTGGACCTTGTCGGTGCCGATCAGCGCGCACGGCACCACCGGCGCGCCCGAGGCGAGGGCCAGCCGGGCCACACCGGTCTTACCCCGGTAGAGCCGGCCGTCCGGAGAGCGGGTGCCCTCCGGGTAGATGCCGAACAGCCGGTCCTGTCGGAGCACGCGCAGCGCCGTGTCGAGCGCGTCGGCCGCCTCGGAGCCGCCGCGACGGTCGACCGGGATCGTGCCGACCCCCCGGAAGAAGGCCGCGATGAGCCGCCCCTTGAGCCCGGTGCCGACGAAGTACTCCTCCTTACCGATGAAGACGACCTTGCGCGGCGCCATCAGCGGCAGGAACAGCGAGTCGCAGAAGGAGAGGTGATTGGACGCGAGAATCGCGGCGCCGTCCGGAACCGTGCCGGTCACCTTCGGCCGGAAGACGATCCTCAGGAGCGGCCCGAGCAAGACGTGCTTGAGGAGCGAGAAGAACACGGCCACCCTTCCACTGACGAGTGCCCGACAGTCTGGCGTCTCCGGCCCGGTACGTCGTTGCGTACCGGTCACAAGAAACACGCCACGCTTCTTGTACCGCGCCATCACTTGACGTACACATGCCCGCGCCTTGGGATTCACCGCCGACCGCGCCGCGACGCCTCGGCTATGCGCCCTCCTTGGCCGGAGGACCGGCCAGAGGCACCGCGCTCATCGGCCGCGGCGCACGGCCAGGGCGGCCAGCGCGCCGGCGAGGGCGATCGCGGCGCAGACGGCCAGGGCGACGTCTGCGCCCCGGGTCGGGCTCGGTCCGGACGTGGCCATGGCGACCACGACCGCGACCCCGATCGAGGCGCCGATGTAGCGGGCCGTGTTGTTCGCGCCCGACCCCATGGCCGTACGGGACGGCGGCACGCTCTCGACGGCCATCCGGGCGAGCGCGGCGTTCAGCAGGCCGCTGCCCGCCCCGCTGACCACCAGGCCGGGGACGAGCCGCCACCACCCCCAGTCGGCGGACAGGCCGATCAGGGCGAGGTCCCCGAGCGCGCACAGCACGAGGCCGGCCGCGATGAGATGACGGCCCTCGGCGGCGAGGCGGCGGACCTGGAGGGAGACGACGAACGCGACGCCGGACCACAGCGTCAGGACGGCGCCCGCGAGGAGCGGCGGCGCCCCGAGCACGCGGCCCACCACCGTCGGCAGGTAGCTCATCAGCCCGATCACCGCGACCCCCGTGACGAACGCCCCGCCGGTGGCGACCGCGAAGTCCGCCCGGCGCAGCAGCCGCAGGTCGAGCAGCGGCTCGCGGGTCCGCGACTCCACGACGACGAACGCCGCCAGAAGGGCCACGGCCGCGGCGAGCAGCGCGAGCACCTCGGCCCTGGCCCATCCCCCTCGCCCCAGGGTGATCGCGCCGAGCAGCGCCGCGACTCCCAGGCCCAGCGTCAGGACACCGGCGGCATCGGCCCTTCGCCGCGCCTCGGCCCGGGACTCCCGCAGCGCGGCCCCGGCCGCGGCGGCCAGGGCGACGGACGCGACCGCCGCGGCCACGTACCACGCCCGCCAGCCGGCGACCTCGGCCAGCCCGGCGGAGGCCTCGGGCCCGAGGGCGATCCCCAGGCCGAGCATCGCGCCCCACATCCCGGTCGCGCGGGCGCGCTCCGGTCCGGCCGGGAAGGCGTGGCCGATGAGCCCCAGCCCGGCCGCCAGCAGGGCGGCGGTCGCTCCGCCCTGGAGCAGCCGGCCGACGACGAAGGCCGTCGTCGTCGGGGCGACGGCGCACACCACGCTGGAGGCCGCCAGCGTGCCGGCCCCGGCGACGAAGACCCGCTTGCGTCCATGGTCGTCGGCGAGGCCGCCCACGGCCAGCAGCAGCACGGCGGTGCCGAGCGCGATGCCGCCGAGGATCCAGGTCTGCCCCGCCGTTCCCGCGTTCAGGTCGCGGGCCATGGCGGCGAGCGTGGAGAAGGTCGCGTTGTAGTTCATCAGCGCGAGCATCGTCGCGGCGGAGACGACGGCGAGCGTTCGCCCCTCCCGGACGCGTCCGCCGACCGGCACGGTCGTCTGCACGGTCATCACCTCGGTTCATTCATTGAACTAACGATCGGCGAACTGTAACACGTCGGTTCGTTGAATGAACTAACATGGACCCCATGGCACTCGGCAAGGACTACGAGGCACAGGACTGCGCGCTCGCCCGCGCCCTCGAACTGCTCGGCGAGCGGTGGACGCTGCTCATCGTCCGGGACGCCTTCTACGGCGTGCGCCGCTACGGCGACTTCCTCGCCCATCTGGACATCCCGCGGGCGGTGCTGGCGACGCGCCTGCAGGCCCTCGTGGACGCCGGGGTGCTCACCCGGCGGCCGTACCAGGAGTCACCGCGACGTCACGAGTACGTGCTCACCGAACGCGGCCGCGAGCTCTGGCCCGCGCTGAACGCGCTCGGCCACTGGGGCGGGGAGCATCTGTCGCCGTTCGGTCCGAGCCGGCTCTACACCCATCTCACCTGTGGCACGCGCGTCGGCCGGACGGGCACCTGCCCGGCGTGCGGACGGTTCGCCCCGCCCGAGGAGCTGGAGGTACGGCCCGGCCCGGGCGCCGACCGGCCGCACCGGGACGACGCGGTCTCGCGAGCGCTCCGGCGGCCGCACCGGCTGCTGGAGCCGCTGCTCGCCGAGTGAACCCGCGGCCCGGAGCCGTCACTCGGGATACGGCCCGTCCGGCCGCAGCCGGGTGCGCAGGTGACGCCGGCGCCGCCGGCCCGCCGAACCGACCCTCGCGTTCGAAGCCGAACGTAGGATCGCCACAGGGGACAAGCGCAGCTGATCAACGTACTGCCTTGGAAGGGAATTACATGGAGCTTTTTCCCGCCATACCGTTGGCCGACTGGCAGGATACAAAAGAAACGCTTCACCGATTCGCCCAGGTCGTGGGAAAGATACGACTCGCGTCGGGCGCCCGGCGCAACCATTGGTGGCACGCACCGTTTCATCTCACCGGACGCGGCCTGACCACCCGGCCGATGGGGCTGATCAACGGCAACCCGATCTTCACGATCGACTTCGACTTCATCGCACATGAGCTGATCGTCTCGACGGTGGACGGCAGAAGCGTGTCATTTCCGCTCCCCGGCAAGTCGGTGGCGTCCTTCTACCGCGAGGTGATGCGAGCACTGACGGCTCTGGACGTCCACGTCGATGTGAACATCCCCCGGCCGTTCGACCTCCCCGACTCCGACCGGCCGTTCGCCGACGACACCGAGCACACCGCCTACGACCCATCGATGGTGACGCGCTACTGGCAGGTGCTCAGCCAGGTGAATCTCGTCCTTGAGGAGTTCGCCGGGAGATATTCCGGCAAGGTCAGCCCGGTGCACCATTTCTGGCATACCTTCGACATCGCCTATACGCGATTCTCCGACCGAGTGATCGATCAGCCTGCCGACGTCGACCCGGTGACCCGTGAGGCCTATTCCCGCGAAGTGATCAGTTTCGGCTTCTGGTTCGGAGACGACTCGTTCCCCGCACCGGCCTTCTACTCCTACACGGCGCCCGAGCCCGAAGGCCTGCACGCCGAACCCCTCCAGCCGGCCGCAGCGGGATGGATCGCACAGCGAGGCAGCCACCTGGCCGTCCTGCCCTACGACGACGCACGAGCGGAACCCGACCCACGCGCGACGGTACTCGCCTTCTACGAAAGCGCGTATCAGGCCGGTGCCCGACGTGCCGGCTGGGACATCGGCGGGATGGCCTGTCCTGGCGGCATCACCGACCCTCAGCTGAAGGGGCGCGTGACCAGAAACCGACCCTGACGACCTCGCGATCTCGGGAACCGTGGCTCATCCGGCGAACCGCGACCCGCGGCCGTCACTCGGGATGCCAGTCCGGCGACCGCCCGGACGCGCGCAGCACGGCCTCCCACTCGTCGCCCCGGCCCGGCGCCGGCAGGTGTGGGACCCCGGTGCGCCAGGCGTCCGCGATGACGTCGGGGCGACTGGGCCGGTGGTCCTTGTCGAGCGCGCGGGCCAGGTCCCAGGCGTGCAGGTGCCATTCGACGCACACCGCCCCGGCGTAGTCGCCCGCGGTCAGCTTCGTGCCACGGTAGGAGAGGTACGGCTCGTCCCACACGTCGAGCAGCCGGTCGGAGTACGCCTCGGCCGAGACGGCGAACGCGACGATGTGGTCCCGCCCCTCGGCGGACGGCAGCACGGCCAGCTCGGCAGCGTTCTGCCGCGACAGCTGACGCATCATGAGCGCCGCCGGGGCGTCCTGGGCGAACAGCCGGGACAGCCTGCTGTTCGGCGCGTCGTTGAGGTACTCGTGGAAGTTCTCCGCGACGCAGCGCAGGTGACCGGCCAGGTCGATGGCCTCCCACTCCTTGCACGGCGTGGGCACGGACCAGTCGGAGAAGTGCGCGGCAAGCTCGCAGATGGCGATGACGCCTTCCCGGCATGCGCCGAGAAGGTCTCGCCGATCAGGCGGCGTGCGCTCCAACTGATCCCCCCGGACAGAGCACTTCCTGCTGGCCGCGTCGCCGTGGCCGGGACGGCCGCTGTTGCCCACGACGACACCTGAGTCGGTAGAGTCTCAAAGTTCATCGGCCCGTGCCACTCCGACCGGGCCGTGTTCACGCTGGTGGGGCACTGCCTTGTACCCGTTGGACGAAATCCAGCGGCGATTTCATGGACAAGTGGCGACGGCGCGAGCCAATCGCACCGAGGGTCAAGGTCCCCTATCGGCCAGGTCACCCGGACGTGCCCCAGGGCGGCGCGAGTCTTCGCGCGGCGACCGGTCCGCCCCCGTACCGGTCGGGTCACACCCGTATTCCGTCGACACGCCGCCCGGCGGCCGCGCCCGAGGTCCGGGCGCGGCGCGAAGCCGGTCACGCGTGGTGGTGCTACGCCTCAGACGTGGGCGGCCGAGGTCGTGCGCACGGCCAGCTTGTGCGCCTCGCGCAGCGTGCGCAGCCGGTCGACCTCGTGGACGTACGGACGGACGCTCGCCTTGGCCCGTGCCTTGCGGGCGGCGATCTGCGCGGCGCGGCGCTGCTTGGCGTCGCCGTGCTCGTACACCTTCGGGCCCATCGCCACGCGCTCGGCCGCCTCCGCGGCGAGCAGCGCGGCGTACAGCGCGCGGTCGTAGGCGACCGCCAGCGGGCGCAGCCGGTCGAGCGGACGGCCCTCGACCTGAGCGGCGTGGAACTCCCGCTCCGCGTCCTGCGCGGCGGCGAGCCGGTCGCGCAGCTCGCCGGCGAGCTCCTTGTCCGCGGCGTGGTGCTCAGCGACCTCCGGGCTCACCTTGCGACCCAGGACCATGGCGGCTCCCCTTCTCTCCTCGATGCTCTCCGAGCCAAGGTTAGAGGGTACGGCACCGTGACACGCAGTCGGGATACTCTTCCGGGCGACCGCCTTTACGCAGTAAGGTGCGATCATGTCGCAGCGGGAACCGCTCACGCGCGAGCGCATCATCGAGACCGCGCTCCACCTCATCGACGGTCAGGGCCTGGGCCGGCTGACCATGCGCCGCCTCGGCGACTCGCTGCAGGTCGAGGCGATGGCGATCTACCACCACCTCCCGCACGGCAAGGAACAGCTCCTCGAGCAGCTCATCGCCCACGTCGCGGCGCTGCCGGTGCCGCCCGGCGACGGCGACCCCCGCGAGCGGCTGCGTGCCTGGGCCCACGCCTACCGGGGCCGGCTGCTCGAGCACGTCGGCGTGATGCCCCTCATCGTCACCCGCCGCAATCCGGGGGCACTCACGGCGACCACGCTCTCCGTACGGGAACTGCTGCGCGCCGCCGGCCTGCCGGAGGCGGAGGCGGCCGTCGGCGCGCACGTCCTGCTCGGCTACCTGCTCGGCGCGGTCGCCCTGGAGGCCCGCGAGCAGGCCACCGGGACGACGCCCGGCGACGTGGACCAGGACGGACGGTTCACCGCGGGCCTCGACCGCGTCCTCGCCGGCTTGGTCTAAGAACCGGACGGCGCACCGCCGGAGTCTCACCGCGGGCCTCCGCCGTCCGGGCCTCCCACCACGCGGGTCTTTCACGCCGCGCGTCTCTCACACCCCGGTCTGCCGCGCCGGGTCTTCCCCGCCATGGCCGGCTCCCGTGGCACGGCCCTTGCCGTGGGGGCGGCCGTCTCCCGTACGATCATGGAGTCCGAATCCGGTAATCACCCCCTTATACGGAGATTCGGGATGGCCCGCTATACCCGTCTACGGCAACTCCAGGCCCTCGACCCCGAGCGCGACTACCAGGACATCTATCGGATCAGCGCCGAGTACGAGTTCCCGTGGGACCTCCAGCGGTCCCTGGAACTCGCACTCTTCCGTACGTACGCGGTCCCGTCGATCGGCGGACTGCTCGACCGGACCGGGGAGTTCGCCCGGCACGGACAGAAGCGCTACGACGACACCGTGGTCCTGCTGTACGAGATGACGCAGGACGGCGGTCTGGACTCCGAACGCGGCCGTGCCGCCATCCGCCGCATGAACCGCATGCACGGCCGATACTCGATCACCAATGACGACTTCCTGTACGTCCTGTCGACGTTCGTGGTCATCCCGGTCCGCTGGATGGCGGACTACGGCTGGCGGCCGTACAGCAGGCACGAGGTACGGGCGACGGTCAACACGTTCCGTCACATCGGCCGGCTCATGGGGCTGAAGGAGATCCCGGCGACCTACGAGGAGTTCGCCGAGTTCCTCGACCGGTACGAGCGCAAGAACTACGCCTACACCCCCGAGAACCATCGCGTGGCGGAGGCGACGATCGCCATCTTCGAGGGCTGGTTCCCCCGGTTCCTGCGCCCGCTCGCCCGCAAGGGCGTCCTCGCGTTGACCGACGCGCCGCTGCGCCAGGCCCTGGGCCTGCCGCGGGCACCGCGGATCATGGAGATCGGCGCGCACCGGGCCCTCAAGGCGCGGGCGCTCGCCGTACGGCTGCTGCCCCCGCGCCCGTCGTCCCGGCCGAAGAAGCCGTCCACGCGCTCCTACCCCGACGGCTACTCCCTCCGGGACATCGGCCCCGAGTGGGTGAACGACCTCGGCCTCCGGACCGACTGAGGCCGCCCCACGTGGGCCGCGACGTGGGGACGGTGGTCACGGGGACAGATCGTTGTCTGTACTGAGAGTTGTTCTTTGGCCGATTTGGATGCGGGTACGGACCGATAAGCCGTAAAGTGATCTCTGTCACGAGGAGTCACTGGGGCCTTCGGAAAACCGCCCACCCGGGCCATATCGGCGCGCGGGCGAACCGCAGCACACTCGAAGACGTCTTAGTGACATGAGGCAACCGCACCTACGAGTAGTCGAGACCGGAGGCACGCAGATGTGCCCGCACGAGCCGCCATGCCCCTCGGCGACCGCACCCGACCGTGAGGCCGCTCGCACCATCACCTGCCACCCCGAGCAGGGATGGAGTCTGCTCTGCAACGGGGTCCTGCTGTTCGAGGACACCGGCGAACTGCTCCCTGACGGGGGGATCATCGCACCGCACCGCCCGACCGACGTTCCGGCTCACACGGCGGCGTGACGCGTTTCTCTTCGGGGGATCAGTCCGAAATGACCATCGACCCGGGGGATATCAGCGCGACCCGGTGCTCCACCGGCGCAGCCACTCCCCCACCACCGCCCCCACCGCGGCGGGCCTCTTGGCCAGATCGTGCCGTTCTCCCGGCAGGACCTGGACACAGGTCGCATCCGCGGGGTCCGGGACACCGAACGGATCACGGTCGCCGTTGACGACCAGGACCTCCACGCCCGCGGCTCTCAGCTCGTCCGCGCGCGAACGTTCGGGTCTGCCGGGGGGATGCAGCGGAAACGCCAGCGCGATCACTCCGCGCGCGCCGGCCTTCAGCGCCGTACGGCAGGCGACCCGCGCCCCGTTACTCCGCCCGCACTGAATCAGCGGCACGTCGGGGAACCTCTCCCGGAGCGCGGCGATCACCGTGAGCCAGGCCTCGTCCTGCCGGGGAGCGGAACCGGGCGCCCGCCGTCCCGCACGGCGGAACGGCTGCAGCACGCGCGCCACGGCCCCACCGAGCGCGAGCGCCTCCTCACGGACGGCCAGCAGGTCAGGAGCGTCAACACCGCCGTTCGACCCGTGGGTAAGGACCAGGAGGAACGCCGGATCGGCCGGCTCGTCCAGCGTCACCTCGGCCGGCCCCTGCGGGGTCGCGATGTCCATGCGAAAACCGTACTCCGCGGCCGACCGGCCCCCGTCACGGAGGGTGTCGCGCGGCAGGCTCGAGGAATGACTTTTCGGTCGCGGCAGGTTGTGATTATGGATACGACACGGTCTTGAGGAGCACGATGGGGAACACCGCCGATCGGCAGAAGGTCAAACGCTGGCAGGAGCTCCTCGCCAGTGAGCGGGACGCCGCGGCGTTGTACTCCAGCCTCGCGGTCGCCGAGGACGGCGAACGGCGCGAGATCCTGGAGGAGCTGGCGAGCGTCGAACTCAAGCACGCGGCGCACTGGGAGGGGAAGCTGCGCGCGGCCGGGGCGGAGGTGCCCACGCCCGGACCGCCCAGCATGCGCACCCGGATGCTCGCGACGGCGGCGCGGCGGCTCTCCCCGCGCGCGGTCCTGCCGATGATCGAGCGCGCCGAACGCTCGGACGCGGGGATCTACGACCGCGACCCGGACGCCGCCCCGGGGATGGCCGACGACGAACGCGGTCACGCGCGCGTGCTCGCCAAGCTCATCGACGGCGGCAAGCCCGAACCGCGCGTGCAGATCTCGCGCCGGGAGGGCTGGCACCGTACGGACCGCTCAGGGGCGCTGCGGGCCGGCGTGTTCGGGGTGAGCGACGGCCTGGTGTCGAACACCGCCCTGGTCATGGGCTTCGCGGGATCCGGATCGTCCCGTACCGCGATCCTGCTGGCGGGGATCGCCGGACTGCTGGCCGGCGCGTTCTCCATGGCGGCCGGGGAGTACGTCTCCATGTCCAGCCAGCGGGAGATGTTCGAGCGGGAGCTTGCGCTGGAGGCGCAGGAGCTGGAGGAGACCCCGGAGGAGGAGCACGCCGAGCTGGTCCTGCTCTACCGCGCCAAGGGCCTGGACCGCGCCGACGCCGAACGCCTCGCCGACCGGATCATGAGCGACAAGAAGGTCGCGCTCGACACGCTCGCGCGGGAGGAGCTCGGCCTGGACCCGGACGAGCTGGGCTCTCCGTGGAGCGCGGCGGGCTCCAGCCTGCTCGCGTTCGCGCTGGGCGCGTTCGTCGTGGTCCTGCCCTACCTGATCACCGGCGGCGCCGTCGCGCTGCTGACCGCGATCGGGCTCGCGATCCTGGCGCTGTTCGGCGTCGGCGCGGGCATCGGCGTGCTGAACGGGCGGCCGGCCGTGCGCTCGGGCCTTCGCCAGGTCGTCGTCGGTGGCGTCGCCGCCGCGGTGACGTTCGGGGTGGGCCACCTGATCGGCACCTCCGTGTCCTGATCCCGGCGCGCGTGGCGGTGCGCCGCTCGGGAAGAATCGGATCATGGCCGAGACCATGAGCGAAGAAGAGTGGCACGAGTTCGTGTCGACCGGTACCCGTACCGGCAAGGCGGCCGTCGTGAAGGAGGACGGCACACCGCACGTCACGCCGATCTGGTTCCTTCTGGACGGGAACGACCTGGTCTTCACGACGGCGGCTTCGGGGATCAAGGGCAAGGCGCTGCGCCGTGACCCCCGGATCTCGTTCTGCGTCGACGACGAGACCCCGCCGTACTCCTTCGTCTCGCTGTGGGGCGAGGCGTCCCTGTCGGACGATCCCGACGGACTGCTCCGCTGGGCGACCGCGCTCGGCCGCCGCTACATGGGCGCCGACCGCGCCGAGGCGTACGGCGCCCGCAACGCGGTGCCCGGCGAGCTCCTCGTCCGGGTCCGGATCACCAAGGTCATCGCCCAGCGCGACATCGCAGACTGACCGGCGCTCGGTCGCGCCGGGCGAGCGCCCTTGCCGAGTGCCGCCAGGGTGACGTCGCGGCGTGACGGCCGCGCGCGGGGCCCTCGGTCAGTCGGCCGCGGGCCACTCCGGAGGCAGGACGGGGATGTCGGAGCCCATGGCCTGGCGGAGGCGCTCGGCGAAACTGTCCTGCAGCGCGCGGCCCCACGGATAGGCGGCCGGCACCCGTACGGTGTTCTCGAGCACGTCGTAGGCCTCGGCGGGCAGGCCGTCCGGGCCGTGGGCGTAGCGGGCGGCGATCACGGTGTACATGTGGTCGAGCGCGCCGAACACCTCGCCGGTGAGCATGGGCAGCGTGCCGGCGCGCAGGGCGGCCTCCACCTCGCCCTCCCACCAGGCGTCCTCCTCCCCGTCGGCGGCGAACGTACGGCGCAGCCGGGCCCGTACGTGCTCGCCGAGGGCCGGATCGTCGAGGCCGCGCCGCCAGATCTCCTGGGCGGCGTCGTCCCGGCCGCGCAGCGGAAGCGTCCGGGCGAGCAGCTCGATGGCGAGCGGTACGACCTCCGGGTCGGCGTCCTCACCCGGCGTCACGCTGCCGAAGGCGTGGATCGCCTGCTCCAGGTGGGCGATGCCCAGGCTGACCGCGAGCCGGGCGTGCGCCTGCGGGTCGTGGCCCCGGTCGACGAGGTCCAGCGCGCCGGCGAGGATCCGCTGGGCGCGCGCGGGCTCGCCCCAGTCGATCAGGCGGAGCGCCAGGTCGTGGGCGGCGACGGGGGCGTACTCCTCGTCGCCGGTGGCGATGGCCAGCTCCCACCACTCGGACGCCTGCCGGGCGTCGCCCTCCTCGTCGGCGATCTGGGCGAGCGCGAGGTACGCGGGCGGCAGGTAGGCGCGGTTGCCGAAGTCGACGACGGCGCGCCAGGCGTCACGGGCCTGGTCGCGCTCGCCGGCCCGCTGCCAGGACAGCGCGAGGTGGTACGCGGCGCGCGGGCCGTACTCCGGGTCCCGGGTCGCGATCGCGAGCCGATCGGCCTCCCGGGCGCCCTCGTCGTCGCCGCGTCCTTCCAGCACCACCGCCAGGCCCAGCGCCGCCTGCGCCCGCTCGGCCGTGTCACCGGTCTCCAGCACCCGGCGGAACAGCTCCGCGGCGCGGTCCAGATCACCGCTCTCGGCGTGGTTGCGGGCCTCCTCGAGGGAGGTCGACGGGTCGGCCGTCGCCTCGTCGGGCGTCGTGCTCATCGATCCCTCCGATCGCACGACGGCCCATCGGCCGGGAACCTTGGTGATGCCTCGTCGCTCGCACTCATCTCCGTGCCTTGGGGGTAGGCGCTGGCCGTGTGGGGACGAGCCTAACCGGGCGGGGGCCGCTCCGTCCCGTCTCACCGCCGGTGTCGGCCACTCGGGCGGCGGCAGGTGGGGAGGCGAACCGAACGCTCGGCGATCACGGGCACAATCAGGACGAATCGCCTCGCGTCGCTCGCGCCTCCGACCCTTGTCCGAGCGGCCCGTCCGACACCGACTCTCGCGGTCACGTCCCGCTGGGCCAGGGCGACGACGCGGTCTCCGCGTCCCGTCCGCCGGGGCCGGAGGTGGGCAGCGGACTACTACGCGAGCAAGGCGAGCCGAATGCTCGGCTATCGCGGGTACGGACCGGGAGGAGTCACCTCGCACCGCCCGCCGGATCGGCCCTTCACCGAGCGGTCCGTCCGGCGTCAGCTCTCGCGCGTCACGTCGAGCGTCTGGATCCTGGGCGGATCCTGCGGGTTCAGTCGGATCTCGCAGCGCAGCAGTCCGCGAGCGCCCCGGACCTGCCACACGGCGTGGGCCGGCGACTCGGACCGGATGACCTCCTCCGGCCCGGCAGGATCGAGCAGTGGCCCGACCTCTCCGATCAGGCGTTCGATCTCGGCCCGGCGGTGTGCCGGGTCCAGGTCCAGGTCGACGTTGTCGGCGAACCAGTCACCGGCCACGGCGGGGTCCCAGCCGCGCAGGAGCCCCTCCACGGCGGTCCGCGCCCGGACCGTCTCGGGCCAGAGCGCCTCGGGAGACTGCGGGTCGGCCAGGTCCGTGAGGACGGCGCGCAGAGCGGCCGCCGCCGGTACGCGACCCGTGGAGTACCTGGCGTTGGTCAGCACGATGACGCCCAGGCCCGTACGGGGATGCCAGCGCATGTGCGACCCGAAGCCCGGGTATCCGCCGCTGTGCGCGACGACCGTCCCCCAGACCGGGTCCTGCTGGATCATCAGGCCGTGGCCGTAGCCCACGGTGACGGGCATCGCCCCGTCGTCCGGGTTCCCCGCGGGCCGGGGCGGCAACACGGCCCGGTGGACCTGCTGCATGTCCCGGCGCGACGCCCGGCGCAACGGCCCGTCGTCCACGCCGTCGCGGGCCGGGAAGGCGTCGGCCAGCCAGCGCACCCACCGGCTGAGGTCCTCGACCGTGCTGAACATCCCGCCGATGGCGGAGAAGACCCCGGGCCCGGAGAACGCCTCCGGATGCCAGCGTCCGTCGAGCCGGGAATGGCCCATCGCGACACCGCTCGGCGCCGCCACCGACGCGTCGAACCCGGTCGCCGTCATCCCGAGCGGGCGGAGCAGCCGCTGGTCCACGAACTCCTGGTACGGCGTGCCGGAGGCGGCCTCGATGACCTGACCGAGGACGGCGTAGCCCAGGTTGGAGTACTCGAAGCCGGTGCCCGGAACGCCGACGAACCGGACGCCGTCGGTCAGCAGGCGTCCGAACTCCTCCCGGCTCATCGACTCCTGGCGGTCGGCCCAGGGGTCGTCGGTGGGCAGCCCGCCCGACATGGACAGCAGCATCCCCACGGTCACCTGCGGGGAGTCGGTCGTCGGGAGCCGCACCGCGCCGAACTCCGGAACGTACCGGCTGACCGGGTCGTCGAGACGCACCGCCCCCTCGTCGACAAGGATCATGACCGAGGCGGCGGTGAAGCTCTTGGTCATCGACGCGATGCGGAAGGCCGTCGCCGCGTCCGGACGGGGGCCGTCCAGACGCGCGACGCCGTGCCCGGCCGCGTGGACGATGCCCGCCCGGTCGACGATCCCGTACGCGAGCCCCGGCACCTCACCGTCGTCCACGAGCGCGCGGAACAACGAGTCGACCTCATCGAGTGCTCCACCGCTCGACGTCCGATGCTCCGCCGCCGTCATCCGCCCACTCCCTACCTCGACCGACGCGAATTCGTCGGCAAGGACATCTACCACGCGGCCACCTCGCCTCCTCCGCCGCCCCCGGCGGTGCCCGAAGCGAGGACCAGGGAGAACAAGGGAGCGGCCAGATGCCGGACGGTTCGCTTGGCGCGCGCGGAAGTCTCGGCGAATGCCGTCGTGGCCGCCCGACTTATGGGAGTCTCACCCGATTCTCGCGGCGAACCGGGTGGCGTTCACCGAGTGTTCCGCGCGCCGCCGAGCCGGAAGAACGGGAGCCGTCAACGGACGACCGGAGCTCCTGCCGGGCCATGCCGTCTCCAGCCCGAGGAGCACTCCTCCGTGGCCTGGTGTGGCCAGAACGAGCGGCGGCCGGACACCCGGACGATTCCCACGACGAGGACGGAAGCGTGGTTCTGCCAATCACACTGACGGTTGGTTGTAGAAACTTTCCTTTTACTCGGCTGTTGACGCCGTAAGTTATTTTCTTCACGATCAGGGGCACCCGGGCAGGCCTGTCACGTCGGAACCAACGAACGGAGACAGAAAATGGGGTGTTCCAACAGCAGCTCTCCCGCGTATGGGGAGATGTCGTGGTTCTGCTGCGGTAGCTCCTGGGGCCCGTGCGGGAGCGCGGGCGGCGGGGCCTGCGGCACCTGCAACTCCGGCTCGCACCAGTGCGCGTGGCCGAACACGTCCGACGCCTGCTTCAACATCACCCGCCCCGACCAGTGCGGCGAGGGACTGTCCCGGCGGACCTGCGGCCACGTCTTCTACGTGACCAGCGCCTGCAGCGGCAAGTGCGTGAGCGTGTCGATCGCCGACTGCGGGCCGGACACCAACTCCTTCTGCGGCGAACGGTCGTGCTGCGGGTCGACCTGCCACACGAACCGGCTCATCGACCTGACGCCCTCGGCCTACAGCGCCATCGCCGACCTCTCCACCGGGCTGTCCCCCGCCCGCATCGACAGCTGACCGGAGGCCCCGCCATGCCCCAGCCAGACCGCCGTCGCTTCCTCACCTCCGCCGTGCTCGGCGGCTCCGCCGTCGCCGGCGCGACCGCCCTCGGCTCGCTGGCCCCCGAGGCCGCGTTCGCCGCCGCCCCCAAGATCAAGCTCGACCCGGGCGCCCTCGACCCGAACTTCGCCGAAGGCCGGATCACCGGCATCAGCGGATCGCTGCTCAAGGCCTCCGGATCCGACCGGACGCTGCATCGCGTCCACGTCACCGACGGCACCAGCATCTGGAAGCTGCACCCGACGACCTTCGACCAGATCAAGGTGGGCGACGGGTTCTACGCCCGCGGCGTCCGCCTGCCGGACGGCTCACTGGCCGCGGACGCGATCTGGGTGAACATCGTCAACCTGGACGCGTCCATCGCCTCCATCGAGACCAAGCGCCTCCACCTCGACCACAACGGCAAGAGGGTCATCGGCCACGTCGTCAGCGGCAGGACCGCCGCGGTGTACGGCGCCGCGCCGGCGGCCGCCGACCTGACCCGCCTGCAGGTCGGCAGGCACGTGAAGGTGATCGGCGCCTGGCGGCCCGACACCAACGAGGTGGACATCGCGACCGTCTACTCGGGCGCGTAGCCGAAAGGAGGCGATCCCCCATGGTCGAGTGGCCGGCGTCGGTCCAGCCGTTGTTCGTCGGGGCGACCTTGCTGTGGTCGGGCGGGATCAAGTGCGCCGGTACGTCCGCCCGTCGCGCCGCGCAACGGTCCGCGTTGCGGTCATTGGTCGGCGAGGAGAGGGCACCGGTCGTCTACCGCCTGGTCGGGGCCCTGGAACTGGTCCTGGCCGCCGCCCTGCTGCTGCCGCCGGTGTACGCGGGCGAGGCCGTGGCGGCCGCCGTGCTCGCCATCGGGTTCCTCGCCTACCTGGCGTACGCCCGGATCGCCGCGCCGGACTCCTCCTGCGGCTGCATGAGCGCGCGCCCCATGCCGGTCACCTGGCGCGGCTTCGCCCGCGCCGGGCTGATCCTGGCGGCGGCGCTGCTCGGTACGCGGGCCGGTCCGTGGTGGGACGGGCCGGCCGCTCACCCCTGGGCCGCCGGGGTCACGCTCCTCGGTGAGGTCGCGGCGCTGGTCGCGCTCTCGCCGGAGGCGGACCGGCGGTGGCTGTACCCGCTGCGGCGCCTACGGGTACGGCTGCGCCACCCACTCGCCGACCGGTCGTTCGACATGCCCCTGGAGTCCAGTCTCCAGCAGCTCCACGGCAGCACGGCGTATCGGCAGGTGAGCGGGCTGCTGCGATCCGGGCTGCGGGAGAACTGGGACGAGGAGGACGTCCGGGTGCTCTGCTACACCGCGGAGTACGAGGGACGGCTCGCCACGGCGGTGTTCGCGGTGCCGCTGCGGCACTACCGGCCCGAAGAGATCCGCGTCGCCCTGGTCGACGAGTCGGCCGAGTCGACGCTGCTGGTCCTCGACGGCGCCTGACCCGCGGCCCGCGTCGCCGGGTCGTCCCCGGTGAGCGCCCTCCGCCCCCGCGGGGGGCGCTCACCGATGCCGGGACCCCGGATCCCGGCACGCCGACCGAACGCGGGCAGCTGGGGCCGGAACCAGCGGTGCGGTCAGCCGCCTGCCATGGCGCCGATGATCAGGAACGGCTCGGCGCCCGTCGCGACCGGTTCGGGCAGCGGCGTGTCCGGCGGGTCGTGGGAGAGGTCCCGTTCGCACGCGTAGTAGCGGACGAACGCCCGGCGCCGGTGGGTGCCGTGATCGCGAATGGTGCCGCACAGCACCGGATAGCGGGCCTCCAGGGCGTCGAGGACGGAGCCCGGCGTGATCGGTCCGGCCACCTCGAGCTCCACCTCGCCGTGGACCTCGGCGAGGACCTTCAGGTGCGCGGGGAGGACGACACGGATCACGGCAGCGTCTGGACTTCGACGGACAGGACGGCCGGGAGGTCCCGGACGATCGGCGCCCAACTGTCCCCGGCGTCGGCCGAGGCGTAGACCTGCCCGCCCGTCGTGCCGAAGTAGACGCCGCAGGAGTCGAGCGAGTCGACCGCCATCGCGTCGCGGAGCACGTTGACGTAGCAGTGGTCCTGCGGGAGGCCCTTCGTCAGCGGCTCCCAGTCGTTCCCGCCCGTCCGGCTGCGGTACACGCGCAGCCGCCCCTCCGGCGGGTAGTGCTCGGAGTCACTCTTGATCGGCACGACGTAGACGGTCTCCGGCTCGTGGGCGTGCACCGCGATCGGGAACCCGAAGTCCGACGGCAGGTCACCGCTGACCTCGCGCCACGATGCGCCCGCGTCGTCGGTCCGCATGACGTCCCAGTGCTTCTGCATGTACAGGACCTCTGGCCGCGACGGGTGCATCGCGAGGCGGTGGACGCAGTGGCCCACCTCGGCGTCGGGGTCCGGGATCCCGTTGGTGTGCAGGCCGCGGTTGATCGGCCGCCAGGTGTCGCCCCCGTCGTCGGTGCGGAACGCGCCCGCGGCGGAGATGGCCACGTACATCCGCCGCGCGTCGGACGGGTCGAGGATGATCGTGTGCAGGCACATCCCGCCCGCTCCCGGTTGCCAGGACGAGCCGGAGCCGTGGCGGCGCAGCCCGGGCAGCTCCTCCCATGTCCCCCCGCCGTCCTTCGACCGGAACAGCGCGGCGTCCTCGACGCCGGCGTACACGGTGTCCGGGTCGGTCGGCGAGGGCTCCAGATGCCAGACCCGCGCGAACTCCCAGGGATGCGGCGTGCCGTCGTACCACTGGTGGGTGCCGGTGACGCCGTCGTAGTCGAACCGGTTGCCGACCGCCTCCCAGGTCCGGCCGCCGTCGTCGGACCGCTGCATCAGCTGCCCGAACCACGCGGTGGACTGGGCGGCGTACAGCCGTGACGGGTCCGCCGGGGAACCCGCGATGTGGTAGATCTCCCAGCCGCCGAAGAAGGGGCCGCTGATCGCCCAGTCCCTCCGGTGACCGTCCGAGGTCAGGACGAACGCGCCCTTGCGCGTGCCGACCAGTACACGTACTCCGCTCATGCGCCCTCCCTCGCCTGACCTGCGGATGTGCAGGTTGCTCACGGTAGACCGCCGCTGCGACGAAAACTCATCGTTTCCGCGCACCGGTGAGTCGAATCCGCTGAATCGATGAGCGCGACGACTCGCTGCCGGTCCGGTTCTCCCGCCTATGGCGGGGTAGAGACGGATTTCCGAGAACGAGGAGGTCGTGGTTGCGAAGTTTCGGAGTCGAAGAGGAACTCCTGCTCGTCGCGCCGAGCAGCGGAGTCCCCGTCGCGCTCGCCGAGTCCGTCACGCGGGGGAAGGACGACGACGGGCCGGAGCGCGAGCTACAGCGGCAGCAGGTCGAGACGGGCACCGACCCGTGTACGACGCTCGACGAGCTGGCCGGCCAGCTACGGGACCGGCGGAACGCCGCCGCCCGGGCCGCCCGCCGCGCCGGCTCGGAGGTCGCCGCGCTCGCGACCTCGCCGCGGGCCGTCACCCCGTCGACCACTCCGGCGGACCGCTACCTGCGCATGGCCGAGGAGTACGCCCTCACCGCGCAGGAGCAGCTGACCTGCGGCTGCCACGTCCACGTGAGCATCGAGTCCGAGGATGAGGGCGTCGGCGTGCTGGACCGCATCCGCCCGTGGCTGGCGCCCCTGCTCGCGATGACCGGGAACTCACCCTTCTGGCAGGACCGCGACAGCGGATACGACAGCTATCGGTACCAGGTCTGGGGGCGCTGGCCGTCGGCCGGGCCGACCGAGGCGTTCGGCACCCCGAAGCTCTACCACGACACCGTACGGTCGATGGTGGAGTCCGGCGCGCTGCTGGACGAGGGGATGATCTACTTCGACGCCCGGCTGTCCCGGCACTATCCGACCGTGGAGGTCCGCGTCGCGGACGTGTGCCTGATGGCGGACGACGCCGTGCTGCTCGCCGCGCTCGTACGGGGGCTGGTGGAGACCGCCGCGCGGGAGTGGCGGTCCGGGGAGCCGCCGGTGCCCGTGCGCACGGAGCTGCTGCGCCTGGCGTCGTGGCGGGCGAGCCGCTCCGGACTCGCCGGCGACCTGATCCATCCGGTGACGCAGCGCCCGGCCCCGGCCCGCGACGTCGTGTACGCGCTGATCGAGCACACGGCGCCGGCCCTCGTCGACACGGGCGACCTCCAGACCGCCACCGAGCTGGCCGAGCGGCTGCTGGAGCGGGGCAACGGGGCCGCGCTGCAGCGCCAGGTGTACGAGGAGACCGGCGAGATGTCCGCCGTGGTCAACGCCGCCGTGGCCCGGACGCTCGGCGCCTGAGCGCGCCCGCTCTTCGGCGCGGCGCGCGATCCGCGGACCCCGGCCGCGGCGCCTCGGCGGGCGGCCGCCGCGGTTCGAGCGCCGCCGGGGCCACACCGCCGCGGCGGACGGCCGACGGCCCGGTGCGCGACTCGCGTCGCGCACCGGGTGGTGCAACGCGGTGTCAGGACTCGAAGGCCTCCGGCGGCGGGCAGGCGCAGACCAGGTTGCGGTCGCCGTACGCCTGGTCGATGCGGCGCACCGGCGGCCAGTACTTGTTCTCCCGCAGGGACGGCAGCGGGTAGGCCGCGTCCTCCCGGCCGTAGGAGTGCTTCCAGTCGTCGGTGAGCAACGACGCGGCGGTGTGCGGGGCGTTCTTCAGCGGGTTGTCGTCCGCGTCGTACTCCCCTGTCGCCACCCGCTCGATCTCCCGGCGAATCTGGATCATGGCGTCGCAGAAGCGGTCCAGCTCGGCCAGGTCCTCGCTCTCCGTGGGCTCGATCATCAGGGTGCCCGCGACGGGGAAGGCGAGGGTCGGCGCGTGCAGGCCGTAGTCGACGAGCCGCTTGGCGACGTCCTCCGCCGTGACCTTCGTGTCCTTGGTGATCTTACGGAGGTCGATGATGCACTCGTGCGCGACCAGGCCGCCCCGGCCGGTGTAGAGGACCGGGTAGTGCTCCGACAGCCGCTTGGCCACGTAGTTGGCGGCCAGCACGGCCACCTCGGTCGCCGCGCGCAGCCCGTCCCCGCCCATCATCGCGATGTAGGTCCACGAGATCGGCAGGATGCCCGCCGAGCCCCAGGGCGCGGCGGAGATCGGGCCGCTGCCCGTCTCGGGGCCGGCCTCGGGCCGCAGCGGGTGGTTGGGCAGGAACGGCACCAGGTGCTCGCGCACGCCCACCGGGCCGACGCCCGGGCCGCCGCCGCCGTGCGGGATGCAGAAGGTCTTGTGCAGGTTCAGGTGGGAGACGTCCGCGCCGAACTCCCCGAGCCGGGCCAGGCCGACCAGGGCGTTGAGGTTGGCCCCGTCCACGTACACCTGACCGCCCGCGTCGTGCACGCTCTTGCAGACCTCGGTGATCGTCTCCTCGTAGATCCCGTGCGTCGAGGGGTACGTCACCATGATCGCCGCGAGCCGGTCGCGGTGCTTCTCGATCTTGGCGTGCAGGTCGTCGAGGTCGATGTCGCCGTGGTCGGTGCTCTTGACGACGACCACGCGCATCCCGGCCATCACCGCGCTGGCGGCGTTGGTGCCGTGCGCGGAGGACGGAATCAGGCACACGTCGCGGTGGCCCTCACCGCGGGCGGCGTGGTAGCCGTGCACGGCGAGGAGCCCGGCCAGCTCGCCCTGGGATCCGGCGTTCGGCTGCACCGACACCCTGGCGTACCCGGTGATCTCGGCAAGCCACGTCTCCAGCTCCGCGATCAGCCGGACGTAGCCGCGTGCCTGGTCGAGCGGCGCGAACGGGTGGATCTGCGCGAACTCCGGCCAGGTGATCGGCTCCATCTCGGTGGTGGCGTTGAGCTTCATCGTGCAGGAGCCCAGCGGGATCATCGAGCGGTCCAGCGCGATGTCCTTGTCCTGCAGGCGGCGCAGGTAGCGCAGCATCGCCGTCTCCGAGCGGTGCGCGTGGAAGACCGGGTGGGTCAGGTAGTCGCTCTCCCGGCGGAGCGCCGGGGGCAGCACGGCCTCCGCGTGGACGGGCGGCGCGTCCTCGTCGGCCAGGCCGAACGCCCGCCACACCTCGGTCACGTGCTCGTCGGTCGTCGTCTCGTCGCAGGCGATCCCGACGTGGTCGGCGTCCACGAGGCGCAGGTTGACGCCGCGCTCGGACGCCCGGCGTACGATCTGCCCGGCCCGGCCCGGGACCCGGGCGAGCACGGTGTCGAAATACGTCTCGTGCACGATCTCGGCGCCGAGCGTCGCGAGCCCGCCCGCGAGGCGGACGGCGTGCGCGTGCACCCGCTCGGCGATGCCGCGCAGCCCCTCCGGGCCGTGGTAGACGGCGTACATGCTCGCCATGACGGCCAGCAGCACCTGGGCGGTGCAGATGTTGCTGGTGGCCTTCTCCCGGCGGATGTGCTGCTCACGGGTCTGCAGCGCCAGGCGGTACGCCGGGTTCCCGTCCACGTCGAGGGACACGCCGACGAGACGGCCGGGCAGCTGCCGCTGCAGCCCCTCCCGTACGGCCATGTAGCCGGCGTGCGGGCCGCCGAAGCCGTACGGCACGCCGAACCGCTGGGACGTGCCCACCGCGATGTCCGCGCCGAACTCCCCCGGCGCCCTGAGCACCGTCAGGGCCAGCAGGTCGGCGGCCACGACGACCTGCGCGCCGCGGTCGTGCGCGGCCTCCGTCACCGGCGACAGGTCGCGTACGGCGCCGCTCGCGCCCGGGTACTGCAGCAGGACCCCGAAGAAGTCACCGTCCGGCAGGCCCTCGGACAGGTCGGCGACGACGACCTCGAGGCCCAGCGGCACCGCGCGGGTGCGGACTACCTCGATCGTCTGCGGCAGCGCGTCCGCGTCGACCAGGAAGGTGTCCCCCGCCTTGGCGGCGCGGTGCGCGAGCGTCATCGCCTCGGCGGCGGCGGTGCCCTCGTCCAGGAGGGAGGCGTTGGCGACCGGCAGCCCGGTCAGGTCGCTCACGACGGTCTGGAAGTTCAGCAGCGCCTCGAGACGCCCCTGGGAGATCTCCGGCTGGTACGGCGTGTAGGCGGTGTACCAGCCGGGGTTCTCCAGAACATTGCGGAGGATCACGCCGGGCGTCACCGTGCCGTAGTAGCCGAGGCCGATCATCGAGGTGAGGACCTGGTTCTCGGCGGCCAGCTCGCGCAGCCGGGCCAGCGCCTCGACCTCGGTCAGCGCCGGAGGCAGGTCCAGCGGCCGGTCGGTACGGATCGCCGTGGGCACGGCGGCGTCGACGAGGGCCTGGACGCTCGGGAAGCCGACGGCCCCGGCCATCTCGTCGCGGTCGGTATGGGACGGCCCGATGTGCCGATCGGCGAAGGGAACCTCGGTCATTGGGGAGCCTCCTGGTGCGATGGATGCGCAGCCACCACCGGGCAGGCCGGTGGCCGGTCTCCCCCTCTGTCAGGTGAACCTGAGAGCTTCACCGCGCCGGGGCGCGGCTTGCACCTTCGGTGAGGCCCGGTGTGGATCACCGGTCCTGCTTTCCAGAGGTGCCTCGTTCGTACGGTCCTTTGTGCCTGAGAGGTTCCGGGGAGGGTTGCTCCTTCGGCGCCCCGCACCACGCTGTGCGAGGACTCTCCCGTACGAGGTCGACGGCCATTCCACCCTACCGGAGGACAGGTAGCCGCATACCGGTCACGATCATGCTTCCCTCCCCTCGCGCGGATCTCGCGCGGATGTCCGTGCGACGATCGGCCTCCCGGTTCCCGCGCATGAGGAAACGCGATGGACGAGATCTGGCGGCTGATCGAGTGTTGTCACGCGTTCGTCTATTTCGTTCCCGAGGCGCGGGACGCCTACGCCGAGGCCGGTCTGACGGGCTTCTGGCGGGGCTATTTCGCCTCGCGGGCCGCCGCCCTCGGCACCGCCCCGGCCGAGGTGGTGACGGCGGCGTTCCACAATTTCGCGCCGCGCATGGTGGCCCGCGCGATCCCGGACGTCTGGCGACGCTCCTCACCGACGGCGGTCCTCGCCGCCCGGACGGCCATCGTCGATCGCGCCCTGCGCCGTCTGGCGGGCGATCTGATCGACGGCCCCGCCGTCGCCGAGGCCGCCGCCCTCGCGGGGCGGGCGGTCGACGCGTCACCCGTCGCGGGTCGCGTCATGTTCGCGGCGCACGCGGCGCTCCCCCGGCCGGCCGAGCCGCACCTGGCGCTGTGGCACGCCGCGACCGCGCTCCGGGAGTTCCGCGGGGACGGGCATATCGCCGCACTGCTCACCGCGGGCATCGACGGCTGCGAGGCGAACGTCCTCTCGGGCGCGCTCGGTCTCACCCCGCCCGAGCAACGCGACCACCGAGGCTGGACCGAAGAGGAGTGGGCGGCCGCAGCCGGCCGGCTGCGCGCCCGGGGCCTCCTCGACGGCGACGGCGCCGTCACCCCGGACGGGCGCGCCGAACGCCAGGCGATCGAGGACCTGACCGACCGGCTCGCCCGCCCGCCCCTCGACGCCCTCGGCCCGGAC
The DNA here is from genome assembly GCF_039542035.1 of Actinoallomurus liliacearum. NCBI lineage: Bacteria > Bacillati > Actinomycetota > Actinomycetes > Streptosporangiales > Thermomonosporaceae > Actinoallomurus > Actinoallomurus liliacearum. The sequence goes on from NZ_BAABHJ010000002.1 coordinate 496,691, forward strand.
GGCGCGGCCCGGCTGGCCGACCTGCTCCGGCCGCTGGCCCGAGCGATCGTCGAGGGCGGCGGCGTACCCTTCCCCAACGCGATGGCCATGCCGCGGCCTGACGCATCCGGCCTCGCATTCTGATCTCGATCCTCCGCGTGAGGGGGACCCGATCAGGCCATGCGCGGTCCCCTCCACGTGCGCACGCATCCGCATGACGCAGGTGAGGGTCCCGCTCGCAGCAGGACTGACGGCATCCGTCCGGTGACGACGCCCGGATGACGGTTCCCGGCGATTCGCGCCCGCCGGCTGTCGCGACGCCGGGACGTCGCGGTGAGATCGGCGCATGACGAACACCAAGATCCTCGTCTTCGCCGCCACCGGGAACATCGGCCGCCACCTCGTCACCTTCCTCCGGGAGACCGGCCACGCCGTACGGGCGGTCACCCGTGGCCCGGGGACCGCGAGCCTCCCGGCTGACGTCGAGATCGTGCCCGGCGATCTGGCCGACCTCTCGACCCTCGACGCGTGCCTCGCCGGGATCGACGCGGTCTTCCTGCTGTGGCCGCTGCGCGCCGGCGAACGGTTCCCGGCCGTGCTGGACCTGATCGCCGCGCGGGCCCGCCGGATCGTCTTCCTCGGCACGGGCGGCGTCCCCGATCTGCCGTTCGAGGAGCAGGACAGGCTCGTCCACGACTGCGGCATCGAGTCCACCGTGCTGCGGCCGAGCACCTTCGCGGTCAACACGCTGTGGTGGGCGGACCAGATCCGGGCCGGCGACGTGGTCCGCGGCGCGTACGGCGCGCTGCCCATGTCCTTGATCCATGAGGCCGACATGGCCGCGGTCGCGGCCCGGGCGCTGACCGGCCCCGGGCACGACGGCGCGACCTACACCCTCACCGGCCCCGAAGTGCTCACCCAGGCCGAGCAGGTCCGCGTCATCGGCGAGGTCCTGGGGCGGCCGCTGCGCTGGGCGGAGCTGAGCCGCGACCAGGCCCGGCAGCGCCTGCTGGCCGATGAGACCTTCCCCGACTCCTTCGTCGACGTGCTGCTCGACGGCTACGCCGCCATGCTCGCCGGCCCGCCGCCGGTCCTGACCTCCACGGTCGAGGAGGTCACCGGCGTCCCGCCACGGTCACTGCGCCAATGGGTCGCCGACCACCTCGACGACTTCCGCTGACGGCCGGCTCAGGGCCGGGGCCGCGCGGCGCGGAACCGGCGCCGCGGCACGCCGATATCGCGCGGGGCCTGGTCCGGGCCGGCGGTCGCGCCGTCGCCTCGGTCGGCCAGGGCGCGGTACGGCGTGGCGGCCGTCTCCGGACGGCGGCACGGCACGACGAGGTCATCCCCGGTCCGGCCGGGGCATCGATCGGGCGGGGCATCGATCGGGCGGCACATCGGACACCTCCCGCGCGCTCCAGGCGATGGCCTGGAAGGATTCACTGCGTGTCCGTGAACGAATCCCCCGGTCCCGACCGCATGGTCCCCGGCAAGTCGCCCCCGTCCGCCGATAACGGCCTCGTGGACGCGGCGGCCCGGGCCGGCGAAGACGTCCAGGGCGCCCGACCGGCCGCCGAGGACCCGGTCGCCGAGGCTCCGGCAGCGCAGGTTCCGGCTGCCGAGGGCCCGATCGCCGAGACCCCGGCAGCCCAGCCTCCGGCCGCCGAGGCTCCCGGAGCGGAGGCTCCGGCCGCCGAGGTTCCGGTCGCCGAGCCGTCGCTGCCGCGGCGGATCCGGCGTCCGTCCGACGCCATCCGCTTCCTGCTGACGGTGGGCATGATCGGGCTCATCCTGGTGCTGGCCCACATCGCGCGGCACACGACCAGCGGGCTGGCCTCCGACATCGCCAACGGCACCGAGCGGGCACCGCACCTGCTCCTCACCCTCGCCAACCTGGCCTCCGGCATCGGTGTCCTGGCCGTCCCGGTCGCCTTCGGCGTCGCCCGCGTCATCGGCCGGGACGGGCTGCGGGTGGTGATCGGCGTCGTCGCCGCGGTGGCCGCGCTGTTCGTCTCCCTCAGCCTGGACTCGTGGATGACGGCGGCGGGCATGCGCGACCTCGCCTGGTACCTGACGTGGAAGCGGCACGGCGGGTGGTTCCCCGGACCGGCCCACATCGACATCACGCCTGTCATCGCCTACGTCACCGCGGTCGGCCTGGGCGGCCGGACCCGATGGCAGCTCGTGACCTGGAGCGTGATCGGCCTGGACGCGGTCGCGTCGCTGACCACCGGCGCGATCACCCCGCTCGCGGTGCTGACGACGTACCTCATCGGCCGCGCCGTCGGCTACGGCACCCTGTACGCGGTCGGCTCGCCGAGCATCCGCCCGCCCGGTGACGCCGTGGTGGCCGCGCTCCGGCGCGTCGGGCTGGTGCCGGTCCGCGCCGCGCGCGTGGGCGCCGGCCCCGAGGACACCCGCCGCTACACGGCGACGCTCACCGACGGCCGGTCCGTCGACGTCACGGTGCTCGACCGCGACCAGCAGACGGCCGGGCTGCTGTACCGCCTGTGGCGGCGGGCGCGGCTGCGCGGTGAGATGCCGCGCCGTACGATCCGGTCGCTGCGCCGCTCGCTGGAGCAGGAGTCGCTGATGTCCTACGCCACGACGGCGGCGGGCGCGTCGACGCCCCTGCTGCTGGTGACCTCGGAGGTGGGCAGCGAGGCCGCCCTGCTCGCCTACGAGCACGTCCCGGGCCGGCTCCTCGCCGACCTGCCCGACGAGGAGCTGACCGACGAACTGCTCACCGGGATCTGGACCCAGCTGAAGCTGCTGCAGGACCGGCGCCTCGCGCACCGCCGGCTGGTCAGCGAGAGCATCCTCGTCGACGAGGCCGGCCGGCCGTACCTGGTCGACCTGCGTGGCGGCGAGACGGCCGCCGGCGACCTCGTCCTGCGCGTCGACCTGGCGCAGTTGCTGACCGAACTGGCGCTGCGCGTCGGCGCCGAGCGGGCCGTGCGCACGGCCTCCGGGGTGCTCGGCGTGGAGACCCTCGGCGCGGCCGTGCCCCTGCTGCAGAAGGTCGTGCTCGCCCAGTCGACGAGGAACGCGCTGCGCAGGGACAAGAAGCTGCTGAGCCGGATCCGGGAGCAGATCCGCGTGCTGCGGCCGGAGCTCGTGACGGCGGCCCAGCCGCTGCGGCTCGACCGGTTCCGGCCGCGCACCCTGCTGAGCGTGATCGCCGGGACCGTCGGCGCGTACCTCCTGTTGTCCCAGCTCGGCAACGTGAATCTGCCTCACCTCGTGGCCCACGCGGACCTGCGGTGGTTCGCGGTCGGCGCGCTGGCCTCGGCCGTCAGCTACCTGGCCGCGGCCCTGATGCTGATGGGGTTCGTGCCGGAACGGCTCTCGCTGGGCCGGACCATCCTGGTGCAGCTCGTCTCGTCCTTCGTCAAGCTGGTCGCGCCCGCGGCGGTCGGCGGCATCGCCGTGAACACGCGCTACCTCCAGCGGGCGGGCGTGCCGGCCGGCCAGGCGGCCGCGAGCGTCGGCGCCTCGCAGCTGACGGGCATGGGCTCGCACATCCTGATGCTGGCGCTGTTCGGCTACATCACCGGCAGCAACTACGGTCCGTCACTGCCGCCGTCGCGGATCATCATCATCTCGCTGCTCGCGGCGGCCGTGCTGGCGATCATCGTGCTGTCGGTCGGGCCGCTGCGGCGGCTCGTCGCCGCGCGGATGCGCTCGATGTTCTCCGGGGTGCTCCCCCGCCTGCTGGACGTGCTCCAGTCGCCGAAGAAGCTCGCCACGGGCCTGGGCGGCACGATCCTGCTCACGGTCGCGTTCGTCGCCTGCCTGGACGCGTCGATCCGGGCGTTCGGCGGCTCGCTGAGCCTGACGACCGTCGCGGTGGTGTTCCTCACCGGCAACGCGCTCGGCTCGGCCGCGCCCACCCCCGGCGGGCTCGGCGCCGTGGAGGGCGCGCTGTCGCTGGGGTTGACGCTCGCCGGGCTGCCGGCCGGAACGGCGACCTCGGCGGTGCTGCTGTTCCGGCTGCACACGTTCTGGCTGCCCGTGCTGCCCGGCTGGGCGTCGCTGTCCTACCTGCAGCGCAAAGACGCGCTCTGACCGTCATCCGGTCATCGGCCGTCAGCCCAGATCGGGCACGCGCTCGGCGGCGGGAACGGGACCGGGCGGGGTGCCGTCGCCGAAGGGCCGGCCGCCCAGCTCCTCGCGGCCGTGCGGCGTCAGCCAGCCGCGCGGGTCGGGGCCGACCGCGACGATCCGCGCCGGGTTGATCTCGTGATGCACGTAGTAGTAGTGCCGCTTGATGTGGTCGAAGTCCACCGTGTCGCCGAAGCCCGGCGTCTGGAAGAGGTCACGGGCGTACGCCCACAGCACCGGCAGCTCGGTGAGTTTGCGGCGGTTGCACTTGAAGTGGCCGTGGTAGACGGCGTCGAACCGGACCAGGGTGACGAACAGCCGGATGTCGGCCTCGGTGATCGTGTCGCCGACGAGGTAGCGGCGGTCCTCGAGGCGCTCGGACAGCGCGTCGAGCCGCTCGAACAGCCGGTGGACGTGGCCCTCGTACGCCTCCTGGTCCCGGGAGAAGCCGGCCATGTAGACGCCGTTGTTGACGTCGCGGAAGACCTCGGCGTTGACGGCGTCGATCTCGTCCCGCAGCCGCTCGGGGTACAGGTCCGGCGCGCCGGGCCGGTGGTGGGCGGTCCACTCGGTGGACAGGTCCAGCGTGATCCGCTGGTAGTCGTTGGTGACGAGCCGCCCGCTGGGCACGTCGACGATCGCCGGGACGCTCACGCCGCCGTCGTAGTCCGGCTCGGCCTTGGCGTACGCCTCGGACAGGAAGCGGATGCCGAGGACCGGGTCACGGTCGTCGGCGTCGAGTGTGAACCGCCAGCTGCGCTCGTCCTGGATCGGGTCGACGACCCCGACGGAGATCGCGTCCTCCAGCCCCAGGAGCCGCCGGACGATCAACGCGCGGCCGGCCCAGGGGCAGGCGCGGCTGACCACCAGGCGGTACCGGCCCGCCTCGACCGGCCACGGCGAGGAGCCGTCGGCGGTGATGCGGTCGGCGAAGTGGCTCGGCGACCGGGTGAACTCCTTGTCGTCCTGCTGCTGGGTGAGGCTCAAGGCGCTCGCTCTCGGTGAGATCGGGGGAACAAACGGATCCATGGGGTCAGCCGGTCTTGCGCACCCGCCGGCGCCGGGCCAGCTCGTCGTGCGGGCTGTCGCCGCCCGCGTGCGCGCGTTCGGCCGGCATCTCCGCGAGGCTGCCCTCGACCTCCTGCCATACCCGTCCCAGCGCGATCCCGAACACCCCCTGCCCGCCCTGCACCAGATCGACGACCTCGTCGGGGGACGTGCACTCGTAGACGCTCACGCCGTCGCTCATCAAGGTGATGTGCGCAAGATCGTGCACCCCGCGGTCCCGCAGGTGCTCGACCGCGGTGCGTATCTGCTGCAGGGAGACCCCGGTGTCCAGCAGCCGCTTCACGACCTTCAGCACCAGGATGTCGCGGAAGCTGTACAGGCGCTGGGACCCCGAGCCATGGGCGGAGCGCACGCTGGGCACGACCAGCTCCGTGCGCGCCCAGTAGTCGAGCTGGCGGTAGCTGATGCCCGCCGCGGCGCATGCCGTTGGGCCGCGAAACCCGACGTCGTCGGGCAGGGGCGACACGCTCCCGCCGAACAGGAGACCTTGCTCCCCGGCGCGTTGAGACGCATCGTGCCTTTCGCGGGCCGCCTTGCCCTCGCCGCTGCTTGCCGCCACGCGGACCTCCGGCTCTATCATCCCGCAGCGATCCACCAAGGGGGTTTGACGGAATTACGCCGCAGGTGTTCAAGCAGCACGGTAGGTCGCGGCCCCTGCAGGGTCAACGTTCGCGGTCGGCGCGTCGCAGCCAACACAAACCGCTACGACGCCGCCTAAACCCCATATTCGGCGCTATCGACGGCACCTACCCACGTAGTGACGCTCTTCGCGGCACAAAGGTTACCGCGAAGCGGTACGGAACTTTTCCCCCGGGATTACGATCCTGCTACCGAGAGGAGTCGTCCGGGCGGCCTCCCGTGCCGGAAGAAGAGCACCACTCGGACACAGAGGGCGATCATCGATATCGCCGCCCGGACACGAGCGCTCGGGCAGACGGAGACGCCTCGCGAAGAGACGGCTCAGGTGAGAAGAGGCGCCGCTCAGGTGGCGCGGCCGAAGTCCTCGGGCGAGATCGTGTCCAGGAACTCCCTGAACTTCTCGACCTCGTCCTCCTGCTCGTCGGGGATCGCCACGCCCGCCTCGTCGAGCACGTCCTCGCTGGCGAAGATCGACGCACCGGTGCGCAGGGCGAGGGCGATGGAGTCCGAAGGACGGGCGCTCACCTCGGCGCCGTTGGAGAAGACCAGATCGGCGAAGAAGATGCCCTCCCGCAGGGCCGTGATGTTCACCGTCCGCAACTGGATGTCGAACGCCTCCAGCACGTCGCGGAACAGGTCGTGCGTGAGCGGGCGGGCCGGCAGCACACCCTGCTGGGCGAAGGCGATCGCGGTGGCCTCGACCGCGCCGATCCAGATCGGCAGGTAACGGTCGCCGTCCGTCTCCTTCAGCAGCACGATGGGCTGGTTGGAGGGCATCTCGACCCGTACGCCGACGACCTCCATCTGCTTCACAGCGGCTCCCTGCTGAGACGGCTACCCGAAACCCTTGTAGCCAACGTACACCCGAGGCGCGTCAAGCCGGGGAGGGGAGACGGAGTCAGGATCATGATCCCTAGGGGTCGAGCCCTTCCCGCAACCCGGTCGAGACCAGGGCGGCGTGCAGCTTCAGCGACAAGGCCGCGATCTCCCGCGCGGTCTCGGCCGCGCGGTCCCGCGCGCCCGGGCTGCGCTGCCGCATGGCCGGCGCCACCGCCGCCTCGATCAGGCCGACCTCCCGGTCCGCGGCGGCCTTGACCGCGCGCAGGTGACGGGCCTCGAACCCGAAGGACCGCAGCGCCGCCGCCGCGCGGGCGATGGCGAGCGCGTCCTGGTCGTAGTGGCCGCCGTTCCGGCGGACGAGGCCGAACTCCTCCAGGTCGGTCAGCGCGTCCGGATCGATGCCGGCCGCGTCGACGAGCTGCCGGCGGGTCAGCCGTACCTCGGCGTTCTCGTCGGCCGTGCTGTCGGTCGCGACGAGGCCACGGGGTGCCCGCCGGCGTCCGGCCAGCGGAGGCGGCTCCAGCCCGCGGTCGGCGGCGTCCAGGTGCTCCTTGATGACCCGCAGCGGCAGGTAATGGTCCCGCTGGGCGGCCAGGATGAACCTGAGCCGCTCCGCGTCCGCGGGGGCGAACTTCCGGTACCCGGACGGGGTACGCTCCGGCTCGATCAGGCCCTCCGCCTCCAGGAATCGGATCTTCGAGACCGTGATGTCCGGGAACTCGGCGGACAGGAGGCCGATGACCTCGCCGATCGTCATGTACGCACGGGCGGCGGACTGGCTCATCGACACCCCCGGCCCGACGGCACACGGACCCGCGCGCCGTCACCCCGCGCTCGCGCGCCCGCGCGGCGCCCGTCGCTCACGGCGTCCACGAGCGCGCGGTCGCCACGCGCCCTCTCAGCCTCTGCCACACCGTGCCTCCGGCTTCCTCACGGCCCTCCCGCCGGCCGGCCGTCGCCCCTTCCTTCGGCGGCGTACTGCGGGTTGGTGAGGAACACCAGTCGGAACTTGCCGATCTGGACCTCGTCGCCGCCGGACAACCCGGCCTCGTCGATCCGTTCCCGGTTGACGTAGGTGCCGTTCAGGCTCCCGACATCGCGCACGGAGAACTGCGCGCCCCTGCGGTAGAACTCGGCATGGCGGCGGGACACGGTGACATCGTCGAGGAAGATGTCGCTCTCGGGGTGGCGACCCGCCGTGGTCCGGTCACTGTCGAGCAGGAACCTGCTTCCGGCGTTCGGCCCCCGCTTCACCACCAGCAGCGCGGTGTCCGGCGGCAGCGCCTCGACCGCCATCTGGTCCGGGGACAGCTCCTCGCCCGGCTCCACGTCGGGGATCGCGCCGAGGGAGATCGTCGACGTCGAGTCGCCCGGCTCGCCCGGCACCGGGGGCACCGCACTACGCGAGAGCGGGGTTCCGCACTGCGAGCAGAAGTTGGCGTTCTCCGGATTGGCGTGACCACACTGCGTGCAGTAGACGCTCGGCATATATCGGCTCGGCCTCCTACCTATGGCCTCGGGTGTGCCTCTGGCACCGTACGGCACGGAGGTCGAGCACCGACGACCCCGGCACCGTACCTCCGGTCGGCCTCAGCACACGATCCCCCCTTCGAGCGCCGTCGGCGATGGCGCTTTCAGTCCCTCGTCCGCCATGACGACGGTTGCCGCAACTTACGCGGCAATGACCGAGGGGTCAACCACGACAAGAGTCCTGTCTCATCAAGCTACCTTCGACAGTGATCGTCGGTCCACGCCGCCGCGCGGTGAACGCGCGGCCGGCGCCGGGCGCCGCCATGGTCTACGGCGACCGTACCGCACGGATCACGATCCTCTGCTCCTGGGCCACGGCGCCCCGCGCGCCGAGGTTGCGCAACGTCTGCAGGACCCCGCCCGGGATACCGAGCGCCGTCGCGAGCGTGTGCGGATCGCCGATCACGAGGAAGACGTAGGGCCGGGTCAGGAGCCGCCCGTCGGCGACGACTCCCCCGGACGCCGCGTCGGCGAAGTAGGTGCTGACCCCGACCCGCACGTCGTCGGCCTGGATCACCTCGGCTCCGGCGTCGCGCAGCTCCTCCAGCGTGTCGAGGAGGTCCTCCGCCCGCAGCCGGCCGCGCGGGTCGTCGATCGTCAGCCGGATGCCGGGACCGGCGGCGGGAAGGGTGCCGGCGAGCATCCCGTACGTCGCGGCGCGCCGCCGGGCGTCCTCGACCGCCGTCTGGCCCTGGGTGTCGCGTTCGAGGCCGGCCTTGGTGTTCTCCAGGTCCCGGATGTCGCCGCGCAGCCGCTCCGAACGCTGCGACAGGTCGCCCAGGATGCCCACCAGCTCGTCCTGCCGGGCGGTCGCGAACTTCGTGCTCCGGTCGTTGGACCGCACCTCGGCCGTCGCGGCGAACCCCAGCACCGCGCAGAGCACCCCGATGACGAGCCGCCCGGCCAGACGACGCCCGCGCGGCGTCACCGGTGCCCGCTCGCCGGGCTCCCTCGCCGCGGCGGTCTCGCGCTCGTCCGGCTCCGCCTCGCTCATGCGCCCTCTCCCCTCACTCAAGCCTGGAAGAGCTTGCGGCGGATGGCGGCGACGTTCGAGAAGATCCGGATGCCGAGGACGACCACCACGCCCGTGGACAGCTGCGATCCCACGCCGAGCTGGTCGCCGAAGAAGACGATCAGGACGGCGATGATCGTGTTGCTGAGGAACGAGACGACGAACACCTTCTCGTCGAAGACGCCGTCGAGACGGGCGCGCAGGCCGCCGAACATGGCGTCCAGCGCCGCCACGATCGCGATGGGCAGGTACGGCTGCAGCCACAACGGCACGTCGGGATGGAAGAACAGGCCGAGGGCGACCCCCGCGACGAGACCGACCAGAGCGATCACTTCGCCGGCACCTCCCCCGCGTAGCGGAGAGTGGGGGCGGGTGCGGCGGGGAGTCGCACGCTGTCCTCCTGGCGGATGTCGAAACGGATGCCGAACGCGGCTTTGAGAGTACGGAATGATCGGGCGGCCACGGAACCGGAGAACGACCGCTCCAGGCCGCCCGGATCGCCAAGAGCGGTGACGGTGTAGGGCCGGGACAGCGGCCGGTAGTCGACGAGGATGGCGTCGCCGGCGAAACGGATCGCGGTCGTGGCGGCCATCCGCTGCCCGTTCACGGCGACGGCGGTCGCGCCGGCCGCCCACAGCGCGTTGACGAGCCGCTGCATGTCCTGGTCGGAGACGCGGCCGTCCTGCGGGTCCCCCCGGGTGTGCGAGTCGTCCAGCACCACGGTCAGCCCGGCGCCGTGGACGGGACCGACCGCGGCCGCCGCGGCCAGCCCGTCCATCTCCTGGCGCGCGGTCCGGCCGGCGTCGCTGCGGGCCAGGCCGGCCCGGCGCAGTCCGTCGGTCTGACGGCGGAGCCGGTCGGCCTGCCGCTGCAGGCCGTCGTCCTCCGCCGTCCGCTGCCTGATCTGGCCGAGGAGTGCCCTGCGCTGGCGCTGCGCGACCGGCTCGCCGCGGCGTACCTGGACGACCGCGACCGCTCCGAGCAGGCCGATGATGAGGGTGCCGGCGAGCAGGCGCGCCCACCGTCCGGCCCGGCCGCGCCGCACGCCGGTCGCGGCCCGCCGGGCGGCGGCCGCCTCGTAGCCGGGATCGAGGTCCTTGCCGGCCAGCAGATCGGCGAGCAGCGACATCGAGGCGTCGGGCCGGTTCCAGCGCGCTCCCCGTTCACTCATCCGGACATTCTCCCAACAGCGCGGCCCCGGCCGGACCACGGCATCACCCCTGATCGGCGGCATTTCACAGCGAACTCTTAGGAAACGTGCACAGCCTTCGCAGAAACGGACGATGAACTGGTCCCCATGCGCAGCAGGGCAAATGGGGGAACGATGGGGGAACAGGCGGGCGCGATCCCGCTCATGCGGCTGCCGATCAGCGGCTGGTCGGTGCGGATCGGCCGGGCCGCCGCCGATCGCGCCGCTCTCGAGGTGTACGAGGGACTGCGGCTCGCGGACGTCTGCGTGGCGACCCCGGTGTCGGTGTCGCTGCTGCGCGGCGCGTGGCGCAACCCGCGCGGGGGCGCCGGGTGGGCGCTGGCCTGGGGCCAGTTGCCCACGGGCGTGTCGGCGGTCACCGCGGAGTTCACCGGCGGGGGCCGTACCCCGGTCATCAGCCGCGTCCCCGCGGTGGTCATCGAGCGGACGTACTGGGTGGCCGAGGTCGCCGGGGACTTCGCCGGGGTGACCGTGCACGCCGGGCCGGCGCTGGTGTCCGGCAGGCTCCGGCGCTCGCGCGGCCGCTGACGGGCGCTATGGCGTACGGCGGGCGGCGAGGTCCTCGACGGCACGCGCGACCTGCGACGACGCGGAGATCAGCGTGAGGTGCCGGGCCCCGGGGATCAGGGTCGGGTCGGGAGCGCCGATCCGGCGGGCCGTCTGCGCCGCGGAGTCCTTGGCGAACACGTGGTCCTCCGCGCCGTACACCACCGACTTGGGCATCCCGGTCGAGCGGAGCCGCGTCAGCCTGTCCGGGGGCAGGCCGGGTACGCCGTACCGCAGCATCCCCCAGATCCCGGACTCCGCGCCGGCGACCTGGAACGGCCTGCGCCATTCCTCCACCCCCGCCGCGTCCAGCCGGGGACACCCCGGGCCGCACTGCGCGGAGTAGATCGTGCGGATGACCCAGTCGGAGCGGACGACGAGACGCAGGATCGTGGTCCGGTACGGCGAGATGACCAGGTGCCGGAAGGCGGGCGGCGGCCCGGCCCCGGTGCTGAGGGCGTCGCCGTCGAGGAACATCAGGCCGCCGACGCGATCCGGGGAGCGCAGCGCCGCGTCCGCGATCGCCGCCGCGCCCGAGGAGTGCCCGACCAGCACGGGCCGGCGCAGGCCGAGCGCGTCGAGGAAGGCGAGCAGCTGCCGCGTCTGGTGGTCCAGGTCGTACGGCGCGCGCCGCGAGGTGTACCCGGACCCGTTGAGGTCCAGCGCGTACACCCGGTGGTCGCGGGCGAGCAGCTCGGCGACCGGCTCCCAGGTGTCGGCCGACTCGGCCGCCCCGTGCACGAGGACGATCGGCGAGCCGCCGCTTCCCCACGCGCGGTAGCGGGTCAGCAGGTCACCGGTCCGTACGTAGGTCAGCCCGGCCGGTGGGCGGACGCGGCCGGCCGTGGCCGCGTTGTAGATGAAGGAGAAGAGGGTGGCGCAGACGGCCAGGACGAGCGCCGTCAGGCCCAGCCGCCGCGCCCATCGCCGCCACCACGGGCGCCGCGGCCGGTCCGCGGGGACGGGCCCGGCCGTTCCCGGCGGCACCGGCGGGACGCCGGGCCGATCCTGCTCGTCCGCTGCCGCCGGCCGCGCCGTCGCTTCGACCGTTCCCGCGGCCTTCGGCGAGGCACCGGTCCCGTCCCGCTCGTCCGCCCCCGCCGGCCGCGCCGCGCCGTCGGCCGGTTCCGGTTCGTCGGCGCGTACTCCGGCGGCGACGGCACCAGGGCCGTGGTCGTCCGGGCGCGGCCGGTCGGGGGCCGCGCCGTCCTCCTGGTCGATCATGAACCGGCGGCCTCCACGACGCCGGCCCACGTCTCCAGGAGCGCCTGAGCGGTGTCCCGGCCGGCGCCCTCGGCCCACAGGTGGGTGACCGCCTCGGCCGGGTCGGGCAGGACGAGCACCCAGCTCGCGTCGTCCTCGATGACGCGGACGCCGTCGGTCGTGTCGATCGGACGGTCGCCGGCCGCCTCGACGACGTGCCGCATGACGCTGCCCTTGGCCGCCCACGGGGTGGGCACCGACCGTTTCAGCAGGTGTGCCTCCGGGATCCGCTGGTCGATCTGGGAGAGCGTGAGGCGGGTGCGCGCGATCAGGCCGAGCAGCCGGAGGAACGCCGCCACCCCGTCGACCGTCGGGCTGAACTCGGGGATCACGAACCCGCCCCGGCCGTCTCCGGCGAAGATGATGTCGTCCGCCGTCGTCGCCTTGGTCAGCACGTCCTGGGAGGTGGAGGTCCACTCGACCTGCACCCCGTGGAAACGGCAGACCTGCTCGGCCACCCGCGTGGTCGTGACCGGCAGCGCGACCCGGCCGCCGCGCCGCTCGGCGGCGACGAGGTCGAGGACGACGAGCAGCCCGCGGTCGTCGCTGATCAGCTCGCCGTTCTCATTGACGAGGCTGATGCGCTCGGCGACGGTGTCGAAGCGCACTCCGAACGCGGCCCGCGACGAGGACACCAGGTCGCCCAGCCGCTGCAGGTCGCGCATGCGCTCGGCCAGCGTCTCGGTCGGCGACACCTCGTCGAGGCGGTTGTTCACCGTGAGCACCTCGACCCCGATGCGGCCGAGAAGCTGTGGGAGGACCAGCGAGCCGGTACCCCCGGCGCAGTCGATGACGATCTTGAGCTCGGCCTCGCGGACGCCGCGCAGGTCGATGCAGCGCTGCAGGTCGCGAGCGTAGCTCTCGAACACGCGGGCGGGGTAGGTCAGCTCCGCGATCTCGCCGGGGAACGCCCGGCGGTACTCCTGCCGGCTGAACACCCGCTCCAGCTTCCGCTGTGCCGTCTGGGAGAGATCCGCGCCGTTCTCGTCGAGGAAGAGGATGTCGACGCCCTGCGGGTCGCCCGGGGTCGTACGGATGACGATGCCGCCCGAGCAGTCCTCCCGCGCGGTCTCGTAGCGCGCGACCGGGACCGGGCAGGCCTCCAGGTCCTGGACGTTGATGGCGCTGGCGGTGAGCGCGCTCTGCACGGCGCGCTTGAGCGTACGGGCCGCCCGTGAGGCGTCGCGCGAGGCGGTGACGTTCGCGCCCTTCTTGAGCGTGGTGGCGTACGCGCTGGCCAGCCGCACCGCGAGCTCGGGGGTGATCTCGACGTTGACCAGCCCGGACACGCCGCGCGGCCCGAACAGCGTGCGCTGGCCGCGGGACTCCCAGATGACACTGGTGTTGACGACCGCCCCGGCCTCGATCGTCTTGAAGGGATAGACCTTGACCTCGCTGGAGATGTACGCCTCGGCCTCGATCACGCACTCGTCGCCGATGATCGCGCCCTCTTCGATGCGGGCGGCGGACATGATGTCGGTGTTCTTGCCCACGACGCAGCCGCGCAGGTTGGTCAGCGGGCCGACGAAGACGTTGTCGTGGACGATGGCACGGTGCAGGAACGCGCCCTCCTTGACGACGACGTTGCTGCCGAGCACGGTGAACTCCCGCAGCTCCGCGCCCGCCTCGACCTTGGCGTAGTCGCCGATGTAGAGCGGGCCCTTGAGGGTCGCCTCGGGGTCGACCTCGGCGCCCTCGCCGACCCAGACGCCCGGCGACATCTCGAAGCCGTCCAGCTCGGCCCGGATCTTGCCGGACAGCATGTCGGCCTGCGCCTTGAGGTAGCTCTCGTGGGTGCCGACGTCCTCCCAGTAGCCCTCGGCGACGTAGCCGTACAGCGGGGCGCCCTCGGCGAGCAGCTTGGGGAAGACGTCGCCGGACCAGTCGACGGACTCCCCCGCCGCGACGTGGTCGAGCACCTCCGGCTCCATCACGTAGATGCCGGTGTTGACGGTGTCGGAGAACACCTGGCCCCACGTGGGCTTCTCCAGGAACCGCTGGATGCGGCCGTCGTCGTCCACGATGATGATGCCGAACTCCAGGGGGTTCGGCACGCGCTTGAGGCCGATGGTGACGAGCGCGCCGTTCTCCCGGTGGAAGCGCACCATGTCGGTCAGGTCGATGTCGGTGAGCGCGTCACCGGAGATGACCAGGAAACGGTCGTCGCGCAGCGCGTCCTGGGCGTTCTTGACGCTGCCGGCGGTGCCCAGGGGCATCTCCTCGGTCGCGTAGCTCAGCGCCATGCCGATCTCTTCGCCGTCGCCGAAGTAGTTGCGGACCAGCGCGGCGAGGAACTGCACGGTGACGACCGTCTCGGTGAATCCGTGCCGCTTCAGCAGGCGCAGCACGTGCTCCATGATCGGTTTGTTGACCACCGGAAGAAGCGGCTTCGGCTGGTTGGCGGTCATCGGACGCAGACGGGTCCCTTCCCCGCCCGCCATCACCACGGCCTTCACTGGAGCCACTCCTTCGCGGGTACGCCGATCATGGTAGGGGTTCCGCTCCCTTCAGCTCGCCGGAGCCGCGGTCCGCGAGCACGAGCCGGCGGACCTGGACGGTGTAGAGGACGGCGGCCCACCAGTACAGACCGGTTCCCCAGATGGTGAACGCCCAGCCGATGACCTTCGCGACGGTCGCATAGGTTCCCGAATGCGCCCCCAGGAACAGCAGCGGGAAGGCATAGAGCAGGCAGAGCGTCGCCGTCTTGCCCACGAAGTGCACCGGCAGCGCGTCGTAGTCGTGCCGCCGGAGGACGGTGAGGGGCACGGCCATGTACACCTCACGGGCGACCAGGACCAGCGCCACCCACAGGGGGACGACGCCCCGGACGACCAGCCCGATCAGCGTCGCGAAGATGTACAGCCGGTCGGCCGCGGGGTCGAGGAGCGTGCCGAGCTCGCTGGTCTGGTCGAGCATCCGCGCCAGCTTGCCGTCGAGCCAGTCGGACAGTCCCGCGAAGACCAGGATGCCCAGTGCCCACCAGTCCTCCTTGATGAGGACCAACCACAGAAAGACGGGAACGCCGATCAGACGAGCAAAACTCAATACGTTCGGCCACGTCCATAGACGGTCGTTCAACGCCCACCTCCCGCTCCCCCACGCTGGTCATGACCTTACCTGTCGGTACCGCCGCACGCCGTGGTCGGGCCACGCACGCGGCGCGAAGCCGCCTCCGACGCGTCGCGCAGGCCGCGCACGTGATCGGCGGATTCACCGGCGAGCGGGCGCGACGCGGCCGGCCGACCTGCTCGTCCGGGTCCGGCCATCGCCCGGGCCAAGGCTGGCCCGGAGCCGGACGGCATGTTATTCCGGCCCCATGCCTCCGGTCGTACCCGTCCGCCGTACGTCAGGGACCCCACCACGGCTCCGGCACGAGCGCGTGGCGCCGGTGGTCAGGCCGGAGCGGGCGGACCGCCCGCGGGACCGTGGAGCTCCACGACAGGCGTGTGCCGCCGGTGGTCAGGCCCGGCCGGGCGTATCGCCCGCGGGGTGCTCCGGCTCGGGTGACCGCCCGCCCGCGACGGGCGCGGGCGGCGGCACCCGCGCGAGTTCCACGCAGCAGCCGCTGGGATTGCTGTACCGGCTCTTTCGCCAGTCCCGATCCGATGATGGGACGTCCGGGTCGGTGCGCCGCATGTGACCCCCTCCACGGCACCGCCCGCGCGGTCGGCCCTCGACGGGCCGCGGATCGACAGGGTGACCCGCGTCGGGGGCGCGGCCGGCGCCCGAATGTAGGCGAATCATATCTCGGCATGTGCATGATGCACATGCCGAGATCTGCGAGAGTCGCCGGGCGGAGCGTCCCCGGCTCACCGGTGGGGGCGCGTCTGCGGTCGGGCCCGGCTCACCAGCGGTGGTGCACCTGCGGGCGGATCCGGCGGTCGTAGAGATCGCGCACTGCGTCGAGCGTCGCCTCCGGCAGCGGGGACAGGCCGGCCGCGGCGGCGTTGGCGCGGACCTGGTCGGGGTTGCGCGCCCCCGGGATGACGGTGGTGACGCCGGGCTGCTGGATGATCCACCGGAGCGCCGTCTGCGCGGGGGTGGCCCCCGGTGCCGCCAGCGCCGTGAACTCCGCCGCCGCCTCCACCCCGGTGTCGTAGTCCACGCCCGAGAAGGTCTCGCCGACGTCGAACGCCGCTCCGTGCCGGTTGAACGTCCGGTGGTCCTCGGGGCCGAACTCCGTGTCGTGGCGGTAGCGGCCCGACAGCAGACCGGAGGCCAGCGGCACGCGGGCGATGATCCCCACGCCCGCCTCGGCGGCGGCCGGCAGCACCCGCTCCAGGGGCTTCTGCCGGAAGGCGTTCAGGATGATCTGGACGCTGGCGGTGCCCGGCCGGGCGATCGCGGTGAGCGCCTCGTCGCACGTCTCGACGCTGACGCCGTACGCGGCGATCCGACCCTCGTCGACGAGGGTGTCCAGGGCGTCGAACACCTTGTCGCTGGAGTAGACCGGCGTCGGCGGGCAGTGGAGCTGGACGAGGTCGAGGGTGTCGACCCCGAGGTTGGCGCGCGACCGGTCGGTCCAGGCGCGGAAGTTGTCCAGGGTGTACTCGGCGGGATCGAGCGGGGCCCGGCGCCCCATCTTCGTCGCGACGAAGAGGCCGGGGTGGTCGCGCAGGAAGCGGCCGATGATCTGCTCGCTCCGCCCGTCGCCGTAGACGTCGGCCGTGTCGAGGAACGTGACCCCGGACTCGACCGCCGCCTCGAGGACGGCGACGGCGTCCCGCTCCTCCACCTGCCCCCAGTCGGCCCCCAGCTGCCAGGTGCCGAGCCCGACGACCGACGCGCGCCGGCCGATCCTGTCGATGAGACGTTCCTCCATGACAGGTCATTATCCCGTCCGCCCTGTTCCAGGCCACGACCGGGTCCTTCACACCGGTGGGGCGCTGGACGCCGGTGTCTCGTCACCCGCGGCGCCCAGCGCCCTTATCACCGGCCCCGGATGCGCGAGAGGCCGGGCTGTGGAGAGGCTGGATCTACTGGGGCGGATCGACGGGCCTCTCCATCTCAGGTTCCGGGAACGGCGGGCTGGGCGGTGCGATTCATTTGGGAAGATCCACTAAGGATCGGCACACCCGCCTACTACCGGAACACTTCCACCGTAACTCCGCAGGTCAATACAGGGGAAGAAACGGCGGCTTCACAGAAAATGACAACGCGTGTCCGATTTCGGACGTGATCGCGCGCCGTGGGCGGACGACCGATTCCACGGTGTCGTCCGGCGCGGGGTGGATCAGGACCCCCGCGTCCGTCGGGGTCACACGCTCGCCAGGGCGATGGCCGTCCAGTGTTCGAACCGGGAGTACCCGTCGGCGGCGGCCTGGGTCTCCGGCACGGGCATGCCGAGGATCATGTCGGCGGCGTCCAGCAGGTCCCAGTAGGGGTGGTGGCCGTCCGGTCCGGCGATCCGCTGGTAGACCGCCAGGAACCGCTCGGCGACCTCGACGCCGTACTCGATGGCCAGGTGGATACGCATGCGGGCCAGGTCGACGCCGTACGGCCCCCCGCACCCGGCGGTCCAGTCGACGATGCCGGTCAGCCGGTCCCCGGACCACAGGATCTGCCCCGGATGGAAGTCGCGGTGGACGAACCCGGTCGACGTCTCCGGCGCGGAACCCGAGATCACCTCGAACACCCGCTGCCAGAGCTCGGGGCTGCCCGACCAGACGGGCGGGCGCCGCTCACCGTGGACCGCCGGGTCGTGGTACGGCGCGTACCTTCGCAGGTCCGCCTCCGGCGGCACCTCGTGGACCCGCGCGAGGGCCTGGGCGATCTCCGTCAGATAGGCGTCCATGTCCCAGGGCCGGACCGCGTGCCGGCCGGGCACCCGTGTCACGAGGAGCGCGGGAACGTCACAGAGCCGGCCGTACGGGTCGGCGGCGAGGAGACGCGGCGCCGGCACCTCGGTGTCGTCGAGGAGCTCCAGGACGGCCGCCTCGACGGCCGGGACGTACCAGGGATCGGTCCGCAGCCGCGCGGTGTCGTGGAACCGGCGGACCACCAGGCGGCGCACCGGATCGGTCCCGGCGTCGATCGCGTGCAGGGTCGTCGAGCCCGCCCCCATCGAGCGGATCGAGGTGATCCGGCCGCCCACGACGTCACGGACCCACCCCAGGACCGTCTCCGGCGGATGCGGAGATGCCATCTACCGGGTGGAGCCGATCTCAGCCACGGTGACCACCTTAATTCTCCGTCGATTACCCCGGCGTCGTCTGCACGACACCGTCCGTTCGCCGGGCGCGGCTAGCGTCTCTGCGCCACTCCCGACGACATGAGGCTCAATGGCTAATTCCGATCGCATCTCCGAGGTCTACAAAGGCGAGATCTGGGCCGAAAGCACGCAGCGGGTCGCACGTGATCGTATCCACTGGCTCGTCGGCCAAGCCACCGGAGACGTGCTCGACGTCGGGTGCTCGCAGGGCATCGCCTCGATCCTGTGCGCGCGGCGCGGGCTGACCGTGCTCGGTGTGGACATTCAGGCCGACCGTATCGAGTACGCGAAGAAGGAGCGCGACGCCGAGCCGGAGGACGTGCGCGCGCGCCTGGACTTCCGGCTCGCGGACGCGAGCGCCCTGGACCTGCCCGACGCCTCGTTCGACACCGTCATCATGGGCGAGATCGTCGAGCACATCCCGGACGCCTCCCCCTTCCTCAAGGAGGCCGCGCGGGTGCTGCGCCCGGACGGCGTGCTGGCGCTGACGACGCCGTTCGGCCTCAGCAAGCATCACGACCACTACGCCACCTTCTACGTGGACACCCTGGTCCGGATGCTCGCCCCGTACGTCTCGATCGAGAGTCTGGACATCGTCGACAGGTACCTGCGGGTCCGGGCCCACCCGGGGCCGATGGCCGACCCGGACCGGCTCATCCTCGACTCCCAGCCGATGATGGAGCGCGCGTTCATCGCGATCCAGGAGGCGATGCAGGACGAGAAGGAGCGGATGCGGCGCTACGACATCGCGATCGCCCGCTACGAGCAGGTCAACGCCCGGATGAAGAACCTCGAGGCGCGCCTGGCCCACCAGTCGTACCGCACCGATTACGTCACCTGGCAGCTCAAGTCCACCAAGAACCGCAAGTGGTGGCGGGTGGGCGAGGCGCTGTGGAGCGCCAAGCGGCCCACCGACGCGCTCAAGCTGCCCAAGAACCTGGCGAGCGCGCTGAAGACCCCGCCGCGCCTGACCGAGCCGAAGCCCGACACCACGACGGGCTCGCCGGACCAGACCGGGCACTACTCGGCGATCGCCATCCCGGAGGTCGTCGTCCCGGACGGCCCGGTGGCGCGCGACCTGAAGGTCGCGGTGATCCTCGACGTGTTCTCCGCGACCGCGTTCCGGTACGAGTGGCAGCAGATACGGTTCGGGCCGGACGACTGGCGCCAGGTCCTGGAGCGTGAGAAGCCCGCGCTGCTGTTCGTCGAGTCGGCCTGGCACGGCAACGACGGGCGCTGGGCGACGATGATGAGCGCCGCGGGCGCGCCGAAGCAGCCCGTGCGCGACCTCGTCGCCTGGTGCCGGGCCCAGGGCATCCCGACGGTCTTCTGGAACAAGGAGGACCCGCCGAACTTCGACCGGTTCATCGAGACGGCGAAGCTGTTCGACCGGGTCTTCACCGTGGACGCCGACTGTATCCCGCGCTACGTCGAGGCGCTGGGCCACGACCGGGTCGCGCTGCTGCCGTTCGGCGCGCAGCCGCGGATCCACAACCCGGTGGCCGTGCCGGGCGGGCGGAAGTACGAGGTGGCGTTCGCCGGGACGTACCACTCCAAGAAGTACCCCGAGCGCGCGGCGCAGATGGACACGATCCTCGCCCCGGCCCGCGAGTTCGACCTGCACATCTACAGCCGCATCTCCGACGACCCGGACTTCCAGTTCCCGCCGGAGTACGCCGACCACATCGTCGGCTCGCTGCCGTACGAGAAGATGCTCGCCGCGTACAAGGCGTACAAGATCTTCCTCAACGTCAACTCGGTGACGAAGTCGCCGACGATGTGCGCGCGGCGCGTGTTCGAGCTGTCGGCCTGCGGGACCCCGGTGGTGTCGGGGCACTCGCGCGCCCTGGAGGAGGTCTTCGGCGACCTCGTACGGCTCTCGACCACGCCGGAGCAGACCACCGAGGCGCTGGTCGAGCTGATGAAGAGCGCCGATCTACGGGACCGGATCGGCCACCTGGCCATGCGCGAGGTCTTCGCCGAGCACCTGTACGGGCACCGGGCCGACGCGATCCTGTCGGCGGCGGGCGTGTCCGCGCCCCGGCGGGAGCGCTCGATCTCGGTGGTCCTGCCGACGAACCGTCCGGAGCAGATCGACCACGCCATCGAACAGGTCGCCCGGCAGGTCCACCGGCCGCTGCAGCTCGTCCTGGTCACGCACGGCTTCTCCTCCGACCGGGCCGCGGCCAAGGCTCGCGCCGCCGGGCTGGAGAACGTCGTCGTGCGGTCCGCGGACGCGGGCCTGACGCTCGGCGCGGTGCTCAACCTCGGCATCGACGCGGCCGACGGCGCGTACCTCGCCAAGATGGACGACGACAACCTGTACGGGCCGCACTACCTGAGCGACCTCGCCTACGCCTTCGACCACACGACGGCCGGCCTGGTCGGGAAGGGCGCGCACTACTGCGAGATGCGCACGCACGGGGTGACCCTGCTGCGCTTCCCGCACCTGGAGCACACCGAGGCGGAGCTCATCCAGGGCGGCACGATCCTCGCCGACGGTGACGTCATGCGGCGGCTGCGGTTCTCCGACCTGCCTCGCGCCGTGGACAGCGACCTGCTGCGCCGGGCCCAGGCCGAGGGTGTCGGGATCTACTCCGCGGACCGGTTCAACTTCGTCTCCGTGCGCGGCGACCGCGAGGCCCACACGTGGAAGGTCAGCGACGAGGAGCTGATGCGGCACGGCCGGGTCGCGTTCCACGGGCCCGCCGAGGAGCACGTCGTCTTCTGATGCCGGCCACCGCCTCCGAGCCGGCCGTCGCGGCGGCGGCCCCGCGCCGCCGCCGCGACGCGCTGCCGCCGCCCGCCGAGATCCTGCCGCCCGCCGCGCTGCTGGCGGCGTACGCCGTGCTGCTGGTCCTCGACCTGTCGGTGCCGCAGCCGGTCGACCACAGCCGCTACATGGACGCCGCCCGGTCGTTCCCGTCCCGGCCGCCGAACCCGATCTTCGACCACCAGTACCTGCGGATCGGGCTGACCGCGCCGACCGCCCTGGTGATGAAGGTCTTCGGCTACTCCGAGGCGACCTACCACGCGTTCCCGATCGCGGCGGCGCTGCTGCTGTTCGGGTCGGTGTACGCGATCGGCCGCCTGCTGTTCGGCCGGCTCGTGGGCGCGGTGTCGGCGGTGGTCCTCGGCTGCGTCGGGATCGTCGTCGTCGCGGGCACCGAGCTGCTGCCGGACCTGCCCGCCACCGCCCTGTTCACCGCGGCCGTCGCCCTGGCCGTCGCGCTCCGCCGGGGGCTCCTCGGCCACCGGCGGGTCTGGCTCGTCGTGATCGGCGTGCTGCTCGGCTGGAGCTACCTGGTCCGCGAGTTCATCGTGTTCGTCTGGCCGCTGGTCCCCGTGCTGTTGTGGCGGCGGATCGGCCTCCGGGAGTCGTTGTGCCTGGTCACGCCGGTGGCGCTGACGGGCGTGGGCGAGACGGCGTTCAACGCGTGGCTGTACGGCGACCCGCTCGCCCGCCTGCACGCCGGATCGGGCCTGGGCGACCTGCCGTCCCGCCCGGAGGTCGCCAAGACCTTCCACGACCTGCCGTTGTGGGTGTACCTGTGGCGGCTGCCGCAGCAGCTCGCCACGCTCCCCGAGGGGCCGGGGCTGCTGCTCCTCCTCGCCCTGACCCTGGCCGCGGGCGCGGTCTGCGCCGTCCGCCTCGTCCGGGCGTGGCGCGGCGGCGCTCAGGCCGGTCCGGACACGCGGCGGGCCGGCGTGTTCGCGCTGTGGATCGCGCTGCTGTGGGTGCCGCTCACGCTCCTCGGCGGCGTGCTGAACCCGGCCCATCCCAAGTTGCGCCTGCAGCTCCTGCGCTACTGGTACCCGGTGTTCCCCGCCTTCGTGCTGGGCGGCGTCGCGGCACTGTGGCTGCTCGGTCGCGCCGTACGGCGGCCGGCGCGGGCGCGGGCGCTCGCCCCCGCGGTGGTGGTGTGCTCCGTCGCGCTCCTCACGACCGGGCTCGCCGTGCTCGGCCGTCCGGGCGCGCCCGGCTGGGCGGGCTCGCCGCGCGTGTCGTCGGACGCGCTGCCGGAGTTCCGGTCCTGGCTGGCCCGCTCCGGTGCCCGTACCGTCTGGGCGGACACGAAGCTTTACCGCGTCCTCCCGATCTACTTCGTGAGCCGCACCGGCCACCGGGTGTGGCGCGGCCACCTGCGGCCGTTGACGAACGCGACGGGACCGGCGGCGGGCGACTACGTCGTGTCCTACAGCGTCGGCAGCGACGCCTGCCCCCGCTGCGGCGACGCCGCGAAGGCCGCGCTGCCCGGCGTCCCGTCGACCTGGCGGCCCGTGCTCACCACCCGCGACCACCTGCTGCACGTGTGGCAGGTCGGCTGAGGCGGCCCGCCTGAGGCGACCGGCCGCGCACCTGGCCGGATGCGGTCAGTGCCGCCGGGCGCGATGAGTTCTCGTCCGCCGCGTGGTCCGCACAGAGGACCACACGCGCATCCACACGAGAGCAGGTAGGTCATGGCGAAGATGCTCTACTCGGTCAGCATGTCACTGGACGGCTTCATCGCCGGTCCGGGCGGGGACATGTCCTGGCTGACGCCGTACATCGGACCGAACCCGGTGGTGACGGACGTCATCGAACGGATCGGCGCCCTCCTGGTCGGGAAGCGCACCTTCGGCGGCGACGATCCGCACCGGGGAACGGAGAAGGAGGGCAAGCCGTTCGGCGGCGGCTGGGAGGGCCCGCAGTTCGTGCTCACCCACCACGCGCCGGCCGACCCCGTCCCCGGCGTCACCTTCGTCGACGATCTCCAGAAGGCGGTCGCGGCGGCCAAGGAGGCCGCCGGCGACAAGTACGTCAACATCCTCGGCGCCGAGGTCGCCCGGCAGTGCCTCACCGCCGGGCTGGTCGACGAGCTCCTGGTCTTCATCGCGCCGCTCCTGCTCGGCGACGGCGTCCGTCTCTTCGACCACGCCGGCGGCCACAAGGTCCGGCTCGAACGCCTGAGCCAGAGCGAGACGCCGCTCGCCACGAACCTCTGGTTCCGCGTCGTCCGGTAAGCCGTCCCCGGTCGTCCGGACCGCCGGCCGCGCGGTCTCCCGGCGAGCCGCGCACCCGGCCCGGCGAGACCGGGGATCGCCTCCCCGGTCTCGCCGGGGCGGACGGCTCGCTGAACGGCTCGCGCTCCGCCGGGCGCGGCGTCACGGCCTCCGGCGGTGGGCGGCCCAGACGGCGATCTGCGTACGCGAGGTGAAGCCGAGCTTGCTCAAGATCTTCTCGATGTGACTCTCGGCGGTGCGCTGCGCGATGAGCAGGTTCTCCGCGATCTCCTTGTTGGTCATGCCCCGGGCGACCATCTCGGCGACCTGACGCTCGCGCTTCGTCAACGCCTGGTCGGCCGCGGCCGACGGCGCGACGACGACCGCCGCCGGTTCCTCCGAGGGCTCCTCCTCGAGGGCGAAGCCGACCAGCTCAGACTGGGGCATGAGGGCTCCTCGCCGGCACGCGGCCGCGAAGCCGGCGTCACCGAGCGACTCACGGCACCGCGCGCGGTTCTGCCTGCGCCATCTCAGCAACGTGTCGAAGCCGAACAGTGGCCTGCCGATCAGGTCCCAGCCCGCGTCCGCGGCCCCGAACAGCACCGCGGCCCGGTCGGTCCGACCGGCCGAGATCGCCACCCACCCCAGCAGCTCGACGCAGAAGGGAATCCCGAGCCGGTCGACGAGGTCCTGCTTCGCCCGCAGGGACGATCGCAGGTGCGCCGCCGCCTTCCTCAGGGCACCGGTGGTCCAGTACGCGACGCCCAGGTTCCACTCGGACCAGGACCGCGTCCAGCGCTCGCCGAGGGAGTCGCAGATGGATAGGCACTCGGTGAGCAGGGCCACCGCGAGGTCGATGTCACCGGCCAGCACCGCCGGGCGGGCGCGCTGCCCGAAGATCAACAGTGCCGGCGCCGTCCACGCCCCCGACGCGCGATGCCCGGCCAGCGCCTGCTCCAGCATCGGCACCGCGACGTCCAGGTTCCCGACGAACATCTCCGCCTCGGCGTAGAACTGCAGCGCGTAGATCCGGTCGGCCTCGTCGTCCAGTTCACCGGCCAGCTCCCGGGCCTGCCGCAGCAGCACGAGGCTGGTGGCGTTCTCCCCACGGAGGAAGGCGATCCAGCCGTCGATCCACAGCGCGCGTACGCGCTCATGGCTCGGCTCGGGGTCCAGGGCCAGCGCGCGCCCCAGCCAGTGCGCGCCCTCGCGGACGAACCCGCAGCCGACCCAGTAGAACCACAGCGCGTCGGCCATCCGGAGCCCCGCGCGCGCCTGGGCGGGCTCGTCGAGGCAGAACTCCAGCGCCGCCCAGAGGTTGCCCCGCTCCGCCGTCAGCCGCCTGACCCACTCGCCCTGACGTGGCCCGCATGCGCACGCGTCGGCCCGTTCCGCCTCCCGCAGGAAGTAGTCGCGGTGTGTGCACCGCAGGCGCGGAGCCTCTCCGGCGTCGGCGAGGCGTTCGGCCCCGTACTGCCGGATGGTCTCCAGCATGCGGTACCACGCGCGCGGTCCCCCGCCGCAGCGCACGATGATCGACTTGTCCAGCAGCCCCGACATCGCGGTGAACACGTCCAGTCCGTCGCCCGCGCAGACCGCCTCGGCCGCGTCGAGGTCGAACTCTCCGGTGAAGACCGAAAGCCGCGACCAGAGGAGGCGTTCGGACGTGGAGCACAGGTCGAAGCTCCACTGCACCGCGGCGCGGAGCGTCCGGTGCCGTGCCGGCGTGCCCTGCTCGCCGGTCTTCAGCAGCCGGAACCGGTCCTCCAGCCGCGCCGACAACTGCTCGAGCGACAGGACGCGCAGCCAGGCGGCCGCCAGCTCGATCGCCAACGGCAGCCCGTCGAGTCGCCGGCACACCGAGGTCACGACGGACGCGTTCCCGGGATTCACCGAGAAGCCCGGCACGACCGCCGAGGCCCGGTCCTGGAACAGGCGCAACGCCGGATACTCGTCCATCGTGGCGTCCGAGACGACGACCTGCGCGCTCGGCACCGGCAGGGGCTCGACCTCCAGCACGCGCTCGCCGCTGATCATCATCGGCTCACGGCTGGTGGCCAGCACCCGCACCCCGGAGGCCGTCCTCAGCAGGTCCCCGACCAGGCCCGCACAGCACTGGAGCAGATGCTCACAGTTGTCGAGGACGATCAGCAGCTGTTTGTCCGCCAGGTAATCGACCAGCACGGCCGTGAGCTCGCGGACCGACGCCTCCGGCAGCCGCAGCTCCGCGGCGACCGCGGTGGGCACCAGCGACGGGTCGTCCACGTCCGCGAGCTCCACGAATCGGACGCCGTCCCGGAACGCGCGACATACCTGCCGCGCCACATGCACGGCCAGCCGGGTCTTGCCCACCCCGCCCACACCGGTCAGGGTGACCAGCCGGGAGTCCGCCAGGAACCGCCGGGCGGTGTCCGTCAGCCGACGGCGGCCCACGAAGCTGGTCAGATCCTCCGGCAGGCTCCCGGACCCCGCGCCTCGGGCTTCCGGCGTCGCGTTCATCGGGCCCCCTTCGTCAGCGTAACCGACCTGCCGGGGAGGCATACCTCCGGAGGAACATGGGCCCGGAGTCTGAGTACTTGTACTCTGCCCGGCGGGCGGCGGCGCCGGGATGCTGCTCACATGATCGACACGAGGCTCCGACCGCGCACGACGGCGCGGACCGTCACCGGGGTGGCACTGGTCCTTCTCACCCTCGGCTGGATCTGCGGCACGGTCGCGTTCTTCTTCGCGGCGCTCGATCCGATGATCTGTTTCGAGGGCTGTCAGGTCGGCGCCCGGGAGAAGCTTCATTCCGACCGACTCCTGATCGCGTCGGTCGGCTGCGCGCTGGTGCTGCCCTTCGCGGCCGTCTTCCTCAGCGTGGTGACCCGGCGGCGGGTCGCGACCGTCGTGTTCATCGTCGTGGGAGTGCTGCCGGGGATCGCCTACGGCATGACGGTGGGCGTGGGCGCCGCGCGTGACATCCACCGGATCCAGCCGCCCCGCCCCGCGCCCGTTAAGTCGGGCTACTGCCCCTGCTACAGCGGTGGCGCCTGTGACTGCCCAGGCGGCTGACCGCCGTCGGCGCGGCCGCGACCCGGGCGGGCGGGCCCTGGGCATGCTCGGTCTAGGCTGGGAGAGGCAGGAGAACGATCACGTGAGCACAGTGGGGACGCAGGCAGCGATGGGATATGTCGCCGATCCGGCCATGGTGGAGCGCGCCCGCGCGCTGCTGGCCGAGCACCCGGTGGTGGACGGGCACAACGACCTTCCGTGGGCCCTGCGCGAGCAGGTCGGCTACGACCTGGACCGTCGTGACGTCGCGGCGGACCAGTCCGGCCTCCTGCACACCGACCTGCCCCGGCTGCGCGCCGGCGGGGTCGGCGCGCAGTTCTGGTCGGTGTACGTCCCGTCGGCCCTGGCGGGCGACGCGGCGGTCAGCGCCACGCTGGAGCAGATCGACTGCGTACGGGCGCTGGTCGAACGCTACCCCGGCGACCTGCGGCTCGCCCGTACCGCCGACGAGGTGGACGCGGCCCGCGCCGAGGGGCGCATCGCCTCGCTGCTGGGCGCGGAGGGCGGGCACTCGATCGCGTGCTCGCTGGCGACCCTGCGCGGCCTCTACGAGCTCGGGGTCCGCTACATGACGCTCACGCACAACGACAACGTGCCGTGGGCCGACTCCGCGACCGACGAGCCGGTCGCGCACGGCCTGACCGCCTTCGGCGAGGAGGTCGTGCGGGAGATGAACCGGCTCGGCATGCTGGTCGACCTGTCCCACGTGTCGGCCGACACGATGCGGGACGCGCTGCGGGTGAGCCGGGCCCCGGTGATCTTCTCGCACTCCTCGTCGCGGGCGGTCTGCGATCACCCGCGCAACATCCCCGACGACGTGCTCGAACGGCTGCCCGCCAACGGCGGGGTCGCCATGGCCACGTTCGTGCCGAAGTTCGTGCTGCCCGAGGCGATCGCCTGGACGCGGGCGGCCGACGAGTACGTGCGCGCCCAGGGTCTCGACCCGCTGGCCGCGACGCCGGAGGCCGAGGAGGCGCGGCGGGCGTACGAGGCGGCCCACCCGCGGCCCGTCGCGACGGTCGCCACCGTGGCCGACCACCTGGACCACATGCGCGAGGTGGCGGGGATCGACCACCTCGGCCTCGGCGGGGACTACGACGGCACCCCGTTCCTGCCCGCCGGGCTGGAGGACGTCTCCGGCTACCCGAACCTCATCGCCGAACTGCTCGGCCGCGGCTGGAGCGAGCCCGACCTCGCCAAGCTGACCTGGCAGAACGCCCTGCGCGTGCTGCGGGACGCCGAGGCCGTGGCCCGTGACCTGCGCGCCACCGAGCGGCCGTCGATCATGCGGATCGAGGACTCCGCGGCGGCCCCGGACCCCGTGCGCTGAGGCCCCGCCCCTGAGACCCGGCCCGCTGAGACCCGGCCCGCTGAGGTACCGTCCGGCCGCTCAGTCCTCGGACGGCGTGATGCCGTCGAGGATCTCGGCGGCGCGGGCGCGGGCCGGCTCGTCGTAACGGTGGGCGAGGGAGTGGAAGACCTGCTCGGCGCGGACCGCGGGCCAGTCGTCGGGCAGGTGCTCGGCGGGCAGGTGGGGATCGCGGCGTACGAGGTCGAGCCAGTCGGTGTGCAGCAGCAACTGCCGGGCGAGGTCGTCGAGCTCGGCGGCGGGCTCCGGCCGGTCCCAGCGGGTCAGGAACTCCTGGTAGCGGCGGGCGATGCCGGGCACGTCGAAGGCCGCCTCGATCAGCCGGGCGGCGTCGGTGGGCGCCACGGAGGCGCCCTGGAACGCCTTGAGGTGCGCGTCGAGTCCGAGCCCGTCGACCAGCGCGGCCACGTCGACGCGGCCGGGCGCCGCCCACATGCCGCTCTGCAGCGGCCCGAATCCGCCCCACAGCAGACGGGAGCGCAGGTCGTGCCGCTCCCGCCGCCATGAGTCGGGCAGCGAGAAGCCCACGACGGTCCACGTGCCGTCCCAGGCGCGGTTCACCGCGCCGGTCTGCCAGATGCGCCGGTGCCCGTCCCGCAGCACCTCGACGGCGCGGGGCGTGAGGCCGAAGTACATCTTGCGGCCACGCCGGTGGCGCTCGAGCAGGTCGCGGCGGACCATCCGGGTGAGCGTCGAGCGTACGGCGTCCTCCCCCACCCCGACGCGCGCCAGGACGTCGATGACGCTGGCGGATGAGAGCGCGACCGGGCGGTCCAGAACGTGGATGCCGAAGAAGCTCAGCATCAGCGACTGGGGGCGGGGTGCGCTCTCCGCGGCGTCGCCCCCGTCGAGGCCGGTGACCGAGGACGCCTCGGGTTCGACCTGATCGATTCGGGTCACCAGGACAGCGTAGGTGCTCGGCACCCCGGACGGGCGGCCCCACGAGCAAAAGTTGGGCAGGATATTGACCGACGTCGGAGAACTGCCTAATTTGGGCGATGCCAGAGACATCCCCCTGGCCGGAAAGGAACCCCATGGATCTCACCGGCAAGGTCGCCGTCGTCACCGGCGCCGGTCGTGGCCTCGGTCTCGCCTACGCCTCCGCGCTCGCCGCCGCCGGCGCGGCCGTGGTGGTGAACGACGTGGACGGCGACGCCGCACGGACGGCGGTCAAGGAGATCACCGAGGCCGGCGGCCGGGCGGTCGCCGAGGTGCGCCCGGTCGGCACCACGGAGACCGCCGAGGCGCTGGTCGCCCGTGCCGTGGACGAGTTCGGCCGGCTGGACGCGATGGTCACCAACGCCGGTGTGCTGCGCGACCGGGTGCTGTGGAAGATGTCGGACGAGGACTTCGACACCGTGATCCAGGTGCACCTGCGCGGGACGTTCACCTGCGTCCGCGCGGCGGCGATCCGCATGCGGGAGCAGGGCGAGGGCGGCCGCGTCATCGTGGCGGGCTCCCCAGCCGGTCAGCGCGGCAACTTCGGCCAGACCAACTACGCCGCCGCGAAGGCCGGCATCGCCGCGATGGTGCGCACCTGGGCGATGGAGCTGGCCAGGGCCGGGATCACCGCGAACGCGGTCATCCCCAACGCGGCCACCGCGATGACCCGGACCATCCCGGCGTTCGCCCCGTACGTCGAGGCCTACGAGAACGACGGCACTCCCCTGCCGGACGCGCTGCGCAAGGGATACGCCTTCGGTACGCCCGAGGACTGCGCCGGGCTCGTCGTCTACCTCGCCTCCGACGCGGCCAAGGACGTCACCGGCCAGTGCGTCGGGATCGGCGGCGACGGCCTCTCGCTGTGGTCCCACCCGCGGGAGATCAGCACGGCGTACGCCGACGGCGGGTGGAGCGGCGACGCCATCGCGGCCGCCTGGTCCGTGTCGGTCGGGCGACACCCCGAGACGTACGGCATCCCGGCGCCGAAGCTGTGACCGGGCGGGAGACCACCATGATCGACCTGGACGCCGTCACGGCGATCGACATGCACACCCACGCGGAGGTGTCCGAGCGCGGCGACCACTCGCTGTCCGCCGAGCTGGACGCCGCCGCCGGCGCGTACTTCAAGACCGAACACCGCCACCCGACGCTGACCGAGATCGCCGCGTACTACCGCGAGCGGCGGATGGCCGCCGTGGTGTTCACCGTGGACGCCGAGGCGGCCACCGGCCACCCGCCGGTCCCGAACGAGGAGGTCGCCGAGGCGGCCCGCTCCAACCCGGACGTCATCATCCCGTTCGCCAGCGTCGACCCGGCCCGCGGGAAGGCCGGCGCACGGCAGGTGCGGCGCCTGGTCGAGGAGCACGGTGTCCGGGGGTTCAAGTTCCACCCCAACGTGCAGGCGTTCCACCCGAACGACCGGCGGGCGTACGTCCTCTACGAGGTGATGGAGGAGCTGGGCGTGCCCGCGGTCTTCCACACCGGGCAGACGGGCATCGGCGCGGGCGCGCCCGGCGGGGGCGGCGTCCGGCTGAAGTACTCCAACCCGATGGACGTGGACGACGTCGCCGCCGACTTCCCCGAACTCACGATCATCCTCGCGCACCCGTCCTTCCCCTGGCAGGACGAGGCGCTCGCGGTCGCCACCCACAAGCCGAAGGTGTACATCGACCTGTCCGGCTGGTCGCCGAAGTACTTCCCGCCGCAGCTCGTGCAGTACGCCAACACGTTGCTGAAGGACAAGGTCCTCTTCGGCTCGGACTACCCGATGATCAGTCCCGATCGCTGGCTGGCGGACTTCGCCAAGCTGCCCATCAAGGACGAGGTCCGTCCCGGGATCCTCAAGGAGAACGCCGCGCGGCTGCTCGGTCTGACCCGCGACTGACCCGGTTCCGGCGGCGATCTCCAGATCCACCGCGCACCCGCTGGGCGAGAGGAGCCCTCCAATGCGCAATCAAGGCATCGGCTCGTGGACCGCGCGCCGCGCCCGTAAGACCCCGAAGCGTACGGCCCTGGTCTTCGGCGACCGCCGCCTGAGCTACGCCGCGCTGCACGACCGTGCCACGCGCCTGGCGCACGTCCTGCGCGACCGCGGCGTACGGCGCGGGGACCGGGTCGCCTACCTGGGCCCGAACCATCCGGCCTACCTGGAGACACTGTTCGCCACGGGACTCCTCGGCGCCGTGTTCGTGCCGCTGAACAGCCGTCTCGCCGACCCGGAGCTCGTCTACCAGCTCCACGACTCCGGCAGCTCGGTCCTCGTGCACGCGGACCGGAGCCCGGCGACCCTCCAGGCCGTCCACGACGGGGCCGCGCCCCGGGCGGGCATCGCGGTCGGCGACCCGGCGCACCCGGCCGACCTGCCGTACGACGCGCTGATCGAGGCGTCCTCCGCCGAGCCGATCGACGAGGACGTCGGGCTCGGCGACACCTGCCTGATCATGTACACCTCGGGGACGACCGGCCGGCCCAAGGGCACCGTGCTCACCCACGGCAACATCACCTGGAACAGCGTCAACGTCCTGGTCGACGTCGACCTGTCCGGCGACGAGGTCACGCTGGTCAGCGCGCCGCTCTTCCACACCGCGGCCCTCAACATGACCTGCCTGCCGACCCTGCTCAAGGGCGGCACGGTGGTCCTGGAGCGGTCCTTCGACGCCACGCGGACCCTCGAACTGATCGCGCGGCACCGCGTCACCTCCCTGTTCGGGGTGCCCGCGATGTACGACCGGATCGCCGCCGACCCCGGCTTCGCCGACGCGGACCTGTCCAGCGTGCGGTCGCTGCTGTGCGGGGGCGCGCCGGTGCCGGCCCGGACCATCCGGACCTACCTCGACCGCGGGCTCGCCTTCGTCCAGGGCTACGGGATGACCGAGGCGTCCCCCGGCGTGCTGCTGCTGGACCGGGCCGACTCCCTCGGCAAGGCCGGCTCCGCCGGCGTTCCGCACTTCTTCACCGACGTACGGCTCGTGGACCCGCTCGGCGACGACGTCCCGCCCGGCCGACGCGGCGAGGTGCTGGTCAAGGGCCCGAACGTCACCGCCGGGTACTGGGGCCTGCCCCAGGCCACCGCCGAGTCGATCAGCGACGGGTGGTTCCACACCGGCGACGTCGCGGCGGCCGACGAGGACGGGCACATCAGGATCGCCGACCGGCTCAAGGACGTGATCATTTCCGGTGGGGAGAACATCTATCCCGCCGAGGTGGAGGACGCCCTGCTCGAGCACCCCGCGGTGCGCGACTGCGCGGTCATCGGCGTCCCGGACCCCCGCTGGGGCGAGGTCGGCCGCGCCGTCGTGGTCTCTGAACCGGGCACCGCCACCGGCGAGAAGGACCTGCTGACGTACCTGGAGGGCCGACTGGCCCGGTACAAGATTCCCAAGTCGGTCGTCTTCACCGACGATCTGCCGCGCACTCCCAGCGGCAAACTGCTCAAGCCCGCCATCCGCGCCGCCCACGGCGACGAGCAGGCGGCCGTGACGCTCCACCCCACAACGAAGGAGATCCCGTGACCGTCACCGTCAACGGCCTGGACGAGATCAAGGCCCAGGCCGGCGCCGACCTCGGGCACAGCCGGTGGATGGAGATCACCCAGGACCGGGTGAACACCTTCGCCGACGCGACCGACGACCACCAGTGGATCCACGTCGACGAGGAGCGGGCCAAGGACGGCCCGTTCGGCGGGACGATCGCGCACGGCTACCTCACGTTGTCCCTGCTCATCCCCCTGTGGAGCGAGCTGCTCGAGGTCACCGGCGTGCGGATGGCCGTCAACCTCGGCCTCAACCGGGTACGTCTCCCCTCCCCCGTCCGCGTCGGCGCGAAGATCCGGGCGCACGGCGCGATCGCCTCGGTCACCGAGGTGAAGGGCGACGGCGTCGAGCTGGTCGTGGACCTCACGGTCGAGATCGACGGCGTCGACCGCCCCGCCTGCGTCGCCCAGGCGGTCTACCGCTTCTACGCCTGACCGGGTTCCGGCGGGCTAACCGGCCACGCGCCGCGGTGGGGCCGGCGCGTCGGCCGGGCGAGGTGCCGCGGCCGCGCGGTCCCGCCGGCGGCACGCCAGGCGGTCCGCGCCGGCGGAGAGGACCGCGACGGCCCCGACTCCGGCGCAGAGCAGGAGCAGCGTACGGCCGCCGAGGCCCGCCATCGCGCCGGCCGCGGCGGACCCGACCGAGGACACCGCGATCTTCAGCCCGGCGCTGGTGACGAACACCTGCGCGCGGGCGGCGACCGGCGCGTACGCCGTGCGCGCGGTCAGCGTCGCGGTGAAGGACAGGGCGTTGGCGACGCCGATCAGCGCGAATCCGGCGAGGGCGAGCGGGAGGCCCGGGGTCACGGCGGCCAGGGCGAGCGTGACGGCCAGTCCGGCGAACAGCCGGAGCGCGAGCCGTTCGGGCTCCCCGCGCAGCGGGAAGACCGTCACGAGCAGGGAGCCGCCGAGGTTGCCCAGCCCGCAGGCGACGGTCAGGGTGGCGCCCGCGCCGGGCCGGGCCGTCAGGTGCGGGCCGAGCACGACCGCGATGACCGGCATCGCGCCCAGGCACAGCGCGTTGAGCAGCGTCATCGTCGTCACCCGCCGCAGCGGCGCGGACCTGACCAGCACCCCCATGCCCGCCAGGGCGCCCGGCGCGCGCTCCGCGGACGGACCGGTGAGATGTTCCCGGGGGAGGGCCAACGTCAGGCCGGCGGCGACGGCGGCCGCGCCGCTCAGCCCGAGCATCGCGGTGAGCGGCCCGAACAGCCCCGCCAGGCCGGCGACCGCGGCCGGGCCGGCGGTGCCGCCGATGCCGTACGTGAGCGCGTCCCAGCCCTGGGCGCGGCGCCGGGCCGGGCCGTCCGCCCCGGACGTCCCGGGCAGCCGGCTGCTCATCCCGCCCGTGAGCAGGGGACCGCAGCAGCCGGCCACGGCCACCGCCACGACCGCCGCCCAGACGGGGGCCCGGCCGAGCAGCAGCGACCCGGCCGCCAGCGCCACCGCGTAGAGCAGGAACGCCGTCGCGAGCACCCGCCGCGCGTCACGGGCCCGGTCCAGGCGGCGGGCCGTCCAGGGCCCGAACAGGTGCGGCGCGCTCAGCGCGCCCGCCAGGAGGCCGCCGGTCGCGGCGGCCCCGGGCACGTCGAGTCCCGGACTCATGGCCAGCAGGACGAGTCCCACCGCCGCCCCGCCGTCGGCGCCCCGCGCGAGGACCGCCGCCGGAACGTACCGGACCAGTCCCCTGGCGATCTCCCCGTCGGGGTGTCCGGCATGCACGGCCTCAGCTCCTCACGTCACCACACAGTGCGGTGACGCCACGGTGGCACGAATCCGCGTCACCGGTCAATATGGTGACGTGTTCACCTTTCTCAGCGGTCGGCCCTGCCTCGACCTCACGACGACGCTCCAGGTCCGCCATCGCGAACCCGTCGAGACCCTGCGCACCCCGCACGATGCCCGGGACTGGATCGAGCAGGCGGGGCTGGCCGAGCGGGTCGCCGTCGACGACGCGGGCCTCGTACGGCTCCGCGAGCTCCGCGAGGTGATCCACCGGCTCGCCCGCGCCGCGCTCACCGCCGCCCCGTCCGACCCCGCCGACGTACGACGGCTCAACGAGGTCGCCGCCCACCCGCCGACGGTCCCCTGCCTGGCCGACGGCACCGTTCGACACCGAGGGGACCTCGACCAGGCGCTCTCCACGCTGGCTCGGGACGCCATCGACCTGCTGGCCGGTCCGCAGGCCTGCCGCGTCCGCGAGTGCGCGCACCCGGACTGCAGCAGGCTCTTCCTGGACGTCTCCCATGCGGGGCGACGCCGCTGGTGCGGGATGGCGGCCTGCGGCAACAAGTCCAAGTCCGCCGCCTATCGCCGACGGGTCCGAGGCGGCACGGACCGGTGAGCGCCGCGTCCGCTCGGCGAACATTCGGCAGACTCTTGACGATGGTAAAAATACAGCCCTACATTCGAGCCG
Organism: Actinoallomurus liliacearum; assembly: GCF_039542035.1. Classification (NCBI taxonomy): domain Bacteria; kingdom Bacillati; phylum Actinomycetota; class Actinomycetes; order Streptosporangiales; family Thermomonosporaceae; genus Actinoallomurus; species Actinoallomurus liliacearum. The sequence continues at coordinate 531,389 of NZ_BAABHJ010000002.1, forward strand.
TTGTCTCATGTGCCTCAGGCCACAAGTCCCCCGAGAACGGAGCGCTTCCGTGCCTCGACGCCTTCTCCGCCTCCCCGTAGCCCTCGGCGCCGCCGTAGCCCTCGGCGCCGCCGTAGCCCTCGGCGCGACCGCCCTCACCGGAGCCGCCACCGCCGCGGCGTCTGCCGCCCCCTCCCACACCACCGGCACCTACACCACCGGCACCCTCGCCGACGGTGCCACCTGGATCGCGGACGTGCCGGCCCGCTGGAACGGGACGCTCCTGCTGTTCAGCCACGGCTACGGACCGACCGTGGCGCAGGACGCCCCGTCCGGCGAGGCGCGCTCCGCGCTCCTCGCCGAGGGCTACGCCCTCGCCGGCTCCTCCTACGACCCGCACGGCTCCTGGTGGGCGCTGAACAGCGCCGAGCGCGACCAGTTCGCCACCCTGGACGCCTTCACCCGCGCGGTCGCCCGGCCGTTCCGGACCCTGTCCGTCGGCGAGTCCATGGGCGGGCTGGTGAACGCCCGCATCTCCCGCGACGGGGCCGGCCGCGTGGCCGGCGCCCTCGGGCTGTGCGGCCTGGTGGCCGGCGGAGTCGACCTGGACGACTACCAGTTGGACGCCGAGTACGCCATCGCCTCCCTCCTGCTGCCCGGCCAGGAGGTGAAACTCACCGGCTTCACCGACGCCCAGGAGGCCGCCGCGACGGCACAGCGGCTGACCGGCGCGGTCACCGCCGCCCAGGCGACACCTCAGGGACGGGCCAGGATCGCGCTCGCCGCCGCGTACCTCAACCAGAGCGACTGGGCCCCCGGCCAGAACCCGCCCTCCGCCGGCGACGCCGCGGGGCAGGAGGCCCAGCAGTACGCCTGGCTGAGCCAGGGACTGCTCGCGTTCATCGAGAACGGCCGCTGGTCCATCGAACAGTCGGCGGGCGGCAACACGTCGGGGAACGCCGGCATCGACTACACGGCGCTGCTGCGCGCCTCCGAACACGCCGCCGAGGTCCGCACCCTGTACCGTCGGGCCGGTCTGGACCTGCGCGCCGACCTGACCGCGCTGACCCGGGGCGCGCGCCTGACGGCCGACCCGAAGGCCCGCCGCTCGCTGCGGGAGACCTCCACGGCGGGGCAGCGCCTGGCCGTGCCGCTGCTCGACCTGCACACCACGTCGGACCAGCTCGTCCCCGTCGAGCAGGAGTCCGCGTTCGCCGTGCGGGTCCGGGCGGCCGGGGACGGGGCCCTGCTCCGGCAGGCGTACGTCGCCCGGCAGGGCCACTGCGCGTTCACCACGGCCGAGATCGTGGCGGGCGTGCACGCGATCGATCACCGCGTCGCGACCGGTCGCTGGGACCGGGTCGCGGAGCCGGCGTCCCTGCAGCGTGCCGCGGAGTCGCTGAACCTCGGCGGCGCCGCCTTCGTCACCTACCGGCCCGGCCGCCTCGTCGGCGCCCGCGACTCCTGACCCGTCGCCGTCCCCTCTCTTCCGCACTCCAGGGAACCCCCATGTCGCTTCGCGAACCCACGGACCCGGGGCCGGCCAGGCTCCCGCTCGGCACGCTCGTCGCGGGCTGCCTCGCCGTCTGCCTCGCCCAGATCGCCCTCGCCATTCCCGCCACCCTCAACGGCCTGTTCCAGGAGGACCTGCACCCGATCGGATCGCAGCTCACCTGGATCTCCGACGCGTTCCTGCTGCCCGTCACCGTCCTGGAGCTGACCTTCGGCGTGCTCGGCGACCTCTTCGGCCGCAAGCGGCTGCTGGTCGGCGGCTCGGCCCTGATCGTCGTCGGTGAGGTCGTCGCGGCCGCGAGCCACGGCGTCCACCTGCTGTGGGCCGGACAGGCGATCGCCGGCCTGGGCGCGGCCGCGCTCTTCCCGACCTCGCTGGCCATGGTGGCCGCCGGGACCCGCACGCACCAGGCCCGGTCCCGGGCCATCGCGATCTGGGCGGCGTCGCTGTCCACCGGCGGCTTCATCGCCCCCGTGCTCGGCGGCATCACCGGAAATTACGGGTCCTGGCGGTGGGCCTTCGTCGTCGTGACGCTGATCGCCGCCGCCAGCACCCTCGTCAGCCTGCTGCTGGCCGCGAACTCCAGCGCGCCCGAGGGCCGCTCACTGGACCTGGGCGGCCAGGTCACGATCGGCGTCGGCCTGTTCGCGCTGCTCTACGGCGTCATCCAGGGGCCGGCCGACGGCTGGGGCTCCGGACCGGTGATCACGGCGTTCGTCATCGCGGCGGTCTTCGTGGTGCTGTTCATCGTCGCCGAGCGCCGGGCCCGCTCGCCCCTGCTGCGGCTCGGCCTGTTCACCAACCGGGCCTTCGCCATCGCGTCGTTCGTGGCCGTGGTCGGCATGTTCAGCTTCCTCGGCACGGCGTACGCGGCGAGCATCCGGCTCGGCCCGATCCAGCACCAGAGCCCGATGCGCTCCTCCGTGGCGTTCCTGCTGCTCAACGGCCTGGCGCTGGTGATGCTGCCGATCACGTCCCGGCTGCTGGACCGGCTGGCCGGCCGCTGGATCCTCACCATCGGCCTGGCGCTCATGGCGGCCGGCGACTTCACCGCCGCGACCCTGCCCGTCTCCGACCGGGCGCTGACCTCGCTCATCCTGCCGCTCGGCCTGGTGGGCGTCGGATTCGCGCTGACCGTCTCCTCCATCACCGCGACCGCCGTGAACACGGTGCCGATCCACTACGCCGGGATGGCCAGCGCCGCGACGAGCCTGCTGCGCGACTTCGGGTTCACGCTGGGCCCGGCGGTGATCGGCGCGGTCGCGCTGAGCCGCGCCGCGTCACAGTTCACCTCCGACCTGGCCGGCTCGACGCTGAGTCCGCAGATCAAGGCCGCGGCGGGACACGTCGCCGCCGAGGGCGGGCCGCTCGCGGTGAACTCCGTGCCGCCCTCGTCGCCGCCCTGCGGCGCGGCGCCGCTCGCGCTGGACGCCCTGGGGCACGGGTACGCGATCGGGTTCGTCGTCTGCGGGGCGGCGGCGCTGCTGTCCTGCCTGCTCGCCCTGGTCGCCCTGCGCGGCGGGGTCCGGGAGGAGGTCGCCGAACAGCCGCCGGCCCAGGAGGCCGCCGCCACCGCCTGACCGCCGCCACCGCCTGACCGCCGGAACGCGTCCGGCGCCGACCGGACCTCGGGGCCGTCGCCCACCCGTTCAGGGGGGCGACGGCCCCGGTGACATTCGCCGGCGGAAACGCGGAATTCACGCATCGCGTCCCTCGGCATAACAATCCCGTGAACGGGCATCGGCGCAGGTGACGAGGTGCAACGGGGCCGCCGGATCCCGTTACACGGTGGCACTGTACGACGCGCCGGGCGGCTCGTAGCGTCAGCCGTCATAAGGGCAGGGAGTCCGCTTCTCCCCTGCGTTGCTCATGCTTTCCGAAGGGAAGATCCGATGAGCCCGATCGTACGCGCGGCCCTGGTCCAGGCGACCTGGACGGGTGACACCGAGACGATGATCGCCAAACACGAGGAGCACGCCCGCGCGGCCGCCGCCCAGGGCGCGAAGGTCATCGGTTTCCAGGAGGTCTTCAACGCTCCGTACTTCTGCCAGGTGCAGGACGCCGAGCACTACCGGTGGGCCGAGCCGGTGCCGGACGGCCCGACCGTGCGGCGGATGCGCGAGCTCGCCCGCGAGCTCGGCATGGTCATGGTGGTCCCCGTCTACGAGGTCGAGCAGTCGGGGTTCTACTACAACACCGCCGCCGTCATCGACGCCGACGGCGCCTTCCTCGGAAAGTACCGCAAGCATCACATCCCGCAGGTCAAGGGCTTCTGGGAGAAGTTCTACTTCCGGCCCGGCAACCTCGGCTGGCCGGTGTTCGACACGGCCGTCGGCCGCGTCGGCGTCTACATCTGCTACGACCGGCACTTCCCGGAGGGCTGGCGCGCGCTCGGCCTGGCCGGCGCCCAGCTCGTCTACAACCCGTCGGCCACGCACCGGGGCCTGTCGTCGTACCTGTGGAAGCTGGAGCAGCCCGCCGCGGCCGTCGCCAACGAGTACTTCGTCGCCGCGATCAACCGGGTCGGCGTGGAGGAGTACGGCGACAACGACTTCTACGGCACCAGCTACTTCGTGGACCCGCGCGGCCAGTTCGTCGGCGACGTGGCCTCCGGCAAGGAGGAGGAGCTGGTCGTCCGCGACCTCGACTTCGGCCTGATCGACGAGGTCCGGCAGCAGTGGGCGTTCTACCGGGACCGCCGCCCGGACGCCTACGGCCCGCTCGTCGAGAACTGAGAGGAGCCGACCGCATGGGGACCACCGTGATCCGCGGCGGGCTGGTCATCACCGCCGCCGACGAGACGAACGCCGACATCCTCATCGAAGGCGGCCGGGTCACCGCGCTCGCCGCGCACGACAGCGACGTCGCGCGCGCCTGGGCCGAGTCCGCCGACCGCGTGCTCGACGCCTCCGGCAGGTACGTCATCCCGGGCGGCGTGGACGCGCACACCCACATGGAGATGCCGTTCGGCGGGACGTTCGCCGTCGACACCTTCGAGACCGGCACCCGCGCCGCCGCGTGGGGCGGCACCACCACGATCGTGGACTTCGCCGTGCAGACCGTCGGGGAGTCGCTGCGCGCCGGCCTGGACGCCTGGCACGCCAAGGCCGACGGGAACTGCGCCGTCGACTACGCCTTCCACATGATCCTCTCCGACGTCAACGAGGACACGTTGAAGGAGATGGACGGCCTGGTCGACGAGGGCGTCACCAGCTTCAAGCTCTTCATGGCCTACCCCGGCGTCTTCTACAGCGACGACGGGAAGATCCTGCGCGCCATGCAGCGCGCCGCCGGGAACGGCGGCCTGGTCATGATGCACGCCGAGAACGGCATCGCCATCGACGTGCTGGTCGAGCAGGCCCTGGCCGCCGGCCGTACCGACCCGCGGTACCACGGCGAGGTCCGCCACGCGCTGCTGGAGGCCGAGGCCACGCACCGCGCGATCCAGCTCGCCCGTGTCGCCGGAGCGCCGCTGTACGTCGTGCACGTGTCGGCGACGGAGGCCGTCGCCGAGCTCGCCCAGGCCCGCGACCTCGGGCTGCCCGTCTTCGGGGAGACCTGCCCGCAGTACCTCTTCCTGTCCACCGACAACCTCGCCGAGCCGGACTTCGAGGGCGCGAAGTACGTCTGCTCCACGCCGCTGCGCCCGAAGGAACACCAGGCGCATCTGTGGCGGGCCCTGCGGACCAACGACCTGCAGGTGGTCTCCACCGACCACTGCCCCTTCTGCTTCAAGGGCCAGAAGGAGATGGGCCTGGGCGACTTCTCCAAGATCCCGAACGGGCTGCCGGGCGTCGAGAACCGCATGGACCTGCTGCACCAGGCGGTCGTGGACGGCCGCATCTCGCGGCGCCGCTGGATCGAGATCGCCTGCGCGACCCCGGCCCGCATGTTCGGCCTGTACCCCCGCAAGGGCACGATCGCGCCCGGCGCGGACGCCGACATCGTGATCTACGACCCGGACGCCACCCAGGTCATGTCCGCCGAGACCCACCACATGAACGTCGACTACTCGGCGTACGAGGGGCGGACCGTAACGGGCCGGGTCCAGACCGTCCTGTCCCGCGGCGAGGTCGTCATCGACGACCGGACCTACACCGGCCGGGCCGGTCACGGCCGCTTCGTCGCCCGCGAGACCTGCCGCTACCTCGGCTGAGAAAGGCGCGCCTCATGGACTTCGGACTCGTCCTGCAGACCGACCCGCCCGCCTCGGCCGTCGTCGAGCTGATGCGCCGCGCCGAGGGACGCGGCTTCACGTACGGCTGGACGTTCGACTCCGCGGTGCTCTGGCAGGAGCCGTTCGTGATCTACAGCCAGATCCTCGCGCGGACCGAGCGCCTGATCGTCGGCCCCATGGTCACGAACCCCGGTACCCGCACCTGGGAGGTCACCGCCTCGACGTTCGCCACGCTCAACTCGATGTTCGGCGACCGCACGATCTGCGGCATCGGCCGGGGCGACTCCGCGATGCGCGTGGCGGGCCGCCGGCCGAACACCCTCGCCGTGCTGGAAGAGGCCATGCACGTCATCCGCGAGCTCGCGGAGGGACGTACGGCGGAGGTCGACGGCACGCCCATCCACATCCCCTGGATCGGGGAGGGCGCCCGGCTGCCGGTCTGGATGGCGGCGTACGGGCCGAAGGCCCTCGCCCTCGCCGGCGCGAAGGCCGACGGCTTCATCCTGCAGCTCGCCGACGTATACCTGACCGAGTGGATGGTCAAGGCGGTCCGGGACGCCGCGGTGGCCGCCGGCCGCGACCCCGCCGACGTCGCGATCTGCGTCGCCGCCCCGGCGTACGTCACCGACGACGACTCGCCCGAAGCCCTGGCGCACGCCCGTGACCAGTGCCGATGGTTCGGCGGCATGGTCGGCAACCACGTCGCCGACCTCGTCAGCAGGTACGGCGAGTCGTCCTCCCTGGTGCCCGAGGAGCTGACCGAGTACATCAAGGCCCGCCAGGGCTACGACTACGCCCACCACGGCCGCGCCGGCAACCCGGACACCGCGTTCGTCCCGGACGAGATCGTCGACCGGTTCTGCCTGATCGGACCGGCCGAGGCCCACATCGACAGGCTCCGGCGACTGCGGGCGCTCGGCGTGGACCAGTTCGCCGTCTACGACATGCACGACGCCAAGGAGACGACGATCGACGCCTACGGCGAGACCGTCATCCCCGCGCTGACCGGCTGACCCCGGCGCGGCCGGCGACCGCCCCAGAGCGTGGCCGGTGGATCTTCTTCATGGCGCCGCGCAGCCGGACGGAGATCCACCGGACACGCCTCAGGCCCCCCTCTCGTTCCCGTCCCTCCCGAGGAGCCGCGCATGACCGCCACCTCGCCCTCGCCCGCCGAACCCACCGCCTCCGCCGGCCGCGTCGAGCTCCCCGACGCGGCCGTACCCACCGGCCCGTACGCCAACGAGGACCTGCTGCCCGTCCCGATCGCCAAGCGGAGGTGGACGACCTACAACTTCACCGCCCTGTGGGTCGGCATGGCCCACAACCTGGCCTCCTGGACGCTCGCCTCCAGCCTGGTGGCGCTGGGCATGGACTGGAAGCAGGCGGTCCTCACGATCGCGCTCGCCAACGTCGTCGTCCTCGTGCCGATGCTGCTGAGCGGCCACGCCGGGCCGCGCTACGGCATCCCGTTCCCGGTGTTCGCGCGGGCCTCCTTCGGGGTCCGGGGCGCGAACCTTCCCGCGCTGGTCCGCGCCGCCGTCGCCTGCGCCTGGTTCGGCATCCAGACCTGGATCGGCGGGTCCGGCATCTTCCTGCTGGCCGGCAAGCTGTTCGGCGACTGGTGGACCGGCGCCGCGCACGTGGGCGGCTATCCGTGGACGCAGTGGCTGTCCTTCGCGCTGTTCTGGGTGCTGCAGATCGGCATCATCATGCGCGGCATGGAGACGCTGCGCCGGTTCGAGAACTGGGCGGCGCCGTTCGTCATCGTCGGCGCGATCGCGCTGCTGATCTGGATGAGCGTCAAGGCCGGCGGGTTCGGCCCGATCGTGCACCAGCCGTCGAGGCTGGGGTGGGGCTCCGGCTTCTGGAAGGTCTTCTTCCCGGCGCTCATGGGCATGATCGGTTTCTGGTCCACCCTGTCGCTGAACATCCCCGACTTCACGCGGTACGGCGCGAACCAGCGCGCGCAGTTCTGGGGCCAGACGCTGGGGCTGCCCACCACCATGACGGCGTTCGCGCTGCTGTCGGTGCTGGTGACCTCCGGTTCTCAGGTGGTGTACGGCAAGGCGATCTGGGACCCGATCGAGCTGACCGCCCGGCTCGACAACTGGGCCGCGGTCCTGTACGCCCTGGTCACCGTGCTGATCGCGACCCTCTCGGTGAACATCGCCGCCAACGTGGTCTCGCCGGCCTTCGACCTGTCCAACATCGCGCCGCGGCACGTCACCTTCCGCACCGGCGCGCTCATCACCGCGGTGATCGGCGTGGTGATCTTCCCGTGGAAGCTGCTGGCCAGCCCGCAGGCGTACATCTTCACCTGGCTCGGCACGGTCGGCGGCCTGCTCGGCACCGTCGCCGGGATCCTCATCGCCGACTACTGGGTGCTGCGGCGCACGCGGCTGGACCTGGCCGACCTGTACCGGGCGGAGGGCCGCTACTGGTACGACGGCGGCTGGAACTGGCGTGCCGTCGCGGCCTTCGCGGTCGGCGGCGTCCTGGCCATCGGCGGCTCGTACTCGGCGCCCGGCACCGGCCCGTTCCCGGCCGGCGGACTGATCCCACCGCTCAAGCCGCTCGCCGACTACGGCTGGGCGGTGGGCCTGGCCTCGGCCTTCCTGCTGTACATCCTGCTGACCCGGCTGTTCCCCGCGACCGGACGGGCCGTCACCGCGACCGCACCGGCCGAGGGCGCCCCGGCCTGACCACCGCGCACGGCTCGGGCGGAATCCCGACCGGGACGGCCGTGGAGGTCATGGCCGTCCCGGCGGGGTGGGCCGGGGGCCGGTCTGGCCCTCGTGGGCGAGGAGCGCGACGTACAGGGAGGTGAGGCGTTCCCAGTCCTCCAGGTCGATGCCGAGCAGCGCCTCGATGCGCTGCAGCCGGCGGTACAGGGTCGGGCGGCTGACGTGCAGCGCCTGGGCGGCGAGGGACTTGTTGCGGCCCGTCTCCATGTACGTGCGGAGCACGCCGAGCAGCGAGGGGTTCTCCAGCAGCGGGCCGAGCTCGCGTTCGATGAACGCCTGCAGCTCCGGGTCGTCCCGCAGGAGCCGTACGAGTCCCCGCAGGCGGACGTCGCCCAGCCGGGCCACCGGCCCGTCGGGAGGCGCGGCCACCGCCGCGTCCGCGACGTGGACCGCCTCGACGAACGACCGGCGCACCTCGTCGAGCACCGAGCAGGCGAAGCCGGCGCCCAGCACGGCCCGCCGCCCGCGCAGGGCCAGCGCCTCCCGGACCCGCACCGCGACCCGGCATACGACGGCGTCGGAGTCCTCGCCGTACGGGATGCTCAGCAGCGCGGCCGTGCCCTCGGGCTCGATCCGGGCGACCAGCCCCGCCACCTCCGGCGTCTCCGCCACCGCCCGGTCGACGAGCTCCGGCGTGTCGTCCCGTTCGCCGTCGGTGCGGCCGTCGTCGAGGACGCGGACCACCACGGGCACGAAGGTCCGGCGGTTCACGGGCAGCCCGGCGGCGCGTACCCGGGTGAAGAGCTGCTCGGGCCGGGCGGCTCCGGAGGCCAGGTCCAGCAGCAGCGCCTCCGCGGCCTGTTCCTCCCATCCGTGGTCCCGGTCGCCCAGCAGGCGGTGCATCGCCAGCGCCTCGGCCGCCCGGGCGCCGAGGAGCAGCCCGGACTCCTCCGATCCGGCGTACCCGAAGAACACCAGCCGGCCCCACCGCCGGCCCCGCGCCTCCAGGTCCACGACGATCCACCCGTCGGGTTCGACCGTCACCGGGCCGCTCCCCGCCAGCTCGGCGACCTGCCGGGAGACGCGGTCCCAGTCGCGTAGCAGCTCGCTCAGCGACGCCCGGTCGCCGGCCGAGGCGAGGACCCGCTGGGCCAGGTTGACCAGCACGACCGGGCAGCCGCTGTAACAGGCGATCTCGTCGAGCAACTGCTGCAGTGTGGCCCCGGACAGGTTGAGGGCGGTGAGCGAGGACCGGATGTTGTCGGACAGGTTGAGCGCGGCGAACCTGCCGTACAGCAGCCGCGAGTGGACCTCCTCGGTCATCCGCACGAACGGCGCCGGCCGGTGCAGCACGATGAGCGGCACTCCGCATCGCTCCGCCGCCCGGCGCATGGGTTCGGGCGTGGTGCGGAACGCGCGGCCGAGACCGAGCACGACCGCGGCGACGTCCACGCGCCGCATCGACTCGATGTAGTCCGCCTGGGCCTGGTCGTTCCCGGCCAGCAGCAGGCCCGTGGTCAGCACCATCTCCCCACCGGCCAGCATGACGGCGACGTCCGTGGCCTCGGCGACGTGCAGCCAGCGCACCGGGCGGTCCAGGTGCGCGGCGCCGGCCACGACCTCCGGCCCCCAGGTCGTCACCAGGTCCAGGCCGAGGACGTCGCGGACCGTGAGCCGGGCGGCCGCGGTCCGCGGTTCGCGGGCGGCCGGTGTGGGTGTCTGTTCGCTCAAGCCGCCGACCTGCTCCTTCGCCAGTCCGGGTAGCGATGAGGGAGAGACTATGCCGGGTCCCGCGGGATGCCCACCCTCGTGGCGGCACAGGGGCGGCGCGCCGGATCGAGGCCGGTGAGAACCCACACGAAAACGCTGTCTCACGCTCGCGTAAGGAGCCGCGCGGCGCACAGTGACTCTTTGACGGGTGCGGCGTGACGAGAAGACAAGAACAGGAGCTTCGTCATGGACTGCGCTTTTCGTGCCGGCCGGTCACAGGTCGATGGTCTGCCCCGTTCTGAAGACCCTGAGGTCGGCGCCGGACCGCTCGGCCTCGAACTCGAACCAGGAGCCGACGACCTCCATGCCGAGTTCCGAGACGTAGGCGTCGTGGATCGAGTACGCCCGATCCGGGGCGACCTCCCGGAGGTAGGCGACCATCTCCGCCCCCTTGAGCCACGGCGCGTCGCACGGCGTCAGCAGGGTCGGCACGCGCCGCGCCGGAACGGTGAGCGAGTCGCCCGGGTGGAAGACCTCGCCGTCCACCAGGAAACCGCTGTTGGCGACCGGCGGGACGTCCGGGTGGCCCGCGGCGTGCAGATCCCCGTACACCTGGACGTCGAATCCGGCCACGGAGAACCGGTCCCCGTGCCCGACCTGCTGGATCTTGAGATCGGGGAACTGCTCGGCGACCGCCCGGTTGGCGAAGATCCGCAGCCCGGGGTGTTCCGCCTGCGCCCGGCGAATGCGGTCGGCGTCGAGGTGGTCGGGGTGCTCGTGCGTGATGAGAATCGCGTCGGCGCCGTCGAGCGCGTCGGCCTCCGGGGTGTACACGCCGGGGTCTATCACGATCGCCCGGTCGTCCTTCCGGAGGCGCACGCACGCGTGGCCCAGCTTCGTCAGCTTCACGGCGCCGATCCTTCCATGATCTTCCTGCTTGCCGACAGCACGGCGACCTCGGTAGAGGTGGGGGGTGAACGACATCCAGAGCGGTCGGCGCACGGGCGCGGCGGAGCCCGACGACGTGCTGACACGGCGCTCCTCATCGCCGGACGCGACAGTGGCCTACGGAGAGCTGCCGGACCAGGTCGCCGACGTGCGGTTCCCCCGAGACGGCGCGGGGACGGCCGCCCCGCTCGTCGTCATCGTGCACGGCGGCTTCTGGCGCACCCGGTACGACCGGGCGCACACCGGTCCGATGGCCGACGACCTGGCCGCCCGCGGCTTCGCCACCGCCTCGGTCGAGTACCGCCGCGTCGGGCAGGACGGCGGCGGCTGGCCGGGCACCTTCGACGACGTCGCCCGGGCCGTCGACGCCGTTCCCGCGCTCGCGGACCGGGTCGTTCCGGGCGGGATCGGGGACGTGGTGCTGCTCGGTCACTCGGCGGGCGGGCACCTCGCGCTGTGGGCCGCCTCCCGGACGCGCCTCCCCCTCTCCGCGCCCTGGCGGCTGCCGGCGCCGCCGCCGCTGCGCGGAGTGGTCGCGCTCGCCCCGGTGGCCGCGCTCGAACTCGCGTCGCGCCAGGGGCTCAGCGACGGCGCGGCCGACGCCCTGCTGGGCGGGACCGCCGGCGACCTGCCCGAGCGCACCGCGCTCGCCGACCCGCTGGCACTGCTCCCCTCCTCGGTGCCGTCCGTACTGGTGCACGGGACGGCGGACGAGAACGTGCCGGTCGAGCAGTCGCGCCGGTACGCCCGGGCGGCCCGGGCGGCCGGAGACGACTGCACGCTGACCGAGCTGACCGGCACCGGCCATTTCCCGGTGATCGATCCCCTCTCCCGCGCCTGGCCCGCCGTCCTCGGCGCGCTGAAGGCCCTGCTCGGACGCTGACCTCCGGCGCGACCGGCGTCACAGACGAACCGCACGTTCAAGGTCGTCACCGGTATGTTCCGGGCGCAGACGGGTAGGCGGTGTGCCATGCCTACCGTGGTGCCGAGAGTGGTCGGGGAACGTTATCGGTTGTGTGAGCTGCTGGCCGCCGGAGGCGTCGGAGAGGTCTGGCGGGCCGAGGACACCGAGCTCGACCGGACCGTCGCCGTCAAGCTCCTGCGGCCGGAGCACGCCGACAGCGAGGAGTACCGCGAGCGGCTCCGGCTCGAGGGCCGGCACCTGGCGGCCCTGTCCCATCCGCGCCTCGCGGAGGTCCACGACTACGGGGACGGCCGGGATGACGAACGGCCGTACCTCGTCATGGAGCTCATCGCCGGAGAGCCGCTGTCGGCCGTGCTCGCCCGGGAGCGCACGCTGCCACCCCGTCGCGTCGTCGACATCGTGGCACAGGCCGCCGACGGTCTGGCGTGCGTGCACGCGGCGGCGCTGGTGCATCGCGACATGAAACCGGCGAACCTGCTCGTCCGCCCGGACGGCAGCGTGAAGATCACCGATTTCGGCATCGCGCGTGGGCCGGAGACCCTCCGGCTCACCCGCACCGGTCAGGTGATCGGCACGCCGCTCTACCTGGCGCCCGAGCAGGCGGCCGGGTACGCCGTGACGCCCGCCGGCGACCTCTACAGCCTGGGCGTGATCGCGTGGGAGTGCCTGGCCGGGCGGCCGCCGTTCCAGGGCGACGACGTGCTGGCGGTCGCCATCGCGCACCGGGACCGCCCCGTCCCGCCACTCCCCGACAGCGTCCCCGAGCCCGTACGGTTCCTCGTGCGGGCGCTCACCGCCAAGGACCCGGCGGTACGCCCGGACGCCGTGACCGTGGCCGAGTGGGCCCGGCGGCTCCACGACGATCCGGCGGTGGCCGCCGCGCCGTCCGGGCCGGTCGTCGTGGCCGAGGAGGAGCGGCCGCCCATCGCGGCCACGTCCCCGGACGCGCCCGCCGCCCCGGCGCCGGCGAGCCGGCGGTCCCTCGTGCTCGGCGTCGGAGCGGTGGCCGTCGCGGCGCTCACCGGAGCGAGCGGGTGGGCGCTGCGCAGCCCGTCCGACGTACGGTCCGCGCGCGAGCAGGCCACCAGTGTGTCGGCGGCCCCGGCCCGCCGGACGGTCACCATCGATCCCACCGCCTACTACGGGCACCGCCTGACCTCCGTCGTCACGGCGCTGCGCCGGGAGGGCCTGCGCGTCGGCGTCCGGCACCAGGTCGTCCCTGGACGGACGGCCGACACCGTGGTCGGGCTCACGCCGTCCGGACAGGTTTCGGTCGGCACGACGGTGACGGTCTACGCGGCCCGTCCCTCCGCGTCTCCGTCTTCGGCGCCGCGCCGTACCACGCGCCCCGTGGCCCGTACCGCCGGATCGGCCGACCGGGCGGGAGCCGGCGAGCGGTCCGATAGCGGTAAGGCGCCCGGCAAGGCGAAGGGAAAGGGCAAAGGCAAGGGCGAGAAACACGGTGGCAGGCACTGACCGGCCCGCGCTCACCGCGAGTGGACGCGTCAGCGTACGGCGCGAGGCCTGCCGCGGCGGCGGCCGAGCAGGATCCCGCCGAGCACCATGTCGGCCAGGAAGACCACGATCCCGATGATCAACAGAAAGAAGAGGCCTTTCACCACCCATCCGGCGACGCCGAGGGCGATCGCCACGAGGATGATGGCCAGAAACAGCGACATGTCACGCCTCCTTCCGGAATCCCCTGCTCACGGCCATACCCGCCGAAAGACGTCCGTACGACCCAAACGCGTTATTCCGCCCCAGTGCCGGGTAGCGCTCGGGGAAAACACGTGAGGAGACGGCGAATGGCCGAGGACGAATCGGTGTCCGAGCTGCTGGAGGACGTTACGGCGCAGACGGTCCGCCTGGTCCGGGACGAGATGGCGGTCGTCCGTCAGGAGATGGTGGAGAACGCGGCGCGGGCCAGGAGCGGAATGGTGCTGCTCGGCGGCGCCGGCGCGCTGATGGCGTACGGAACCGGCGCGGTGGTGGCGGGTACGGTCGCGGGGCTGTCCCGAAGGCTTCCGACGTGGGCCGCCGCCCTGACGGTGGGCGGCGGATTGATCTCCGCCGGAGGCGCCCTGGCGGCGGTCGGCCGGCGTGAGCTGCGACAGGCATTGCCGCTGGTGTCCAAGGAGTCGACCACGAGGATCAAGGAGGACGCCCTGGACATCGTCGACCGCGCCCTCCCCTAAGGGCGTGTCGCACCGTCCCGCCCGGCGAAGCACATGCGCGAGACCGAGCGGCCGCCCGTCGAGGAGGAGTTGCGCTCCGACCCCGACGAGCGGCCTCGCCGGCGCCGCCCGCACGCGAGCGGCGTCAGCTCTTGACCTCCCGCAGCCGGCCGGTCTCGACCTCGTAGACGAACCCGCGGACCTGATCGGTGTACGGGACGAACGGGTCGGACCTGATCCGGCCGATGGACTGCCGGACGTCTTCGTCCAGGTCGCCGAACGCCTCGGCCGACCAGTCGGGTTTGACGCCGGTCTCCGCCTGGATCGTGGCCTTGAAGTCATCGTCGGTGAAGGTCAGCATGCCGCAGTCGGTGTGGTGAATGAGAATGATCTCGCGCGTGCCCAGCAGCCGCTGGCTGATCGCGAGGCTGCGCCGCTCGTCCGCGGTGATCACGCCTCCGGCGTTGCGGATGACGTGCGCGTCTCCTTCGGACAGGCCCAGGAGCCCGTACGGGTTCAGCCGCGCGTCCATGCACGCGACCACGGCGACGCCCTTGGCGGGCGGCAGGGGCAGTCCCCCCTTGTCGAACGTCGCGGCGTAGCGCTCGGCGTTGGCGAGTAGTTCGTCCGTCACGCTCATGGCGTCTCCTGTCCCGTGCAGTGGCGGAACGACGCGGGAGGCCTCCGGTCGCGCCGCCCCGCGTCAGGGCATGTACGAACAGTGACGGAATGTTGCCCACTTAGTCAACCGGATAGGTGGGGAAATCTCCTGTCGACGCCAGGCGGACGATGACGATCGCCGGACCTCGGGCACCCGGCGCCGGGAGCGGGGCCGCCGGATCGGCGTTCGGCCCCGTTCCCGGGCCGGGCGGGCGCGCCCTCAGCTCACCTGCAGGTCCACGCAGGAGTAGAAGGCGTTCGCGGTGTCGGCGATGTTCCAGATGGCCAGCACCTTCACGCGGCCGGAGACGTTGCCGAGGTTGATGGTGTGCGACACGGTGGCGGGCGGCTGCGCGTTGTTGCCGCTGACCGTACCGACGAGCGTGTTGCCGATGTAGTACTCCCAGTCGGTCGTACGGTGGCGGGCGGTGAACGTCCAGTTGAAGGTGACCGTCCGGCCGACGCTGGTGGCGCGCCAGCCCTTGCTGTCGTCGTCGAGGTCCGCGAACCGGGCGTTTCCGCCGCTGCAGCTGCGCAGGCCCTTGGGCCCCTCGACGCTCTGCGGCTCGTACTTGATGTCGCCGCACTGGACGATGCCCTGGGCGCACTGGGCCTGACGGCTGGGCGGGGAGTTGATGTACCCGTGGGCGCTCGCGGCGGTGGCGAGCCCCACGATGAGCGCGGGGGTCAGAGCGACGCCGGCGGCAGCGGCGATGAGCCTTCCGTTCATCTCGTTCGCGGCGCGGAAACTCCGGCCTTGAGGCCGGAGAGGAAGCGCCGCTCCCTCCATTCTGCTACGGTGCGTGAGTTCGCGATAACCAAGCGGATTCGCGGCCGGGCGGGCCGCGACAGCGCGGGAAGCCCTCCAGCCGTTGGGCGGGGCCGTGAACCGCGAACCACTCGCTTCTCCTTCGCGAGAGGCCGAAATCTCCCGCCTTCAGGCAGGAGAGGACGTCAAGTGAGCTCCTCATGGTCAACGACGACGGCCGCCTGGGCGCGGCCGTCGCGGGGACGTTCCTGGGCTCGGAGCGGGCGGGGCGGGGCGCGAGCCGACATGACGGTCTCCAGAGTCGCCGACTATTAGGAAACTTTCCTGTTTTGCCGCAGTCTGACTCCGCGATGACCGCCTGTCAATACCAAAGGAGGGGCGGATACGCCCGGCGTCAGTGTCGGCCGGAGCAGGGCGTCAACCGCGGGTGTACGGCGGAATGTCACCGGCGGATGGATGAATCCGGGGTTCGGGCCACGTAGTTTTTCAAGCGAACGACGAAGACGACCACGACGGCCCGCGCGGACCCCGCTGGATTGGGGGGTTCACCGGGGAGACACCGCGAGGGCCGATTTCCCAGAAGCCTGGAGTCGCATCCGGGCCGATGATGGTGAACGTCCGCGAGCGTGCCTTTTGGGGGAAGGGGCAGGCCCGCGGACGTTCGCATTTCCGGCAAGGGGCGGTCGGCCGGACGGGAACGGCGCCGGGAGACGACGCGGACCGCCTCAGGACGCCGGACGGAAGCTTCCGGCGAACACGTCGAAGTACCGGCGGCTGCGGGACCACTGGGAGGCCGGCGTCGACCAGTACAGCGCGTACGCCCGATGCCCGTTCACCAGGATGTTCCGGTTCAGAACGTGGGTCCTCTCGCCGCCCGAGGAATGCAGGAACTCCAGGTCGGCGGCCTTCTTGAAGTAGCCGGGCACGGATTCCAGCTTGATCCGGGTGTACCCGCCGTCGCTACCGCGACGGTAGGCGTCCTGCTGCCGCCAGTCGGCGAGCGGATCGCTCTTCGGGTGCGTCGTCTGGTCGATCAGCAGGTACCGGGACGAGCCGGGATCGCGCACGTAGACGTATCCGCCGCCGTGGCTGACCTTCCAGCCGCGCGGCACGCCGATGGAGAAGCCGGAGTCGTCCTCGTACCGGCGGAAGTCGGCGGGCAGCGCGATGCCGCCCGGGGACGTGGTGCCGCCGGAGGACGGGGCAGGGCTCGCCGTTTCTCGCCGCCCCGGTGGGCTCGCCGAGGCGCTGGACCGGGCCGACGGAGTCGTGGACGGCGGGGTGCTCCGGCCCGCGTTCCCGCTCGCGCCGGACAGGCCCGCGCGGTGCTGGTCCTGGTCCAAGACGACGGCGAGGATCCCCGCCGCCCCGAGCAGGAGGACGATCGAGACGGCGGCGACGGCCCGTCCCCGCCGGTGCGCGGGACGCGTCCGCGCGGGCCGGTCCTCGCCGGGTGGCGCCGCGCCGAGCGTCCCGCCCTCGGACCGCTCCCGTACGGGAGCCGGATCGCGGGGGCCCGGCCGCTCCCCCGACGGCCCGGTGTCGGCGGGGCGGCCGACCGGCATCTTGTACGGGACCGCCGGCGGTTCCGCCGCGCGGGCGGCGGTGTCCGGGTGCGCTCGGGTTGCGGCGCTCGTCTCCCCCTGGGCCGCCACCTCGGTGAGCGCCTGGGCGAGGGCGACGGCGTCGACGCGGTCGGCCGGGTCCTTGCGGAGCAGGCTCTCGATCACGGGCCACAGCGGCCCGGCGAGCGTGGGCGGGTTCGGCGGATCGGTGATGATGGCGGTGAGGGTGGCCATCACGTTGTCGCGGTGGAACGGCGTCTCGCCCTCCACGGCGGTGTAGAGCGTGGCGCCGAGCGACCACAGGTCGGAGGCGGGGGTGAGCGGCCTGCCCCGCGCCTGCTCCGGCGACAGGTAGGCCGGCGAGCCGATCAGCACGCCGGACCGGGTCAGCGTCGGCTCCCCCTCGGCGACCGCGATCCCGAAGTCGCCGAGCACCGTGCGGCGGTCCGGGGCGATCAGGATGTTGGCCGGTTTGACGTCCCGATGCAGAACGCCCGCGGCGTGCGCGGCCGACAGCGCCGCCAGCACCTCCAGCCCGATCCGGGCCGCCTCCGCGGGGGCGACGGGGCCCTCCTCGTCGAGGATCTCGCTCAGCGAACGGGCCGACGGGATCAGTTCCATGACGATCCACGGCCGCTCCTCGGCCTCGACGACGTCGAAGATCCGAACGACTCCCGGATGGCTGAGCCGGGCCGCGGTGCGCGCCTCCCGCATCATGCGGCCACGCATGACCTCCTTGTCATGGGTGCTCAGGTTGGGCGGGAAGACCAGCTCCTTGACGGCGACGTCCCGGCCGAGCAATTCGTCGCGGGCCCGCCACACCGCACCCATGCCGCCGCTTCCCAGGGATTCGGCGACCCGATATCTCTCGCCGAGAAGAGTGCCGCTCGCGGAGGACATGCCGCCGGAGATACCCGCACAAAAATCGAGTAATCCCCCGGCAAAGGCGGCGTCGCGTGAACGCCATCCGGCCGCGGCGCCGCTTGAGCGACGGAACGCCGTACTCGTGGATGGAAGGGCCGGCGCCGTCCTCATACCCACTGTGCGGCGCGGCGGCCGGGTCCAGGTGCGCGGGTCAGCGGGCGGCGCAGGCGATACAGGTGCGCGCGGCGGGACGCGCGACCAGGCGCTCGGGGGCGATCGGGCCGCCGCAGTTCTCACAGGTGCCGTAGGTCCCGTCACGGAGGCGTTCGACCGCCTGGTCGAGATCGGTGAGGCGACGGCGCGCCTGGTCCAGCAGGGACTCGACCTGGGCCCGTTCGAAGGCGATCGTCGCGCCCTCCGGGTCGTGCTCGTCGTCGACGGCCCCCATCTGGGTGGACGACTCGACGATCCCCTCCCAGTCGCGGGTCAGGGCCTCGATCTGCTCGAGCGTGCTCACCCGCTCGGCGCGCAGCGCCTCGGCGGGTGAGGACGCGTCCGGAAACGACTCGGTCATCACTCACCACAACCTCGCGGCGTTCATCCGGATTCCCGGCCCCCTTACTTACTGCAAGGCGTGCAAGTGATTTGCGGTCCTTGCGGTATTCTTGCGGCATGTCACGACGACTTGCTGACGTCGCCCGGAAGGCCGGAGTGAGCGAGGCCACCGTCAGCCGGGTGCTCAACGGCAAACCCGGAGTCTCCGCCGCCACCCGCGACAACGTGCTGACCGCGCTGGACGTGCTCGGGTACGAGCGGCCGACCCAGTTGCGGGGCGACCGGGCGCGCCTGGTGGGCCTGGTGCTGCCGGAGTTGCAGAACCCGATCTTCCCCGCGCTGGCCGAGGTGGTCAGCGGAGCCCTGGTGCAGCTCGGTTTCACGCCGGTCCTGTGCAACCGTACGGCGGGCGGCCTGTCGGAGCCCGAGTACGTCAACCTCCTGCTCGACCAGCAGGCGTCCGGGGTGATCTTCGCGGGCGGGATGTGCGCGGAGGCGGACGCCTCGCACGACCACTACCGGCTGCTCCGCAAGCGCGGCATGCCCGTCGTGCTCGTCAACGCGGCGGTCGCCGACCTCGGCTTCCCCGCCGTGGCGACCGACGACGCCGTCGCGGTCGAGCAGGCGTACGGGCATCTGCGCTCGCTCGGGCACGAGCGGATCGGTTTGGTCGTCGGGCCGGCGGACCACATGCCGTCCCGCCGGAAGGTCGCGACCTTCGAGCGGCTCGCCGGCGCGGCCGCCGACGGCGAGTTCGTCGAGCGCACGCTGTTCTCCCTGGAAGGCGGGCAGGCGGCGACGTCGCGCCTGCTGCGCCGCGGGGTCACGGGCGTGATCTGCGGCAGCGACCCGCTCGCGCTGGGCGCGGTCAAGGCGGTCCGACGGCAGGGCAAGCGCGTGCCCGAGGACGTCTCGGTGGTCGGCTTCGACGACTCGGCGTTCATGAGCTGCGCCGACCCGCCGCTGACCACCGTGCGGCAGCCCATCGACGCGATGGGGCGGGCGGTGGTGACCCTCCTCGCCGCCCAGATCGACGGCTCCCAGGCGGCCGACGACGAGCTGCTGTTCGAGCCGGAGCTCGTCGTCCGCGGCTCCACCGGCCCGGCCCGGTGACGCGTTAGGGAGAGCCCGCGCCGCCACAGGATGGCCACTTCCTGTCGATTTTTTTCGATCCTCAGTACATCTATTGCAGTGGCCTGTTGGTCTCTATATCGTGCTCGCACCGGATCCTGCAGCCCGGTCCTCGGTCCGCGGCCTCCCCCGAGGCCAGTCCAGGAGGGAGTCGACGATGAGACCCCGAAGGTTCGTGATCCTGCTGGCGGCAGGGCTCGCCCTGACCGGAACGGCGTGCGGGGGCGGTGACAAATCAAAGGACGCCGCGGGCGGCAAGGTGACCATCACGGTCGGCTGCATGCCCGCGAAGAGCCAGCCGATCGAGCGCCGGGAGTGGACGGAGGACGTCGCCGCCTTCGAGAAACTGCACCCGGACATCACCGTGGTCGGCAAGGACGCCTTCCCCTGCGCCGACCCGAAGACGTTCACGGCCAAGCTCGCGGGCGGCCAGATGGAGGACGTCTTCTACGCCTACTTCACCGACATCCAGAGCGTCATCAAGTCGGGGCAGGCCGCCGACATCAGCAAGTACCTCGGCGGCGTCAAGCAGTTCCCCGACATCCAGCCGTCCGTCAAGAAGGTCTTCACCGGCCCCGACGGCAAGGTCTACGGCCTGCCCCGGCAGAACTACTCGATGGGCCTGCTGTACAACCGCAACCTGTTCAAGCAGGCCGGGCTCGACCCCGACCGGCCGCCCGCGACGTGGGCGGAGCTGCGCGCGGACGCGAAGAAGATCGCGGGCCTGGGCAAGGGCGTCGTCGGCTACGCCGACTACAGCGCCGGTAACCAGGGCGGCTGGCACTTCACCACGGAGCTGTACGGCCAGGGCGGCGACGTCGTCACGCCCGACGGTAAGAAGGCCGCGTTCAACAGCCCGCAGGGCCGCGCCGTGCTGCAGAACCTCCAGCAGATGCGCTGGACGGACGACAGCATGGGCTCCAAGCAACTGCTGCAGCTCGCCGACGTGCAGCAGATGATGGCGGCCGGCCGGCTCGGCATGTACCTGTCGGCCCCGGACAACATCACCGCGCTGGTCGACCAGTTCCAGGGCAAGTACAAGGACTACGGCCTGGCGCCGATCCCCGAGGCGAAGGGCACCCTCCTCGGCGGCGACGGCTACCTGTTCAACGTGAAGGCGTCCCCGGCCAAGATCAGGGCCGGTCTCCTCTGGCTGGAGTACTACGTCCTAACGCCGGGTCAGGGCCAGCTGAACTACCAGCGGGCCGCGAAGTACGGACGCGCCGTCGGTCTCCCGCAGCCGAACTTCTACACCGGCCAGACCGCGACCACCGACCGCTCGCTGCGCACCGGCGCCGCCAACGTCCCGGTCGCGAACTACAAGCCGTACGAGGACGCGGTCGACCGCATCCCGGGCCGGCTCGAGCCCGCGAACGCCCAGCAGATCTACGCCGTCCTCGACTCGGTGATGTCCGGGGTGCTGACCGACCGCAACATCAACATCGACCAGCTCCTCGCGACCGCACAGAAGAAGGTCGACGGCATCCTCGCCCGATCCAACTGAGCGGGCCACGGCCGGGTGACGACGCGAGGGAGAGACCGGTGACCACGACGATCCTGAGGAAGGCCGCCCCACGGCGTTCCTCGTCCCACCCGGCCGGGCCGCGCCGATCCGCGTCCCGGCGGTCCGTCCGGCGCGGCCTGTCCGCGTACGGATTCCTCTGCGGGGCGCTGATCTGCTTCGCGGTGTTCTCCTGGTACCCGATCGTGCGGGAGGCGCTGCTCGGGTTCCAGAAGACGAACTTCGTCGGGCGGTCCGAGTGGGTCGGCCTCGACAACTTCCGCCGGGTGGCCGACGACCCGGCGTTCGGCAGTGCCTGGCTGAACACCCTGGAGTTCACCGGGCTGGCGCTGCTCTGCGGCTACGTCCTGCCGTTTCTCACCGCGATCGTGCTGAACGAACTGCGCCACGCGCGCGCCTACCTCAGGTTCGTGGTGTACCTGCCGGTCATGCTCCCGCCGGCGGTCGCGGTGCTGCTCTTCAAGTGGTTCTACGACCCCGGCCCCGGCCTGTTCAACCAGGTGCTGCACCTGGCCCATCTCCCGGGCCTCAACTGGCTGGACTCCACGAGCACCGCGCTGCTGTCCCTGGTCATCGTCTCCACGTGGATGAACATGGGCAGCGGCACGCTCATCTACCTCGCCGCCCTGCAGAGCGTGCAGAGCGAGCTGTACGAGGCGGCGGAGCTGGACGGTGCGGGACTGTTCCGCAGGATCTGGCACGTCACGATCCCGCAGACCCGGCTGATCCTGCTCGTCATGCTCCTGCTCCAGGTGATCGCCACCATGCAGGTGTTCGTCGAGCCGTACCTGCTCACCGGCGGCGGACCGCAGGACGCCACGGTCAGCGTCGTCTACCTGATGTACCTGTACGCGTTCCGCTTCAACAGCTACGGCGGGGGCAGCGCCCTCGGGCTGATGCTGATGCTCGTCCTGATGGTGTTCTCCGCGGTGTACCTGCGCGTCACCCGGGACGGCGGGCGATGAGACGAGGAGGCCGGAGTTGACCGAGCCCGCGATCAGGGCGGCCGCCACGGCCGTCCCTCGCCCGCGGCGACGCCGCCGGAGGCGCGCGGCGGACCACGTGTCCGCCCCACGGACCCTGATCTCGGCCCGCGCGCTGAACACGCCGCGCGGCCGGGTGATCTATTGGACCGTTCTCATCGCCGTGATCGTGCTGTTCACCGCGGTGTTCCTGTTCCCGCTGTACTGGATGGCGACCGGGGCGATGAAGTCCTCCGGCGAGCTGGCCCGGACTCCCCCGACGCTGTTCCCACGGCACCCGCACCCCGGCGTGTACCGGGACGCGTGGCGGCGGCTCTACCTGGGCAGGTTCCTCCTGAACACGCTCGAGTACGCGGCGGGGGCCTGGCTGCTGCGGCTGGCGGTGTGCGTCCCGGCGGCGTACGCGCTGTCCAAGCTGCGGCCCCTGCTCGGCAGAGCGGTCCTCGGACTGATGCTGGCCACGCTGATGATCCCGTCCACCGTCCTCCTGGTCCCGCTCTACCTCACCGTGCGGGACGTGCCGCTCCTGCACGTCAACCTGCTGAACACGCCCTTCGCGATCTGGTTCCCGGCCGCGGCCAACGCGTTCTGCATCTTCCTGCTCAAGCGGTTCTTCGACTCCATCCCCGGCGAGCTGCTGGAGGCCGCGGCGATCGACGGCGCGTCGTCCTCGCGCATCCTCTGGTCGATCGTCCTGCCGATCTCGCGGCCGATCATCGCGGTGGTGTCGATCTTCGCGGTGGTGGACGTCTGGAAGGACTTCGTGTGGCCGCTGCTCGTGCTGCCCGACAGCAACAAGATGACGGTGAGCGTGGCGATCTCCTCACTGTCGGAGCAGACGCCGCAGAACATCCTCATCGCCGCCCTCGTGATCGCCAGTGTCCCGGCCGTGGCGGTCTTCCTGGTGTTCCAGCGCCACATCATGGCCGGTCTGACCGCCGGCGGGCTGAAGGGGTGAGACGCGCGGGCCCAGTTCCACGGCCGGGCCGGCCACCGCACGGCCCGCGGCGAGAGCCACGCCTCCCCGTACCCGCGCCGACCACGAACGTCTGAGGAGAAGATGACCGGCATGGCCGAACAAGTTCCCCCTGGCACGGCTCCGGGCTCCACCGGCTGGTGGCGGGGAGCCGCGATCTACCAGGTCTACCTGCGCAGTTTCGCGGACGGCAACGGGGACGGCATCGGTGACCTGGCGGGCCTGCGGGGGCGGCTCCGCCACCTCTCCGACCTGGGCGTCGACGCCCTGTGGCTGAACCCGTGGTACCCATCGCCGATGGTCGACGGCGGCTACGACGTCGCCGACTACCGGGACATCGACCCGGCCTTCGGCACGCTCGCCGAGGCGGAGAAGCTCATCGAGGAGGCGCACGGGCTGGGGATCCGGGTCATCGTCGACATCGTCCCGAACCACTGCTCCGACCGGCACGCCTGGTTCCAGGAGGCGCTGCGGTCCGGGCCGGGTTCCGCGGCGCGGGCGCGGTTCTGGTTCCGGCCCGGGCGCGGCGACGCGCCGCCGAACGACTGGAACTCCATCTTCGGCGGTCCGGCGTGGACCCGGGTGCCGGACGGCGAGTGGTACCTCCACCTGTTCGCGCCCGAGCAGCCGGACTTCAACTGGACCGACCCCGAGGTGCGCGCGGAGTTCCTCGACGTCCTGCGGTTCTGGTTCGACCGGGGCGTGGACGGGATCCGCATCGACTCCGCCGCCGTGCTGGTCAAGGACCCCGACGCGGAGCCGGACGGACTCGACCCGTACACCGACCGGGACGGCGTGCACGACATCTACCGCGCCTGGCGCCGGACGTCCGACGGGTACGGCGACCGCGCGTTGATCGGCGAGCTGTGGCTGCCCGACCAGAACCGCTTCGCGGCGTACCTGGCCCCCGACGAGCTGCACACGGCCTTCAACTTCGACTTCCTGGGCTGCCCGTGGGACGCCGCGGCCCTGCGCCGGGTGATCGACACGACGCTGGAGACGCACACGCCGCTCGGCGCCCCGCCGACCTGGGTGCTGTCCAACCACGACGTGACCCGGCCGGTCACGCGATTCGGCCGGGAGGACACGTCCTTCGACCTGAACGACCGGCGGCACGGCGCGCCGACGGACCTGCGCCTGGGACTCCGCCGCGCCCGGGCCGCCGCGCTGCTCGCGATGGCGCTCCCCGGCAGCGTCTACGTCTACCAGGGCGAGGAGCTCGGTCTCTGGGAGGTCGAGGACCTGCCCGAGGACCGGCTGCAGGACCCCATCTGGTTCCGCTCTGGCCGTACCGACCGCGGCCGGGACGGCTGCCGCGTGCCGATCCCGTGGTCCGGTGACGCGCCCGGCTTCGGCTTCGGCGGCGACCCGTGGCTGCCGCAGCCCCCGGCCTGGCGCGACCTGACGGTGGAGGCCCAGTCGGCCGACGCGTCCTCGACGCTCGGCCTCTACCGGAGGGGACTGCGGTTGCGTCGTGAGCTGCTCGGTTTCGGCTCGATGACCTGGCGGGCGATGGGCGAGGACGTCCTGGCCTTCGACCGGGAGAGCGGGATCACTTGCGTCGTCAACCTCGGGGCCCGTCCCGTACGTCTGCCGGAGGGCCGGGAGCCGCTGCTGGCCAGCGACCCCCTGAACCAGCAGGGCGAGCTGCCCCCGGACACCGCCGTCTGGCTGCGCTGATCCGGCGCGGCGGGGGTCTCCCCCGCCGCGCGTGGTTCCGGCGCTGGACCGTTCACCGGCCGGTCACTTGATCTGTTCCGCCAGCTCGATGATGATCCCCTCGGGGCCACGGACGTAGCAGAGCCGGTAGCTGTCCTCGTACCGTGCCAGCTCGCCGACGAGTTCGGCGCCGTGCGCCCGCAAGCGGTCGAGGACATCGTCGATGCCCTCCACCGCGAAGGCGACATGACGGATGCCCAGCGCGTTGGCGGGAGCGCGCGGGTCCCCGCCGGGGCCCGACGGCGTGTGGTACTTGGCCAGCTCGAGCCGCCCGTGGCCGTCCGGGGTCCGCATCATCGCGATGTCCGAACGGACTCCCTCCAGCCCGTTGACACGGTCTACCACGCGGCCCTCCACCGTCGCCTCGCCCTCCAGTTCCAGTCCGAGCTCGACGAAGAAGGCCGTGGCGGCCGCGAGGTCGTCGACGACGACGCTGACATGGTCCATCCGCTGGATCGTCGCCCGCCCGGGGTAGGGACCCCGCCGGTTGGTCTCGTCCATGACGATCTCCTCTCAGATTCGGCTGCGCGTGTTCAGGCGCGCCGGCGTTCCTTCTGTTGCCGGGACGGAGCCGTGCGCGGCGCTTCGACACGGCCGATTGTGACGTACGACACAAGCCGCGCTCGAATCGGTCGTCGTCGCGGCCGACGCTGCGCCGATGAGATCGTCGCAACGCTCTCCCCGGTCGACCGGTTTCCGGTGCGAGACCGGCCGGCGCGCCTCGTACGGACCGCACGGCAGGGCCCATCGCGAAGATCCAGCGAACTGTCGCGTAATCCGGTGACGCCTTCTTCGACTTCTTGACGTTCGTGTCCCGAGAAGAAAGGAGGTGGCGTGGACGAGCAAGAGGCCCGATTCACCCGCCTCTACGAGACGTACTACCGCAACGTCTTCGGCTACGTCGTGCTGCGGGTCCCGCCCCAGGCCGCCGAGGACGTCACCAACGAGGTGTTCACGATCGCGTGGCGGAAGGTCGACGAGATCCCCGAGCGGGCGCTGCCGTGGCTGCTGGCCGTGGCCAGGAACCTCGTCCGCCAGTCCCATGGCGCCGCCGGACACGCGCGCCGCCTGGTCGACCGGCTGGCCGGCCTGACCACGGACGCGGACCTGCACGCCTGGGATGCCGCCGACCACGTCATTGCCCGTGACCAGGCACTGGCGGCCCTGCGCACCCTGTCCCCCAAGGAGGCCGAAGCGGTCACCTTGACCGCCTGGCACGGGCTCGAGCCCGCCGATGCGGCCCGGGTCGCCGGCTGCTCCCGCGCCGCCCTCACCGTCCGGCTGCACCGCGGACGCCGACGGCTGGCCAGGGCACTGGAGGCGTCCCGCGAACCCGGCACGCGCACTTCCGCACCCGTCTCGCACGACCGAGTCATCCCGGAGAAGCTGTGAAGCAGAACGAACTCGACAGCGTGATCAACGCCCTGAAGCCCGCGGTGGTCGACGAACTCGCCAACGCGGCCTATGAACGACGTCCCGACACGTCACTGGTCCGTGCGCGCACCGGCACGGCCCCCGTGGGCCGGGGTCTGGTCCCGGGACGGCGGCCGGTCCGGCGGCTGGCCTTCGCCACCGGCGCGACCGCGGTGGTGACGGCCACGGCGGTGCTGGCCGCGGGCGTGCTGTCCAGAGGCCACGACGGCGGTACGGCGGGGAACGGCACCGCCGGCCGGCAGGAAGCGATCGACACCCGTGCGTTCCTGCTGGCCAGCGCGGAGACGATCGCCAAGCAGCCCGCCGCCCATGGAACGTGCTGGTACAGCCGGACGCGCACGTGGGACGACCACCTGGCGCCCTTCCAAAAGCCCGGACCGGGCGTCAGCCCGGTCCCCCAGGGCAGCCCGAACCCGCAGGTCAAGTCCCCCAGGATTCCCCCGGTCAAGCCCCAGACGTTCCAGGCGCGGGGCGCGAGCAGCGACGAGAGTTGGGCGTGCGCCCTGCCGGGCGAGACCGGCATGCGGTTCCGATCGCGCCTGCCGCTGGACGTCCAGGTCACCTTCCCCACCAAGAGGGACGAGGCGGCCTGGCGGGCGGCGGGTTCACCGCCTCTCAACGTCAACGGCTTCACGACGGCGTCCAAGCCGGTCACGACGACGTACGACAAGGGCTCGCATCTGGTGAACCCCGACATCGGCCGCCACGAGATCGAGTGGAAGACCATCGCGAAGCTGCCGACGACCAAGAGCGGACTGGAGGGCTACCTGCGGAAGTTGTGGCGGGAGGACACCAAGGGCAGGGCCGATTTCGGGAAGTACGTCTTCGTCAGCGCCTCGGAGCTGCTCAGGACTCCGACCATCCCCGGCACGCGCGCGTCGCTCTACCGGATCCTCGCGGACTCCCCGTCCGTCCACGTCACCGGACGGATCAAGGATCGAGAGGGCAGGTCCGGCGTGGCCGTCTCGGCTCAGGTCCTCGACGGCGTGGCCATCCGGCTGACCGTGGACCCGGTGACCGCCCAGCTCCTCGACTACGAGCAGCTTCCCGGCACCGGCAAGAACGGCCCCGGCCAGTACATCGCCTACGAACGCCAGGGCTGGGTGAACAAGATCGGCGCTGTCCCCGCCTCCTGACGAAGGCCTCGCCGGGCACCGCGTCGGCGAGGCCTTCACCAGCGCCGGGTACCACTCGAACCGATCCGCCCGCTCCGCCAACCGCACTCAGTCTCCTCGCGAGCCCCCGCGCGTTGCGGTCGGCGAGCCCGGTGGTTAAATTGTCGACATCTTCTTCGACGATTCGACCATTCCCACGACTAAAGTGACAGGGCGCGTCGCGTACAAGCCCCGCGAGTGAGGGACCATGCCAGCGCAGGAGCAGACCGCGGCCGGCTCGGGGGCCGTCGCGCCAGAAGACGTCACCGCCGCGATCCGCGAGGCGATCGTCCGGGGCGAGTTCGCGCCCAACCAGCGGCTCGTCGAGGCCGACCTGTCCCAGCAGTTCGGCGCGAGCCGCAGCGGCGTGCGCACGGCGCTGTTCGAGTTGGCCAACGAGGGACTCGTCGAGCGCGTTCAGCACCGGGGCGCCCGCGTCCGCGCGGTGACGCTCGAGGAGGCGATCGAGATCTCCGAAGTGCGGATGGTCGTCGAGGGCCTGTGCGCGGCCAAGGCCGCCGAGCGCGTCACCGATGAGGAGATCGCGGAGCTGCGATCGATCGGGGACGCCATGCGCGCCGCGGTTGCCGACGGGCACGTGCTGAAGTACTCCGAGCTCAACCAGTTGCTGCACCGGCGCATCATCGAGATCGGCGGTCAGGCGACGGCCGCCGGCGTCGTGGAGCGGCTGCGCGCGCAGAACGTCCGGCACCAGTTCCGGCTCGCCCTGGTGCCCGGACGGCCGAACGTCTCGCTGGCCGAGCACCTGGCGATCATCGACGAGGTGTGCGCGCACGCCCCCGACGCCGCCGAGCGCGCCGCTCGCCGCCACCTCGCCAGCGTCATCCAGGCACTCAAGGCGATCTGACCCCGGATCCCGCCGGACCGGACGGCGAGGACACCGGCCGCCGGCGGCGCCGGCGCGGGCCGGCGGCCGGATGGTCAGGTACGCAGCCGCCATCATCACCGCGCCGACCACCCCTGCGATCTACCCAGCTCGTCCCCGTTGCCGCGCATCATCGTGCGTCGGGGCCGGCTGTGAGCAGGGCGCAGCCGTCGACCTGCCGGGGCCTGGCGGCTACTGATGCATTGCCGCATAAGTCAGCGACAAGAGATGCAGCAATATTGTTGACAATCTGCTCAGGCGGCGGCCAGCATGGACGGTGGGCGACCATGCAGCCGCCTCGTTCGGGAAGGCCTGTCGAGAAGGGTTCCGATGACCACCGAGACCAAGGAGACCGCCAATCCGCTGCTGGTGATCAGCGCGCACGCCGGGGACTTCGTCTGGCGCGCCGCCGGTGCGATCGCGCTGGCGACCGAGCGCGGTGACCGCGCGAAGGTCGTGTGCCTGAGCTTCGGCGAGCGGGGCGAGTCCGCCCGTGCCTGGCGCGAGGGCAAGAAACTGGAGGAGATCAAGGCGATCCGCCGGTCCGAGGCCGAGGCCGCCGCCACCGAGCTGGGCGCCGAGATCGAGTTCCTGGACGCCGGCGACTACCCACTCCGCGAGACCCCGGAGCTCGTCGACCGGCTCGTCCGCGTCCACCGCGACTTCGAGCCCGCCGTCGTCCTCACCCACACCCTCACCGACCCGTACAACGGCGACCATCCCGCCGCCGCCCGCATGGCCCTGCAGGCACGCGTCCTGGCCCAGGCGATCGGCTACGACGCGCCGGGCGAGCCGCTCGGGGCGCCACCGGTGTTCTTCTTCGAGCCGCACCAGCCGGAGCAGTGCGATTTCAAGCCGGACGTGCTGCTGGACATCACGCCGGTCTTCGAACGCAAGCGCAAGGCGATGGAGTGCCTGCCCGCCCAGCAGCACATGTGGGACTACTACACCGACCTGGCCAAGCGGCGCGGCGTGCAGCTCAAGCGCAACGCGGGGCCCAACCTCGGCCTGGCGCACGACACGATGGCCGAGGCGTACGTCCGGCTGTACCCGCAGACCACGGGAGTGCTGGCATGAGGACTGTGGTCGTCACCGACCCGCCCCGCGCCGACCTCGAGACGGTCGACGCCCTGGCCGGCCATGGCGTCGCGACCGTCCACGAGGCGATGGGCCGGACGGGGTACCTCGGCCCGGGGATCCGCCCCGTGCATCTCGGCTCACGCGTCGGCGGCACCGCCGTGACGGTCCTGTCCTGGCCCGGCGACAACCTGATGATCCATGTCGCGGTCGAGCAGTGCCGTCCCGGCGACATCCTGGTCGTCGCCACCACGTCGCCGTCCACGGACGGAATGTTCGGCGAGCTGTTCGCGACCGCGCTGCAGCACCGGGGCGTCCGCGGTCTCGTGATCAACGCGGGCGTACGGGACGTCGCCGAGCTGCACGCGATGGGCTTCCCGGTGTGGTCGGCGGCCGTCAGCGCGCAGGGAACGGTCAAGGCGACCCCGGGCGCGGTGAACGTCCCCGTGAGCATCGCCGGCCGGCCGATCCACCCCGGCGACGCGATCGTCGCCGACGACGACGGTGTCGTGTGCGTGCCCCGCGAGGACGTCGCGACGGTCCTCGCGGCCGCCGAGGCCCGCGCCGCCAAGGAGGAGGCGACCCGCGAGGCGTTCCGCCGCGGTGAGCTGGGTCTGGACCGCTACGGACTGCGCGACCGGCTCCCCGAGCTCGGCATCGAGTACGTCAAGTACGGCGAGCAGGGACAATGACCGAGCGAAGCGAGGGAATCGACAAGCACAGCCCCCTGGTCACTCCTCCGACGAAGGAGGCCCCATGACCGGTACCGGACTGCGCTGCATGCTGATGCGGGGCGGCACGTCCAAGGGCGCGTACTTCCTCGCCGGGGACCTGCCGGCCGACCCGGTCGAGCGTGCCGACCTGCTGCTGCGCGTCATGGGCACGCCCGACCCGCGCCAGATCGACGGCATCGGCGGCGCCCACCCGCTAACGAGCAAGGTCGCCGTCGTCTCTCCCTCGCGCGACGCCGAGGCCGACGTCGACTACCTGTTCCTGCAGCTCGGCGTCGAGGAGCCGACCGTCTCCGACCTGCAGAACTGCGGCAACCTCCTCGCCGGCGTCGGGCCCTTCGCGGTCGAGCGCGGCCTCCTCACGCCCGGCGACCCGCGGACGAGCGTCCGCATCAGGATGGTGAACTCCGACAGCGTCGCCACGGCGACGTTCCCCACGCCGGGCGGTTCGGTCGAGTACGACGGAGACACCGCCATCTCGGGAGTGCCCGGCACCGCCGCCGCGATCGTGCTCGACTTCGCCGGCACCGAGGGGTCGGCCTGCGGCGCGCTGCTGCCGACCGGCCACGTACGGGACGTGGTCGACGGCGTCGAGGTGACGTGCGTCGACAACGGGATGCCGGTCGTGGTCGTCCGCGCGTCCGACCTCGGCGTCACCGGTGACGAGGGCCCCACCGAGCTGGCCGCCGACGACCTGCTGCGCGACCGGATCCAGTCGCTCCGGCTGCGGGCCGGCAGGCTCATGGGGCTCGGCGACGTCGCGAACACCTCGGTCCCGAAGACCACGCTCGTCGCCGCCCCGCGCGCGGGCGGCGCCATCGCCACGCGCACCTTCATCCCCCTGCGCGTCCACGACTCGATCGGCGTCCTCGGCGCCGTCACCGTGGCCACCGCGCTCCTCGTGGACGGGGCGGTCGGCCACGACCTGGCCGAGCTTCCGGCCCCCGGCTCCCCCATGAGTATCGAGCACCCCACCGGCAGGCTGGACGTCATGGTCGAGCTCGATGGCACCGCCGATCGGCCCGCGGTCCGCCGGTCGAGCATCGTCCGCACGGCCCGCAAACTCTTCGACGGGACCGTCTTTCCCCGCACTGGAGGCACCCATGGCGCCCATGCATGAGATCGCCCACATGGCCCACGTCGAGCTCCTGACGCCCGAGCCCGAGCGGAGCCTGTGGTTCTTCACCGAGGTCATGGGGCTGACCGAGAACGGCTCCGAAGGCGACTCCGTCTACCTGCGGACGTGGGACGACTACGAGCACCACACGCTCAAGCTGACCGCCCACACGACGTCCGGCGTCCGCCGTACCGGGCTCCGCGCGTCGAGCCAGGAGGCCCTCGACCGGCGGGTCAAGGCGATCGAGCAGGCCGGGTACGGCATCGGCTGGCGGGACGGCGACCCCGGTCTCGGCCCGACGTACGTCTTCCGTGACCCCGACGGGCACGAGCTGGAGATCTACTGGGAGAGCGAGTGGTACGAGGCGCCTCCGGAGCTGGCGCCGTCGCTGAAGAACCAGGCGCAGGCGTACCCGGCACGCGGCGTCTGCGTCCGCCGCCTCGACCACGTCAACTTCCTGGCCGCCGAGGTCGAGGGCAGCACCGAGTTCGTCCGGGACGTCCTCGGCGGGCAGCCGACCGAGCAGATCATGCTGGACGGCGGGACCATCGCGGGCCGCTGGCTGACCTTCACGAACAAGTCCTATGACCTCGTGTACACGCGTGACTGGACGGGCAGCAACGGCCGCCTGCACCACATCGCGTTCGCCACCGACACGCGTGAGGACATCCTCCGCGCGGCCGACATCTTCCTCGACAAGGGCGTGTTCATCGAGACGGGGCCGCACAAGCACGCGATCCAGCAGACGTTCTTCCTCTACGTCTACGAGCCGGGCGGCAACCGCGTCGAGCTGTGCAACCCGTGCGCGCGGCTGGTGCTCGCGCCCGACTGGATGACCGTCACCTGGACCGAGGCCGAGCGCGCCAAGGGTCAGGCGTGGGGGCTGAAGACGATCGAGTCCTTCCACACCCACGGCACCCCGCCGGTCGACCTGCCGTAGCCACGGTCCCGCGGGCTCAGGTCGGGAACTCTCCGCACCACGCCCGGGTGACCAGGTGCTTCGGCAGGTACGGCGACGCGGTGTCGACGGGGAACTCCCAGTCCTCGGCGAGACACGCCATCGCGAGGGGGCCCAGGGCCACGCGGCCGCGCGGCTCGTTCCTCCTCGGGCCGTCCCAGTAGCGCTCGTGGTTCGCGAGTGCCTCGGTCAGGGCATCGGCGAAGGCGGCCTTGTCGCCGGTGATGAGCCGGTGGAAGAGGGCGACGGGCTGGTAGTCGACCAGGTCGAGGAAGTCCCTGGGAGTGCGGGTCGCCACGTGCGGGTGGGACGTCTCCATCGTGGCGATCAGCTTGGGCACGATGTCGTCCATGGGCCGGCGCAGCCAGTGGCTCTGCAGGGTGTCGATCCAGTGGAAGACGTAGTCGTCCGCAGCGCCGGCTCGGCGCAGGTCGTCCAGCGGGACCTGGCTCAGCGTCGCCAGCCGGTCGCGCTCCCGGCAGACGAGGGCGAGCCAGCAGGTGTCGAGCCAGGCGCGGGCGTCGGCGTACGGCGCGGGGCCGGTGGCGGGCAGGTTCAGCACACGGTCGCCGACCCGGCACCGCACGGTGCCCTGCCGCCCGAGGGTGGTGGCGAACATCGCCGAGCCGATCTGCATGGCGGTGACCCAGGCCTCCCAGGTCTCCAGCTTCGCGGCATCGGGGTCGGTCGCGCAGCGCGCGTGGGCAAGGTTCAGGGCCGCCGCGAACGCCTCACCGAACCCGCCCGGATTCTGCTCCAGCCGCCCAGTGAGCTCGCCCACCGCACGCGCCAGGTCCTCGACCGCGGCCGTCGAGCTTGCCGCGGAGGTCTCCTGCTCCCCGCGCAGCCTCTTCATCAGGTCCAGCAGTTCCTGCGGTGGCCGCACGGACGCGGAGCGGCTCTGGTGGTCGAAGACCGTGAGGCAGACCAGGCGTCCCCGATGCCACCAGTACAGGAGCGGGTTGAGCGAACCGGGCCCGTCCTCGTACGCGCGGAAGGCGTAGCCGCCCAGGTCGTTGACCGCGTCCACCACGGTGCCGTCGACGATCGGATGGAACGCCAGCAGGTGCCTGGTCGGAACGACCACGAGCGCTCCGGCCTCCGGCAGCTCCCGGCCGGTGACGGTCCGGGCCAGTTCGGGCAGTACGAGCGCCTTGCTCGCGACGAAATGGGAGTCGCCGCTGACCGAGTGCAGCAGCGCGCCCGAGGGCCCGCGCACCTCTTCGTGCTTCACCGGCTCCTTCAGGAGGTTCGCGCGGCCCGCCGCCCACAGCTCGTCGAGGCCGGCACGGGCCACGTCGACATCGGTCAGCATCCGTACGGAGGTGGGCGTGTCCAGAGCCAGGACGGCGAGCAGGTCCTCGGCCACCGGCCGGGCATAGCGGAACTGGTCGGCGGCGGGTCCGGCGAAGGCGTCGCCGGATACCAGCCGCAGACACGTCCGCGGCAGCAGTTCCGCTCGCTCCTCGCCGCCCTGTGAGGCGCCCTCCAGCCGGGTGAAGTGCTCG
The DNA here is from genome assembly GCF_039542035.1 of Actinoallomurus liliacearum. Taxonomy (NCBI): domain Bacteria; kingdom Bacillati; phylum Actinomycetota; class Actinomycetes; order Streptosporangiales; family Thermomonosporaceae; genus Actinoallomurus; species Actinoallomurus liliacearum. The sequence goes on from NZ_BAABHJ010000002.1 coordinate 565,108, forward strand.
GCGACCAGCTCCGGCCAGTGTTCCTCCGGAACGGTGCGACACCGCTGCGCCAGGTTCGTCAGCGGGTTGAGGTGCCCGTCATGCACGACGGCCCCTCCCTCGACCACGGGACGCACACCCCACCGGGTGAGGAAGTGGTCGGCCACCAGCCCGCGCAGGCGTTCGGCCTGGGGCACGGTGAGCATGGGCAAATGGGCATCGGGCGTGTGCTTCTGGATCACCCGCCAACCCTATGAGGTCGCCTACTGCGCTGTTTCCGAGGTTCGCGAGTGCCGAACCGGACGGCCGCGCGTATGCGCATTCGTGACAATCGCTCGATCGCCGCACCCTTGACATGCTTATCTCAGCTCTTAAATCATGTCGTGAAATTAGCCACATGTGAGGAAGTGGACTATGAGCGTGCGGGCCCGTACCGCCATTGGCGCCGTCGTCGGCGCGACCGTCCTCGCCGTTCTTCCCGGTTGCGGGGGCGGGACCTCGACCGACTCCGGTGGCAACAGCCATCCGAAGACCCTCACCTACTGGGCGAGCAACCAGGGCGCCAGCCTGGAGGACGACAAGGCCAAGCTCACCCCCGAGCTGCAGGCGTTCGAGAAACAGACCGGGATCAAGGTGAAGCTCGAGGTCGTCCCGTGGTCCGACCTGCTCAACCGCATCCTCGCCGCCACCACCTCCGGGCAGGGCCCCGACGTGATGAACATCGGCAACACCTGGTCGGCCTCGCTACAGGCGACCGGCGCCCTCCTGCCCTTCGACGACAAGAACTTCGCCAAGATCGGCGGTAAGGGCCGTTTCCAGGAGTCGGCGCTCGGCTCGACCGGCACGGCCGGCAAGCCGCCGACGGCGGTCCCGCTCTACTCCCTCGCCTACGCGCTCTACTACAACAAGAAGCTCTTCGGCGACGCCGGGATCAGCAAGCCGCCGGCCACCTGGAACGAGCTCGTCCAGGACGGCAAGAAGCTGACCACCGGCGGCCACACCGGCCTGGCCATCGAGGGTGCCAGCATCCCGGAGAACACGCACCACGCCTACATCTTCGCCAAGCAGCACGGCGGTGACTTCTTCGACGCGCAGGGCAACCCGACGTTCACCGCGCCGGGGGTCGCGGAGGGCGTCAAGCAGTACGTCGACTTCGTGGCCGGTGACAAGATCGCCTCGCCGAGCGACGCGGAGTACGCCCAGAACGAGTCCGTCCGCGACTTCGCCTCCGGCAAGGCCGGGATGATCCTGTGGCAGGCCGGCGGCAAGAACTTCCAGAGCCACGGCATGAAGCCCGACGACTACGGCGTCGCGCCGGTTCCCGTGCAGTCCGGTGCGCCCGGACAGGGGCAGAACGTCAACTCCATGGTCGCCGGGATCAACATCGCCGTCTTCAAGAACACCGGCAACCTCGACGGCGCGCTCAAGTTCGTGCAGTTCATGACCAGTGACGCCGAGCAGAAGAAGCTCAACTCCGAGTACGGCTCGATCCCCTCGGTCAAGACCGCCGCGCAGGACCCGGCGTTCGCCACCCCGGAGCAGAACATCCTGCGCACCACCATCGCCACCAGCGCGACGCCGCTGCCGCAGGTGCCCAAGGAGTCGCAGTTCGAGCAGGTCATCGGCGGAGCGCTGAAGGACCTGCTGGCGGACGCGGCGGCCGGACACCCGGTGACGCTGGAGTCGGTGCGCAGCCGGCTCGCCAAGGCCCAGCAGCAGATGTAGCGCGGGTCCGCCACTGATGACAACGACCGCGCATCGTCAGGCGCCCCCCGGAGCCGGGGAGACCGGCCCGGGGGCGCCGCGCCGGCGCCCGTTCCGCCTGCCCGACCGGGTGCGGCGCGGAGGCCTGCCGTACCTCCTCCTGCTGCCCGCGATCCTCCTCGAGCTCATCGTCCACATCATCCCGATGGTGCTGGGCCTCGCGATGAGCTTCAAGGAGCTCACCCAGTTCTTCATCCGCGAATGGTGGAAGGCCCCCTGGACCGGGTGGGACAACTACCGGGTCGTGGTGAAGGTGAACGGGCCGATCGGGCACGCCCTGCTGAACTCCTTCCTCGTCACCTGCGCCTTCACCGTGCTCGCGGTCGGCCTGTCCTGGCTGCTCGGCACGGCGGCGGCCATCCTCATGCAGGACGAGTTCCGTGGCCGGGGGGTGCTGCGGGCGCTGTTCCTCACCCCGTACGCCCTGCCGCTGTACGCCTCGGTGATCGTCTGGGCCTTCATGTTCCAGCACGACAACGGCATCGTGAACCACGTCCTGCACGACCAGCTGCACCTCACCGGCAAGCCGACCTTCTGGCTGCTGGGCGACAACAGCTTCGTCTCGCTCGTCGTCGTCTCCGTCTGGCGCAACTGGCCGTTCGCCTTCCTCGTCGTCGTCGCCGGCCTGCAGAACATCCCGCGCGAGCTGTACGAGGCGTCCGCGATCGACGGCGCGGGGATCTGGCAGCAGATCCGCCGGGTCACGATGCCGTCCCTGCGCTCGGTCAACCAGGTCCTCGTCCTGGTCCTGTTCCTGTGGACGTTCAACGACTTCTCCACGCCGTACGTGCTGTTCGGCCAGGCCCCGCCGGCGGGCGGGGACCTGGTCTCGCTGCACATCTACCAGTCCTCGTTCATCACCTGGAACTTCGGCGAGGGATCGGCGATGTCGGTGCTCATGCTCCTGTTCCTCGGCCTGGTCACGGCCGTCTACCTGCTGGTCACGTCACGAAGGAGGGGTGCCCGTGCCTAGCCGATCGCCGATGGCGCCGCCGCGCTCCTTCGTGTGGACCCGGCGTGTCGTCCTGACCCTGCTCACGGTGTTCTCGGCACTGCCGGTGTACGTCATGCTGAGCAGCTCGCTCAAGCCGCTGCAGGACGTCGCGGGGACGTTCCGCTGGATCCCGGAGCGGATCACCATCCGCCCGTACATCGACATGTGGCGGACCGTTCCACTCGCCCACTACTTCGCCAACTCGATCATCGTCTCCGTCGGCGCGACGGCCTGCTCGGTGGTCGTGGCGATCTTCGCGGCGTACGCGGTCAGCCGTTACCGGTTCAAGGGCCGCCGGCTGTTCACCGTCACGGTGCTGTCCACCCAGATGTTCCCCGGCATCCTGTTCCTCCTGCCGCTGTTCCTCATCTACGTCGGCGTCGGCAACGCCACCGGCATCGCGCTGAGCGGCTCGCGCGGCGGCCTGATCCTCACCTTCCTCACCTTCTCGCTGCCCTTCTCGATCTGGATGCTGGTCGGCTACTTCGACTCCATCCCGGAAGGGCTGGACGAGGCGGCGATGGTGGACGGCTGCGGGCCGCTCGGCGCGCTCTTCCGCGTCGTCATCCCCGCCTCGCTTCCGGGCATCGTCGCGGTGGCGATCTACGCCTTCATGACGGCCTGGAGCGAGGTCCTGTTCGCCTCCGTGATGACCAACGACGCGACCCGCACGCTGGCCGTGGGACTGCGCGCCTACTCGACCGAGACCGACGTGTACTGGAACCAGGTGATGGCCGCCTCGCTGGTCGTCAGCGTGCCCGTGGTCGCCGGGTTCCTCCTCCTGCAGCGTTACCTCGTCGCCGGTCTCACCGCCGGAGCCGTCAAGTGAACGCCGCCATCAGTACAGAAAGGCACTCCGTGGATCACCTCAGCCTGCTCCCCGTGGACTTCGCATGGGGCGTGGCGACCTCCTCCTACCAGATCGAAGGCGCGGTCGACGAGGACGGCCGGTCCCCGTCGATCTGGGACACCTTCAGCCACACCCCGGGGAAGGTGGACGGCGGTGACCACGGCGATGTGGCGTGCGACCACTACCACCGCTGGCCCGAGGACATCGAGCTCATGAAGCGGCTCGGCCTGACCGCCTACCGGTTCTCGATCGCCTGGCCCCGTGTCTTCCCCGGCGGGACCGGTCCCGTGAACGCCCCGGGACTGGCCTTCTACGACCGTCTCGTCGACGCCCTGCTCGAGGCGGGCATCACACCGTTCCCCACGCTCTACCACTGGGACCTGCCGCAGGTGCTCCAGGACGCCGGTGGCTGGGCCAACCGCGACACCGCCCGGCACTTCGCCGACTATGCCGCCTGCGTCGCCGAAGGACTCGGCGACCGCGTCAAGGGCTGGGCCACCATGAACGAGCCGATGTGCGCCGCCTGGATCGGCCATCTCGAAGGCCGGCACGCGCCCGGCCTCACCGACGTGAAGGCGGCCGTGCCCGCGTCGTACCACATGCTGCTCGGCCACGGTCTGGCGGCGCAGGCCCTGCGGGCCACCGTGCCCGACGTCCAGGTCGGCATCGTGAACCTGCTGAACCCGGTGGAGCCCGCGAGCGGGTCGGCCGCCGACGCCGCCGCGGCGGAACGCTTCGACGGGCACACCAACCGCTGGTGGCTCGACCCGGTCTTCGGGCGCGGCTTCCCCGCCGACATGCTCGAGGTGTACGGCGTCGACCTCCCCGAACAGCCCGGTGACCTGGAGACCATCGGCGCGCCGCTGGACTGGCTGGGCGTCAACTACTATCGGCCGGCCGTCGTCGCCGACGACCCGGACGGCGCCCCGCCGTACGTCCGGGAGACCACGCCGACCGGCCGCCCGCTCACCGGGATGGACTGGGTGATCGAGCCGGAGGGGCTTGACGACATCCTGACCCGTGTCGCCGAGGAGTACCGGCCGCCCCGGATGTACGTCACCGAGAACGGCTCGGCGTGGACGGACACGGTCGAGGGCGGGCGGGTGCACGACTCCGACCGCGCGGGCTACTTGGAGGGGCACCTCGCGGCGTGCGCGTCGGCGATCCGGCGCGGGGCACCGCTGGCCGGGTACTTCGCCTGGTCGCTGATGGACAACTTCGAATGGGCGGCCGGCTACGCCCCCCGCTTCGGCCTGGTCCACGTCGACTTCGCCACGCAGCGGCGCACCGTCAAGGACAGCGGCCTCCGCTACGCCGAACTGATCCGCGACCACCGGCAGCGGACCGGCGCCTGACCCCGTCGGGCCCTTCCGGGCCCGCCCGCAGACCGCGGCCCTCGCCGGTGTCCGTCTCCCGGCGAGGGCCGCGCCATTCCACGTGTCGCGCGACGAATTCGTGTGCATCCTCGTGGGCGCCGTCAAAGCGCCGTCGACAGCTTTGTCGGAGCTGCCCGCCATAGTGCCTCCCATGGACTGGAGACCATGGTTGACCCGGTGGAGCGAGGAGTGGATCGGCTGCACCGATCCCGGCGAGTTGGATCCGGAAGTGATCCGCGACGGCTGGCTCGGGTTCGCGCCGGCGAGCCCCGAGGCCGTCGCGGCCGCCGAGGAACGGCTCGAGACGGATCTGCCTCCCTCCTACCGGGAGTTCCTTCTCACTACCGATGGCTGGCGCGACGCCGGATGCTTCGTGTGGCGTATGAGCGACACCTCCACTCTGGGCTGGGTGCGCGACCTTGAGCCGTTCTGGCAGGACTGGGAGGAACCCGACGACGAAGAGAGCGATGCGGAGGGTGGTCCGATCAGCCGAGGGCTGCTGATCTCCCAGGAGACCGACGCGGGCATCTTGTTCCTCGATCCCGGCGACGTGGATGAGAGCGGAGAATGGGCCGCCTACAGCCTGTTCTCCTGGCGCGCCGAGCCGCCCACCCGCTTCCCGTCGTTCATCGCGCTCATGGAGAGCCTGTACGCCGAGTTCCATGAGATGCGCCGGCCCGAGGGAGCGACCCGCGACTCTTGGGAGGCCCAAGTCGAAGAGGCGCGCCGCCACGCCCTCGCCGGCGACATCGACGCCGCCGAACCCGTCCTGGCCAAGGCCGAGGACTTCGGCCTGAGCCGCGCCACCGTCCTGCGCGCCCAGATCCTTCTCCTTCTCGGACGCACCTACGAGGCCGAGCAGCTCCTGGGACGACTACTGCATCCCTCGTTCACCCCGGACGGGTTCTTCGCCGACCCGCTGTTCGCCGAGGAGTCCTTCCGCTGCTGTTCGCCGAGCACGCCAGAACCTCCTCACCGGCCCACAATTCGATCCTGCAGTCCGCGCTCATCGGGGATCCCCCCGAACTGCAGCTCATCATCGCCGAGCACCAGGCGCGGCTCCGGCGCGGTGCGGCCCGCACGACCTACGGCAACCCCGAATTCGACGACCTCGTCCACGCGGCCCTGGAGCGGCACACGACCGACTCTGACGCACTGTGGCGGGCCGTCGGCGATGCGCTACCCCACTGGCGACCCAGATCCACCGACCACATCGCCCCGGTCGCCTTGCTCACCGCCCCCGTCCTGGCCGACACGCTCACTCCCGAACGCGGCCGCGCCCTGCTGTCCCAGCCGCGGGGTGACCACCGATGACGCCTTCCCCAGTCGGGACGACGTCGCCATGGGTGGAGACGCTGGGAGTGCCCTGGCCGAAGTAGGAATCTCCGTCGCCCCGCGGGATCGCGCCGAAACTCGGCCACGAAACGCTCGGTCCGAGTTACGTTCGGTGCGTGGGGTGGGCAACCAGGTTCAGAACGTTGGCGGCGTTGGCCGTGGGGCCGGCACTGATCGCGGGGGCCGTGGCGCTGGGCGCCCGGCCCTTCGCCGACTTCGAGGCGTTCGAGCGGGCGCCGCTCTGCGCGGCGCCGCCATCGGCCGACGCGGGTCACTGCGTCACGCGGCTTTCGATGACCGTCATCAAGCAGTCCACGTACACGACCGAGGACCCGGATCCACCAGACCCGCCGCAGTTGCCGCCACAGCCGCCCCCGATGGGACCCTTCCGGATGGTTCCCCCGACCGTGGCGAAGCTGCGGGTCGTCGCCGCCTCGCGGACCACCCACTACAAGATCACCGTGCGCACCGCGGACGGGCGGTACCACGAGTTTGAGGTCGAGCACGACTTCTACAAGGTGGCCAAGGCCGGCACCACCGGCACCGCCGATATCTGGCACGGCCGGGTGGTACGGCTGCGGATCGGCACGCACATCGACGATGAGTGGCCGGACTGGAAACTGGGCATCCCAGTCTTCATCGTGCTGGCGGGGATCGTCGTTTTCGTCGTCGTGGTGATCCGCCTCATCAAGCGCCGCGTCCGTGAGCGGAGGCGCAAGCGCCGCCTCTCCGGCATTCAGCGTTACCCATGGCCATCCTGAAGGCCCGCCGCGTAGGCCGGCACCGCGGTGACCTCACCGTCGCCGTGGTCTCGTTGCCGTCGCCGTGGACGGATCGATGGCCGGTTTGCCGGGTCTGCTACGTCGCTATCGACGTCACAGTGACTGATCGGTCCGGCGAGACCACCCTGCGGCTCGGGCAGGACGGGTTTCAAGGTCGATGACCCGACTGCTGCTGGCGCAATGCTCGGTGAAGGCCGCGCTGCCGGGTGGTTCGTCCCGATAAGGAGGCTCGCTCCCCCGGTTTCACCGAGCGCTGCGCCCGTCTCGACGCCGATTCCGTAAGGCCCGTCGACACGGCCGCCGTCGGAAGCGTGGGCGTGACGCGCCGAGGACCCAGATCAAGTCTCCAACGAACCCGAGGCGTCGGTGTCCGGTGCCTCGGGCGGGCGGGTGATGCGTGCGGCGGCGGCGTAGCGCGCGGCGAGGCGCGCGAACGCGGCGGTCAGCTGCGGCGGGCCGATGACCTCGATGTCGGTGTCGAAGCGGCCGATCGCGGCGGCCAGACCGGTCCATGACCAGGAGCCGAGGGTCAGCCGGCAGCGGTCCGGGCCGACTTCTTCGACGATTCCGTCCCGGGCGAAGGGGGCTATGGCGGTGGCCGGAAGGTTCAGGACGACCTCGCCGTGGCAGGGCCAGTCGGTGGTGGTGCCGTCGGTACCCCGAAAACGGCCGGTGATGAAGGCGGATACGCCGCCTCCGGGGAGCTCGCGCGGGGTGAAGCGCGGGCCGGTGGGTGTGCGCGGGCGGATGCGGTCGACGCGGAAGGTGCGCCAGTCGTCGCGGTCGAGGTCCCAGGCGATGAGGTACCAGCGGCCTCGCCAGGTGACCAGGTGGTGGGGCTCCGTTCTGCGGGGTCGTTCAGCGGGGGCAGGGTGGTCTTGGTCATAGTCGAAACGAAGCTCCGCATGGGCGTGGATGGCGTTGCTCAGGTCCATGAGGATCTGCGGGTCGCCTGGTGAGGTGTCGTCATTCTCGGATGGCTGGACGGCGGTGATCCGGAGCATGTCGACACGCTGGCGCAGACGGGATGGCAGGACCTGGCGGACGGTGGACAGGGCCCGTGTGGCGTCTTCGCCGATCGTGGTGTCGGTGGCCGCGACCTGGAGCGCGACGGCCAAGGCGACGGCTTGGCCGTCGTCGAACAGCAGTGGGGGCAACTGCGAGCCGGCCTCCAGGCGATAACCGCCGGAGGGCCCTTTGAAAGCCGTGATCGGATATCCGAGCTCCCGTAGCCGGTCCACGTCACGGCGCACCGTGCGCGAGGTGACGTCGAGCCGCTCGGCGAGGTCGTCACCGGACCAGTCACGGTGCGTCTGAAGCAGCGAGAGCAACGCGAGCAGCCGCGACGAGGTTTTCTGCATGGTCCCATTCTGCGCGGAGTACAGGACACAACCTGTCCGCTACCCATGGAATGGTGGCTACCAGAGTCGCCGAGGGGGCGTTGCCCCTGGCCACGGGGTTGCAGCGCCCGCGGGCCCCGTCGTGGCAGCGGCGCACCTCCGTCGAACCGAAGGCAAAAGGAGCGAGGACATGTCCGTCACCACCACCACCCATCTGAACTTCCGGGGCAGCGCGCGTGAGGCGCTCGACTTCTACCAGTCCGTGTTCGGCGGCCGCACCGTCGCCGTCACGTACAAGGACGCCGGCGCTGTGCGGAACGAGAACGAGGCGGACTGGGTGATGTGGGGCGAGGCCGTCGGCGACAACGGTTTCCATGTCATGGCCTACGACGTGCCCTCCCAGCTGCCCTGGAGCCAGGGTGACGACCCGTTCTTCGTCTCCGTACGCGGCGATGACGCCGACGAGATCAGCGCCTTGTGGCAGAAGCTGGCGGAGGGCTCGACGGTGGTGCGGCCCTTGGAGGCGGCGCAGTGGGCGCCGCTGTACGGCATGCTCACCGACCGCTTCGGCGTGACCTGGGTCCTCGACGTCGCCGCTCCGTACAACGGCTGAGCCGGCCCGGCCGAGCACAGAAGATCTCCCCGGACCGCCGCACCCCTGCGGCGGTCCGGGGAGAGCGAACCGGAAGGAGACGGGTCACCGTGCGAATGCGACAGCCCGACGCGCCGTGCTCGTCGACGGACGCGTCGCCGCCACCTGGACCGCGCGCGACCAGCGGCTCCGCGTGACGCCGCTGCGGCCCCTTGCCATCCCGGAACGGGAGGCCATCGAGGAAGAGGCCCACGACCTCGCCACCTTCCTGGACGAGGGCATCGAACACGTGGAGATCACCGCCGCTCACGCCGACCGCTGAGCACGTGCATCGGCCGACGGCCGCCGCGCTCGCGGGCCGGGGGCGCGAACGTGGAAGGGCCCGCGCGGCGGGGTGCCGCGCGGGCCCGGGGTGGTAGGGGTCAGGGGGTCACGGGTAGCTGACCACGTCGACCGGGGTGGTGGCGGTGCCCTGGGCGGCACCGCCGGTGTCGTTGATGACGTGGTCGATCGTGCCGTTGCCGCCGAGGGACACCGTCAGCAGGTCGTGGAACTTCACGCCGGAGGCGTTCGGCGCCTCGAAGGCGTGCGCCGCGTGGATCGAGGGATCGACGTTGAAGTAGCAGTAACTGCCGAGGCCCCACCCTTCGTGCGTCGTGACGTTCGCCCCCACCTTGTAGGCGGCGTAGCCGTTGGTGGAGCCGTTCATCCAGGCGGCCTGGTTCGGCGGGTCGTACGGCATCTCGTTCTGGAAGAAGTACGTACGGCCGCGCTCGCCGTTCCAGACGACCTCGTACTTCTGGTAGTGCTCGACGAACAGGCCGTACGCCGTCACGTCGTTGCCGTTGACGATCAGGCCGGTGTCGGCGGTGTTGCTCGTCCAGCCGACGCCGGAACCGTGGTCGGCACGCCAGGCCCAGATGTGGTCGATGATCGCGTTGTTGCTGTTGACGACCAGGCTGTTGGTGGCCTTGCCGACGCCGGCGCCGCCGATCCGGAAGAACACGTCCTGGATCGAGGTCGGGTCGGCGGAGTGGTCGGCCGTGGATCCGCTCGGCCCGACCTGGAGCAGGTTCGGCGAGTTGGTAGAGCCGGCGTCGAACAGCAGCCCGGCGATCTTCACGCCGTTCACGTCGGCGACGGACATCGGCGTGACGCCGTTCTGGGGTACAAGCGTGGCGTAGCCGAGGCCGAGGACGACCGTGTCGGCGCGGGTCACGTTGAGCGTCTGGTCGATCTTGTAGACGCCCGGTGTGAACAGCAGGTTGAGGCCCTGGGCCAGCGCCTGGTTCAGCGTCGCCGCGCTGTCGGACGGCTTGGCGACGTAGAACTGGCTCAGCGGGATGGACGAGCCGGGCGTGCTCCCGCCGCTCCAGGTCGTGCCCTGGGTGTTCTGCCGCAGCGCCGGCACGAACACCCGGTACGCGCCGGAGGAGTCGACGTACAGGAACGGTTTCTCCCGCGTCACGGGCGCGTTGGCCACGGTCGTGTACGGCGGGTTCGGGAAGCTCTGCGCCGGTGCGCCCGCCACGCCGGTGAACACCATGTTCCACACGCCGTTCAGCCAGCCGCCGATCTGGCTGTTGCGGGTGAACCACTGCTGCTGGGAGTACGGCTGCACCTGGCCGTCGACCTTGCTGTCGGCGATGTAGCCGCCGCTGGCCCAGCCGTAACCCGTGGGCGCGAGGTTCAGGTCGCCCTTGATGTGCATGCGGCGGAACGGCGCGGCCTGGGACACCGCCCAGCGGTCGGAGCCGCCGGAGGGCTGCACCGCCATGTTCTCCGCGGAACGCCAGAAGTTCTGGGTGGCGTTCCCGTTCATCCAGCCGGCATCGACGTTGACCGAGCCGTTGATGGTGACGTCGTCGGGGTTCGCGCCGAGCCCGGCGATGGAGGTGTAGAAGCCGATGTTCGCGTTGACGTTGTAGCTGCCCGGCTTGAACAGCAGCGCGTACCGCTCGCTGCCGAACTGGTTGCTCTCCTGCTGCTGGAAGACGGTGTCCAGCCGGCTCTGGATGGTGGCGGAGGACATCGACGGGTCGAAGACGTACACGTTGGGCCCGAGGTCGCCGCCGCCGGGGAGCGTGCCGCCTCCCCCGCTCGCGGTGTGGACGACGAACTCCCACAGCGAGTAGCCGTAACCGGTGGTGCGAGCGGTGCCGTACATGCGAACGTAGCGGCCGGTGCCGCTGACGTTCAGCGTCTCGGTGCCGCCCTGACCGGTCGTGGTGGAGTAGATGGTGGTCCAGGTGTTCCCGTCGGACGAGGTCTGGATCTGGTACGCCTTGCCGGCGGCGGTCTCCCACTGCAGCACCACCTGGCAGACGGACTGCGAGGAGCCGAGGTCGACCTGGAGCCACTGCGGGTCGCTGAAGGCACTGGACCAGCGGGTGCCGCCGTTGCCGTCGACCGCGTTCGAGGCGGGGGTGCCGGAGTTCTCGGTCGACGACGCGGTGGCGGGCCGGCCCTGGGCCGCGTTCGCGGTGCCGCAGGTGGCGGCGCCGGATGCCGGGGCGAGGGTGACGAAGAGGCCGGTGAGCAGGGCGATGACCGCGGCGATCGCCACCGGCAGGTGGCGTTGGGGCCGCGGTCTGGTACGGGTACCTGGGACGAAGGCGGGTCTCATGAGCTTCTCCCGGTTTCGGGGGCGGGGAGGAGACGACGCGTGCGGCGCCTTCGGTGCACGCGTCGCGGCGGGGCCCGTTGATACAGGGCTTAATTAATGACGTGATTTAACCTCGAGGGTGTCGCATCGTCAAGACCGTGTAACACCCGGCAGCACGGCTTTTCGATCGCTTGTTATAAGATCTGAACTAATCGGGGAGGTCGGTATGCGGGAGCACGTCACATCGGAACGACGGCGAGGCACGGTGCGGGACCTCCGCCGTGACAATCGGTCGGTCCTGCTCTGGTCGCTGTACTTCGACCAGCCCTGCACGCGCCAGGAGCTCAGCCAGGCGACCGGCCTGTCCCCCGCGTCGGTCAGCAACGTCGTCCGGGAGCTGATCGAGGAGGGCGTCGTCGCCGAGGCCGGGGCCGTCGACTCCGACGGCGGGCGGCCGCGCGTCCTGCTGCGGATGAACCGCGACTACGGCTACGTCATCGGCGTCGACGTCGGCGAGACCCGCGTCCGGGTCGAGCTGTTCGACCTGGCGATGAACGAGCGAGCCAGGGCCGACTATCCGCTCGACCCCCGGGAGCACGGCGTCACGACGATCGTCGAGCGGATCCTGGAGGGTCTGTCCGCCGTGCTCGCCGACGCGGACGTCGACGCCTCGGCGGTGCTCGGGGTGGGCATCGGGGTCCCCGGCGTGGTCGAGCAGGGCGACGAGGTGCTCGTGCACGGCCAGACGTACGGCTGGGACGCCGTCCCCCTGGAGCGCCTGCTGCGGTCCGGGACCGACCTGCCGCTGCACATCGACAACGGTGCCAACACGATGGGCCGCGCCGAGATGTGGTTCGGTGCCGGGCGGGGCGCCCAGCACGCGGTGGTCTGCCTGATCGGCTCGGGCGTCGGCGCGAGCATCATCGCGCACGGCAGGACGCACCGCGGATCCACGTCCAGCGCCGGCGAGTGGGGACACACCACCGTCGTGGTCGGCGGCCGCGGCTGCCGGTGCGGCGCCGCCGGATGCCTGGAGGCGTACGTCGGCGCCGAGGCCGTTCTCGACCGCTACGGCAGGACGCCCGGCCAGGACGAGGAGTCGGCGCTGGCCGCCCTGCTCGACGCGGCCGCCCGCGGCGTGGACGACGCGACGCACGTCCTCGACGAGACCGCGCTCTACCTCGGAGTCGGCCTCGCCGACCTGATCAACCTGTTCAACCCCGAGCGGATCATCCTCGGCGGCTGGGCCGGCCTGCTGCTCGGCGAGCGGCTGCTGCCGGCCATCCGCGACGCGGCGCAGCAGAACTCGCTCAAGCACGCCTTCACCTCGACGTCGATCGAGCTGGGCCGGCTGGGCCCCGAGGCCGTGGCGCTCGGCGCGGCCACCCTCCCCATCGAACTGTTCCTCAACGGCGCCCCGCTCTCCGTGGCGGACCGCCGCCGCTCCGCCGGCTGACCACGGTTCATAACCTGGCAGCTCCTACCGATCAACGCGACGGCGGCAGGGACTCGCGGCCCGTGCCGAGCGCACCCGGAAAACGTGCGTCAATTACAGGTTGACGATTGACGATCGTCAACCTACGGTTGACGCATGAGCCCACTCGACATCAGCCTCGCTGACCTGATCGCCCATCTCGACGAGGACCTCCCCGACGCCAACGACCTGGCTCGCATCAGCGAGGCGCACCTACGTGCCCAGACCCTGTCCGACCTCGCCGACCAGCTCGTCGGCCACTACGTCGGCAAGGCCAAGCAGGCCGGCGCGTCGTGGAGCGAGATCGGCGACGCCATCGGGGTGTCCAAGCAGGCCGCCCAGCAACGCCACGCGCCCGCCGCGTTCGATCGGTTCACCGACCTGAACCGGCACAGCATCGTGCTGGCGCAGGAGGCCGCCCGAACGCACAAGCACGACTTCATCGGCACCGAACACATCCTGCTCGGCCTGCTCGGCGAACCGCGGGGCCTGGCATACGAGGTGCTGATGGCGAAAACCGAGTCGGAGCAACGCATCCGCGACGCGATCGAGGAAGCGATGCCGCCGGCCGGGGAGAAGGCGCTGCGGGGTCACATCGCGTTCCGGCCGGAGAGCAAGGAGGCCATCGAGCAGGCACGCCGCGCGTCGGACGACCTCGGCCACGACTGGGTCGGCACGGAACACACGCTGCTGGGCCTGATCCGCGCCGAGGACAGCCCGGCCGCACAGATCCTGCGCAACCTCGGCTTCACGTCGGACGAGTTGCGCGAGACGGTCAAAACCGAGATCACCAAACGCCTCGCCGCCCGCGACAAGCAGTAACGCAAGAATCAGTCGTGCCGGCAGGCCGGGCCGGCTAGGGGCTTGTCGTGATCCCTGGCCTTCGCTGCCTCCTAGAGGCACCGCATGCCAGGGATCACGGCATCCTGTACCGCGCCGCGCCGCATCATCGCAGTCGCGGCGTATACGCTGAGCGTCTTGATCGTCACCGCAAGAACTCCCGGAGTGCCCCACTCCGGTCCTGGTGGAGCGCATGATCTACGAGTCGGTCGAATATCCGTCCGCATGCGAGGCTTGTGGAGCTGTGACGGAATGCAGCGGCGCACAAGTGTTGCTCGATGACGGGCTGCGCTGGGATGTCGCGAGCAGTTGCCCAGGTTGCGGCCAGGCTTTCATCGCGTGCGGGCGGGCGGACATCCCGGCGGACCTGCGGGACCGACTGCTGACCGAGCATGGTCCAACGCGGCTTGAGATCGTCGATCGGTCCGCCAATTCGGCCTTGCTGATGAAAGCACTACGCGCTGAGCTGGCTGGAGGCCTGCACCAGGCCAAAGAGATGCTGCAGCGAGTCCGGGCCGGGGGTCACACAGGGACCTTGCCCGAAGTCGAGTTGCTGGCCCGCCGTCTGTGTGAGGCGGGGATTCAGGCCAGGGCTGGACGGCCATAGTCCGCCACTCGCTCGGTTCTCCTGCACTAGGTCAGTGCTTTCGTCGTTCCAGGAAGGCCGTCATTCGGGCCTGTTCGTCCTCGCCCTCGAACAGCAGGACCTGGGCCGTGTTGGCGAGTGCGCCGACCGAGGTATGGGCGGGATCGAGCGGGAGCAGGGCGGTCTGACCGTCATAGATGAGCATCCGCACCGGCAAGGTAGGCCTCGTCCGTACCTGCGCACCCCGCTCGACGAGCCACCGAGCATAGGCCAGGCTGCTCGTATCGTTACGGATGCTGTCCAATCCGATCGTGCGGATCGACACACCGCGATCGAGCACCTGCTGATCGACGATCTTTGCCTCCTCGATCAGCGCCGGATCCTGGGCGCCGCCGGGCATCATGCTCGCCACCTCGGTGTCGGCGTGCAGCGCGAGCTGCTCGATCCTTGCCTGTATGGCATCCATGCCGATGAACTGTTCGGCATCGTCGGGGATGCCGGAGCGCGCCCGATCCGAATAGTGCGCGACCATCTGCGTGATCGCGGCCTGGCTCTCTGCGATCTGTTGTTGCATGCGGAGTAGTTCGGCTTGCCGCCGCCGGTCACGCTCGTGCGCATTGGCGGACGGATCCCTACCGAATACGCGCTAGCGCTTTCGCCGGTCCAGGAAGGCCGTCATCCGGGCCTGCTTGTCCTCGCTCTCGAACAGCAGGGCCTGGGCCGCCAGGTCGAAGGTCGTGGTCGCGGGCCGGCTGCTGCGCAGCGCGAGCTTGGTCAGCTCCAGGGCCCGCCAGGAACGCTCGGCGATGGTGGCCGCCAGCGCCCGGCCGCGCTCGGGCAGCTCCTCGCCGTTCTCGGCGACCTCGTCGACCAGGCCCTCGGCGAGAGCCTGGTGGGCGTCGAGCCGCGCTCCGGCGTAGAGCATGCGGCGGGCGGTGGCCAGGCCGACCAGTTGCGGTAGCCGCCAGTTCGCGCCGGCGCCGGCGATGATGCCCAGCGACAGCTCCGGCTGGGCGAACCGCGCGTTGGGCGAGGCGATGCGGAAGTCGCAGGCCAGCGCCAGTTCGCAGCCGCCGCCGAACGCGGGGCCGTCGACGAGCGCGATCGTCGGCCAGCGGTGGGCCTCCAGCCGTTCGAACAGGCCGGCGTTGATGGCCAGCAGCGCCGCGTCGGCGTCGCGCTCGCGCAGCTCGGCGATGTCGGCCCCGGCGGCGAACATGCCGGGCGTGGTGGAGTGCACGATCAGGACGCACGGCTCGCGGCGGGCCTCCTCCAGCACCGCCGCCAGCTCGGTGACCATCTCCTGGTCGAGCGCGTTGTGCTTGGCCGGCCGGTCGAGGCCGACCCACCACAGATGGTCCTCACGGCGGACCTGGACCAGCGTCATGACGTCACTCCCCTCCCGTCAGGGTCGCTCCGGTCAGTGCGCGGCGGCGCAGCAGCGGGGTGCGCCGGTACCGCGGTTCCCCGTAGGACTCCTGGAGGGCGGCCAGGATCTCGTCCACGATCTCGGCGCCCCACCGGTCGCCCCAGGCGAGCGGGCCGAGCGGGTGGCCGGCGCCCAGCCGCATGGCCGTGTCGATGTCGGCGGCGGTGGCGACCCCCTGCTGGAGGGCGTCGACGGCCAGGTTGACCAGCATGGCGACGGTCCGGGTGACGATGAGGCCGGGCGTGTCGTCGACGACGTGCACGACCAGTCCCGCCGCCTGCAGCAGGCCGATCGCCTCGTCCAGGGCCTCCTCGGGACAGCCGTCGCAGGGCGCGACGGCGACCGCGGTGGCGGTGGCGTCGTCCAGCGTACGGTCGACGACGATCACCGTTCGGCCGTGCTCCTCGACCAGTTCGGTGGCCGGGGTGCCGGTGCTGCGGACGAGCAGCGCGCCGCTCGGCAGGACGACCGTGTCGTTCGACAGCGCGCCGACGCGGAAGTCGACCTCGGAGCGGGTCAGCAGCGGATGCAGGTCGGCCGCGCCGTTGAAGGTCACCTCTCCGACCGGCACCGGGCGCGGCGCGGCGGGGGTCGCCTCCGGCGGCGGCGCGTCCGGGCCGTACCCGTAGACGCCCCGCCCGCTCTTGCGGCCGTACCGCCCGGCCTCCACCAGGGCACGCTGCGCCGGGGACGGCGCGAAGCGCGGGTCCTGGCCGAACGCCGTCCACACCGAGCGGGTGACGGCCTCATTGACGTCGTGGCCGATCAGGTCCATCAGCGCGAACGGCCCCATCGGAAAGCCACCGGCCCCGGTCAGCACGGCGTCGATCACCTCGGGGGCGGCGGCGCGCTCCTCGTAGAGCCGCCAGGCCTCGGCGTAGTACGGCCGGGCGATCCGGTTGACGATGAACCCCGGCGTCGCGGCGGCGCGGACGACCGTCTTGCCCCACCGCTCGACCAGGGCGGCCGTCCAGTCGGCGAGCCCCGCCGCGGTGTCGGCGCCGGCGATCAGCTCGACGAGACGCATGCGCGGCACCGGGTTGAAGAAGTGCAGGCCGAGGACCCGGCCGGGGCGCTCCAGACCGGCCGCGATCGCCGTGGGCGACAGGGACGAGGTGTTGCTCGCCAGCACGCACTCCGGGCCGACCGCGCGTTCCAGGTCGGCGAACAGCCGCCGCTTGACCGCCAGGTCCTCGACGATCGCCTCGATCACCAGCCCGGCGGACGCCAGCGCGTCGAGGGAGTCGACGGCGGTCAGGTCCAGGGCGTCGGGATCCGCGTCGATCTTGCCGCGGGTCACCAGGGTCTTCACCCGCTCCCGGATGCCGGACACGGCGCGGTCGGCGGCGCCGGGGACCGTGTCCAGCAGCAGGACCGGGTGTCCGGCCAGGGCGGCGACCTGGGCGATCCCGGTGCCCATGGTCCCCGCGCCCACCACCGCGACGACGTCGTTCATCTCGTTCGCGGCGCGGAAACTCCGGCCTTGAGGCCGGAGAGGAAGCGCCGCTCCCTCCATTCTGCTACGGTGCGTGAGTCCGCGATAGCCAAGCGGATTCGCGGCCGGGCGGGCCGTGACAGCGCGGGGAGCCCTCCAGCCGTTGGGCGGGGCCGTGAACCGCGAACCACTGGCTTCTCCCTCGTGAGAGGCCGGAATCTCCCGCCTTGAGGCGGGAGAGGACGTCAAGGTGTCCCTTTCACCCGATCCGGCGTAGATCCGTACGGTAGCGTGCCGCGTTGTTCTGGTAGAGGTCGACGGCCTCGGCGATCCACTTGTCCAGGCTCGGCGCGGGGCGCTGCCGGGCCGGTACGCCGACGGCGATGTGCCCGGCGGAGACGTGAGTGTCCTCGGTCACCAGCGCGGCGGCGCCGACGGCGGCCCCCGGCTCGATGACGGCGCGGTTCAGGACGATCGACCCGGACCCGATGAGGCAGCCGTCGCCGACCGTGCAGCCTTCCAGGTGGACGTTGTGGCCGACGACGCAGCGGTCGCCGATGAACGTCGGCCACTCCTCGGTGGTGTGCAGCACGGTGCCGTCCTGGATGGACGTCGCCGCTCCGACCTCGATGCGCCCGTAGTCGCCGCGCAGCACCGCGGCGGGCCAGATCGAGGCGCGGGGCCCGATCGTGACCGCGCCGATGACGGTCGCGTCCGGGTGCACGAACGCCTCGGGGTGGATGTCGGGGGTCAGCTCGCCGAGGGCGTAGATCGCCATCAGGTCTCCAGCTTCAGGTTGTAGACGCGGGCCGCGTTGCCGGCCAGCACCAGCGCGGCGGTCTCCTCGTCGGGGCACAGCGCGGCGACCGCCCGGGCGTTCGCGGCGATCCCCGGGACTCCGGGCCAGTCCGTACCGAAGATCATGCGTCGGGTGAGGCGCTTCCAGTTGTGCCTGGCGTAGTAGTCGCGCAGCCGGGACGGGGGCAGTCCGGACAGCTCGATCCACACGCGCTCGTTCGACAGGGCCATGAAGGCGGCCGCGTCGTACCACCATCCCCGCCCGCCGTGCGCGAGCGCGACGTTCAGCCGCCGGAAGTCCCGCAGCACGTCGTCCAGCAGGACCGGGTCGGCGAAGCGGTTGGTCGAGCCGGGGAACGTGCTGGTGCCGCAGTGCACGATCAGGGGGATCCCGGCCGCCTGGCACACCTCGTACGCCGGGTACAGGGCGCGGTCGTTGGCCGCGACGCCCGCGTGGACGGGATGCAGCTTGCACGCGACCGCGCCGAGGTCGAGCTGGCGCCGCAGCTCCTCGTCGATCGGGTAGTGCAGGTGCGGGTTGATGTTGGCGACCAGCTTGATCCGCGCCGGGTCGTACCCGGTCAGCGGGAGCATGTCCTCGACCGGCTGGTACCCGGTCGCCTTCGGGCTGTACTCCGCGAACACGAGCGCGACGTCGACGCCCTCCTCGGCCAGGTACGCGGCGAACCGGGCGGGGTCGAGCGTCCCGGAGGCGTCGTAGACCCGGTCGAGGACCTCCCGGTCGCCGAAGTCGTGCGCCCACTGCCGCCACGCGGGCTTGAGCGTGGGCAGCCGGGCGGCGTGCAGGTGGACGTCGATCAGCGGCATGCCGTCGAGCATCAGACCGCCTCGTACGCGGCGATGAGGTGAACGCGGTTCGGACGCACCCTTCCATCCTGGCGGATCGCCATCCGCGTGACGAACCGGGCGGCGTTGTGAATCACGACAACGCGACCTCTTCCTGAGGGCCGGACAGCACACCGGTGGCGTGCGCGCGCAGCTCCACCCGCCGTACCTTGCCGGTCGGGGTGGTCGGCAGCGCGTCGACGAACAGCACCCGGCGGGGTCGCTTGAACGACGGCAGCCCCGCCCGGCAGAACTCGACGAGGTCCGCCTCCGTCGCCTCGACGCCGGTCCCGGTCACGACGTAGGCGACCGGCTTCTCGAGGCCGTCGGTGTCGATGCCCGCCACCACCACGGCCTGGGCGACCGCCGGATGCGCCAGCAGCCGCGTTTCGACCTCGGCCGGTGACACCCACATTCCGCTGGCCTTCAGCATGTCGCCGGTCCGGCCCTGGCATACGTAGTAGCCGTCGGCGTCCCGCACGTACGTGTCGCCGGTGCACAGCCACTCCCCCTGGAACACCTGGCGGGACGCCGCGTACCGGGACCAGTATCCGGTCGCCGTCGACTCGCCGCGGACGTACAGGGTGCCGGGCGTTCCCGGGGCGACCTCGCGCCCCTCCTCGTCGAGGATGCGCAGGTCGTAGCCGGGCACCGCGCGGCCGGTCGTGCCGGGCCGTACGGCGCCCTCCGTGTTGGACAGGAAGATGTGCAGCATCTCGGTCATGCCGATGCCGTCGAGGATGTCGACGCCGAAGTGCTCGGTCCACCGGTGGTACAGCGCGGCGGGCAGCGGTTCACCCGCCGAGGCCGACAGGCGTACTCCCCCGAGCGCCGCGCGCGGCAGTTCGGCGCGGAGCATGTTGGCGAAGAACGTCGGACCGGCGAAGAACAGCGTCGCGCCGAACATACGGGCGCGTTCGGCCAGCAGGTCCGGCCGGGACGGCGTGGGTTCCAGGATCGCGGCGGCGCCGGCCCACAGGGGGAACAGCAGCGAGTTGCTCAGGCCGTAGGCGAAGAACGCCTTGGCCGCCGACAGGCAGCGGTCGCCGGGACGGATGCCGAGGACCTGGGCGCCGTACGTCTCGCAGACGACCCGGACCGAGGCGTGGCGGTGCATCGCGGCCTTGGGCGTGCCGGTGGTGCCGGACGTGTAGAGCCAGAACGCCGGGGAGTCGGCGGTCGTGGCGGGCCGCTCCCCGTCCGGCTCCGCGCCGACCAGGTCCGCCAGCGCGTGCACCGGCACCGGGGCGGTGATCGCGGCGCCGTCCGCGGCGACGACGCCGGCCAGTTCGGGCGCCGCGGCGGCGGCCTCGGCCGCGACCGCGGTGAACTCCGGCGTCACCGCGAGCAGGCGCGCCCGCGAGTCGCGCAGCAGCTCGGCCAGCCCGTCGGCGTGCAGCATCGTCGAGACCGGGACCGGGATGGCGCCGATCCGCAGGGCCGCGAGGAAGACCGTGACGAAGTCCGGTGAGTCGGCCATGAACATCAGCACCCGCTGCTCGGGCAGCAGGCCGATCGCGCGCAGTCCGGCGGCGGTGCGCCGGACGCGCTCGTGCAGCCGGGCGTAGGTGAGGTCCCCGCCGGCGCCGGTCAGCGCCAGACGGTCGCCGTCGCCCCGTTCCAGGTGGCGGTCGAGCAGGTAGAGGCAGGCGTTGAAGGGTTCGCTCATGAGCTGCCGTCCGGGGGGTTCAGGCGAGGTGGACGTAGTCGTAGTCGAAGGGCTTGCCGTTGATCCCCTGGCGGGGTGGAGCGATCCACGCGGCGATCTTGCCGCGCTCGTGGACCGGACGCATGAGCGACCGGACGTAGGCCTTGTCGACGTCGGTGGGCAGCCACTCGCCCAGGCGCCGGTCCCACTCATCCTGGGAGATGACCTCGCCGTCCGGGGTGACCTGGATGCCGGCGAACGCGCCGACCTGCCGGTTGAAGGCGACGCTCGGCAGGCGCAGCCGCTGCGGCAGGCCGGCCTCCTCCAGGATGCGGTTCCACCGGTTGACGCCGCTCTGGCAGTCGGCGATGTACTCCCGCCGCAGGTCGGTGTTGAGGCCCACCAGCGCGGCGACCTCGGTCTGCCCGACCCGGCCGTCGACGACCGCGTCGACCATGATCGAGTCGTCGGTGAGCCGGTGGTCGTCCTTGCGGCGCTCCTCCGACCAGCGGCCCTTGATCCCGGCGGTGAAGTAGTTCGCGACGTTGGTGGAGGTCTCGGAGCCGAACAGGTCCAGCGACACGGAGTAGTGGAAGTTGAGGTACTTCTGGATCACGCGCAGCGGGATGCCGCCGTGCCCGACGACGTCGTCGGTGTCGTGCTCCCGCATCAGCTCCACGGTCCGCAGCACCACCCGGTCGATGCCGGTGGTGCCCACGAACATGTGGTGCGCCTCCTCCTTCAGCATGAACTCGCACGTCCGCGACAGCGGGTCGAACCCGCTCTCCTTGAGCGTGCCGAGCTGGTACTTGCCGTCCCGGTCGGTGAAGTAGGTGAACATGAAGAAGGACAGCCAGTCCGGCGTCTCCTCGTTGAACGCCCCCAGGATGCGTGGGGAGTCCTCGCTGCCGGAGTTGCGGTGCAGCAGTTCCTCGGCCTCCTCCCGGCCCTCCCGGCCGAAGTAGGCGTGCAGGAGGTACACCATCGCCCAGAGGTGGCGGCCCTCCTCGACGTTCACCTGGAACAGGTTCCGCAGGTCGTACAGGCTCGGCGCGGTCGCCCCGAGGTTGCGCTGCTGTTCGACGGAGGCGGGCTCGGTGTCGCCCTGGATGACGATGAGGCGCTGCAGTTCCGCGCGGTACTCGCCGGGGACCTTCTGCCAGGCCGGCTCGCCCTTGTGCTCGCCGAACGGGATGCGCCGGTCCTTGCGCGGCTCGGCCAGGAAGATGCCCCAGCGGTAGTCGCGCATCGCGACGTGGCCGAAGTGCGCCCACCCTTCGCGGCCCACGTTGACCGCGGTGCGCAGGTAGACGTCCTCGGTGGGCAGGGTCGGGCCCATCGACTCCCACCAGGACAGGAAGTTCGGCTGCCAGGACTCCAGGGCCCGCTGCAGGCGGCGATCCTCACGCAGGTCGACGTTGTTGGGGATCTTCTCGCCGTAGTCGGCGGTCGTCATGTCAGACTCGCTTCTGGTCGAAGTGGGCGCGCCGTCCGGTGCCGAACCTGCGCAGCGCGCCGTCCGGCCCGGAGGCGTTGGGGCGGTAGAAGATCCAGTTCTGCCAGGCGGACAACCTGCCGAAGATCTTGGTCTCCATCGTCTCAGGACCGGCGAAGCGGTAGTTCGCCTCCAGCCCGGTCAGCGCGTCCGGGCTGAATCCGGCCCGCTCCTCGACCGCGATGCGGACCTCCTCGTCCCAGTCGATGTCGTCGGGGATGAAGGTGACCAGGCCGAGCCGCTCGGCGTCCTCGGCCGGCAGCGCCTTGCCCTCGGCGGCCTCGGCGGCGGCGAGCGCGTCCGCGTCGCCGTGGAAGCGGGTCGCGAGGCGGCTGAGGCCGTTGCCCATCGGCAACGGGCCCAGGTTCATCCGGCCGACGGTGATGGTGGCCGGCTCGGCGTCGGGGTCGACGTCCTCGAACACGCCCGCGAGCTGGAAGGACCGGTCGGCGGCCAGCGCGAGCTCCAGCAGCGAGCCGGCGAAGCAGCTCCCGGGCTCGATGAGCGCGATGAGGCTGCGGCTGGTGACGTCGAGGCGCTTCAGCGTGCGCTTCAGGTAGAGGACGATCTCGCGGACCAGCCAGTCGCCGGAGCGTTCCAGCAGCAGCGCGTCGTACGCCAGCACCCGGGCCGCGTCGCCCTTCGTGCGGAACACCCAGGTGCCCAGCTCGATCTCGTTCGTGCGCAGGTCCAGGATCAGGTCGTCCAGCTCGCGGGTGAGGGCGAGCGGCCAGAAGTCCGTGCCCTGGGCATGGACGCCGGCGGCGTCGGCCGGCGGGTCGCCGTCCGGGCCGAGGACGGTGACCTCCACGACGCCGCGGTCCCGGTCGAGGGCGGCGCTGACGTACCGGTAGCCGATGTGGTCGTCGGTACGGGTCTTGGCCAGGGCGGTCAGCTCGATCCCGCCGGCGTTGGCGGGCCGGTCCGAGCGCTCGGCGAGGGCGGCGGCGCGCTCGGCGACCGTACGGTCCCAGGCGGTGCGCGGCACGGCCTCGTCGACGAGGCGCCACTGCACCGCCTTCCGGCCGCCGATGCCCTCGGTCTTGGTGGAGAAGTAGTCGGCGAGGTCGCGCCGCACGTGCCGCTTGTCGACCACGCGGGTGAGCCCGCCGGTGCCGGGCAGGACGCCGAGCAGCGGCAGCTCGGGCAGCGACACCGTCGAGGAGCGGTCGTCGACCAGCATGATGTGGTCGCAGGCCAGGGCGATCTCGTAGCCGCCGCCGGAGGCGGTGCCGTTCAGCGCCGCGAGGTAGGTCTGGCCGGAGTTGGCGCTCGCGTCCTCGATGCCGTTACGGGTCTCGTTGGTGAACTTACAGAAGTTGACCTTCCAGGAGTGGGAGGAGGAGGCCAGCATGCGGATGTTGGCGCCCGCGCAGAACACCTTGTCCTTGCCGCCCGTGACGACGACGGTACGGACCTCGGGGTGCTCGAACCGCAGCCGCTGCACCGCGTCGTACAGCTCGATGTCCACGCCCAGGTCGTAGGAGTTGAGCTTCAGCTCGTAGCCCGGCGCCAGGCCGCCCTGCTCGTCCACGTCCATCGTCAGCGTGGCGACGGGCCCGTCGAGGCTCAGCCGCCAATGTCGATAGTGCGGCGGGGCGGTCCGGAAGTCGACTCTCTCGGGCCGAACAGGTTCCTCGGCCGCCGCGTTCGGCTGGGCGGTGGGCTCGCCGGCCAAGCTGCTCATCAGGAGATCCTCCCGTCGATCCAGATGAGGCAACACTCTACGGATTCATCGATGACCGTCAAGAGTTCGTAGAATATTGCCCCGCCGCGCCCCGATGGCCGGCCCGCCCGGGTGGACGCGCTCAGCGACGAAGGTGGGGCAGGACCTCGCGGCCGTAGAAGTCGATCACACGCGGCTGGTCCGCCTGGCCGGAATGGACGAACGGCGTGACGCCCGCGTCCAGGAGCCGCTGCAGCGCCGTGATGTGCACCTGCGGGTCGGTGCCGCGCGGCCAGGCGGCGTACACCTTCTCCAGCGGCCAGCGCTGTTCGGCGATGCGCTGGATGGTCACCGGATTCGGCTGGTACAGCAGGTCGCCGAACCCGTGGACGGTGAACCGCCACTTCTCCGCGGCCTCGTCGGCCTCCGCCCGGCCGCCCACCACGACCCACGTCTCGGCGAACTTCGGCATGCCGTCGGGATCCCTGCCCGCGGCACGGGCCCCGCGGGCGAAGGCGTCGCGCAGCCGCGGGTCGGTCAGATCCTTGACACCGCCGATCCAGCCGTCGCCGTGCCGCCCCGCCAGGTAGGCGCTCTTCGGCCCGCTGGCCGCGACGTAGATCGGGACCGGCCGCGCCGGCACGTCGTACAGCCTGGCCTGGTCGGTCCGGTAGAACCGGCCGTGGAACGTCACCCGCTCCCCCGTCCAGAGGCGGCGGATCAGCTCGATGGCCTCGATCAGCCGATCGTGCCGTTCGGGATACCGGTCGAAGCGCCCGGTGGCGGCCAGCTCGTTGAGCGCCTCACCGGCGCCGACGCCAAGGAAGACCCGGCCCGGATACAGCACTCCCA
This sequence comes from Actinoallomurus liliacearum, assembly GCF_039542035.1. Classification (NCBI taxonomy): domain Bacteria; kingdom Bacillati; phylum Actinomycetota; class Actinomycetes; order Streptosporangiales; family Thermomonosporaceae; genus Actinoallomurus; species Actinoallomurus liliacearum. Next base: position 589,794 of record NZ_BAABHJ010000002.1, read on the forward strand.
GCGAGGCGAACGCCTGCGCCACCACGGACGGGTGGTACCGGTAGAGCGGGCAGGTGACGCCGGTGCCGTACGTCAGGTGCGACGTGTGCTCGCCGATCAGCGCCAACGACAGCCAGGGGAACATCGCGTGGCCCTCATTGTCCTGCCACGGCTGGAAGTGGTCGCTCGTCCAGGCGTAACCGAACCCGGCCCGGTCCGCCAGCTCGGCGAACCGGACGATGTCCGGCGTCCGGAACTGCTCATGCCCGAGCGCGATCCCGACCGGGGCCACCGGCCGCCCGCCGGGCCCCGTCGGCACCGGCCCGGCCGCGCGCCGCACGCCCGCGGCGCACAGCGCCGCGGCCCCGAGCATCGAGAACCGCCGTCTCGACAGGCCGTCACCGGGCTCGTCCTCCGGCCACCGGCCGTACTCGTGTCCGCCCATCGCCAGATCCCCCCACGCCTAACGACAGATAACCCCTTATCCGGCGAATACCCACAAAAGTGGTCATGGTCCGCCCGCGGGCGGTCAGACCGCCCGCGAAGTGAGACCACACGCCTACATCCCGAGGATGACGTCCGGCGATGTCAGCCAGACGCGGTACGAAGATCACGACTGTGGATCGACGTCAGGGACCGGTCCGCACCCTTAGCGTCGCACCAGCCACGGCACCGCGTGCGGAGCAGGCCGGGCGGCCCGGGAGATCACGGCTCACGTTCGGCCGGCTCCACAGGCGGTCGCGGCCGCGCACGCGGCCACTCCGCCTCCCCGACGCCGAAGGAACGAACGCGCCCATGGGTTCCACCCTCATCGTCACCAACGACTTCCCGCCTCGGCAGGGCGGGATCGAGACCTTCGTGCACGCGATGGCCACACGCCTGCCGGACGACGTCGTCGTCTACACCTCCCACGAGGACGGCGACACCGCCTTCGACGCGGCCCTTCCGTTCCCCGTCGTCCGCGACCGGAGCCGCACGCTGCTGCCGACCCGCAGGGTCGCCCGGAAGGCGGTCGAGCTCGCCCGGACCCACGGCTGTGACCGGGTGTGGTTCGGGGCCGCGGCGCCGCTCGCCCTGATGGCCCCGGCGCTGCGCCGCGGCGGTGTGGAGCGCATCGTGGCCACCACGCACGGCCACGAGATCTGGTGGGCCAAGGTGCCCGGCACCCGCCGGCTGATGCGGCGGATCGGCGACGGCGTGGACGTCGTCACCTACCTCGGCCCGTACACGCGCAGCCGGATCGAGCCGGCCCTGGGCCCGAGCCCGCGGCTCAGCCGGCTCGTCCCCGGCGTCGACGCCGACGTGTTCCGGCCCGATGCGGCCGCCGCCGAGCGGGTACGCGCCGATCTTCGTCTGTACGGCAGGCCGGTGATCCTCTGCGTCGCCCGGCTGGTGTCGCGCAAGGGGGTGGACATGCTGATACGCGCGCTTCCGCTGGTCCGGCGCCAGGTCCCGGAGGCGGCACTGCTCGTCGTCGGCGACGGGCCGGACCAGGATCGGCTGCGCAGCCTGGCGCGACGGCACGCCGACGGCTCGGTGTACTTCGCCGGCGGCACGCCGCACGCCGCGACACCGCCCTACTACGCCGCCGCGGACGTCTTCGCGATGCCGTGCCGCACCCGTCTGGGCGGCCTGGAGGCCGAGGGGCTCGGGATCGTCTTCCTCGAGGCGGCCGCGAGCGGCCTGCCGGTGATCGCGGGTGACTCGGGCGGCGCGCCGGACGCGGTGCTCGACGGCCGGACCGGCAGGCTGGTGGACCCGACCGAGACGGCCGCGATCGCCGAAGCCCTGACGACCACGCTGCTCGACCCCGAGCGCGCCGCCATGGGCGCCGCGGGCCGCGAATGGGTCCGGCAGGCGTGGTCGTGGAACACATCGGCCCGCCACCTGGCCGAACTCCTAACGCCCGATCACAACCGGGCCACCACGATTTCCGACGGCGTCTGACGCACTCGCGCAACCGTCTGACGTCCTCGCGAATTTCGGCTAGCCGAAATGGCGATAACACCCTGCTGCCGACCGTTACAGAGAGATGCTCAATGACCAGGAAGGACAGAGCGGCCGCAGGAAGCAGCGCCCGAAAACAATGTTGACATCAAGATCTTTACATGTCACGATCTGCGATCGCATGGTCCTCACCTAGGAGATTACGGAGCGAGAGGAACGAACACTTTTATGGCGTTGCCAAAATTCAAGCACGCGGTCCTGGTACGACTGGCGGGTGTGGCACTGGCAGGCACGGCAGGGCTTATGGCCTTTACTGGCCTAACAGCCACTCCGGCGCACGCGCAGGGATGGAATGTCACCGGCCCTCACAATGCTCAATGCAAGGGCGCCGGGCTTTACTGCCTCTACTACCATCAAGACGTTTGGTATTCGAACAATGCGGAGTGGAGTTTTAACAACTATACGCCCGACCTCGGCAGCTGGAAGTTCGATCTCTGTTCCGGGGGCGGTAGCGGCAGCTGCGAGGGATGGAATACATACATACGCAACAACGCCGCATCGATGTCCGCCGTAGGCTGCGCCGGCATGACCGTCTGGTACTCCCCGAACTACACGGGGAATTTCAACTGGATCGAGGGCGGTTCATGGGGGAACCTCAATAGCTACCTGGTGAATAATGAGGCGTCCACCTCCAAGGGTAACCTGTGCTGACCGATCACTGACGCCATAACCCTCACCTGCAATCGCAAAGGAACTCTTCACCGACATGTCGCGACGTTTGGTGCTAATCGCCGGGGCCGGGGTCACCGCCGCCGCCGCAGCCGTAGTCGTCAGTGGTGGCGTATCAGGATCGGCGACTCCCGCCTCTGTGGACGCCTCCAGAGCCTCCGCAACAACGGTCTACACGCCCTCCGTCCATGCCGCCGCGATGCCTCTGGACGCCTATCAGCTCAGCGCCGCGCAGGAGGCGCAGAAGGTCAACCTCAGTGTCCTCATGGACCGCGCTTGCATGAGGTCGTTCGGGCTGTCCTACCTCCCGCACTACACCGACCGCGCAAAGATCATCACGGCGACATTCGCCGTCTACAACAGCCGCCGTTACGGGATCAGTGACCCGGTCGCCGCGAGCAGATTCGGCTACCATCTGCCCTCGCAGCCAACGATCACCAGCTCCTCCGACGACGGCGATCAAGCCGACACCTCACCGACGACGATGTCGCCTGACAAGAGGCGGGTCTTCACCGGCGTGGCGGCGAAGCAGCTGCCGTCGTTGACAGCGAAGACACCGGACTCGGCGGTCTCGCCCGGCACTTACCTCGGCAAGGCCATCCCCGCTGGAGGTTGCAGTGGCCAGACGCACCGGGAACTGAAGGACGACCCGGCGCCCGACGCGGCGAAGGCGAACGAGCTGGCGGCGAGGCTGAACCAGGAGGCGTTCACCAAGACCCTCCACGACCGCAGAGCTCTCACGGCGAGCGCCGCATGGCGGCAGTGCATGACGGCCAAGGGCTACTCCCGTTACGCCACCCCGCTGGCGGCCAGTGCCGGCTTCAACCTCAACGGCCCGGTGACCAAACGGGAGATCAAGACGGCTGTCGCTGACGTCGCCTGTCAGCAGCAAGTGCATTACGTCCAGACGCTCACCACCCTCGAGGCGGGCTACCAGAAGAGCTCGATCGCCCAGCACACCGCCGCCCTCGCCCCCTTGAAGGCGCAGGTTGCCGGGCAGCTCACAGCGCTGAGGAAGGCGCTTCAGGCCAACGGCGGATGACGTGTGCCAGTCGCAGGTGATCGCTTCGGGAGGGCGCTGCCCGTACTGCTCCAGCGCCCTCCCGGTCGCGGCCATTCGGGTTGCGTGGCCGGTCACAGTCGGCGGGCCCGGCTCAGGTAGGTCTGGGCCACCACCACGACGGCGAGGAACGCGCCGCTGACGACCTGTTGGTAGGACGAGGACAGGTCACCGATCTGGTTGATCAGGTTCTGGATGACGCCGAGGAGGAGGACGCCGGCGATCGTGCCGCTGACCGAGCCCGCGCCGCCGGTCAGCAGCGTGCCGCCGATGACGACCGCCGCGATGACGTCGAGTTCCATGCCGGTGCCGAGGATGGTCACGCCCGACGACAGGCGCGCGGCGTTCAGCGCGCCGGACAGGCCGGCCAGCGCGCCGGACAGCACGTAGACAGTGATCTTCGTCCGGATGACGGGCACGCCCATGAGCGCGGCGGCGTCCTCCGCGCCGCCGATGGCGTACACCGCCTGGCCGAACCCGGTCCGCTGCAGCAGCACGCCGCCGATGACGAACAGCGCGAGCGTCAGGTAGATGGGGTAGCCCAGGCCGAACAGGTGTCCCTGGCCGAGCCGGGCGAGCACCGAGCCGTGCGGGATCAGGTACGTCGTCGCGCCTTCGCGGGAGATCGACAGCAGCAGGCCCCGGGCGCCGAGCAGGCCGGCGAGGGTGACGATGAACGGCGCCAGCCGGACCCGGGCGATCAGCAGACCCTGGACGAGGCCGATCGCGCCGCACACCACCAGCGGCACCATGAGCCCGGCCGGGGTCCCCCACCGTACGGCGTACGCGGCCAGCACCCCGCCGAGCGCGAACACCGAGCCGACCGACAGGTCGATGCCGCCGGTGATGATGACGAAGGTCATGCCGAGCGCCACCATCGCGGGGAACGACGACGTGATGGCGATGTCGCCGAGGTTCTCCCTCGTAGGAAAGTGGCTGAAGGAGAGCGAGCCGACCAGGAGCAGAAGGACCAGCACCGCGGTCGCGCCGTGCCGCTGGATCAGGCCGAAGGCGCGGTCGCGCCGGCTCAGCGCGTAGGCGTCCTGGGTGACGGGCGTGTCGGCCGTCGCTTGCTCGGTGGTCATCGTCCGGCCCCTCCCCTCGCCGCGTACACGGCACCAAGGATGATCACTGCCTGCACCATCTGGGCGACCGAGTCCGGCAGATCGTGTTTGATCAGCGTCGCCCGTACGAGCTGGATGAGCAGCGCGCCGGCGACGGTGCCCAGCACCCGCACCCGGCCGCCGGTGAGCGGCGTGCCGCCGACAACGACCGCGGTGATCGCCGAGAGCTCCATCAGCAGGCCGAGGGACGAGGGGTCGCTCGCCTGCAGGCGGGCGGTGGCCAGCACGCCCGCGACCGCGGCCAGCAGGCCGGACAGGACGTACACCAGCAGGAGGACCCGCCGGACCGGCAGCCCGGACAGGACGCTCGCCGTGCGGTTGCCGCCGATCGCGACGAGCTGCCGGCCGAAGGTCGTACGCCGGACGACGCCGGTGACCACGAGGGTCAGGACGCCCGCGACGAGCACCGGCAGCGGGACCCCGACGAGGCTCGACGAGCCGAGGTCGAGCAGGGTCGCGTCGTGCACGTCCTTGAGCTGACCGCCGGCCAGCACGAGGGCCAGGCCGCGCCCGCCGACGAACAGGCACAGCGTGGCGACGATCGGCTGGACGTTGACGAACGCCACCAGCGAGCCGTTCACCAGCCCGACCGCGACGCCGCCCACCAGGGCGACCAGGATCGCCGGGCCGACGCCGTACCCGAGGTAGAGCGGGATCAGCGCGGTGGCCAGCGCCATCACCGAGCCGACCGACAGGTCCACGCCCTCCGTGCCGATCACCAGGGCCATGCCGAGGGAGACGATGACGACCGGTGCGACCTGGACGAGCTGGGTGCGCAGGTTCTCGGTGCTGAGGAAGTGCGGGGTGATCGCGATGTTGACGACGACGAGCGCGACGATCGCCGCGTACACGCCGTAGTTCTGCAGCCAGGCCAGCACCCGCGCGCCGGCCGGCCGGGGCAGCGCGACAGCGGTGTCGCTCATCCCACTTCCTCCCGCGCGTGGGCGGCGATCGTGGTCATCACGGCCTCCTCGGTGAGTTCGTCCCCGGTCAGCTCACCGACCACGGCGCCGTTGCGCAAGACCATGACGCGGTCCGAGCCCTCGACCAGCTCCTCCAGGTCCGAGGAGATCAGCAGGACGGCGAGGCCCGCCTCGGCGAGTTCGTCGACGAGCGCCTGGACCTCCGCCTTCGCGCCGACGTCGATGCCGCGTGTCGGCTCGTCCAGCAGCAGCACCTTGGGCTCGGTGGCCAGCCAGCGGGCCAGCAGGACCTTCTGCTGGTTGCCGCCGGACAGCTCGGCGACCGGCTGGTGCGGCCCGGTCGCCTTGATTCGCAGTCGCGCCATGAAGGTGTCCACGATCCGGTCGATGCGCGCGTCGGAGACGACGCCGGCGCGGGCCAGCCGCGGGAGGGCGGCCAGCGCGATGTTGTCGCGGACCGACAGGGTCGGCACGATGCCCTCCGCCTTGCGGTCCTCGGGCAGCAGCGCGATGCCCGCCCGTACGGCGGCCGTGGCCGAGCCCCGGCGGACCGGGAACCCGGCGACGGTGACCCCGCCCGCGTCGAGCGGCAGGACGCCCGCGATGGCCTTCGCCGTCTCGGTACGCCCCGCGCCGAGCAGGCCGCCCAGCCCGACCACCTCGCCGGGCCGGATGGCCAGCGACACGTCGTCGAGCAGGTGCCGGCTGGACAGCCCGTTCGCCTCGAGGACCGGCCCGCCGGACGCCTCGTGCGCTCCGGAGAACCGGGTGACGCCTTCGGCGCGGACCTGGGCGACGTCGCGGCCGAGCATCAGCGAGACGAGGCGGAGCCGGTCCAGATCGGCGAGGGCGCCCTGGTGGACGACCCGGCCGTCGCGCAGGACCGTGACGCCGTCGCAGACGCGGTACAGCTCGTCCAGGCGGTGGCTGACGTAGATGACCGCGATCCCCCGCTCGCGGAGCCGGTCGATGACGCCGAACAGCGTGTCGACCTCGCGCGGTTCGAGAGAGGAGGTCGGCTCGTCCATGATGACCACGCGGGCGTCGACCGAGACGGCGCGCGCCAGCGCGACCATCTGCTGCGCGCCGACGCCGAGGGAGCGCAGCGGCAGCCGGACGTCCACCCGCACGCCGTACGACTCCAGCGTCCGGGCGGCCAGCTGATGCATGCGGCGCGTGTCGATGAGCCGCAGGGCGCGGCGCGGCTCGCGGCCGAGCAGCAGGTTGCGGGCCACGCTGAGGTCCGGGACCAGCCCGATCTCCTGGTGCACCGCCTGCACACCGGCCCGTTGCGCCTCCAGCGGACCGGTGAACCCGGCGGGCCGGCCCGCGAGGAGCACCTCACCCTCGTCCGGCCGGTGCACACCCGTGATCACTTTGATGAGGGTCGACTTGCCCGCGCCGTTCTCGCCGACCAGCGCGTGGACCTCGCCGGGCCGCAGGCTCAGGGACACCCGGTCGAGGGCGAGCACGCCGGTGAAGCGCTTGACGATGTCGCGCGCCTGCAGCACCGGCGTGTCTCCCGGATCGCGCTGTTCGGGGACGGGATCGGTCATGAGGCCTCCTTCGTCGGCCTCATGACCAAGGTGCTGTGCTCACTGATTCCCTCGCTTCGCTCGGTCATGGGCACCCCCGGTCGTGTCGGAGCATCGATCAGTACGCGGACGCGAGCGACTGCTTGGCGTTGGAGGAGTCGTACTCCCGGTCGGAGATGATGACCTTGTCGGGGATCGGCTCGCCGTTCACGAACTTGCTCAGCGTCTGGAACGCCAGCGGGCCGAAGCGGGGGTTGGACTCCACGACCGCGTAGATCCAGCCGCTGACGATCTGGGACACGGCGTTGCGGGTCCCGTCCACGGACACGATCTTGATGTCGCCGGCCTTCTTGCCCGCGCCCTTGAGGGCGGTGACCGCGCCCAGCGCCATCTCGTCGTTCTCGGCGTAGATCGCGTTGACGTCGGGGTGGCTCTGGATCATCTGCTCGGTGACCTGCTGGCCCTTCTCGCGGGCGAAGTCGCCGGTCTGCTGGAAGGTGATCTGGATGCCGGGCGCCTGCTTGGCGATCTCGTCCTTGAAGCCGTTGGTGCGCTCGGTGGTCACGTTGTTGCCGGACGAGCCGAGGAGGACCGCGACCTTGCCCTTGCCGTTCAGAGCTTTGATCATCTGGTCGGCGGCCCGCTTGCCCTGCTGGTAGAAGTCGGACCCGATGAAGGTCACGTAGTCCTTGCAGGCGGTCGCGTTGATCTTCCGGTCGACCGTGATGATCGGGATGTGCTTGGCGGCGGCCTGCTGCAGCACGGGCTCCCAGCCGTCGGAGTTCAGCGGCGCGATGACCAGTGCCTTCGCCCCCTGGGCGATGAGCTGCTGGACGTCGCTGATCTGCTTGCTGAACTGCGACTGGCCGTTGGTCGTCCGCAGGCCGGTGATCCCCTCCTGCTTCGCCTCCGCCTTGATCGAGGCCGTCTCCGCGATGCGGAAGGGGTTGGCCTCCTTCTCGGACTGCGAGAACCCGACCACCGAGGTCTTCAGGTCGAACTTCGTGCCCCCGAACTTGTCGATCGTGCAGGAGGGCGCGGAACCCGACGGGCTCTGCACCACCTGCCCGGCCTGAGCGCTCCCGCCGCCGGTCGGCTGGTCCTTCTCGGACTTGGCGCAGCCGGCGGCGAGCAGGGCGGTCATCGCGAGGAACGTGGTGGTGAGCGCGACCGGGCGCGAGCGGTACGGAGGGACGGTCATTGCAGGTCCTTCCCCAGGCGGAGGCGAGATTCCGGTAATTGACGCACCCACGATCGAGTTCTGTCAATAGCGATCAGCATCGATCTAATTTTTCGGTCTGAATCTTGCAGGATCGATCAGCGGCCTTCATGCTGTGCTCACCGGTACCGGCCGTCCCAGTCCTCCTGGCCTCCGTCCGTTCCGGCGCAGCCGCGCGCCGCGCTGCGCCCATCCGCCCATCACCCTGTTTCAACAGATGGGAGTCTGCCGTGCCCGCCCTCCGATCATCCAGCCTCGCCAGACCTCGTGGCCCGGCCGTCATCATCGGCCTCGCGGTCGCGCTTCTCGCCGCACTCGTCGCCCCCGCCTCCGCCTCCGCACCGGCCCCCGCCTCCGCACCGGCCGCCGCGTCCTGGAAGGCCCAGACCCCGCCGCTGACCACGCCCTGGACCGACCAGGTCTCCCCGACCAACGCCCTCCCGGAGTACCCGCGGCCCCAGCTGACCCGGTCCCGGTGGCAGAACCTCAACGGCGAATGGCAGTTCGCCGAGGCGTCCGCCGGCGAGACGCCGCCGACCGGCAAGACCTTGGCGGAGCGGATCCTCGTCCCGTACCCGGTCGAGTCGGCGCTGTCCGGGATCAAGCGCCACGTCGACCACATGTGGTACCGCCGGACGTTCACCGTGCCGAAGTCCTGGCACGGCGGCCGGCTCCTCCTGCACTTCCAGGCCGTCGACTACCACGCCACCGTCTACGTGAACGGCACGCAGGTGGCCACGCACACGGGCGGCTACGACGGCTTCTCCGCCGACGTCACCGGCGCGCTCCGGGGCAACGGCCCGCAGGAGCTGCTGGTCGGCGTCGACGACCCCACCGACATCGGCTCCCAGGCACTCGGCAAGCAGCGCAAGCCCGGTGACGGCATCTTCTACACCCCGTCCTCCGGGATCTGGCAGACCGTCTGGATGGAGCCGGTCGCCGCGTCGTACGTCTCCCGCCTGGACGCGACGCCGGACCTGGCGAGCAAGACGCTGCGGCTGACCACGCACGTCGCCGGGAGCCCGGCGGCGACGGTCGAGGCCGTCGCGTACGCCGGGCACCGCCCGGTGGGCCGGGCCGTCGGCGCGGCGGGTGCCGAGCTGAGCATTCCGATCCGCAAGCCGCACCTGTGGACGCCGGACGACCCGTACCTGTACACGCTGAAGGTGCGGGTCCGGGAGGGTCACAAGGTCGTCGACGAGGTCGGCTCGTACTCCGGGATGCGTTCGATCGGCCTCGGGAAGGGTCCCGACGGCAAGGTGCGGATGCTGCTGAACGGCAAGTTCGTCATGCAGGTCGGCACGCTCGACCAGGGCTTCTGGCCGGACGGCATCTACACCGCGCCGACCGACGCCGCCCTGCGGTTCGACCTGGAGGCGCACAAGCGCCTCGGCTTCAACATGGTCCGCAAGCACGTGAAGGTCGAGCCCGACCGCTGGTACTACTGGGCGGACCGGCTCGGGCTGCTCGTGTGGCAGGACATGCCCGCGACGTACGCCGGGCACTCGCCGTCCGCGGCGGTCAAGACGCAGTTCGAGACCGAGCTGCGCAACCTCGTCGACCAGCACCGCAGCCACCCGTCCATCGTCGTGTGGGTGCCCTTCAACGAGGGCTGGGGCGAGTACGAGCCGGATCGGATCGCCGCGCAGGTCAAGGGCTGGGACCCGAGCCGTCTCGTGGACATCGACAGCGGCACCAACTGCTGTGAGTCCATCCCGAACATCGGCTCGGGCGACATCTACGACGACCACACCTACGTCGGCCCCGGCTCCCCGGTCCAGCAGGGGGCGCGGGCCGCGGTCGACGGGGAGTACGGCGGGCTCGGCCTCAAGGTCGACGGCCACATGTGGGACCCCGCACACGGCTTCGCCTACGAGATGGAGCCCGACCAGGCCACGCTGACCCGGCGCTACACCGAGTTGCAGAACCGCCTGCTCGACGTGGAGCAGCGGTGCGGCGTGTCCGCGTCGGTCTACACCCAGATCACCGATGTCGAGAACGAGCTCAACGGCATCTACACCTACGACCGTCAGGTCCTCAAGCCCGGCGCCGAGCAGGTCCGCGCGGCCAACGAGGCCCTCATCAAGGCGTCCGGCTCGGTCGGCCAGGGCGGCGGCCAGAGCTTCCCGCCCGGCACGCCGGGTCTCGACGGCGTCAGCTTCTACCCGCTCGACGAGGGATCCGGCGCGGTCGCCAAGGACACGGTCGGCACGCACGACGCGACGCTCGTGAACGGGCCGGCGTGGACGGCCGGGCACTCCGGGTCCGCACTGCAGTTCAACGGTTCCAACCAGTTCGCCGACACCGGCGCGGCCATCCTGGACACCACCGGGAACTACAGCGTGTCCGCCTGGGTGAAGCTCGACCGGCGCGGCGGGTTCGCCACGGCGGTCAGCCAGGACGGCGACACGAACAGCGCCTTCTACCTGCAGTACTCGGGCGCTGACGACCGGTTCGCGTTCAGCTTCGCCGGGGTACGGGCGCTCGCGCCGACCGCCCCGGAGACCGGGCGCTGGTACCACCTCGTCGGGGTCCGTGACGCCGCCTCCGGCTCGCTGACCCTGTACGTCGACGGGCAGAAGGCCGGAAGCGCGGCGGCCTGCCTCGGCGACCGGTCCACCGGGCACACGGTGATCGGCCGCGGCAGGTACGGCGGCAACCCGGTCGACTACTGGAACGGCGCCATCGACCAGGTGCACGTCTTCGACCGGGCCCTGTCCGCCGACGACGTCGCCAAGCTCTACCAGTCCGGCAAGTGACGCGGCGCGGGAGGGACCCTCGGGTCCCTCCCGCCTCCCGTGAGAAGGAGAGAGTCGGATGGAACGACGGACGTTCCTCACCCGCGGCCTCACCGTCACCGGGGGCGTGGCCGCGGCCGGAATCGGCGGACGGCCCGCCGACGCGGACACCCGGGACCGCGTGCGGGTCCTGCGGACGGTGGAGGCCGCCTCGGCGGGCGGGCACTACACGCCGAACCGCGCGCCGCTGCGGCCGGCGCCCTTCCTGAAGCTGCCGCCGGGGAGCGTGCGGCCGAAGGGATGGCTGCGGCGCCAGCTCGACCTGCAGGTCGAAGGGCTGAACGGGCGCATGCCCGAGGTCTCGGACTACCTGGTCTACGACACGAACGGGTGGGTCGACCCCGCGAAGGGAGGCTGGGAGGAGCTCCCGTACTGGCTGCGCGGCTTCACCGACCTCGGCCTCGTCACCGGCGACGAGCGCGTGCGGAGCCTGACCCGCCGGTGGGTGGACGGCATCCTGGCCGCGCAGACGGCCGACGGCTGGTTCGGCCCGGCCGCCCTGCGCACCTCCCTGGAGGGCGGCCCGGACTTCTGGCCGCACATGCCCGTCCTCGACGCGCTCCGCTCGTACGCCGAGGCGACCGGCGACGAGCGGATCACACCGTTCCTCATGCGGTACTTCGACTTCCAGAACCGGCAGCCCGCCGAGGTCTTCCGGCGCGGCTGGGGCGCGTACCGCTGGGGCGACACGATCGACAGCGTCTACTGGGCCTACAACCGGACCGGGGACGACCGGCTCCTCGACCTCGTCCGCAAGATCCACGCCGGTTCCGCCGACTACGTCACCGGCCTGCCGACCCCGCACAACGTGAACCTCGCCCAGGGGTTCCGCGAGCCCGCGCAGTACGGCGTGCTGGCCGGCGACCCGGCGCTGCGCGCGGCGACCTACCGGGACTACGACACGGTGATGGGCACGTACGGCCAGTTCCCCGGCGGCGGGTTCGCCGGCGACGAGAACTGCCGACCGTACTTCACCGACCCGCGGCAGGGCCTGGAGACCTGTGGGTTCGTCGAGCTCATGCACAGCTTCGAGCTGCTGACCCGGATCACCGGGGACCCGGTGTGGGCCGACCGCTGCGAGGACATCGCCGTCAACTCGCTGCCCGCCGCCTTCGACCCCGCGCAGCGCGGCACGCACTACATCACCAGCGCCAACGGCGTTCAGCTCGACGACATCGCCAAGACCCACGGCCAGTTCGACAACGACTTCGCGATGCAGGCGTACATGCCGGGCGTGCACAACTACCGCTGCTGCCCGCACAACTACGGCATGGGCTGGCCGTACTACGCCGAGGAGCTGTGGCCGGCGACGTACGACGCCGGCTGTGCGCCTCGATGTACGCCGCGTCCGAGGTGACGGCGAAGGTCGGCGGCGACGGTACGACCGTCACCGTGACCGAGGAGACCGGGTACCCGTTCGATGAGAGCGTGACGCTGCGGATCTCCACGCCGCGTCCCGTCGAGTTCCCGCTCTACCTGCGCGTGCCGCGCTGGTGCGAGCAGCCCGCGCTGCGGGTGAACGGTTCTCCCGTTCCCCTGCGGGCGGCGCCGCCGTGCTACGTCGTCGTCACCCGTACCTGGCGGCACGGGGACCGGGTCGAGCTCCGTCTCCCCATGCGCGCCACCACCCGTACCTGGGAGAAGAACCACGGGGCGGTCTCCGTGGAATACGGCCCGCTCACCTTCTCCCTCGCCATCGAGGAGAACTGGCGGCGGTTCGCCGGCACGACGACATGGCCGGAGTACGAGGTCACCGCCGGCTCCCCGTGGAACTACGGCCTCGACGGACGGTCGTTCAGCCTGCGGCGGCGACCGGCGCGCGGGAACCCGTTCACCCGGCGGGGAGCGCCCCTCGAGATCCGGGCGCGGGCCCGCCGCATCCCCAACTGGCGGACCGACGACGAGAACGTCGTCCGGCCGCTGCAGGACGGCCCTGTCCGGTCGGACGAACGCGCGGAGACCGTCACGCTCATCCCCATGGGCGCCGCGCGGCTCCGCATCACCGCGTTCCCCGTCATCGGGCACGGCGCGGACGCCCGGGACTGGCGGCTCGTGCCGGTCGCCAGTGCCTCCCACCTGTGGCAGGGGGACACGACGGAGGCGCTGTGCGACGGGATCGAACCGGCGTCCTCCGGCGACGAGTCGATCCCGCGGTTCACCTGGTGGGACCACCGCGGCGGCGTCGAGTGGGTCCAGTACGACTACCCGGAGCCGATCACGGCCGCGGCCACCGCCGTGTACTGGTTCGACGACACCGGCCACGGGCAGTGCCGCGTCCCGGTGTCGTGGCGGCTGCTGTACCGCGACGGCGACACGTGGACGCCGGTCGAGAACCCGTCCGCGTACGGGACGGCGCGCGACACGTACAACCGCACGACCTTCACTCCGGTACGGGCGACCGCGTTCCGGCTGGAGGCCCGGCTCGGCGACGGTGTGTCGGGCGGCATCCTCGAATGGAGGATCGACCAGGTCTGAAGGAACAGGTCAGCGCTCCGCCGGCGGCGCGCCGCCGGCGGAGGCCATGGCCGTGATGATGCGCTCCTCGGTGATCTCCAGGCCGGTCAGCTCGGCCGCGACGGCGCCGTCGCGCAACACCACGACGCGGTCGCAGCCGGACACCAGCTCCTCGAGGTCGGAGGAGATCAGCAGGATGGCCAGGCCGGCGACGGCCAGCTCGTCCAGCAGGTCCCGCAACTGCGCCTTGGCGCCCACGTCGATGCCGCGCGTCGGCTCGTCCAGCAGCAGCACCTTCGGCTGCATCGCCAGCCAGCGGGCGAGGAGGACCTTCTGCTGGTTGCCGCTGGACAGCTCGGCGACCTTCTGCAGCGGCGACGTCGCCTTGATGCGCAGGCGGCGCATGAAGGTCTCCACGACCCGGTCGATCCGCGCGCCCGACACGAGGCCGAAGCGGGACAGCCGCGGCAGCGCGGCCAGCGCGATGTTGTCGCGGACGGACAGCGACGGGATGATCCCCTCGGTGGCGCGGTTCTCCGGCAGGAGACCGACACCCGCCCGGATCGCACCGGCGATCGAGCGCCGCCGCAGCGGCGCGCCCGCCACCGTGACCTGGCCGGCGTCCAGCGTCAGCGCGCCCGCGATGGCCTTGGCGGTCTCCGAGCGGCCGGCCCCCAGCAGGCCGCCCAGCCCCAGCACCTCGCCCTCCCGGAGCTCCAGCGAGACGTCGGCCAGCGCGTGCCGGCGCGTGAGCCCGGTGGCGCGAAGGTACGGCGGATCGGCCGGTGCCTCGGCGGCGGACTCGGGCGGGTCGGGCGACACCTGCGGGAGCCGCCGCCCGAGCATGATCGACACCAGCGTGCGCCGCTCGAGACCCGCGAACGGCCCGCTGTGCACCACCCGGCCACCGCGCAGCACGGTCAGCCGGTCGCCGAGCCGGTACAGCTCGTCGAGCCGGTGGCTGACGTACAGCACCGCCCGGCCCTGTTCGCGCTGTTCGGCCACCACCCGGGACAGAGTCTCGATCTGCGGCGGCTCCATCTCCGCGGTCGGCTCGTCGAGGACGAGGACCTCGGCGCCGGCCGTCACCGCCCGGGCCAGGGCGACGAGCGTGCGGGCGCCGGGGTCCAGCGTCGCCAGCGGCCGGCGGACGTCGACCCGCAGCCCGTGACCGGCGAGGACGCCGGCGGCCTCGTCGTTCATCCGCGCGACGTCGATCAGGCCGAGCCGGCCCCTCGGCTCGGCGCCGGCGAACAGGTTGCGGGCGATGCTCAGCGACGGGATGAGCGCGCTGTCCTGGTGCACCGCCATGACGCCGGCGCGGCGGGCGTCCAGCGGGCTGCCGAAGCGGACCCGCTCGCCGTCTCGGCGCAGCCGTCCGGCGTCGGGCCGGTACACCCCCGACAGGATCTTGACGAGCGTGGACTTGCCCACGCCGTTCTCCCCGGTCAGCGCGTGCACCTCGCCGCGCGCCAGCGTGAGTGAGACATGGTCGAGAGCGACCGTGCCGGGGAACATCTTGAGGATCCCGGCCGCCTCAAGGGCTCTGTCGGTCACGACGCACCTCCCGGTAACGCGCCGGTGTATCGCAGGTAATACCACGCCGCGGCCGTCCGCCACCAGGGATGCCGGACACGGACGATACGGCCGAGGGCGTGGAAGGGAGATCCGAGGGCCGTCAGAGACGGGCGACGTGGATCCGCACGCCCCGCGCGCTCAGCTCGTGAAGCTCCTCCGGCGAGGCGTCCTCTCCGGTGACGAGGTGGTCGATGCGCTCGGGCGGCACGGTCTGCACCATCGTGTCCACCCCGACCTTGGTGTGGTCGGCGAGCACCACGACCTCCTCCCCCGCCTCGGCGAGCGCCCGGTCGGTGCCCGCGACCTGCATGTTCGGGGTCGACAGGCCGCGCTCGGCGGTCAGCCCGTTGCCGGAGATGAACACCCGGCGCATCCGCAGCCCGGCCAGCGACCGCTCCGCCGCGCTGCCGATCAGTGCCTGCACCGGACCACGCAGCGTGCCCCCGGTCACCACGACCTCGATGCGCGGCGAGCCGGCGAGGGTCTGGGCGACCAAGAGCGAGTTGGTGACCACCGTGAGGTCGGTGTGGCCGGTCAGCCGCTGCGCGAGCGCGTGTGTCGTGGTGCCGGGGCCGATGGCGATCGCGTCACCGTCCTCGACCAGGGCCGCCGCCAGATCGGCGATCGCGGCCTTCTCGTCGCCGGCGACCTGGGCCTTCTGCAGGTAGGTCGGTTCGCGAGAGAGCTCGCCGGGCAGGGAGGCCCCGCCGTGGTGGCGGTCCAGCAGGCCGTCGGCCTCGAGCGCGCGTACGTCACGGCGCACCGTCACCTCGGACGACTGGACGGCCTCCGCCAGCTGACGCAGCGACAGCGTGCCGTTCGCCCGCAGCAGTTCGAGGATGCGCTTACGGCGCTCGGCGGCGAACACCGGCTTGCGACCGTCCGACGGCCCTGGGACGTCGCTCACGGTCCCCCCTGAAGGCGAAAACTCCCACTCTCTGAGATCGTAGCCACCCGCCGGGCCGACGGCGCACCCGATCAGCGAGTCGGCGGTGGCGGACCGCCGCCGCGACCGGCTCCCGAGCACGGCTCCGCGTGCCTTCGCTTCGAGGTTCCCGGCTCGGCGGGTGATCACGAGGAGATCCGGCGGCGGCCCGCCGTCAGGCGTTCCCGCAGCCGTACGGCGTCGGCGGCCAGGGCCGTCACCAGGACGCCCGGCCCGGCGAGCGGCAGGACGGCCAGCCCCTCCTCGGCGTAGGGATCGGCGGTGGCGCGGGTGACCAGCAGGGTTCCGACGGCCCGCGCGTCGCCGAGCACGGCGCCGCTCGGCGCGTCCTCGTCGATCCGCAGCTCGTGGCGGAGCAGCGGCGTCCCGCCGACCGTGACGTCGAACCGGCCGGTATAGCGGCCCGGCGCCTCGCCGTGGCGGCCAAGGATGATCTCCTCTCGCCACACCAGGTCCGCGCCCTCGGCCAAGGTCGCCTCCGCCAGCGCGCGGTGGTCGCAGCCGGCCGCCGCGATCACGGGTTCGGGAGTGAAGGCGAGCCGGCCCCCGGCCGCGACGTCGGCCCGTACGACGAGGCGCGAGGCACCGGCACCCCGCCGTCCCGGCAGGACGAGCGTCGCCGCGGCCGAGCGCACGTCCAGCCGCGCGCCCGGCCCGACCTCGACGGTCAGCTCGAGGTCGTCGCCGCCGAGCGGTCCCGCGCCCGCGCCGACGAGATAGACGGCCCCGTCGGACTCGCGCAGCGCCAGCGGGCCGTCCGACCGCAGCCGCGTGATCCGCGTCCGCCCGCCGGGACCGCGCTCGGCGCGCACCGCCGCCCGCGCCGTGAAGCCGGTGCCGGTCGCGGCGGCGTACGAGGGCGCGCGGACGGAGGTCACGCGGCGGCGTGCTCGGCGAGGGCGGCGCGCACCCAGCCGAGGACCTCGGGGACGTCCGGGCGTTCCCGCAGCGAGGTGAAGGCGATGGGCAGCCCGTCCCGTACGCGCTCGGCGTCGCGCGCCATGACGGTCAGGTCGGCGCCGACCAACGCCGCGAGGTCGGTCTTGTTGATCACCAGCAGGTCCGCGGTGGTGACGCCCGGACCGCCCTTGCGGGGGACCTTGTCGCCGCCGGACACGTCGAGGACGAAGATCTGCCGGTCGACCAGCCCGCGGCTGAACGTCGCGGTGAGGTTGTCGCCGCCGCTCTCCACGATGACGAGGTCGAGCGGGCCGTGCCGGTCCTCCAGGGCCTCGACGGCGTCCAGGTTCGCGGAGATGTCGTCGCGGATCGCGGTGTGCGGGCAGCAGCCGGTGCGGACCGCCGCGATCCGGTCGTCGTCGAGCACGGCGTTCCGGCGCAGGAAGTCGGCGTCCTCGGTCGTGTAGATGTCGTTCGTGACGACGGCCAGCGCGGCCTCCTCGTGGAGCAGCCGGCACAGCGCGGCGACCAGGGCGGTCTTGCCGCTGCCGACCGGGCCGCCGATGCCGACCCGCAGGGCCCGGTGGGGGCGCGGCTCGTGCGGGTCGTGGCCGTGGTGGAGTCCCAAGGGTTCCTCCGATCGTCAGGATTCGAACAGGCGGAGGTCGGCGCGGTCGTGCAGTTCGGCGAACACGTCCAGGGCCGGTGCGGAGACCGCCGGCAGATCGCCGACGCGGACGGACTCGGCCGCCTCCGCGGCCACGTGGTCGACGTGCGCGGTCAGGCCCGCCAGGACGCGGTGCACCCCGAGGGGGTCCAGCCCGAGCAGGCGGACCGCCGCCGAGGCGGGCCCGGTCACCGAGCCGTACGCCGCGATCTGCGCCGCCCGTACCGGAGCACCACCCGCGGCGGCGACCGCGGCGCCCAGGACGATCGGCTGGTGCGGACCGCCGGCCGCCCCGGTCAGGAGGTCGAGGACGGAGCCGGGCCACAGGCCGCGGGCGACGCGCAGGAGCGCCCGCCCCTGCGCCCGCGACGCCCGCCGCTGCGCGGGCGCCGGCGTACGCGCGTCCGCCTCGGCGTCGAGCCGGACCCAGCCGGCCCACGCCGCCGTACGAGCCCGCGCGCCGGGTCGTACGGGAACGGCATCGCCCGGGGGCCCATCGCCCTCGGATCCGGCGCACTCGTGCGCGTAGGCGCAGGCGGCCGCCGCCAGGCCGGCCATGACGAGTCCCGTGGTGGCGAGCCGGCCGCGCAGGAAGGCGGCGAGCGTGGCCAGGTCGTGGACGACGCCGGTCGCGGCGGCCGTCTCGAGGCCGCCGGAGTGCGCGTGCCCGCCGGCGGGCAGCCGCGAGTCGGCGAGCAGCAGCAGCGCGGCGTCCATCGGCGCGTCCATCAGAACAGGAAGTACCGACGGGCCATGGGCAGTTCGGACACGGGCGCGGGTTCGACCTCGTCCCCGTCGACGGTGACCGTGAACGTGTCCGGGTCGACCCTGATCTCCGGCAGCGCGTCGTTCAGCGGCAGGTCCGCCTTGCCCAGCCGCCGGGTGTCCTTGACCGCGACCAGGGGCCGCCGCACGTCGAGGCGCCCGGCCAGCCCGTCCTCGAGCGCGGCGGGCGCGACGAAGTACACCGACGTCGCCGGGGCCGCGGTCGCGCCCCACATCGGGCGGGGAAACACCGGTTGCGGGGTCGGGATCGAGGCGTTCGCGTCCCCCATCGCGCCCCAGGCGATCACGCCGCCCTTGAGCACGACGTGCGGCCGGACGCCGAAGAACGCCGGATCCCACAGCACCAGGTCCGCGAGCTTGCCCACCTCGACCGAGCCGACCTCGGCGTCGAGACCGTGCGCGATCGCCGGGCAGATCGTGTACTTGGCGACGTACCGCCGGGCGCGCAGGTTGTCGTCCAGGCCGCCCCGGCGGGCCTTCATCACGTGCGCGGTCTGCCAGGTGCGGATCACGGTCTCGCCGATCCGGCCCATGGCCTGGGAGTCCGAGCCGATCATCGAGATGGCGCCGAGGTCGTGCAGGACGTCCTCGGCCGCCATGGTGGTCGGGCGGATCCTCGACTCGGCGAAGGCCAGGTCCTCCGGCACCGCCGGGTTCAGGTGGTGGCAGACCATGAGCATGTCGAGGTGCTCGTCGAGCGTGTTGACCGTGTGCGGCCGGGTGGGGTTGGTCGAGGACGGCAGGACGTTCGGGTGCGCGGCGACCGTGATGATGTCCGGCGCGTGCCCGCCGCCCGCGCCCTCGGTGTGGTACGCGTGGATGGAGCGGCCGCCGATGGCGTTCAGCGTCGACTCGACGTACCCGGCCTCGTTGAGGGTGTCGGAGTGCAGCGCCACCTGGACGCCCGAGGCGTCGGCGACGCGGAGGCACGCGTCGATCGCGGCCGGGGTCGACCCCCAGTCCTCGTGCAGCTTGAAACCCGACGCGCCGCCGCGCAGCGCCTCCCACATGCCCTCCTCGGACACCGTGTTGCCCTTGGCGAGCAGCGCCACGTTGACCGGGAACGGGTCCATCGCCTCCAGCATCCGGGCGAGGTACCAGGCGCCGGGGGTGACCGTCGTCGCCTTCGTGCCCTCGGCCGGCCCGGTACCGCCCCCGATGAGCGTGGTGACACCGGCGCCGAGGGCCTCCTCGACGAGTTGCGGGCAGATGAGGTGGACGTGCGAGTCGACCGCCCCGGCCGTGAGGATCCGGCCGTTGCCGGACAGGATCTCCGTCGACGGCCCGATCACGAGGTCGGGGTGGACTCCGTCCATCGTGTCCGGGTTGCCGGCCTTGCCGAGCGCGACGATCCGGCCGTCGCGCACGCCGACGTCGGCCTTGACGACGCCCCAGTGGTCCAGCACCACGGCGCCGGTGATCACCAGATCGGGCGCGCCCTCGGCGCGCGTCGCCGTGCCCTGGCCCATCGACTCGCGGATCACCTTGCCGCCGCCGAACACCGCCTCGTCGCCGGCCCCGGCACCCTGGCTCAGATCCTCGGTGACCTCGATGAACAGGTCGGTGTCGGCCAGGCGTACGCGGTCGCCGGCGGTCGGACCGTACAGCCGGGCGTAGCGGTACCGGGAGATGTCAGTCATGGCGCAGCCCCGGTACGACCGCGCGTCCCGCGAGCGGCACCAGCGACACCTCACGCGTGACACCCGGTTCGAACCGCACGGCGGTGCCGGCCGGTATGTCGAGCCGGTGGCCGCGCGCGGCCTCCCGGTCGAACGCGAGCGCGTCGTTGGCCTGCGCGAAGTGATAGTGCGAGCCGACCTGCACCGGGCGGTCGCCGGTGTTGACGACCGTGACGGTCCGTCGCGTACGGCCGGGGTTCAGGCGTACGGGGCCGTCCCCGGCAACGATCTCGCCCGGCACGATTCCGGAGCTCATCGCGTCCCCTTCGCCGACGTCACGGGATCGGCCGGTGGACGGTGACGAGCTTGGTGCCGTCGGGGAAGGTCGCCTCGACCTGCACGGAGTCGAGCATCTCCGGGATGCCGTCCAGGACGTCCTCGCGGGTGAGCACCGTACGTCCCGCCTCCATCAGCTCGGCGACGGTACACCCGTCGCGGGCGCCCTCTAGCACGTACGAGGCGATGACCGCGGTGGCCTCGGGATGGTTGAGCCGCAGGCCGCGGGCGCGCCGGTCGCGGGCGAGCCCGGCCGCCACGTGGATGAGCAGCCGCTCCCGCTCATGTGGAGTGATCAGCACATACGGACGCTAACTCCGCCCGGAGCCGCTGGGAACGGGCCGGTCATCGATGTAACAGGAACTTCACAGGAATCGGAGGCGGACCATACGACGTGGCGCCGGAACCCGGCGACGCGGCCACGTTCTCGGGGCCGCCGCGTTCGCTACGCTGGCCGATCATGTACGACGTTTCCAGGATGGCCGGTTTCTATGCCGCCCACGGCATCTGGAGCGTGTCCGGCGGCGACACGTTGATTCCCCTGCTGGGCCACGCGGACGCAGCCGGCGGTAAAGGCATGAACCGCCTTATGGCCGACGATATCGCCGACGCCGCGAAGGCCGGCCAGGAAGCGCTGGAAGCGGGCCGGCCTGACTGGGTCCGCGCGGTATTCGTCGCGGACGCCTACCTCAACCTCGACGGGAGACGGGTCGACGCGCTGGTCGTCGACGCCGTCGAGTACCTCCCGGCCCGGCGGTCGATGAAGATGGCCGTGCCCTACCGGCCGCAATCGGCTCCGCAGGGCTTCGCGGTGTACCGGCCGAAATTCATCGAGGTCACGGATGTCGTGGAACCGGACTACGCCGGATTGGCCGATGCCTTCTTCGCCGGCGTCGACTCCCACGAGCAGGCGGCGGCCGTTTGGAACGCACATCTCCTCGATGAATCCGTCTGACAGTCGATAGACGAGGATCCCGGCCCTTCTCACCCACCCGGAGGCTCCCTTGCTCCGTCCTCAGGAGACGTCCAGCCGCGAACGTGTCGGCCTCAACGGGCTGTGGGCCTTCGCCCTCGACCCCGGTGACCGGGGCCGGGCCGAGCAGTGGTGGCGCGGCCCGCTGCCGGACGCCGTGGAGATGCCGGTTCCGGCGAGTTTCAACGACGTGCCGGCCACCCGGGACGCCCACGACCACGTCGGCGACGTCTGGTACCAGCGCGAGGTACGGATCCCGGCCGGGTGGGCGGGGCGGCGCGTCGTGCTGCGCTTCGACGCCGCCGCGCACCGCGCCGTGGTGTGGTGGAACGACGTGGAGGTCGGACGGCACGAGGGCGGCTACACGCCGTTCGAGTGCGACGTGACCGAGCACGCCCGGCCCGGCGAGATCGGCCGCCTGACCGTCGTGGTCGACAACCGCCTGGAGCCCTCCACGATCCCGCCCGGCATCGTCGACGTCCTGCCGGACGGGCGCCGCCGGCAGCGGTACTTCCACGACTTCTTCAACTATGCCGGGCTGCACCGCGCCGTCTGGCTCTGCGCCACCCCCCGCTCGTACGTCCGCGACATCACCGTCACCACGGAGGTGGCCGGCGCGGACGCCCGCGTGCACTACCGCGTGGACGTCGTGGCCGGCCAGGTCGCCGAGGTCGTGCTGCGCGACGCCGACGGCGCCGAACGCGCGCGGGGCACGACCGCCGCCGGCACACTGGAGGTGCCGGACGCGACCCTGTGGCGCCCCGGCCACGGCCACCTCTACCGCCTCGAGGTCCGTACGAGCGGCGACGACGCCGACGACTACGCGCTGCCGGTCGGCATCCGCGACGTGAAGGTAGAGGGCGACCGCTTCCTGATCAACGGCGAGCCGTTCTACTTCCGCGGCTTCGGCAAGCACGAGGACAACCCCGTCCGCGGCAAAGGCCACGACGACGTGCACATGGTGCACGACTTCGCGCTGCTCGACTGGATCGGCGCCAACTCCTTCCGCACCTCGCACTACCCGTACGCCGAGGAGGTCCTGGAGTACGCCGACCGGCACGGCATCGTCGTCATCGACGAGACCCCGGCCGTCGGGCTCAACTTCGAGATCGCGCACACGCTCGTGCCCGGCGATCCCCCGCACATCTGGGCGGCGATCGACGACACCACCCAGGCCGCCCACCTGCGCGCCATCCAGGAACTCGTGGCCCGCGACAAGAACCATCCGAGCGTGGTCATGTGGAGCATCGCCAACGAACCGGACTCGGCCCGCCCCGAGGCGCGCACGTACTTCGAGCCGCTCGTACGCGCCGCACGCGCGGCCGACCCGAGCCGCCCGGTCTGCTTCGCCCAGGTCCAGTTGCCGCCGGACAAGGACGTCATGAGCGACCTGTTCGACGTCATCTGCCTCAACCGCTACAACGGCTGGTACATCGACACCGGCGACCTGGTCACGGCGGAACGCGAGCTCGAGGCGGAACTGCGCGAGTGGGTACGCCTGCACGGCAAGCCGATCATCGTCACGGAGTACGGCGCGGACGCGATCGCCGGAGTGCGCTCGGTCGCGGCGGGCACCTGGACCGAGGACTACCAGATCGAGCTCCTGGAGACGTTCCACCGGGTCTTCGACCGCGTCGACTCCGTCATCGGCGAGCACGTCTGGAACTTCGCCGACTTCGCCACGGGGTACGGCGTCAACCGCGCCGACGGCAACAAGAAGGGCGTCTTCACCCGCGACCGCCGCCCGAAGGCCGCCGCCTTCGCCCTCCGCCGCCGCTGGCACCCGAAGGAAGACTGACCTCCCGGCCCGACAGCACGCGTCGCCCAGGCGCCGTTCCGCTGAACCGGCGCTGAGCCTCCTGCCACGGTCGGCCGCGAGACGTCCTCTCATGCCGATGGTCGGATGTTCGTGCCGTTTGCTGGATTGAGCATGAGTGTCGGTTGAGACCGGTGGTCTCGTCTCTGCGCGATTCAGCTCACGGAAGGAGAAACCTGGACCCTAGCCGCGCATACCTGATGGGATGTAGCGGTTGTGTGATCTTCCCTTGGGTGCGGGCAGGGTCGGAGGCGATGGTGCAGCGGAACGTGGAGCTGGCCGGCCGGTACCGGCTGGAGGAGCCGCTGGGCCGGGGCGGGATGGGTGAGGTGTGGCGGGGGGTCGATCTGCGGCTGCGCCGTCAGATCGCTGTCAAGATCCTTCCGTTGACGGTCGCGGCGGAAGCGACTGGAGTCGCCCGGTTCCGGCGGGAGGCCGAGGTCGCCGCGACGTTGAATCATCCGGGTATCACCACGGTGTTCGACATCGACGAACATCGGGTCGGGGATGAGCGCTGGCTGTTCTTGGTGATGGAGCTGATGGTCGGCCGTGACCTGCGCCACCTGCTCGCCGCCAATCGCAAGGGGCTGCCGATCGAGCAGGTGCGGGGATTGGCCGTGCAGGTCACCGATGCGCTCGCTGCCGCCCACCGCCGTGGCGTGGTGCATCGTGACATCAAACCGGCCAACCTGTTCCTGCTGGAGGAGGGCCGGGTGAAGATCTGCGACTTCGGGATCGCCCGCCTCGCCGACGCCACGAAGCTCACCGCCACCGGCTCTTCTGCGGGGACGCCGGTGTACATGGCGCCCGAGCAGATCCAAGGCGGGCAGGTGGACCAGCGCACCGACCTGTATGCCTTCGGCTGCGTCCTGTACGAACTGCTCACCGGCACCACCTGGGTCGACGCCGACTCAAATCTCGGCGCGATCCTCTACCAGCACCTCAACCAACCCCCAGCACCACCACGATCCTTGCGGGAGGACATTCCCGATCAACTCGACACGCTGGTGCTGGACCTGCTGGCCAAACAACCCGACGACCGACCCCAGGACGCCACATCCGTCGCCGAACGCCTGCGCCAACTGCCCGACGAGCCGCATCCGCAGGGAAGCCGGCCCCCTCCGGCAAAGGTGACCGACACCCCGAACACTCCTGCGGCAGACCGGACACCTCCCCTGCGTGTACGGCCGGATCCGCCGCGACCAGCGCAGACCGCCCTCGCGCCGACGATGACATCCCCGCCCGCCTTGGGCCGGATCCGGCGCCGCACCGTTCTCCTCGGCGGTCTCGGAGCAGCCGCCCTCGCGGGCGTCCCCGCGGCATTGCTGCTGCTAGACGCCGAATCCGGACCCCGCACCATCGCCCCCCTCACCGGCCACACCGACGAGGTCAATTCGGTGGCGTTCAGTCCGGACGGCAAGACCCTCGCCACCGGCAGCGTCGACCACACCGCCCGGTTGTGGGATGTGGCCACCGGCCGCACCACCGCCACCCTCAGCCATACCGACTCGGTCGAATCGGTGGCGTTCAGTCCGGACGGCAAGACCCTCGCCACCGGCAGCTGGGACGGCACCGTCCGGTTGTGGGATGTGGCCACTGGCCATACCACGGCCACCCTCACCGGCCACACCGGCGGGGTCGAATCGGTGGCGTTCAGTCCGGACGGCAAGACCCTCGCCACCGGCAGCCACGACGACACCGTCCGGTTGTGGGATGTGGCCACCGGCCGCACAACGGCCACCCTCACCGGCCACACCGGCCCGGTCGAATCGGTGGCGTTCAGCCCGGGCGGCAAAACCCTCGCCACCGGCAGCGAAGACCATACCGCCCGGTTGTGGGACGTGGCCACCGGCCGCATCACCGCCACCCTCAGCCATACCGACTTGGTCTATTCGGTGGCGTTCAGTCCGGACGGCAAGACCCTCGCCACCGGCAGCCACGACAACACCGTCCGGTTGTGGGATGTGGCCACCGGCCGCACCACCGCCACCCTCACCGGCCACACCGACTCGGTCGGATCGGTGGCGTTCAGCCCGGACGGCAAAACCCTCGCCACCGGCAGCGAAGACCACACCACCCGGCTGTGGAAGATCGAATGACCAGCATCTCACCATCTGCCTAGGTGCACTCGGAAAACAGATCTCGTCACGGAAGGGCTACTTCCTCACGAGACATCGCGTGGCTCTTGCAGTCCGCCGCTGTGCTTTCCGAGGCGCCCTCTCATGCCGCTGATCGGGCGCTCATGCCGACGATCAGCGGGCTGTGACGTGAGGTTGAAGTGTGCGCCGTAATCGGTTCCGTGGATCAGATCAGCGGGACCATGTCATCGATCAGAGCGAACCGGTTCCCGGCCACGTAGGCGACCTGAAAGTCGCGTCGAAGCCCGATGGCGCTGACGGACAAGTTTCCGACACTGCGGCCCGGGGCCGACGCCGGGGATGCGGCTTTCGGCGCGCTCGACCCAACCCTGTGGAGTGCTGATGCGGTACGGAATTGCAGTGTCTGCAGCGGGCCGGTCGACCTTGAGCTGCGGCAAGTGTAAATCTCTTGCCGGATCGGCACCGACGTGCTCCCGCTCCTGGTGAACGCGTGCTCCCCGGCTCGTCTGGCGGCACTTCCGGAGCCACACCGCGGTTACGTGCCGACGCCGCACACCGGCGGCCCGGACATCGTGCAGCCTGCCGGTAGATACTGAGGCAACGACTCTTCTAACAGCGCCCTTGATATCTAGCTGTCCGACTCGTTTCTGTTCGACTAGCACATGGACCACAGACTCCAAGTTCACCCAGCGACGCATCCCACTACCGCGCAGTACCGCGCCTACGCCTTCACGGGCTCGAGGTTAGAAGTAGATCACCCGGACAGACCACTTTCGTAATTGTCCATGAGTTTCGCGCAGAATGTCTCTAACGTCCCGCTCGGAGCGTCGGTCGGCGCCCCTTGACAATGTCTTGCGCATACACGAGCATCATTTAGGCCCCCCTGTTATGGGAAATGCACATCGGGAGATGGGGGGGTGCGGTGACGAAACCAGCCGGGGGCGCCGAGGGTTCGGTCGAGCCTGGGGGTTATCGACAGCAGGTGAACGGGACGCCCGGTCCCTCGCGGGAAGGCTGTTCCTCTTGGCCGGCTTGTGTTCGACCGCGAGGCGCTCGAGCCCCAGCCCTGAGACGCAAGCGTCGTCACGCATTGACGAGCGGTGGCCGTCTGACTGCGGTGACAGGAACGTGCCGCTCATGACCACGGGCAAGAGCCTGCCGGCTCAGCTCACCGGCCGGGTCATCCACCCCGACAGCCCTGCCTACACCAAGGCTCGCACCGACTGGGACGGGCTCTACCGTTCCTATCCGTTGGTGATCGTCTTCGCCAACACGACGGAGGACGTCGTCAACGCGATCACCTGGGCACGCCAGAACGACGTCGCGCTGCGGGCGCGCAGCGGCCGCCACAGCCTCGCGGGCTGGTCGAATGTGTCCGATGGGATCGTCATCGACGTCAGTGAGATGAAGTCCGCTCGGCTCGACCCGGCGTCTCGTACTGTGACCGTCGGGGCAGGCCTCACCCAGGGTGAGGCCGTGACGGCGCTCGGCGAGGAGGGCTTTGCCGTGGCGACCGGAGGGGAGGCGACCGTCGGGCTCGCTGGTGCGACGCTCGGCGGCGGCTTGGGCTTCCTCACCCGCAACTTTGGCATGGCCTGCGACAACTTGATGGCGGCCGAGGTTGTCGTCCCCTCGGGCGACGACGGCGCCAAGGCGATCATGGCCGACGAGCACAACAACTCGGACCTGCTGTGGGCCCTGCGGGGCGCCGGCAACGGCAACTTCGGAATCGTGACCTCCTTCACCTACAGGATGCACCCGCTCAAGCAGGTCAGCTTGCTCGAGGCGCGGTGGAATGGCTTCGAGGACCTGCGGGGTGTCTTCGACGCGTGGCAGCGGCAGGCCCCGGCGACCGACTCGCGCCTCAGCAGCGTGCTCGACATCGGTCCGGACGGAATCGACCTCTTGGCGGTGCTGCAATCGGGGTCGCCGGCCGAGGTCAAGGAGTTGCTAGCGCCGGTGCTGTCGGTGGGCAAGCCCGACGTCTCCATCCAGGCCGGGAGCTGGGCCGACACCTTTGCCCGGCTCCAACCGCCGTCGAAGAGTGCGGTTGAGAAAGCAAAGAACTGGAAGTTCTTCTCGCAGTTCGTCACCGAACCGTACCCGGCGGAGGCGATCGATATCGTCGGCAAGTTCATGAAGAACGCGCCCTCGGAGGTGAGCGATTACTTCTGCTCGAGCCTCGGCGGCGCGGTTAAGAAGGCGCCGCCGGGGGGCTCCGCGTTCGCGCACCGCGACGCGCTCTTCTACGCCGAGCCGGGCGCGGGCTGGAGTGGCGACGCGATCACGCCCAGGGCACAGGCCTGGGTCGCCGAGTTCAGCCAGGCGCTGCGACCATACGTCAACGGCGCGTACGTCAACGTGCCGAACCCGGGCATGGTCGATTGGGAGACCGCCTACTGGGGTGACCATTACCCCCGGTTGCGCGAGATCAAGGCCAAGTACGACCCTGACAACGTCTTCCAGTACGAGCAGAGCATCCCGCCGGCCTGACCATGCTCACCATCCTGATATACGTCCTCATTCTTTGGGGCTTCATCGCGCTCGGATGGCTTGTGGCGTGGTGGCTCAAGCGGCGCGGGGCGGCCATGTCCGGGCAGTTCACCAACGTGGTCCTGTTCGTCGGGTTCTTGTTCGGGTTCCTGCTCACCACGCTCCAGGTATTCGCGACCAACCACTACTCTGACGCCCGTTCTCAGACCCAGTCCGAGCCGGCGAGCCTGGTGGCGGTGTACGACGACCTAGGCGTATTTCCGCCGCAGGTGCGCACAGCGGCGCGTCGCGAGGTCATCTGTTATATGTGGTCGGTCGCCGAGCGTGACTGGAAGGCGCAAGAGCGGGGGAGCACTCAGGAGGCGCCCGACACGGTCGTGCGGGGTGACCGCCTGCGTAACCTCAGGACCACGCTTCCGAAGGACTCACCTGCAACCCAGGCCGCATCTCAACAGGTCAGCACGGACCTGAGCGACGCGGGCAAGGCGCGCCAGCAGCTCCTGTTCCTGGCCCAACCCCGAATACCGGCAATCCTGTGGGCTGTCGTGCTCCTCAGTAGCGGCCTGCTGATTTTCTTGCTGGTCGGCGACTCTCAATCGCAACCAAAGATCATCAGGCGCATAGTGTTCGCTGCAGTGGCCGTGCTGGTGACCGTCGAAGTCGCTTCCCTCGCTGTCCTCGACCGCCCGTTCTCTCCCATCGCTCAGGTTCAGCCCAACGCGATGACAGACGCCATCGCACTGCTGGAGGCCGGCCGCACCGGGCAACCTACCCCGCACGACTGTGGTCTGTAGCCGACGCTCAACTCGGACCGTCTCAGGACCCACGCCGGTTCGCCGTCGGGGCGGCCGACTGCAGCAATCCGCAGGGGAGCAGAACCAGCAGGGGCAGGGCGTTGCTCGCCCGCCGGTCACCGGCATCACGCCTCTGCATGAGCGCCCGCCGCAGGGCCGTCCGGGGGCGGGTGCGCGATGATGGTCGATCCGATCGTTGGAGTGAGCTCCGCCGCCGTAGTGAAAGCTTTCATCTGTCGCCGCAGGTCACCGGCGGGGAGTGGACTCGTCGTTGACGGCATCGGATCGAAAATCGAACAATGACGCCGCTCCTGCCCACGGTGGTGAGAGTTCGGGCTGCGAAGGGATTCCCCATGGACGTCGCACGTCGCTCCCGTTGGCGGCTTCCCAGCAGGGACGGGCGGGGTCGATCGCACAGTAGGCGTGGTCGGGGCGCGCTCGCCGCGGCCGCCTCGGTCTTGACGGCCGCGGCCGCCGCGCTCGTGGCCCTCACCGTCTCCGCGACCCCGGCCGCGGCGGCGGGTACCGGCACCGGCTATCTGCACACCAGCGGCAACAAGATCGTCGACAGTACCGGCGCGACCGTACGGCTGACCGGCCTGAACTGGTTCGGCATGGAGACCGACAACCACACCTTCCACGGGCTGTGGGCCGGCCGGAACGCCACCTGGCGGATGCAGATCGACCACATGGCACAACTCGGCTTCAACACGATCCGGGTGCCGTTCACCGGCGACTCGCTGCGCTCTGGGGCGCAGGCGACCAGCATCAACACCGACAGCAATCCGGACCTGATCGGGTTGAGCCCGCTGCAGATCCTCGACAAGGTCGTCGCCTACGCCGGGCAGAAGGGGATGCGCATCATCCTTGACCGGCACCGCCCGTCGGCGGCCGGCCAGACCGCCCTGTGGTACACCTCGAGCGTCTCTGAGGCCAGCGAGATCTCCGACTGGCAGATGCTGGCCCAGCACTACGCGAACAACCCGACCGTCATCGGCGCCGATCTGTTCAACGAGCCACACGCCGAGGGCACCGAACCGAACGGTACCGGCGCCTGTTGGGGCTGCGGCGACACCGCCCGCGACTGGCGGCTGGCCGCGCAGCGCATCGGCAACGCGGTGCTCCAGGCCAACTCGAACTGGCTGATCTTTGTCGAGGGAGTCAGCTGCCCATCAGGCGGTACGCCGAACCAGTGGGACAACGTCCCCGATGACCCGATGGAATGCGACTGGTGGGGCGGCAACCTCGCAGCCGCGGCCCAGTTCCCGGTACAGCTGAGCGTGGCCAACCGGCTCGTGTACTCGGCGCACGACTATGGCATCTCGGTCTACGATCGGCAGCCGTGGTTCAAAGACGCGAACTTCCCGAACAACCTGCCGGACGTCTGGGACCACTTCTGGGGCTACCTGTTCAAGAACAACACCGCGCCGATCCTGGTCGGCGAGTTCGGCAGCACGCTGGCCAATCCGCTGGACACGCAGTGGATGGCCAAGCTGATGACCTATATGGGCTCGGGTACGAACGGCATGTCGTTTACGTACTGGTCCTGGAACCCCGACTCCGGCGACACCGGCGGAATCGTCCAGGACGACTGGGTCACGGTGAACCAGAACAAGATGAACATCATCGGGCCGTCCCTGATCCCGCCGGTGGACAGTACACCGACCGCCACCCCGCCCACGTCGCCCGGCACGTCGAGCCCGCCGGCGGGAGTCTCGTGCGCAACGACCTACGCCCTGACCAACGTCTGGCAGGGCGGCTTCCAGGCGGCTCTGACGGTCACCAACTCGGGCACGTCGGCCTGGAACAATTGGACCGTCACCTGGACCATGCCGTCCGGCGTGACTCTCGGCAGTGGGTGGAACGCGACCGTCACCGCGAACGCCACTACGTGGACGGCCAAGGCACCGAGTCAATCGCCCACCCTCGCACCCAACGCGTCAATGACGATCGGCTTCACGGCCAACGGCCCGTCCAGCCCGGGAGCGACGAACATCCGATGCTCTTAAGCCGACGAGCCGCCCGGACAGGTCAGGACCAGAAGACCGAACGCACTCATCTGCCGCTGACCGCGCGTAACGATGCGTCACGAACCGTCGGGCACCGAACAGCCGGCACGCGGATGACTACCGTTAGGCTCTCCCGGCCTGACCGGCCAGCGTGTCGAAGGCCATCATCGCTTCCTGGTCCAGCTCGATCCGGGCGACCGCGACGTTGTCGGCCAGGTGCGCGAGGTCACGGGTGCCGGGGATCAGCAGCGTTGCCGGGCTGTGCCCGAGCAGCCAGGCCAGCCCGGCCTGAGCCGGGGTGATGCCGAGTCGCTCGGCGTGCGCGATGACCACCGGGTTGTCGGTGACGCTGGGCAGCCAGTCGAAGGCCGATCCGAGCGGGCAGTACGGCACCCAGGCGACGCCCTGCTCGGCGCACTCGGTCAGGACGTCCTCCTGGTCACGGGTGAGGACGTTGTACATGTTCTGCACGCAGACGATTCCGGCCGGAAGAGCCTGCCGCAGTTGCGTGAGGCTGACCTGGCTCAGGCCGATGCCACCGATCTTGCCCTCGTCGCGCAGGGCGATCAGTTCGGCCAGTTGGCTGTCGAGGTCGACCACTTGGTCGCCGGTGGCGGTGATGCCCGGCGGAGTGTCGGCCCGGCGGAGATTGACGACCGCGAGGTGTTCGGTGTCGAGGGTGCGCAGGTTCTCCTCGACCGATGCCCGCAGTTGCGCCGGCTTCTGGGCGGCGACCAGTCGCTCGGTCGGGTGGGTCACCGCGCCGACCTTGGTGACGATCCGCAGGCTGTCGGCGTACGGATGCAAGGCGGTCCTGATCAGGTCGTTGACCGGGCCGTAGAAGTGGGCCGTGTCGATGTGGTCGACGCCGAGTTCGACCGCGCGGCGCAGAACCTTGACGGCATCCGCAGGGTCGCCGTGTTCCAGCTGCATGGCGCCGAAGCCGACCCGCAGGACATCGTGGTCGCCCAGCTTTCCGTACGCGTACGCATGCGATGTGGTCATGGTCGTGGCCCTCCAGATACGATGACCATAAGCGGAACCGATTCCGCTTAGCCTAGTTGGACTCTAGCAAAAGCGGAACCGGTTCCGCTTGTGAGGTGATCGCGATTTCCGAGCTCGAGCGACGCCCCGGCGCACGAAGGGACGCCCAGCGCAACCGGCAGCGCATCATCGACGCTGCCACCCGCGCCCTCACCACCGGCCCGGACCCCGTCAAGATCGAGACCATCGCCCGTGAGGCGGGAGTCGGCGTCGGCACGCTCTACCGCAACTTCCCGTCCCGCGAAGCCCTGGTCGAAGAGGTCTACCGCAGCGAACTCACCCGCCTCTGCGCCATGGCCGCGCAGCTGGTGGCCGACCACGCGCCGGCCGACGCCATGCGTGAATGGATGCGCCGCTATCAGGACTTCGTCGCCACCAAACGCGGCATGGCCGAAGCCCTGCGCGCGGTGATCGCCAGCGGTGCGATCAGCTCCGGCCAAACCCGCGAACACCTCAACGGCGCCATCGCCACCATCCTCGACGCCGGCCGAACCGACGGCAGCCTGCGCGCCGACGTCCACCCGGCCGACGTCTCCGCCAGCATGGCCGGCATCATGCTGACCGCCGCCGACGTCGACCAGGCCACCCGGATGCTGCGACTCCTCGTCAATGGCATGCTCGCCCGCGGCCCCTCCTGAAGCAGCCCCGGGCCTGAAAGCCGTGACGCACGCTTCTGCCGCCGGTCGCGTACGGAGAGCCTGAGCCGGCGAGCGGACATCCAGCCTCCGGACGCAGGCGCCAGACGGCTCGCTTTCAACCGGGGATGCGGCCTGACCAGACCGCGGTCAGTCCCCGGCGCCTCGGATCGTTACCTCGATGGCGGCCGGGGCACCCGCCGCATCAAGTTCGACATGGACGGGGAAGAACCCGTCGCCCACGGACGTCATCGCGAACATGACGCGGGCACCGCCGACCTCTATCGAGGCGGCCTCATTCTCCGACGCGCGAACATCGGCCATCACCCGCCAGTGATGCGAGTGCGGCCGGAAATCGAAGGCGAACTTACGGTCCGATGCCGTCTTCCGATCGTTCAACGCGATCGCCTTCGCGTACGCGTCGCGGACCGGCAGGTTCAGCCAGCCGTAGTTGTCCTCGCCAGGCGTGCCGGTACGGGTGGCACCGAACTCGGCCGCGATCTCGGTCTCGTGCCTGCCCCAGAACACGACGTCCGCGAGCCCGTCGATCGGCTCCTCGTGTATCCACGCGTTCAACGCGTCCGCGTCGGCGAACACGAAGCGGGCGTAGTCGACGCCGATCTTGCCCAGCGAGCAGGTATCCATGACCGGTTCGTCACTGACGACGATGCGGATGTGCGTCCAGCCCCAGTCGCTGTGCGGTGTCGCGGTGACCGGCAGCGGGCGGTCGGTCGGCAGGCCACCGATGGCGATGACCGGCACGCCGCTGATCAGAAAATCCGGGTCGTTTCCGGCGATCGCCCGCCGGACGCGGTCACGGTGCGGGACCTGCCGTGGAAAGGAGCGCAGCGACGCCTGGTGGCCGCGCTCACGGCAGTGGTCATCGAAGTGCGAGGTGAACGCTGCGACGGCGTGGTGCGGGATGTCGTAGAGGGTGCGGCCGGACTGCCGGTCGAACGACCGGGCCGCGGCGTCTGCATCGCGGCCGACCACCTCGAAGTCGACGGCAGGCGCGTCGTCGGGCCGCTCCACGTCGTCCGGTTCGCGGTCGCCGGACCATAGCCCGAGGTAGCCGCCATCCATCAGCACCAACTCGCCCGACGGACAGGTCACCTCGCCGAGCAGCACGATCTCCGCCACGGTCGCGTAGTTTACGGCGATCAGTACCACCGCATCCGCATCCGCATCCGCTTCTGCCGCGGAGGGAATACCTGGCTGTCGTTGAAAGGTCGAGCGTCGCGCGAGTCCACATACGATTCTGAGGTGATCGAGATCGGCTCGAGGGCACGCAAACTGCCGGCGCCCCCGTCAGTAGTCTGGGAGTCGCTTGTGGAACCTCATCGGCGGGGAGCGCGGCCATGGCTTAGCCTGCTCTCCGATGAAATAGAGCCGAGGGTCTTGGAAGCCGAAAAGCCCAACCGGGTCGTCTGGTCATCGCTTTGGCCAAGTAGACCCAACGACCAGGTGCACTTCGAACTGACGGCCGTGGGCGGCGAGACCTCGCTGAAGTTCACCTTGCTCACCCCTGATGAAGCTCCTGATCAGAGCAAGACCGGACACCTTCGGCGGCGACTCAACCACCTGCTCTTCGCCGACCTTCGATTCTCTTACGGTCAGTGACTGCATGCCACAGGCGCCCGGATCTGCCGCGATCCGGTTCGCCTCGCCGACAAAAGGCCACGATCCTTGATCGATAGAACAGCGCGGCTAACGATGTCAGGAGCGTGCCGACTGGGGGCGCCTCACCGGCGAGTTCCCGTATCTTGTCGGCATGCCGGGCGATGACAGCACGATCGGGGATGATCCGCTCGCTGACGGAATGGCCCTGTCCTTGCGGCTGCGGCGCGATTTCACGGTGACCGACGCCGACCGTCTCCTTACGGCCGCGCGCCGCATCTACCGCGAACTCAATCCGGACACGAGTGCCGTCGAAGCCGCCGGGACGGTGAGCTGCGCCGCAGACGCGTTGTTCGTCATCCTTGAGCACGCCGGCCTGCTCGGTGACGCAGCCGATGACCGGCTGTCCGGTCACGCCGCCGACGGGCTCGCGGTCGGTGGGTGGCGCGCGCGGATCGTCGTCGGCGAACCGGCTCCCTTGTCGCCCGAACCCAGGAGTGACTGTCTTCGCGGTGACGTCTTCGCGCTTCCGCCCAGCGACGACGAAGTCTGACCGTGGCACAGACGAGCGAATCTCGGCAGCACTTCCCACACGCTCGCGCATGCCGCAGTCGGCGGACTACGGCGTCTCCCGCAACGGCCAGACCTCGACGACACCGTGCGCGACCGCGCAGGGAGTCCCTGATACGAGCTGGATCGCTTCCTCCAGGGTCGCTGCTTCGATGATGGCGAACCCGGCGACCGGGAGAGCCGACGACATGAACGATCCGCTTTCCACGCTCATGCCGGCAGCGTCGTGATTTCGCACCTGTACGGGCGACTCCGCGATCCCCATCTCGGCTCCCGCCGCTCGCAGGCGAGTGTCGTGCGCGTGCGCCTGGTCGCGGACCGCCGCGTCGGTGCGGTCATAACCTTCCTGGTCGCCGTACCCGATGGTCACGAACTTGGCCATGACAGGCCCTCCCTTGGTCACCTGGACTGCTCGCACGTACTGACCTCCATCGCGCCCTCAACTCATCGGTGCGTCCGGCACTCCGCACACCCGCCTCGACCTCCGATGTCGGCGTACCGGATGCTCGGAAAAGACCCACCCACGGTGCCGACATGAGGGTTTTGCCCCTTCCCTGGATCGCGGTTGCCGAGCATTCGGCACGCCCCCGCCCACGGATCGGGGGGACGACGAAGATCGACAGCTTGAGCAGCCTTTACGGGACGCTCCCAGGAAGCCAGACCTGGAGAACCGCCGCCTTCCGGGTCTCGCCCTCCTCAGGGCGCGGTGGCCTCGTCGTGTGGCGCACGCGTGAACGCGAGGATGCTGCCGGCCACACCGATGAGGATGATCGCGATGGCGACGCTGATCCCGCCCGCGCGGTTCCAGTACACGTCCTTCAACTCGATCAGCAACGCGGCTTCGTCGATCACAAGGGCCAGCCCGATCCCGAAGGCGAGGCCCATCCAGGCCCGCCAGAGAGGGGACCTCTCGACGAGCCCGCACGCGCCGACGACGATCAACAGCAGAATCCCCCAGATGTAATGGTGAATATGGACACGACCGACGTGGACATTGCCCAGTCCCGCGACGTGAACATGGATTGCCCAGGTCAGCAAACGCAACCCAGTGAATGTGGCGGTGAATCCCCACCACGAAAGGATCAGGCCACGCCGCGTCGGATGAACCTGCCGCAACCGGCGTTGACGCGGAGGCGGGTTCTGGGCTGACCGATCATTCGGGGAATTCGACGCTTCACCGCTCACCCGATGAGCCTACTTCTCACCTGACCGGCGGAGCGGGCTACCGGTAACCCCGCTTGAGCAGGTATTTGGCTCCTGCTTCGAAGCCCTCGGGGCTCAGCAATACGAGCCCGAAGGCGTCGGCGAGCCGGTCGGTGGTGTTGAAGGCGACGCAGACCGCCAGCGCGTCCTGGACCTGCTGGGGTGAGACACCGGCGGCCAGCACCTCCCGCATGTCCTCGGCGTCGGCCTTCCCCTCCCGAGTCAGTTTGCCGAGCATTCGCAGCGTTGCCCGCAGCGGCTCTGCGACGGGAGCCGAGATGCCTGGCACGCCGTGTTCCGTCCACTCAGGACGGAGGCTCTTACGGGCTCCGCCGGCTATCAGCTCAAGTCACTCACTTGGACCGGGACTCCCGGGGGGCCGGTGCGGAGGCGATCGCGGTCACCTCAAACGCACTGGCCGCCGCCACCGCCGAAGCGCTCACCCCGGCCCGGCCCAGGGCGGTTCAGGTGTCAGTGGCAGGTCGTCGTCGGGTCGTCGTGGGTGAGGGCGCAGATGATGCGGTCGCCGCGTCCGGGATAGGTCTGGCGCACCGCCGCGGCGAAGTCGTGCCACTGGCGGCGGGTGTCGTCGATGGCCAGGCGCACCGCGCGGCTGAAGTTGTCCTGGACCTGGCCGCGCGCGGTGCAGACGTTCTTGCCGTCCTCCGTGCAGGAGGTGACGCCCGTACGAGCGTCGATCACTCCGTGGTCCTTGTTGATCCAGGCGTGCTTGAGTCGGGTCCGGCCGCCGTCGGTGCACCCGGCGCGTTCGCCGGTGATGGCGGCCTGGGCGTCGAAGCAGCCGGTGGTCAGCCAGCCGGGCACGTTCGTTCCGGTCGGCTCGGCCCCGAACAGGGCGAACAGCGGGCTGACGCCGCCTTGCCGGCCGCCGGGCGGGTTGTGCACGCCGACCGGCCCGGCCGCGGCCTGATCGGCCCAGTTGCTGTGCGAGTAGAAGTCCTGGACCGCGTGCAGGGCACGCCCGAACTCTTCGATCACATCGCATTTGGCCCGGCCGGACACCCGGTTGAAGGTGCAGTCGCCGTTGGGGCGCGGCGGGAACAGCGAGGGTTTGAGGCTGACCTCTCCTGGTTTGATGCGGCCGTCGCGGTCGAGCAGGTCGGCGGCTCGGCGGAGGCCGGCGCGTACTCGGGCGCGGGCGTGATCGACGCACTCGATCAGGGCGGCGGTCGCTCGCTGCCGGTCCTGCGGCCGGTAGTCGGGGCCGTCGACGTAGTCGGCGTTGTCGCAGTGCGCCGCGGAGGTCAGGATCTCCCCTGTCAGCGGGTTGTCCGGGGAGCCCACCGCTCCGAACGTTCCCTTCTTGCCCGCGACCTGATCCAGGGACCGCGGCTCGAAGCAGTCGGAGCCGGCACCAGAGGCGCAGCCCAGCGCGGCACGCGTGATCCGCTCGTGCTCGGCCAGGTGGCCGACCGTGCCGAACGCATGCGCGCGTGGCGCGGTTCCCACCAGCAGGACGGTGGCGGCTGCGGCCGCCACGGTCGCCGCGGTGATCGCATTGGGCATGGCTCTCCGGGAACTCCCGGCATGGGCGGTCGATACGGCGGGCGGGACGGTCGTCGGCATCCGGTTCTCCTTCGTTGGCCATGCGTGCAACACAGTGAAACAGATCGACTACTCAACGTGAACGCATCCCAGCGGCGCGTCGTCGTGTCCGCCGGGGCGACGGCTTCCGCCCTTTCGACCATCCCTCGCCGCCGTTGCAACCTCGACAACTGGGACCCGGTCCTGACCGACGGGCTCGCCGCGTCTCGCGAGGTGATCCTCGTCGACTATGCCGGGGTCGGCTCGTCGAGCGGCGCGCCGTCGGGGTCGGTCGCCGAGACCGCCCGCCAGATCATCGCCCTCACCGAGGCGCTCGGCCTCGAGCAGATCGACCTGCTCGGCTTCTCTCTCGGCGGGTTCGTCACCCAGGAGATCGCCCTGGTGCGACCCCGGCTGATCCGGCGGCTGGTGCTGGCCGGCACCGGCCCCGAGGGTGCGCCGGGGATGCACGCGTGGCGCGCCGACATCGAGTCGCACGCCCGGGCGACGGTCAACGACGCCGACGACCTGCTGTACATCTTCTTCGCTCACCCCGAGACGAGCCAGGCACTGGGCAGGGAGTTCCTCGGCCGGATCTTCAGACGGACCGAGGACCGCGACGCGCCGACCACCACCGCGGTGCGCGACGCGCAGTACGACGCGATCGTGGAGTGGGGCATTCCCGACCACGCGGCATTGCAGCGGCTGACCGGCATCCGGATGCCCACGCTGATCCTGCAGGGCGACGACGACCTGATGATCCCCACCAGGGCCAGTCACCTCATGGCGGGGCTCATCCCGGACGCGTGCATTCGCGTCTACCCCGACTCGGCGCACGCCTCGCTGTTCCAGTACCCGGCCGAGGCCGCCAAGGACATCAACGAGTTCCTGGACTGAAAGGCAGAGACATGTCCGACCTGCTCGACGAGATCATGGCCGCGTACGGCGGCCGTAAGGCATGGAACGAAGCCCGGCGGATCAGCGCGCGGCAGTTCTTCGGTGGTGTGCTGTGGGCGATGAAGGGCCGCCCGGGCGCGCTGAACGACGTGCAGGTGACCGTCGACCTGTCCTGATACATCGCTGCGAAGTAACGCGCGGGGACGGACGCCGGGACGCCCGTACTCCGCTCCCCGCACTGTCGTTCCCGGCGGATCGCCGATGTAATGGAGCCCGACCATCATGAGGAGGCGCCGCATGGCCATCGATCGGATCGCAACCTTGGTCGAGTCGCTTGCCTCGTACGGCGCGAACGATATCCCGCATCCGGGCGGTACCTTGCTGGCCCATCTGGAGCGCGTTCACGCGCTGCTCACGGAGTGGGGCGCGCGACCGGCGTTGCGGCTCGCCGGGCTGTGCCATGCGTACTACGGCACCGATGGCTTCCCCACCGCGCTGGGCGACGTGGCCGAACGGGACGAGTTCGCCGCGCTCATCGGCGTGGAGGCCGAACGACTCGTCCGCTTCTACGCCGGCTGCGACCGCGGCTTCTCCTACCCCCATCTCGCCGAGGCCGAAGGACCGTTCAAGGATCGGTTCACCGGCGCCGTGAGCCGCCCGCCCCTACCGATGCGGCGGGACTTCGCCGAGCTCACCGCCGCCAACGAGCTGGACATCATGCGGGTCAACCCCGACCTGCGCGCCCAGCATGGACCAGGTCTCCTCCGGCTGTTCACCTCATGGCGGGAACTCCTCAGCGCCCCCGCCTGGCAGGCCGTCCAGACGACCCTGCCCTGACCGGCGTCGACGGTACGGCGGGCGCCGCTGCGGCGTCCGCCGTACGAGAGCGGTGAGGGTGGGGCGGTCAGGCGGCGGCGCGTTCACCGACGGGTCGGCGGCGGAGGGCCGGGCGCTGGAGGGCCGGGGGCACGTAGGCCATGTCGAGCGTGCCGACATCGGTGCCGGGCGGAACGATCTCGTCGATCCGGTCGAGGATCTCGTCGGTGAGGGTGACGTCGACACCGGCGAGCAGGTCGTCGAGCTGCTCCATCGTACGCGGCCCGATGATCGCGCTGGTCACGCCGGGATGAGCGATCGCGAACGCCATCGCGAGGTGCGTCATCCGCAGGCCCGCCTTCTCCGCGAGCGGAATGATCTGCTCGACGGCATCGAGCCGGCGCTCGTCGCTGAGATGCTTGAAATAGGCGGCGCGGCGGAGGTCGGTCTGCTGTCCCTTCCGGATGCGCCCGGTGAGCAGCCCCTGCGCGAGCGGACTCCACACCAGCGTGCCCATCCCATGGCGTTGGGCGACGGGCAGCACTTCGGCCTCGATGCCACGGTTGAGGATCGAGTAGGTCGGTTGTTCGGTGCGGAACCGTTCCAGACCGCGCCGCTCGGCCACCCACTGGGCTTCGACGATGTCGGAGGCGGGCATCGTGGACGACCCGATCGCTCGGACCTTACCGCTGTGGATCAAATCCGAGAGCGCGGAAAGCGTCTCCTCGATGTCGGTGTCGGGGTCCGGTCGGTGGATCTGGTAGAGGTCGAGGTGGTCGGTCTGCAGGCGACGCAGCGAGTTCTCGACCGCGGTCATGATCCAGCGCCGCGAGTTGCCGCGCTGATTGGGATCGTCACCCATCGGGAGATGGAGCTTGGTCGCGAGGACGACGTCGTCGCGACGCCCCTTGAGCGCCTTTCCCACGATCTCCTCCGACTCGCCGTGGGCGTACGCGTCGGCGGTGTCGATGAAGTTGATCCCCGCGTCCAGCGCTTTGTGGATGATGCGGATCGAGTCGTCGTGGTCGGTGTTGCCGTGGGCGCCGAACATCATCGCGCCGAGCGCGTAGGGACTGACCCTGATGCCGGTCCGGCCGAGGACGCGGTACTGCATACGGTTACTCCTGAGGTCGAGGCGTGGTGAGCGCTCGGTCGATGCCGTACCCTGAACGTAAGTGGAATGCTCTTCCGGAACTATACGGAAAAGCTTTCCGGTTAAGCAAGCGAAGGAGTGTCGTGACGGAGAAGACGGCGCCGACCGGTGTCGACTCGACCGGCGCCGCGGGCCCGGGCGCACCCGAACGCGCGCCGCGTCGGCGGCGCGCCGACGCGCAGCGCAACGTCGACTCCCTGCTCGAAGCGGCCAAGACCGTCTTCGGCACCTCGGGCGTGGACGCGCCCGCCAAGGAGATCGCCGATCTGGCCGGCGTCGGCGTCGGCACGCTCTACCGGCACTTCCCGCAGCGCTCGGACCTGGTCAAGGCCGTATTCCAGCGCGAGGTGGACGCCTGCGCGGACGTGGCCCCGGCGCTGGCCGAGGCGCACGAGCCAGGAGCGGCACTCGCCAAGTGGCTCCACCGCTACACCGAGTTCCTCGCGACCAAACGCGGACTCGCCACCGCCCTGCACTCCGGCGATCCGGCGTTCGACGCGCTGCCCGGCTACTTCATGCAGCGATTCAGACCTGCCCTCGGATCCCTGCTGGAAGCCGCCGCGGCGAGCGGCGAGATCCGTGCCGACATCAGCGCCAAGGACCTCCTGTACGCCGTCGCCAATCTGTGCATGCCCGCGGCGGACGAGGGAGCCGCCTACAGCCGGCGCATGGTCGCGCTCCTCGTCGACGGACTGCGCTACGGCGCCGATCCGGGCCGCTCTCGCTCCTGACGCCGCCAGCCGGGCCTACCGGCGCCGCCCCCAGGCGGAGAGACATGCTGGGGGGCTCGCGGCACGCGATGGCGCCGCAGGGTCAGGCCTCGGCGGCCTTCTTCTTCCGGGCCCGGCCGAACTCGGCCATGACGTGGAAGGCCGCCTTGGGCTCCAACCCCAGCTCCGCGTACGGCCCTTCGGCCGCGCCGGGCGGCAGGACCCTGACCACCCCGAAGCTGGCCGCGTCGAAGTCGAACTCTGGATCGTGGAGGGCCGTGGTCGCCAGGTCCCAGCGGGCGAAGGTGTAGACGAACGCGGCGTCGACGCCGGCCGCGTCGTAGATGTCGAGCATCTCCCGGATGTACGAGGCCTGCTCCTGCTCGTCGCGCACCGTTCCGGCGGACAGCCGCACCGGCCGCGCGTTCTCGCTCCACTCGACGATCGAGTCCCCGCGTCCGCCCAGGTCGAAGGCGCCACGGAAGGTTCCACAGCCGAATTCGGTGACGCCGAACGGCCTGCCCCACGCCACCTGCGCGCGCAGCGCGTCGGGGAGCGCTTCGGCGTTCGTCGCGTCGCGATACCCGGAATCGGTGGCGGCGATGTCGAACGGCGTCCAGTCCACGCCCTCGAAGGCGACGGACGCGTAGCCGATCGGGCCGCCGAAGCGGGCGCGAACCTCGGTGACGACGCGGCCGAGGAACGCATTGAGCGTGGCGTGCAGCCGGGGAAGCAGGGCGCGGAACGCGGCGGGATCGGCCAGGTTCGCCGACCGCTCCTGCAAGGTGTCGCCCGGCAGGAAGCCGTCGGTGAACAGGGTGATCTCGGAGCCGGTGAGGAACACGACGCGCGCGCCGTCACGGCGCAGGCGCTCGGCACGTTCGGCGGCGTCAGTGAGGAACGCGAGGAGCTCCTCCTGGCTCAGGCCGTTCGTGAACGGCGAGTACCAGACCTCCAACCCCGCGTCGGCTGCGGCCCGCGCGGCGGCCTCCAGGCGGTCGGCGTGACCGCCGGTGATGCGGACCGCGTCGCAGTGCAGGTCCTCGCGGATCACCCGCATCTCACGCTGGACGACGTCCGGGAGGAACGGTTCGTGGGTCGTGGTCCCACCGGAGGTGAAACCGGTGTCGTAGTTGATGCCGAAGGCGCGCATCGCCGCTCCGATCCGTGGTGGACTTAGGGTACGGAGCGTACCTTATGTGGACGATACGCCGTGCCCCACAACGCGCGCGATCTACGGGCGCCGGCCCGCGCACGAGATCCTCTTCGCGTCGGGACCGGCTACGAGGACGTCTCGTCCGATTCGCCGATGCCGAGCCTCGCGCGCAGACGGGCGACCCCGGCGTGCAGGACGGGCGGCACGGTGATCAGGGTGACCGTGGCGTCGACGACGCTCGTCCGGGCGGTCTCCACGATCATCCAGCCGACCAGGAGTGTCAGCGGAACCCACGTGCGCAGGTCCGTTCGCAGGATCCAGCGGAGAGCGGCGAGGAGCCAGTGGGCCGGGGTGGCGCGCGCCGGGCGGCGCAGGGTCAAGGCCAGCGCGGGCATGCCGAGGATGAGCCGTAATACGAAGCGGATCCGGTCAGGGCGGCTCGGCAGGACATCGAGCTCGCCGAGCCATTCGTCCAGATAACGCGACCTGGCCGTGGCCGGGAGCAGCAGCGCGCCGAGCGCGAGCGCCCGGCAGATCGCACCGGTGTCCTCGGACAGGACGGCCAGGTGATCGCGGGCGATCGAGGCGAGCTCGTCGGAGACGTCGCGCAGGCCGAGCCGCCGGGCGAGCGGCGCCATCAGGTCCAGCGTGTGCCGGCACTTCAGCCGCTGCTTGTCCTCGTCCAGGTAGCGCAGGGTGCGCATGTTGTGCAGCCGGTCGAGCACCTTCAACGCGAGCACGCGATCGTCGGCGGTGTCGATGGCCGCCTCGTCGTGCCGGCGATCCAGCTCGGTCACGCTCTCGACCAGGATGGCGATCTCGTCGCCGAACTCCTCGCGGAGCCGGGCGGCGTCGCATCCGGTGTCCTCGATGACGTCATGAAGCAGAGCGGCGCAGACGGTCGCGCCGTCCAGGCCCGAGCCGGCGGCGATCTCCGCGACCGCCAGCGGATGGGTGATGTACGGGTCACCGCTCTTGCGGAACCGGCCTTCGTGGCAGCGGGACGCGAACTCGTACGCGCGCCGGATCCTGTCACGCTCCGTGGCCGGAAGATCGTCGGGCAGTCGTGCCAGCAGTGGTTCCAGGACGGCGTTCACGGGGTCGCCGTCCGGAGGCCGGCGGCCGCTCCGCGGGATCGCCGGGCCCGTTCGAGAGCCGCGCGGGCACGCACGGCGCCCTCGTCGGTGAGCGTGTAGTAGTAGCGGGCGCGTCGCCCCTCGGCCAGGTGCTCGGCCGGGGACTCCTTGCGGCCTTCGATCCAGCCGAACCGCTCCAGCCGGGCCAGGATCGGATAGATCGTGCCGCTGGGCTGACCGGTCTCCGCGCACAGTTCGAGCCCGAAGCGCCGCTTCGCCGGATCGGCCAGCATCACGTTCAGGACGAGCATCGTCTGCAGGGTCATCCGAGGACCATCGACCATGTGTCGAACTCTAGATATCCAATGCGAAGCGTGACATTCCCCCAAGGGCCACACCCGCCTGACCCGTCCGACCGGATGCCTGGCGGCCATGGCGGGATGCTCGCCGCCCCCGGGTCGTGATCACAAGCGTTGTAGGGTCAACTGTGATCACTTGTGTCGTTGAGTACGTGATCGATCCGGCGAAGATCGACGCGTTCGAACGCTTCAGCCGCCGCTGGATGGAACTGGTCGATCGCCACGGTGGCACGCACCACGGATACTTCCTGCCGGCCGAAGGCGCCAGCGACAAGGCCCTCGCCCTGTTCAGCTTTCCCAGCCTCGCCGCCTACGAGGAGTACCGCAAGCTCTTCGGCGTCGACCCCGACTTCGTCGCGGCCGATCGCATCAGGGACGAGAGCGGGTGCGTGCTCCGCTACGAACGGACCTTCATGCGCCCGCTGCTTCCCGAACGCGGAGACGAGTGACCGTGGGCGTGCTGTACGACTACTTCCGGGCGCCGGACGCTGGAACAGCGTTCCGGCTGCTCGACGAGGGCGATGGAACACCGTCCGGCCCGGCGACCGTGCACACGGACATCGACGCGCTCGACGCCAAGGGAATCGACCCCGATGTCATCCTCGGACAGCTGATCGCGTTCATGGGAAACGTGCCGTGGAGCGTCGATCTGGTCAAGACCGTCGGAGTGTGGCCTCCGGAAGAATCGAAGCCCGCCTCGCTCGAGGAGTACGACCGGCTTCCCGAGGACTCGCCGTGGAACAGCGGTCCCTGGCTGGTCGAACTCGACGACCGGCTCCGCGACACGCTGGCAGACGTCGATGACCTCGCCCTGCCCTCGATCGCCGATCAGTGGGCGCACATCGAGGAATTCCGCGGCCATATGGACGTCGTCGCCGCGCGGGACATCATCGAGGGGTTCGTCGCGCTGGCCCGTCGCGCCCGGCGGGCCGACCACCGGCTCTACTGCTGGTGCTGCCTCTGACCTCCGCTGCTGCACCGCATGGGCCGGACGCCGG
The DNA here is from genome assembly GCF_039542035.1 of Actinoallomurus liliacearum. Lineage (NCBI taxonomy): Bacteria > Bacillati > Actinomycetota > Actinomycetes > Streptosporangiales > Thermomonosporaceae > Actinoallomurus > Actinoallomurus liliacearum. Next base: position 634,357 of record NZ_BAABHJ010000002.1, read on the forward strand.
AACCCGGCGCTTAGGAGGACTCGTCCGCTCATGCGGCACCCGCTCGGGCGGAATCGAGCGCCTGACGCGATCACGTCGATCTCCGGTCGGCGCGGGCGCTCACTCGAGTGGTGAGGCCACGGCGATGTGCGGCCGGCCGGTGATGGGGTGGGAGCCGATGTGCGCGCGGACCCCGAAGACCTGGGCGATCAGCTCGGGGGTGAGGACCTCCGGCGGCGGGCCTCCGGCGGCGATCCGGCCGTTGTGCAGCACGACGACGCGGTCGGCGTAAGCGGCGGCGTGGTCCAGGTCGTGCAGCGCCGCGAGCACGGTCAGGCCGAGGTCGCGGACGAGGTCCAGCAGATCCAGCCGGGCTCGGATGTCCAGGTGGTTGGTGGGCTCGTCCAGGACGAGGAGCGGGGCTTGTTGCGCCAGCGCCCGCGCCAGCAGGACACGCTGTCGCTCGCCGCCGGACAGGGTCGAGAAGAGCCGTCCGGCCTGTGCCCCCATCCCGACCCGTTCGAGCGAGGAGTGGACGATGGCGCGGTCGGTGCCGTCTTCGCGTTCGAGGAGCCCTTTGTGCGGGGTCCGGCCCATGGTGACGACCTCGGCGACGGAGAGTTCGGCGTCCACGTCGCCGTGCTGGGTGACGACCGCGCGGCGGCGTGCGGCCTCGCGGTGCCGCATCGCCCACAGGTCGTCGCCGTCCAGGCACACGATCCCGCCGGCGGGACGAAGCGCCCGGTACACGGTGCGCAGTAGGGTCGACTTGCCGCTGCCGTTGGGCCCGATGAGGGCGACGAACTCTCCGGGTTCGGCGGTCAGCTCGATGTCGGACAGGATGGGATGGTCGTCGATGCGGACGGACAGGCCCGCGATGGTGAGTCGCATCAGATCCTCCCCCCGGCGCGCCGTCGCAGCAGCCACAGGAAGAAGGGCACGCCCAGGGCGGTGGTGAAGATCCCGATCGGGAGCTCCTCCGGGCGGTCGACCGTACGGGAGGCCAGGTCGACCAGGACGAGGAAGACTGCGCCGAGGAGCAGCGCGACGGGCAGGACGCGCCGGTGGTCACCGCCGACGATGAACCGGGCCATGTGGGGCACCATCAGCCCGATGAAGGCGATCCCGCCGGCGACGCTCACCACCGTGGCCGTCAGCAGTGATGCGACGATGAGCAGTGTGACGCGCAGCGTCTGGACCGGCACCCCCAGTCCGGCGGCGGCGTCGTCGCCCCCGGCGAGCGCGTTCAGGTTCCGAGCCTGCGACAGCAGGTAGATCAGGCAGAGCCCGATCACGACCGCGGGCACGCCGAGGCTGTGCCAGGTACCACCGGCGACGCTGCCCATGAGCCAGAACATCAAGCCCTGCAACTGCGTGGGGTCGAGCTGGAGCTGTACATAGCTGGTCGCCGCCGAGCACAGGTAGCCGACGGCGACACCGGCCAGCACCAGCCGGGAGTCCAGCAGGCGGCCGGCACGCTGGGCCAGGAGGTAGACGACCAGCACGCTCAGCAGGGCCGTGCCGAACGCGGCGCCGGTGACCCCGATTCCGCCGAGCGCCGTCGTCCCGAGCGCGGCGACCAGCACCGCGCCCAGCGACGCGCCCGAGGACACGCCTAGGACGTACGGGTCGGCGAGCGGGTTGCGGACGAGCGCCTGCAGGGCGACGCCCGCGACGCTCAAGCCCGCACCGGCGGCCGCCGCGAGGAGCACCCGTGGAGTGCGGATCTGCCAGACGACCTGGTCGCGGAGCGGATCGATCCCGTGGGTCCGGCCGGTCAGGTGCGCGCCGACCACCCGCCACACCGCGCCGATCGGCAGCGTCACCGAGCCGATCGAGATCGCCACCAGGGACGCCATGAGCACGGCCGTCGCCAGCCCGGCGATCAGTACGCCGGTCGCGCGGCCGGAGACCAGATGCGGCCGGTCGAGTCGTTCAGCCATCGGAGTGGATCACCTTCGCCAGCTTCTCGACCGCCCAGGCGTTCATCGGTCCCAGATACGCGCCGTCGGAGACGACCGCGTAGGTGCCGGTCTTCGACGCCTGCCACTGCGGATAGGCCGCGAACAGCCGCCGCGCCTCTTCGGCCGGCTTCTCATCGGGGGTGAAGACGCCGACGACCAGGACGTCCACCTGCGCGGCGGCCAGCTGCTCGGCGTTGAGGGTCCGTGTGGTGTCCTCTCCTCGTCCCGCGAAGGAGTTCTGGCCGCCGGCGGCCTTGATCACGTCGTCGTAGATGCCGCCGGTCATGACCGCGGGCAGGCCGTTGGCGTTCATCATCGACATCCCCGGATACGCGATGAGCACCTTGCGCGGCGGCGCCCCCGCGGCCTTCGCCTGAACGGCTCGCACGCGGGCACGGAGCCCGGCCACGACCTGCGCCGCCTTGACCTGCACGTCGAAGATCCGTCCGAGCAGGGTCATGAACTGGAACGATGACTCGATCGACGCGTGCCGCAGCGCCTCCTTCTCCGCCGAAGACGCGTTCGGCTTCCCCATCGCGCAGTTGACCGGGTTGACGAGGGAATTGATGCCCGCGGCGGCGAGCTGCTCCCGGGTCGCGAATCCGTTCCTGGCGTCGAACCCGCCGGACCAGGTGGAGACCACCAGATCGGGTTTCGCCGCCAGAACCTGCTCGGCGGGGACGTCGAAGTTCTTGTTCGTCGTCAGGCCACGAGTGGGCAGCGCCTTGATCGCCGCGACCATCGACGGGTCGTCCGACACGCCGTAGTGCTGGACGTTCGCCAGGATGCGCCCGGTCAGCCCGAGCATGATGAAGCTCTCCACCTCCCCCACCGACGTCCCGTTGAGAATCAGCACCCGGCTCGGTGGCCGGGTGAAGCCGACCTTCTGGCCGCAGTTGTCGAAGGTCAACGGGTAGGCGGTCCTCCCGGGCGCCGCCTCGCGTGTCACGGACGTGCTTCGGTCGGGGGCCTTCCCGCATCCGGCGGCGGTCAGGGCGAGGGCTGCGGTGAAGGCGCACAGGGCCGTCAGGTTCGGCCTGCGTACGAGCATGGTGAGTGATTCCTTCGCGAGATGATGGGGCAGGTCTCGAGCGTCAGGGCGCGGCGGACCCACTGCCGGGAGGGGCGACCACAGCGGTGACGCGCATCGTGCCGCCGTACCGGAACGTCAGCGTGAACGGCACTCTGCGGCCGACGGGCAGTGGTCCACGTGGCCGGATCATGACGTTGGTGGTGTAGGGCGTCATGCGCACGTCCGTATGGGCGGGAAGGGCCAGGCCGTCGAGCATGGTCATCCGCCCGACCCCTGCCGCGTACGAGTGACGGATGAGCATCGCCGACGAGGAGTCCGGTGTGCTGACGCTCAGCAGTTCGTCGTTCTGGTGGCCGGTGTTGACGATGGTGAAGTAGGCCCCGGTCTGCGCGGCGGTGGGCGCCATCACCCACGCGCCGGAGACCCGGATCCGAGCGGGGCTCCCGGCCAGGCCGGTCAGGGTCCAGGCCGCCAGCAGCGCCAGTGTCACCGCGCTCGCCAGAACGGTGGCCCGTACGGCGCTCATGTCCTCCTCCCGCGCAACAGCCGCAGGCTGTTGCCGGCGACCAGCAGCGAGCTCAGCGACATGGCGGCCGCCGCCAGCATCGGGTTCAGCCGCCCGAGTGCGGCCGGGGGGATGGTGATGAGGTTGTAGGCGAACGCCCACGCCAGGTTGACCTTGATCGTCGTGCTGGCGCGGCGGGCGATGACGATGGCGTCGGCGATCGCGCTGACGTCGGAGCGCATGAGTGTGACATCGGCGGCGCCGATGGCGGCGTCGGTGCCGTCGGCGACCGCGATGCCGAGGTCCGCGCCGGCGAGCGCCACGGTGTCGTTGACGCCGTCACCGACCGCGGCGACGACACGGCCTTGTCCGCGCAGGTCGGTGACGATGTCGGCCTTGCCGGTGGGATCGAGTTCGGCGTGCCGGTCGTCGATGCCGAGCCGGTCGGCGACGGCGCGTGCGGGTGCGGGGCGGTCTCCGGTGGCCAGCACCGTACGCAGTCCCATCCGGTGCAGGCGGGCGACGGCCTCCCGGGCGCCGTCGCGCAGACCGTCCCCGACCGCGAACACCGCGACCGGCCGGTCCTCGATCCGCAGGAGGACGCTGGTGTGGCCGTCGTGGTCAGCGCGGTCGACCGCGGCCCCCAGCGATGTGGGCAGCGGCTCGCCGGCCCAGCGGCCCACGCTGATCGACCGGCCGTCCACCACCCCACACACCCCGTGGCCGGCAATGGCGCGGAATCCGTCCGCCTCGGGCAGCGAGCCGCCGGAGCGTGCCGCCTGCGCGATGGCGCGGCCGATCGGGTGCTCGGACCGGTCTTCGAGGGCGCCCGCCAGCCGCAGCGCTTCGTCGGCGTTCACGCCGGGTGCGGTGGTGGTCTCCAGCAGCGTCATGCGGCCTGTCGTGAGCGTGCCGGTCTTGTCGAGCACGACCGTGTCGATCCGGCCGAGTCGTTCCAGGGCGTCCGGGCCGCTGATCAGCACGCCGTGGCGAGCGCCGGCTCCCGTGGCGGCCAGCAGCGCCAAGGGGGTGGCGAGCCCCAGTGCGCAGGGGCAGGCGACCACGAGCACGGCGATGCTCGTGCTGATCGCCGCGCCGGGGTCGGCACCGGCTCCGAGCCAGAACCCGAGCGCGGTGACCGCGATCGCCAGCACCATCGGCACGAAGACCCCGGCGATCTGGTCGGCGCGGCGCTGTGCCCGCGCCTTGCCGAGCTGCGCCTCGCCGACCAGTGCGGTGATCTTCGCGAGCCGGGTGTCGCCGCCGACGGCGGTGGCGCGGACCACGAGTGCGCCGCCGACGTTGGAGGTCCCGCCGGTCATCAGGTCTCCGGGACCGTACTCGGCTGGGACCGCCTCGCCGGTCAGCAGGCGGGTGTCCAGGGCCGAGGCTCCCTCGACGATGACGCCGTCGGTGGCGACGGTCTGTCCGGGCCGGACGATGAACCGCTGACCGGGCCGCAGCTCGCCGATCGGGATGCGGCGGCCGTCCGGCAGGTGCGCCTCCGTGGGGGCGAGCGCGTTCAGGGTCGCCAGCGCGGATCCGGTACGCCGCCGGGCGCGGGCTTCGAGGTACCGGCCGATCGAGACGAACAACGTGACGCCGCCGGCGGCTTCGAGGTACAGGTGCGCGCTCGCGTCCTCCGGGGTGGCCGTCCAGGCGAACGGCATCCGCATCCCGGGCGTGCCCGCGCCGCCGATGAACAGCGCGTACACCGACCAGGTGAACGAGACCAGCACGCCGAGGCTGACGAGGGTGTCCATGGTCGCCGTGGCGTGCCGAAGGCCGGCCACCGCGCGCCGGTGGAACGGCCACGCACCCCAGGTGGCGATGGGGGCGGCCAGTGCCAGGCACAGCCACTGCCAGTCGCGGAACTGCAATACCGGGGTCATCGACAGGACGAGGACGGGAACCGTGAGTACGGTCAGCACGATGACGCGATCGCGTGTGCGCCGACCGGTCCGATCCTCCTCGGGAGCCTGTTCCGGAGTGTGGCGTACCAGGCGGCCGCGGTATCCGGCGCGCTGCACCGCGCCGATCAGGTCTTCGCTGGTGACCGAGGCCGGGTGGGTGACCCGAGCCTGGCCGGTGGCCAGGTTCACCGCCGCGCTCACCCCGTCGATCCGGCCCAGCCGCTTCTCCAACCGGGACACGCACGCACCGCAGGTCATCCCCTCGATGGCCAGGTCGGTGGTCTGGGCACTCACCGATGTCCTCCTGGCATGGTCATGCCGCCCATATCGCGTTCGTCGGCCGGTGCGGTGCCGGGCGCGGTGCGGTGCATGCCCGGTGCGACCGGCCCGACCAGCCGCCCGACGGCGAACGAGACCGCGAACAGCGCGACGAGCAGCGCCGCGAAGCACAGGACCAGCGGGGACGGTGGCGCCGTCAGCGGTTGCTTCGTATCGGAGCGAACCGCCACTTCACGTCCTTGCGCGGGCATACGGGAGCGCCGCCCGGCCGTCCTGGCCGCCGGGCGGATGTGAGCGATCCTCATGCGCCGGTCGACCTACCGGATCGGCGCAGGGCGACGACGGCGACGCCGAGGGCGAGCAGTCCGGCGACCAGGCCCGCGGCGCCCAGGGCGGTCCCCGTGCCGTTCTCGGTCTTCTTCACGATCGGCTTCGCCTGCGGCGCGGTCGCCTTGGCCAGGGTGAGGGACGGCGCCGGGTGCTCCGGCTCGGGGCCACCGGTGGGCAGGTCGATCCAGCGCACGACGCTGGTCTTGCCGCTGTGGTCGGTGTAGGTCTGCAGGGCCTTGAAGTACAGCTTCGGGGTGTCGGTCGGCAGCGCCCCCATCGATACCCAGAACTGCTGGAACTGTCCGGGCTCGATCTTCCCGCCGGACCAGGTGATCGCCGTGACGGCCTCGGTGAGCTCGCCGCCTTCGACCTTGATCGGCTTGGGCAGCCGGCTCTTGGTGACCTCGGCCGTCCAGCCGGGCAGCGGCTGCACCGACACCGACGCGATCGGGTGGTCGGTGGGCAGATACAACTGCACCTTCGTGGTGTCGGCGTCCGGCTCCTCATTGGGGACCCGGATGTTGAACGCGCCGTAACCGCCCGGCTCGGCGGTGCTCGGGTTGATGGTGACATGCGCGGAAGCGGGCACGGCCAGCGCGACGATGGCGGCCGCGACGACGCCGGAACCGGTCAGCAGGCGCTTGGCGCCATGCGTGAAGGACATGGGTACTCCTCGGGAGAAGGGCAGGCGAACGACGATGATGGTGATCACGGCCCGTTCCTCGTCCCACGAGGCAGCGCGAAACGCCCCGGCCACGCGTAGGCGGGACCGGGTTCAAGGCGCGAAACGACCTGGGTGAGCGCGCGGAAAAGAGCCGTGAATCACATGGCGACGCGGAGAACGGCGCCGCTGCCCCGAGGAGGGCCACGCCGGACCAGGAAGTGCCGCAACACGGCCATGGCCGGGGGCGTCTGGTCCGCGCCCCGCCGACGCCGCGCCCCGGCGGGCCGCCGCGAGGCCGCGAGATCGATGTACGCCAGCAAAAGAAGGACCCGCAGGGCGCGGCCGAGCACCGCCTCGGCGAGTACGGCCAGCGCACGCCAGGCGGCCCGCTCCCCCGCGTACAGCCACAGCGCGACCAGCGCTCCGGCGAGCGCGTGCGCCCCGGCCATGCCCAGGCCGGACGCTCCGGATCCGTGGTTCATCGACGAGGCCGCACCCGAGCTCATGGCGGTGTGCATCCCACCGTGCATGGTCATGGCCAGGTGCGCGGGCGTCGGGCCGGGATCGGCGGGAGTGGCCCAGGCGAACCACTCGTGCAGGCACAGCTGAGCGCCCTCGACCGCCAGCAGGATCCACCACGCGGACCGGCGCCGGTCCGCCAGGTGGTAGCCGACCGCGGTCACCCCCGCGACAGCGGCCCAGCCCGCCCACGCCGGTGCCGGGCGGGAGGCCATCAGGTCATGCCCGGCCAGGGACAGCACGCCGCACACCACGGCGAAAACCGCGGCGCGCATCAAGCGGAACCAGCCGGGCGGACGCATGACCTCACCAACGACTACGACATGTAGTACCCGGAGACTACACCGCGCGCCTCTCCCGCCCCAGCGGGCCGATGTCGATCCGGGCCGGCCGCGTTCGTCGGTGGGGTCGGGTCTCTGGACGGGTGGTCAACCGGCGAAGGCGGTCCAGCGGTCGTGAAGGGCCCGTTCGCCGGCCTCGGTCAGGTCGCCCCAGACGCGGAGCCGGCCGATGCCGCCGTCGGGGTAGATGTCCAATCGGACGTGCGTCAGCTCGGGGGCCGGGTGCAGCCGGAAACGGTGACGGCCGTCCGGCTGGATCCTCGTCGGCGGCAGCACCGGCGTCCACTCCCCTGATGTCCGGGCGTCCTGGCCGGAGAGCGCGGCCCAGCCCGGAGCGTTGAACTTCAGGTGCGTCGTGTCGATCTCGACGAGCCTGGGCACACCCGGGGCGGCCAGCTCGACCACCACCCAGTCGTTGCCGTCGTCGCGCCGGCGCGCGGTCTCCCAGCCCTCGGCCTGGTCGCGCGGCAGGCCTGGGGCCAGGATGTTCTCCGGCCGGGAGTAGAACAGGTTCGAGCAGCCGGTGACCCGCGCGCCGTTCTCCAGGGCGGCGAGGTCCACCGTGAGGCCGGTGAGCAGCCGCGGGTCCGGGATCACCTCGCCGTGGACCCGGAGCCGCGCGACGCCGCCGTCCGGGAAGATGTTCAGCCGGACGTGGGTGAACCGCCGCGGCGCCTCGACCGGGAAGCGGTGTCGCGCATCCCCGCGCAGCGGGCCGCGCGGCACGATCTCCGTCCAGTCCCGGGCGGCCAGCTCCGTGACCGACGGGTACCCTTCGGCCGCGCAGGCCTCGACGGACGCGTACGGCGGGAAGTTCCCCCGGAACCAGGCGGTGTCGACGACGACGCCCCGGATCACGCCCGGCAGCCCGAGCCGGATGAGCGCCCAGTCGTGGCCGCGGTCGTCGACCGCCAGGTCGAGCGCCGACGGCCGCCGCCGGGCCGTCTCCCAGCCGTCGTACACCTGGCCCTTGCGCCCGAAGGTCGCCGCCCGGTGCTCGGCCGCCCAGGGGTTGATCAGGTTCTCCCGCTCCGCGAAGGACTCGTCGCTCGCGGCCGGCACGGAGCCGCCGAGGCTCCGGACCGCCAGATCGGGCAGCGCGGTGAAGTCGGCCATCCGTCACCTCCTCAGGAGGCGCCCGCGCGGCATGTCGTCGACGACCTCGCCGCGCAGCCAGGTGGCCCGTACGACGCCGGTCAGCTCGCGGCCCTCGTACGGGGTGAGGCGGTGGCGGGTGCGCAGTGCCGCCGGGTCGACGGTGAACGTCTCGTCCGCGGCGAAGGCCACCAGGTCGGCGTCGTTCCCGACCTCGATCGCGCCCTTGCCGGTGACGCCCGCCAGTGCCGCGGGCGCGGCCGACATCCACCGCACGACGTCCGCCAGCTCGTGACCGCGCCTGCGCGCCTCGGTCCAGACGGCGGGCAGGCCGAGTTGCAGGGCGGAGATCCCGCCCCAGGCCTCGTCGAAGCCGCCGCGCTTCAGCTCGGGCGGGCACGGCGAGTGGTCCGACACGACGCAGTCGATCGCTCCGGCGGCGAGCGCGCGCCAGAGCCCGTCCCGTACGGCGGCGTCGCGGATGGGCGGGCAGCACTTGAACTGCGTGGCACCGGGCCGTACGTCCGCCGCCGACAGGGTCAGGTAGTGCGGGCAGGTCTCGGCGCTCACCCGCACTCCCCTGGCCCGTGCCCGGCTGAGGGGTTCGACACCGTCGGCGGCCGACACGTGCAGGATGTGGGCCCGTACGCCCGTCGCCTCGGCGAGCCGGATCACCTGCTCGATCGCCTTCTGTTCCGCGCTCGGCGGCCGCGAGGCCAGGAACGCGTCGTACGTCCCGCCGACCGGGACGGACAGGGACCCGGGGTCCTCGGCGTGCACGATGACCAGCCCGTCGAAGGAGGCGATCTCGGTGAACGCCTCCTCCATCGCCTCGTACGACAGCGGCGGGAACTCGGGCACGCCGGAGTCGGCGGTGAAGCACTTGAAGCCGAACACCCCGAGGCCGTGGAGTGCCCGCAGTTCCGGCGTGTTGCCCGGGATCGCGCCGCCCCAGAAGCCGACGTCCGTGCGGCACCGGCCGGCGGCCGCGTCTCTCTTGACGGCCAGCGCGGCGGCGGTGGTCACCGGCGGGAGCGAGTTGAGCGGCATGTCCACGATCGTGGTGACCCCGCCCGCCGCCGCCGCGCGGGTCGCCGTGGCGAAGCCCTCCCACTCCGTACGGCCTGGTTCGTTCACGTGGACGTGGGTGTCGACGAGGCCGGGGAGCAGCGCGACCTCGCCCAGGTCCACTCGGGTACCGGCCGGCGGAGCGTCGTCGTGGCCGGTGACGGCGGCGATCCGCCCGTCCCGTACGGCCACGGCCGCGGGCCGTTCCCCGTCCGGGAGGACCGTGCGCCGCGAGCGTACGACCAGGTCGTAGTCGTTCATGGGGTGGTTCGCCGGTAGGCGGCCCAGCCGCCGTGGTCGGTGATGTCGAGCAGCTGCGGAAAGGACGTGGGCGGGCGCCGCAGCACCATGGCGAGGGACGACGTGCCGTCGGCGAGCTCGATCACGCCCAGTTCCAGCTCGGGCGGCTCGGCGGGCAGCAGCCGGTCGCGCAGGACGTCGAGGGCCACGTCGTAGACCTCGCCGGTGACGGGGGCGCCGCCGTGCGCGACCGGGAGGAGCGCGGGGAACCGGTCGGCGACCGAGTAGAGGCGGTACCGGGGCGCGGTCGTCGTCGCGGCGACCATCGGGGCGCCGTCGAGGAGGTGGTGCAGCGGTCCGCCGCGCATCCCCCCGCCGTTCAGGAACATCAGCGGCATATGTGCTCCGGTCGGATCGGTACCCGGTTCAACGGGCGGCCGGTGGCGTCGCGGACGGCCGCGACGATGGCGGGCGTCGAGGAGAGGGTGGGCGGTTCGCCGGCGCCGCGCAGGCCGTACGGCGCGTGCGGGTCGGGGCTTTCCAGGATGTCCAGCCGCATCGGCGGCATGTCGAGGATGGTGGGGATGAGGTAGTCGGTGAAGGACGGGTTCCGGACGAGACCGTCCTGGACGACGATCTCCTCCATCAGCGCGAGCCCGAGGCCCTGCGCCGTGCCGCCGTGGATCTGGCCCTCCAGCGAGAGCCGGTTCATGATCTTGCCGACGTCCTGGACGGCGGCCAGCTCGACGACCTTGACGAGGCCCAGCTCGACGTCGACGTCGACCACGGCGCGGTGCACGCAGAGCGCGAGCTGGACGTGGGTGTCGCCCTGCCCGGTGACCGGGTCCATCGGGACGGTGGGCCGGTGCCGGTACTCACGGATGTGCTCGACGGCCCGGTCGCCGAGGACGTCGGCGATCGCGGCGACCGCGCCCGCCGACGCCGACACGACCTTCCCGCCGGCCAGCGACAGGTCGTCGTCGGTGCCGAGCCGGGTCCGGGCGAGGGCGAGGACCTCCGCGCGGACCGCCGCGCAGGCCGCCCGCACCGCGCCGCCGGTCATGTACGACTGGCGGGAGGCGGAGGACGACCCTGCGTCGCCGACCCGGTCGTCGGCCGGGGCGACGGTGACCCGGTCGACGCCCAGCTCGGTCCGGGCGATCTGCTCCTGCAGCGTGACCAGGCCCTGGCCGACCTCCGCGGCGGCGGTGTGCACGACCACCGCGGGCTCGCCGCCGGCGACCTCCAGCCGTACGCGCGCGGTGGAGTAGTCGTCGAAGCCCTCGGAGAAGCAGATGTTCTTGATGCCCACGCCGTAGCCGACGCCGCGGACGACGCCTTCGCCGTGGGTGGTCTGGGAGACGCCGCCCGGCAGGTTCCGCAGGTCGGTGCGGTCCGGCGCGGCCGGCATCGGCATCGCCGCCAGCCGGGTGAGCATCTCGGCCAGAGGGGCCGGCGAGTCGATGACCTGGCCGGTGGCCAGCTTCGACCCCTGGCCCGCGGCGTTGATCCGGCGGATCTCCACCGGGCCGAGCCCGCAGGCCGCGCCCAGCCGGTCCATCATCGACTCGTAGGCGAAGCACGCCTGCACCGCCCCGAACCCGCGCATCGCGCCGCACGGCGGGTTGTTGGTGTAGACGCCGTAGGCGTCGATCTCGAGGTTCGGGATCTCGTACGGGCCGAGGCCGAGCGAGGCGGCGTTCGCCACGACGCTGGGCGTGGAGGAGGTGTAGGCGCCGCCGTCGAGGACGATCTCGGCGGTCGCGTAGCCGATCCGGCCGTCGCGGGTCGCGCCGTACTCGTAGCGCATCAGCGCGGGATGCCGGTGCACGTGGCCGAAGAACGACTCGTACCGGTTGTAGACGATCCTGACCGGCCGGCCGGTGCGCAGCGCCAGCATGCCCGCGTGGATCTGCATCGACAGGTCCTCGCGGCCGCCGAACGCCCCGCCCACCCCGGCCAGCGTCATCCGGACCTTCTCCTGGGGCAGCCCGAGGCACGGTGCGATCTGCCGCAGGTCCTGATGCAGCCACTGGGTGGCCACGAACAGGTCGAGCCCGCCGTCCTCGGCCGGGACCGCCAGGCCGGACTCCGGCCCGAGGAACGCCTGGTCCTGGATGCCGACGGAGAACTCGCCGGAGACGACGACCTCCGCCCGCGCGCGGGCGGCGGCGACGTCCCCGACGCGGACCGGTTGGTGGCGGACGACGCCTCCGCGCTCCTGCACCTTGCGGCCGTCCGGGTCGGCGACGACGGCGCGCGCGTCGGTGATCGGCTCGAGGACCTCCCAGTCGATCCTGATCCGCTCCAGGGCGCGGCGGGCCGTCTCCGGGTGGTCGGCCGCGACGATCGCGATCGGCTCGCCCTGGTACCGGACCTCGCCGATGGCGAGCACGGGCTGGTCGGCGTGGTCCAGCCCGTACACCTTCGTGCCCGGAACGTCCTCGTGCGTGAGGACCGCCTCGACGCCGGGCACGGCGAGGGCGGGGCCTAGGTCGATGGCGCGGATCCTGGCCCGCGCGTACGGGCTGCGCAGCGTCGCGCCGAACAGCGTGCCGTCGATCCACAGGTCGGAGGCGTACGCGAACTCGCCGGTGACCTTGAGCGTTCCGTCGGGCCGGAGCGCGCTGTCGCCCACCCCGCCCCGGCCCGGGGCGACGACGTTCCCGCGCGTGGCCGACGTCGTCACAGGACCTCCTTCGCGAGTTCCATCAGGCGGCGGTGCGCGTCGGCGCCGGCCCGGCCGATCTCGTCCTGTGGCGCGGAGACGAGCACGTCGTCCTCCACCACCGTCCGGCCGCCCACCAGGAGTCGCGCCAGCGGCGGGGCCTGCCCGTGGACGAGCGCGACCACGGGATCCTCGACGGCCGCGTGGAAGCCGTCGACCCGCCAGACGGCGATGTCGGCGAGCTTGCCGGCCTCCAGCGAGCCGATCTCGTCCGCCCGGCCCAGGAGACGGGCGCCGCCGAGGGTGGCGAGTTCCAGGGCCTGCCGGGCGGTCAGCGCGCTCGGGCCGTACCTGGCCCGCTGCAGGTACACGGCCTGCCGGAGCTCGCCGATCAGCGGGACCATCTCGGCCGACGCCGGACCGTCCACGCCCAGTCCGACCGGGACGCCCGCGTGGAGCAGGTCACGGACGCGGGCGATGCCCGAGCCGAGCCGCGCGTTCGAGCTGGGGCAGTGCGCCGTGCCGGTGCCCGCGCCCGCCATCGCGGCGATGTCGGAGTCGCTCAGGTGGACCGTGTGCGCGAACCACACGTCGCCGCCGAGCCAGCCGGCCCGCTCCATGTACTCGACCGGAGTGCGGCCGAACCGCTCCTTGCAGTACTCCTCCTCGTCGAGCGTCTCGGCGAGGTGGGTGTGCAGCCGGACGCCCGTGGCACGTGCCAGGCGCGCCGACTCGACCAGCAGGTCCTCGCTGACGGAGAACGGCGAGCACGGGGCCACCGCGATCCGCAGCATGGAGGAGAACGAGTCGTCGTGGTAGGCGTCGATCACGGCGGCGGTGGCGTCGAGGATGTCGTCGAGCGTCTCCACCACCTCGTCGGGCGGCAGTCCGCCGTCCGACTCGCCCCGGTCCATCGAGCCCCGGCAGGGATGGAAGCGCAGGCCCACGCGGCGGGCGGCGTCGATCTCGGCGGCGAGCAGGTCGCCGCGGCCCTTCGGGAAGATGTAGTGGTGGTCGGCGACGGTCGTGGCGCCCGACCGGGCCAGCCAGCCGAGCCCGGCGGCAGCCGCCCCGCCGACGACCTCGGCGTCCATCTTCGCCCACGGCCGGTAGAGGGTGACCAGCCAGTCGAAGAGCGTGTCGTCCGCGGCCATGCCCTGCGAGGCCCACTGGTAGAGGTGGTGGTGGGTGTTCACCAGGCCCGGCGTGACCAGGCAGCCGCGCGCGTCGATCCGCTCCACCCGCTCCGTGCCGGGGAGGGCCCGCGCCGGGCCGGGGCCGATCGCGGTGATCCGGTCTCCGTCGATGACCAGGTGGCCGTCCGGGATCTCCGCGCCGACCACCGGCGCGAGGTAGGCGTGGTCGATGACGACGATCATCGCATCGCGGCCTTCAGCTCGGCCGCACGTCGTACGGCGTCCAGGATCTTCTCGTACCCCGTGCAGCGGCACAGGTTGCCCGCGAGCGCCTCGCGAATCTCCGCGTCGGAGGGCTCGGGCACCCGCGTGATCAGGTCGTCGGCCTGCACGAGCAGGCCGGGCGTGCAGAAGCCGCACTGCACGGCGCCGCACTCGGCGAACGCCTGCTGGACGGGCGCGAGCCCGTCCGGGCCGGCCAGGCCCTCGACCGTCCGGACCTCGCGGCCCTGCGCCTGCCCGGCCGCGACGAGGCACGCGCAGACCGGCAGGCCGTCGAGGTAGACCGTGCAGGAGCCGCACTCGCCCTGCTCGCAGGCGTTCTTCGCGCCGAGCAGGCCGAGGCGCTCGCGCAGGACGAACAGCAGGCTCTCGCCCTCCCACACGTCGTCGGCGACCTGTTCGCGGCCGTTGACGGTGAACGTCACGCGCATTCGCGGGCTCCTCTCCGGTGGTCGTGCCACGCCCAGGTCAGCGCCCGGCGCGCCAGCACGCCGAGCGCGTGCCGGCGGTACTCGGCGGTGCCGCGCACGTCGTCGATCGGGCTAGCGGCCGTCCGGACCAGCTCGCCGAAGCGCTCGGCCACCGCGTCGTCCAGGTCGGCGTCCCAGTCCGCCTCGGCGGCCAGGAACTCCTCGGCCGCGTACGCGCGGCGCGGCGTCGGAGCGGCGGAGCCCAGCCCGGTCCCGACCCGCCGTTCGGCCGGGAACAGCGCGACGGCGAACGAGCAGACCGCGATCACCATCGCGTTGCGGGTTCCGATCTTGGAGAAGTACTGCGGGCCCGCGGCCGGCGCCGTTCGGAAGGCGCGGATCAGCTCGTCAGGCTCGAGCGCGTTGCGCTTCACGCCGAGGTAGAACTCGGTGGCCGGGATCAGCCGGACGCCGCGCGCCGCCGACTCGACCTCGTAGACCGCGTCCGCCGCCAGCAGCGGCGGATGCGCGTCGCCGGCCGGCGAGGCCGCGCCGAGGTTGCCGCCGGCCGTGCCACGCGTCCGGATCTGCGGGGAGCCCACCGTACGGGCCGCCTGGGCCAGGCCGGGCAGCCGGTCGCCCAGCTCGGTGATCAGCCGGGCGTACGACACACCAGCCCCGACGCGGACGGTCCCGTCGGGCAGCGTCTCCCAGCGGGCGAGCTCGCGGACCGGTCCCAGGTCCAGCAGCGCCGACGGGCGGCGCAGGTCGAAGTTCAGCTCGACCATGACGTCGGTACCGCCCTGGATCGGCAGGGCGTCCGGGCGCTCGGCCTTGGCGGCGAGCGCCTCTTCCCAGGTCGTGGGGTGTAGGAAGTCCATCCGCTACTCCCAGGCGAATCCGGCGTCGGGGGCGTCCTCGGCGAGGACCGCGCCCTCGATCAGGCCGTACGGGCGGTCGGCGGCGAAGAACACCTCCTGCGGGTTGTCGAGGCCGAAAGGCGCCAGGTCGACCGTGAAGTGGTGCTTGTTCGGCATCGACAGGCGGATCTCGCAGATCTCCCCGCACTCCTCCAGTACCCGGCAGCCCATCGCGTACAGCGTCTGCTGCAGAGAAAGGCTGTGCGTCCCGGCGAAGGCCGCCAGCAGCGCCCGGCGCGCCCGCGCGTACGACGCGGCGTACCCGTCGTGCTCGGCCCGGTGCCGCCACGCGGCGCGGACCTCGGTGGCGAGGACGCGGTCACGCGTCGGCGCGAGCGTCGTGAACTCGTCCTCGGCGAAGCCGTGGAACTCCGAGCCGGTGGAGTTCAGGACGGTCAGCCCGGTCAGGCCGGACACGACCGTGACCCGCCGCGACGGTCCGTCGTAGTGGACGACGCAGGTGCGGGTCTCGCGGCCGGAGCGGACGAAGGAGTGTCCCGTACCGGCGGTGCCGTCCTCGCCCGGGATCCGGTCCCAGAAGTACTCCTCGACCGCGACCCGCGCGCGGTGCACGCTCGGCCGCGAGTCGACGAAGTGCCGCGCCAGCAGCAGCGCGAACTCCTCGATCTCGGCGATTCCGTACTTGCGGGCGAAGGCGAAGACGGTGTTCTTCTGGCTGTCCGTCGGCAGCACCGCCGCGTTGTCGCCGGCCAGGTGGGCCGCAGCCATGTCCCCGGACAGGGCCACGCCGACGTTGCAGTCCTTGATGCCGTGCAGATCGCCGTCCCTGGTGATCCGCACGACGCGGGTCTCGGCCTTGCCGTACCGGTTCGGGCCCAGCAGCATCGCTAGCTCCCCCGGTAGGTGGAATAGGCGTACGGGCTGAGCAGGAGGGGGATGTGGTGGTGCCGATCGGGCTCGGTGATCCGGAACGCCACCGTCACCTCGGGATAGAACGCGGAGATCTCCTCGGTCTCGAAGATCAGCCGGTGGACGCCCGCGCCCGGGGCCGGCCAGTCCCCGAGCCGGCCGTCGGCGTCCGTACGGCCCGCGGCCACCGGCCGCCAGGACCCGTCGGGCGCGCGGCTCTCCAGCCGCACCGGCACGCCCGCGGCCGGCCGTCCGACCCCGGCGTCGAGTACGTGGGTGGACAGGGACATCCCTCAGTGCCCTTCTTCCTTGACCAACCTGGCGAGGCGGAGATCGACGATCTTCGACAGTTCGGCGCGGACGATCCGGCGTTCGGTCCCGATGTCGTTGCCCAGGCGGGCCCGCAGTCCGGCGAGCAGCTCGGCGGCGCGGCACCCGGTGGCGCAGGCCAGGAAGACGTGGCCGAAGCGCTTCTCGTACGCGAGGTTGCCCTCGGCCAGTGCCCGCCGGATATCCTCGGCCGCGGTGTCCATCCCGGACTGCTCGCCGCGGGACCACCGGGCCTCCCGCCCGGATCCGGCCACGCGGTCCCCGATCCGGGGATGGGCGGCCAGTGCCTCCATGACGTCCTCCCAGTCCAGCTCGGCCAGAGCGCGGGCGGAGGCGGCCCGCAGCGCGGCCGGATCGCCGTGCCGCCCGGCCGCGACCGTACGGGCCCAGCGGCGGGAGGCGCAGCAGGTCAGCAGGTCCGCCTCCTGGGGGATCCACTGCTCCGCTCCCACCGCGTCTCCTTCCCGCCTTCCCCGTTCCGGCCAGTACACACAGCACGGTCTGGGTAGGTCGAGACGCAGGACCTCCGAAGCAGAATCGTCCGATTTCATGGTCTTCTGTAGGTTCCTCCAGTCTCGGCCGCCGGCGTTCCCGCCGGGTGCCCAGCGATCGACGATGAAGGGAGCCGGGTCGTGCGGCTGCGGACATTGCTGGCCATCCCGGATCTACGACTGGAGCTGATCACCGGGCACGACGAGCTGGACCGGACGATCCGCTGGGTGGTCACGACCGACCTGAAGGACCCCGGCCGCTACCTGCACGGGGGTGAGCTGGTCCTGTCCGGGCTCGTGTGGCGCACGCGGCCCGCCGACACCGAGGTCTTCGTCCGGGCCCTGACCCGGGCCCGGGTCTCCGCGCTCGCCGCCTGGGACGCCGAGGCCGCCACCATTCCCGCCGACCTCGTCGAGGCCTGCGACCGGCACGGCCTGCCGCTGTTCCGCGTGCCGGAGGACGTCGCCTTCGCCAGCGTGACCGAACAGGTCATGCGGCGCCTGTCCACCGCCCGCGCCGCCGACCTGACCGCCGTGCTGGGCCGCCACCGCACCCTGGTGGCGGGCGTCACCGAGGGCGCCGGCCTCGGCCCCCTCCTCGACCTGGTCGGCCGCGACCTCGGCATGCGGTGCTGGGTGCTGGCGCCGCCCGGCCGGCTGATCGCCGGCCCCGGTGAGCTGCCGGGCTCGCTGTCCCCCGCCGACCTGACCCGCGGCTTCCTCACGGCGCCCCGCCTGCCGGCCGTGCTGCCCGGCCCCGGCCTCTCGCTGTTCGCCGTGTCCCCGGACGGCACCGCGCGGGTCGCCGACTGGCTCCTCGTATGCGAGGGCGACTGCACCGAATGGCCCGCCGAGCGCCGGGCCCTGGCCGCCGAACTGACCGCCATCGTCGCCATCGAACGGGCCCGCTCCGGCGAACGCTCGAACGCCGCGAGCCGGCTGGCCCGGGAGCTGGTCCGCCTCGTCCTGGCCGACGCCCCCGCCGCCGAGATCCTCCCCCGGCTCGAACTCGCCGGGCTGGACACCGCCGCCACGCTCGTCGCCGTCGTTGCGGGCACCCGGGACACGGTGCGCCCGGCCGAGCTGCACCGGCTGTTCCGCGAGATCCTGCCCGCCGGGTCCGCCGTGGGCCTGCTCGAGGACGAGGTCGTCGCCCTGGTCCCGGCCGCCGGGCCCGACCACGACCTCGCCGCGCAGGTCCGGCGGGCGCTCTCGGTCCTGGCCCCGGGACTCACCGGCGGGGGCATCGCGGTCGGCGTCGGCGAACCGGCCACCGTGGAGGGGCTGCGCGGCGCCGTCACCGAGGCCCGCCACGCCCGCAGGCTGGCCGCCGACGGCACCGGCCCCGTCCGCGTCGTCGGCCCGGACGCGCTGGCCACGCACGCGCTGCTGCTCGCGAGCGTCCCCGACGACGCCCGCATCACGTTCCGCGACCGCCTGCTCGGACCGCTCCACGCCTACGACGAGGCCCACCACGCCGACCTGATCCGCACCCTGGAGACCTTCCTGCAGGTGTCGGGCTCCTGGACCAGGTGCGCCGACCGGTTGCACCTGCACGTCAACTCGGTCCGGTACCGCATCCAGCGCGTCGAGGAACTCACCGGCCGCGATCTCGCCCGCCTGGAGGACCGCGTCGACTTCTTCCTCGCCCTCCGCCTGCGCTGACACCCGTCTTGCCGGGCCGAGTAAACGTACGCTTCGCGTGAGTCGACGCTTCCGGGTGAACCCGTGGGGCTCCGTCACCGAGGGGCCGGACCGGCCGGCTCCGTGGCCGCGCGGGCGATGGCGACCGCGGCCTGACCGAGGCTGATGCCGCCGTCGTTCGGCGGCACGCGGTGGTGGACCAGCACGGCGAAGCCCGCGGCCTCCAGGCCGGTGACCGCGCGCTTCAGCAGCAGGAGGTTCTGGAACACCCCGCCGGACAGCGCGACCGTGGTGAGGCCGGTCGCCTCGCGCAGCCGTACGGCTGCGGCCACCACCAGGTCGCCGACCGCGTTGTGGAACCGCCCGGCGATGGCCGGGACGGGCGTGCCGGCGAGCAGGTCGTCGACGACGGCCTGGACGAGTTCGGCGCCCGGCACGACGAACGACGGACCGCCGTCTCCGGCGTCGTCGAGCCTGACCGGGTAGGCCGAGCCCTCCGCTGGGTCGGCGCACTGCTCGAGTTCGACGGCGGCCTGCCCCTCGTAGTTGATCCGATCGCGCACGCCGAGCACGGCGGCGACCGCGTCGAAGAGCCGGCCCACGCTGGACGTCGGCGGCGCGCCCAGGCCGGCCCGGCCGACCGCGACGACCTGATCCCACGTGGCGGCGTTGCGCCGGGCGACGTCCAGCGTGGCCGGCACACCGTACGCGGCGGCCATCCTCCACGGCTCCCTGATCGCCGTCGCGCCGCCCGGCAGCGGCACCGGCCGCAGGTGCCCGGCCCGCTGGAAACCGGTCAGGTCGGCGAGGAGGAACTCCCCACCCCACAGCGTGCCGTCCGCGCCGTACCCGGTGCCGTCGAAGGCGACCCCGATCACCGGCCCGGCGTGCTCGTTGTCGGCCAGGCACGCGGCGATGTGCGCGTGGTGGTGCTGCACACCGATCAGCGGCAGCTCCCGCTCCTCGGCCCGTTCCACGGCGTACTTGGTGGACAGGTACTCCGGGTGCAGATCGTGCGCGAGCACGGCGGGCGCGATCCCGAAGAGGCGCTCGAAGTGTCCGACGCCCTCGCGGAACGCTCGCAGCGTCTCATAGTTCTCAAGGTCGCCGATATGGTGCGAGACGAAGGCGCGCCCGCCCTCGGCGAGGCAGAAAGTGTTCTTCAGCTCCGCCCCGCAGGCCAGCACCGCCGGGCCGCCCACGGGCACCGGCAGCGGCCGCGGCACGTAGCCGCGGGACCGGCGCACCGGCAGTTCCCTCCCCTGGAAGACCCGGACCACCGAGTCGTCGGTGCGCACGTGGATCGGCCGGTCGTGGGTCAGGAAGGCGTCGGCGATGTCCCGCAGGCGGGCGAGGGCGTCCTCGTCACGGTAGGCGATCGGCTCGTCGGAGACGTTCCCGCTCGTCATCACCAACGGTTCCGACACCAGCAGGTGATGCAGCGGCGTGTACGGCAGCAGCACCCCGATCGACCGGTTGCCGGGAGCGACGGCCTCGGCCAGCGGCGCGCCGGCCCTCCGCCGCAGCAGCACGATCGGCCGGGCGGCGCTCGTCAGCAACGCCTCTTCGGCGGGCTCCAGGTCCGCGAGGAGGCGCACCGACGGCAGGTCGGGGGCCATCACCGCGAACGGCTTGTCCTCCCGGTGCTTGCGGGCCCGCAGGGCCGCGACCGCGGCCCGGTCCGCGGCCGTGGCGGCGAGATGGTAGCCGCCCACACCCTTCACCGCGACGATCCCGCCGCGCCTGAGCAGCCCGCGTGCCTCCTCGATCGGATCGCCCGCCCGCTCGCGTCCCTCCCGGTCCCGCAGGACGAGCCGCGGCCCGCAGGCCGGGCAGCACACCGGCTGGGCGTGGAACCGGCGATCGGCCGGGTCGTGGTACTCGGCGGCGCAGTCGGCGCACATGGCGAACCCGGCCATCGTGGTGTTCGGCCGGTCGTACGGCACGTCCGTCACGATCGTGAACCGCGGCCCGCAGTCGGTGCAGTTGACGAACGGGTAGCCGTGGCGCCGGTCCGCGGGGTCCCGCAGTTCCCGCAGGCAGGCGGGGCAGGTCGCGGAGTCGAAGGACACCAGCGCGCTGCGCCGGCCGCCCGCGTCGCTCCCCACGATCGCGAATCCGCCGCCGCCCTCCGCCGGGAGCGGCCGGGTCGTGATCCGCTCGATCACGGCCAGCGGCGGCGGGGCGCGCAGCCCGCGAAGGAACCGATCGACGGCGTCGTCCTCCCCCTCGACCTCGATGAACACGCCGCCCGCGTCGTTTCCCACGAGCCCGGCCAGACCGAGAGTCGTGGCCAGACCGTGCACGAACGGCCGGAACCCGACCCCCTGCACGACGCCCTCGACCCTGACACCGGTCCGAACCCGCACCTCCCGATTCTCCCATCCGGGGCCGGCGGGTCGCCTCTCCTGAGGGGGAGGCGGGTTGCCCGGGAGATCGATCGGTGTCGTCTGGGAAGATCTACGAGTGCCGCCGAAGAGGAGGACGGAGCCGTTGCCGCACGACACTCGATCCCGTACCGGCCGGTTGGTGTGCGTCGGCTCGTACACGAAGGAGGCCGGCGGGCGCGGGATCGGCATCACGACGTTCTGGCAGGACCCCCGGGACGGGGCGCTCGAGCCGGCTGGCTCGGTCGCCGTGCCCGCGCCGTCCTACCTCGTATGGCATCCCACTCTGCCGGTGCTCTACGCCGCCAACGAGCTCACCGAGGGCACGGTCACCGCGCTACGCGCCGAGCCGGACGGCCGGTTGCGGCCGATGGGCGACCTGCCGAGCGGCGGCGCGACGCCGTGTCATCTGGCACTGACGCCGGACCGGCGGTTCCTGTTGTGCGCCAACTACGGCGGAGGCAGTCTCGCCGTCTTCGAACTGGACGACGCGGGCCGGCTGATCGAGCGGGTGGACCTGGTGCGCCATCGCGGTCACGGACCGGACCTGGAGCGCCAGGAGGCCCCGCACGTGCACATGGCCGTGCCGCATCGGGCCGGCGACACGGTGAGCGCGGTGGATCTGGGCACCGACGAGATCCGCGCCTACCGGCTGTCGGCCGCCGGCCGGCTCGAACAGGTCGGGTGCCTGTCACTGCCACCGGGGTTCGGACCACGCCAGCTGATCCACCACCCGTCGATGCCGTGCGCGTACGTGGTGGGCGAGCTGGCGTCGGCGCTGATCACTCTGAGTGAGACGGCGGACGGCCCGCGTGTCACCGGCGCCGTGCCCGCGACGGTCGCCGCGGCCGACGGCAACCTCCCCTCACATCTCGGCCTGTCGGACGACGGTCGTTTCCTGTACCTGGCGAACCGGGGCGCCGACCGGATCAGTGTGTTCGCCACGGAACCGGACGGCCTGCGCCCGGTGGGCGAGTGGCCGAGCGGTGGAGCGTGGCCACGGCAGTTCGCGCTGGCCGGACGGTGGCTCTATGTGGCCAACCAGAACAGCGATCTCGTGACCGCGTTCACCGTCGACCCGGCGAGCGGCGCGCCGTCACTCGCGGCGCACTACCCGGTGTCCACGCCCACCTGTGTCGCGGTCGCGCCCCGGGAGCTCGAAGATCACTGATCTCGGGGCGCCTGGCACGAGCCGATCACGTGGCGGAGCTGAACGCGGCGTCGAACGATGCGGCAGGAGGCTCGATCGCGGTGAGTGCGCGAACGTAGGCGAGGGCGTCGGCGGCCCCGACCAGGCGGTCCATGCCCGCGTCCTCCCATTCGACGGAGATCGGGCCGTCGTAGCCGATGCTGTTGAGCATGCGGAAACAGGCCTCCCAGGGGACGTCGCCGTGGCCGGTGGAGACGAAGTCCCAGCCGCGGCGGGGGTCGCCCCAGGGCAGATGGGAGGCGAGGCGTCCGTTGCGCCCGTCGAACCGTTTCACGGACTCCTTGCAGTCGACGTGGTAGACGCGGTCACGGAAGTCGTAGAGGAAGCCGACGGGGTCCAGGTCCTGCCACACGAAGTGGCTGGGGTCGAAGTTCAGGCCGAACGCCGGCCGGCGGCCGACCGCGTCGAGCGCGCGTACGGTGGTCCAGTAGTCGTAGGCGATCTCGCCCGGGTGCACCTCGTGCGCGTAGCGGATGCCGACCTCGTCGAAGACGTCGAGGATCGGGTTCCAGCGCTCGGCGAAGTCGGCGAATCCGCGCTCGACCATCTCGGCGGGCACCGGTGGGAACATCGCCACCGTGTGCCAGATCGACGAACCGGTGAATCCAACGACGGTACGCACCCCGAGCCGGGCCGCGGCGCGGGCGGTGTTCTTGATCTCCTCGGCTGCGCGCTGCCGCACGCCTTCCGGCCGCCCGTCGCCCCACACGCGGTCGGGCAGGATGCGCCGGTGGCGCTCGTCGATGATCGAGTCGCACACCGCCTGGCTCGTGAGATGGCAGGAGATCGTCCAGACGCGCAGGCCGTGCCGGTCGAGGGTCTCCCGTAGCCGGGAGATGTACTCGTCGTCGCGAAGTGCCGCTTCGACGTCGAAGTGGTCGCCCCAGCAGGCGATCTCCAGCCCGTCATACCCCCACTGGGCGGCGAGCCGGCAGACTTCGGCGAACGGCAGATCGGCGAACTGACCGGTGAACAGGGTGATCGGTCGGGGCATGGCAGCCTCCTGAGGTGCGTCAGCGGGACTCTGTGACGGGGGTGTGAACGCCGGATGCCTCCGCGCTCGCCTTGACGGCCGCGAGGACGCGCTGCACCTGGAGGCCGTCGGCGAACGACGGCCGCGGACCGGTTCCGGTGGCGACCGCCGTCACGAAGTCCCGGACCTGATGGGTGAAGGTGTGCTCGTAGCCGATGAGGTGGCCGGGAGGCCACCAGGCGTCCATGTACGGGTGGGTGGGCTCGGTCACCAGGACGCGCCGGAACCCGGCGGTGCCGGCGTCCTCGGTACCGTCGTAGAACGCCAGCTCGTTCATCGACTCGACGTCGAAGGCGATGCTTCCGGTGGATCCGTTGACCTCGATCCGCATGGCGTTCTTACGGCCGCCCGCGAAGCGCGTCGCCTCGAACACGCCGACCACACCGCCACCGAAACGCGCCGTGAACAGCGCCGCGTCGTCCACGGTGACCTCGCCGCGTCCGGCGCCGCCCGTCGCCGACAGCCCGCTCGACCCGGCCGGCAGCGGACGCTCGGCGACGAACGTCGTCAGCAGCGCGCCGACGCTGGTGATGGGCCGGCCGGTGAGGTACTGGGCGAGGTCGATGCTGTGCGCGCCCAGATCGCCCAGCGCCCCGGAGCCCGCATGCTCCTCGCGCAGCCGCCAGACGAGCGGGAAGTCCGGGTCGACCAGCCAGTCCTGGAGGTACTGGGCGCGCACCTGGCGGATGTCGCCGAGTCGCCCGGCGGCGATCAGCCGCCGCGCCAGCGCCAGGGCGGGGACCCGCCGATAGTTGAACCCGACCATCGAGCTCCCGGTGGCGTTCTCGGCCGCGGCCGCCATCGCCTCCGCTTCGGCCACCGTGTTGGCGAGCGGCTTCTCGCAGAGGACGTGCTTGCCCGCTTCCAGGGCGGCGATGGCGATCGGGGCGTGACTGTCGCCGGGGGTGCAGATGTCCACGACGTCGATGTCCTCGCGGGCCACGAGCGCCCGCCAGTCGGTCTCGTAGGACGCCCAGCCGTAGCGCTCCGCCGCGGCGCGCACGCGTTCCTCGGACCTGCCGCAGAGAGCGGTCATCTCGACGGCGGCGGGAAGATCGAAGAAGCGGCCGGCGGTGCGCCAGGCATGAGAGTGCGCCGCGCCCATGAAGGCGTACCCGACCATGCCGACTCTCAGTGGAGGTTTCACGATATTCCCCTCACGCCTGTTCGGGACGGGCACCTGAGGCGACCGGCGCCGGGCGGGCGCACGTGCTGCCCACCTCGACGGCGGCACCGGCGTCGGCCGATGCGAGGAGCGACTCGATGACGTCGAGGACGTGGTAGGCGAGTTCGCCGTCGGCCCGGTGGGGGGTGCCCTCGGCGATGGCACGCGCCATGTCGGCGAGGCCGTAGCCGCGGGCCGCGCCGCGGTAGCCGCCGTTCTCGGGTACGTCGGCCCATTCCGACCGGCCCGCCTCGAAGATCCGCACCGTACCGTCGAAGCCGTTCGGGTCGGGCACCGACAGGCTTCCCCCGGTGCCGTAGACCTCGATCCGCGGCAGCTGCGCGTCCCAGACGTCGAAGCTCATCATGAGCGTCGACAGGGCGCCGCCGGCGTGCTCGAGGACGCCGGTGACATGGGTGGCCACCTGGACGGGAAAGCGGGTGCCCGCGCGGGGTCCGCTGCCGATGACGCGCGTCGCGCGCGGGGTGGCGGACATGCCGACGACCCGCCGGACCGGCCCCAGCAGGGTGACCAGCGCCGTGAGGTAGTACGGCCCCATGTCCAGGAGGGGACCGCCGCCCGGCTGGTAGTAGAACTCCGGGGCGGGATGCCAGCGTTCGTGCCCGGGAGTGACCATGAAGGCGGTCGCCGCGACGGCGCTGCCGATGTCGCCGGCGTCGAGGCTCGCCCGCGCGGTCTGGACGCCGGTGCCGAGCACCGTGTCGGGCGCACAGCCGACCGCGACGCCCGCCTCGGCCGCGGCCGTGAGGATCGCGCGTGCCTCCTCGGTGGTCGCGGCCAGGGGCTTCTCCCCGTAGACGTGCTTGCCCGCGGCGATCGCCGCATGGGCGACCTCGGCGTGTGCCCGCGGAATGGTCAGGTTGAGAACGAGATCGACGTCGTCCGCCGCATAGAGCTCTTCCGGGGTGACCGCCCGGACGTCGGGCATCTGCGCGGCCACGGCCGCGGCACGGTTACCGTCGAGATCGGCGACCGTCGTCAGCGTGACGTTGGTCAGGCGCGGCAGCGTCTTCAGGTACGCACCGCTGATCTGACCGGCCCCGACCAGCCCCAGTCTCAGCGAGTCGCCCATGTCAGCCCCCTGGTGACCATCGCGTGGGTCTGCGGCACCTCGAGATCGGCCGGCGCGTGGCCGAGCGTGGTGACGAACACCCGCCCCGCTCCCCACCGTCTGGTCCAGGCGACCGGCACGGTGGTGCCCGCCGCGCCGGGCAGGTCCGGGTCGTCGACGAAGTCGGTGACCGCGAGCACGTCGATCGTGGGATCGGTATGGACGTAGTACTGCTCGGTGCACACCGTGAAGGCTTCGAGTCCCGCGGTGACGGGGTGCTCCTCCTTCCCCGGAACGGGGCGCACCTCGTATTCGACGAAACCCCGGGGGTGGTGCACGAACTGCCCGCCGGTGATGAGCTGGTACGCGGTCGCGTCGCGGAAGGCGTCGATGACGCCCCCGTGCCAGCCGGCGAATCCGGTGCCGGCGCGGACCGCGGCGGACAGGCCGGCGACCTGCTCGCCGCTGATCGTGCCCATCGTCCAGCACTGGACGATCAGGTCGATGTTCCGCAGCAGGTCGGCGTCGAGATAGCTGTCGAGGGTCTCCGACGTGGTCACGTCGTATCCCCCTCGCTCGAGTACCTTCGCGTACCGGTCGCTCGCCTCGATGGGGAAGTGGCCGTCCCAGCCGCCTCGTACCACGAGCGCCGTCTTGCCGGTGGGTGGGGTCATGTTGTGCCTTTCGTCGTACGCCAGGCGTGGACCGGTGTGAAGCCGAGCAGTTCACGGCTGCGCCGGGTGGAGAAGGGGACCTCGAAGCCGTCGAGCGGGGCGTCGATCCGCGTGGCCGGGTGGTAGCGCCGCAGCAGTTCGGCGGTCGGCACGAGCGCGGTGGTGTCCGGAGCGGCGACGTTGATCAGGACATGACCGTGCAACGGGCGGGTCAGCGCCGCGGCCACCGCACCGGCCGCGTCGCGGGTGTCCAGCCAGCCCCAGAGCGTGGCGGCGTCGGCGCCGGGATCGGCGTGCACCCGCGCGAGGTGATGCCGAAGCCGCTCGCCGGTACCCAGAAAAGGGAAACGCAGGCTCACCACCGTGGTCCCCCAGCGTCGGCTGACCGTTGCGGCGATGAGCTCTCCCACGTATTTGGACAGGCCGTAGACGTCCTCGCCGACGTACTGATGGGCCTCGGTGACCGGCACGGACTCCGGCGAGACGGGACGCCGCGCCCAGGCCAGCCCGATCGCGGAGAGACTGGAGACGTTGACGATCCGGCCGATCCCGGAACGGCCTGCCGCGTCGAGCACGTGGTAGGCCGATTCGACGTTGTTGGTGAAGACGCGGTGTTCCGTGTCGCTCAACGGCGACGGCAGCGCGGCGGCGTGGACCACCGCGTCCACTCCGCCGAGTGCCCCCGCCAGGTGCGTCTCGTCCCGCAGATCGCCGACGATCACCTCGTGGGCCTCATCGGCCTGATCCGTCGCCGCCACGCGGTCGTACGCGCGGACGCTGTGCCCGTCGGCGACCAGCCGGACCACCACCTCGCGCCCGAGCATTCCGGCGGCACCGGTTACCAAGATCTTCAAATGGACTCT
This sequence comes from Actinoallomurus liliacearum, assembly GCF_039542035.1. NCBI lineage: Bacteria > Bacillati > Actinomycetota > Actinomycetes > Streptosporangiales > Thermomonosporaceae > Actinoallomurus > Actinoallomurus liliacearum. Next base: position 661,442 of record NZ_BAABHJ010000002.1, read on the forward strand.
CTCTCCCCGATTGAGAACCGCCCCGGCACGCGGGATTCACCCCTTCACCGCGCCCTGCAGGCCGTTGACGAAGTACCGCTGGAGCAGGACGAAGAGGATGACGACCGGCACCACGATGATCAGTGACGCGGCCATGAGCACGTTCTGCTGCGGAGAAGTGGTCGAATTCAGGCTCTGCAGGGCGATCGGCAAGGTGTAGCTGGACGGGTTGTTGAGGGAGACACGGGTCAGGACGTACTCGTTCCAGGTGGGGATCGCGGTCAGCACCGCGATGGTGATCAGCGCCGGCCGGCAGCACGGCAGGTAGATCGACCAGAACGTGCGCAGTTCCCCCGCGCCGTCGCACCGCGCCGACTCCCTCAATTCCCGCGGCACGCTGCGGAAGCTGTTGGTCAGCAGGAGAATCGACAGCGGCGCCGTACCGTTGATGAACGGCAGGATGATCCCGAGGTGGGTGCCGAGCAGGCCGAGCTTGCTCTGCAGAAGGACGACCGGCAGCTGCACGGTCACACCGGGCACGAACAACAGCGCGATGAAAAGGCCGTAGAGGGCTCTGCGGCCGGGGAATCGCAGCACGCCGAAGGCATAGCCGGCCAGAGAGTAGATCACCAGCACACCGATGGTGGTGAACGCGGTCACCTCCAGGCTGTTGCCGAAGTACCGGAGGAAGTGCAACTCGGTCCAGGTGTGGCCGAGCGTCGACAACGTCGGGTGGTGCGGGACCAGGTGGCCGCCGAGGCGGATCTCCTTGCCGTTCTTGAACGCCGCGGAGGCCATCCAGAGGAACGGATACACGCTGACGACCGCGTACACCAGCAACAGCAGGTACGTCACCGTCCGAGCGGAGAAGCGCACACCGCGGCGGGCGGACGACGTCCGGGCCGCGTCGGCCGCGGGAGCGGCCCGGTCGGCGGAGAGGGTGGGGGCGGTCATGTGCGCCTCCGTAGTACGCGAACGTTGATCCCCGCCAGCAGCAGGGCCGCGACGAACAGCATCCAGCCCAAGGCACTGGACAGGCCGAGCGTGGGGCTCAGGTTGGAGAAGAAGGCGAGTTTGTACGTCTCCAGACCGAGCACGTTGGTGTGCCCGCCGGGTCCGCCGAAGGTCATGACGAGAAAGATCTGGAAGCCCTGCAGCGCGTCGCGCATGTTGAGCATCACCACCGCCGCCGTGATGGGACGCAGCAGCGGCCAGATGATCGCCGTCGCGGTGCGGAGGTTCCCCGCGCCGTCCGTGCGCGCCGCGTCGATGATCGAACTGTCGATCGACTGCAGGCCGGTCAGGTACAGGAGCATCGCGACCGGGATCGCCCCCCACGACATCACCACGATCAGGGTGGGCAGGGCCGTCGTCGGGTTCCCGAGGAAGCCCTGGGGCTGCGAAAGGGTGCCCAGCCCCAGGTGCTTGAGGATGTAGTTGAGCGACCCGTCCGGCTGCAGCACGTACGTCCAGGCGTAGTACACCGCGATGCCGGTCGTGACGTAGGGCAGGAAGAAGACGGTGCGGAACGCCGATCGCAGGAACGTGATGCGGTTGAGTGCGACCGCCAGCGGGAAACCGACGGCGACCGTCAGCAGCGGCACCGCGATGACCACGACGAGGGTGTGGACCGCGGCGCTCTGAACCGCCGGGGCATGGGCGGGGTCGCGGTAGAGCAGGTCGAGGTAGTTGCCGAACCCGACCCACGTCCAGTTCGGGGTGAAACCGTTCCAGCGGGCGAAGCTGAGTGCCAGGCCGTAGCCGACCGTATAGACGCCCATGAGGGCGAACAGGACCACGGCCGGCAGCACGAACCCATAGCCGGTGAGGGCTTCCCGCACCCGCCGCCCCCGCAGGAGGGCGGCGGATGAGGTCGGCGGATCCCCACCGGAGATCTCGCGCGGAGTCACAGTGTCACTTCCACGTGCTGGCGGCGTACGCGCCCAGTTGGGTGTTGAGCGCGGCCGGACTGAGCTCCTTCAGCGGCGACATCTTGATCAGCAGGTCGCCGGCCTTCTCGATGTCCCAGGACGAGCTCGAGAAGGTGCTGTCACTCGCGTCATAGGCGTTGTCGCCGGTACCGAACACGGCCTCCAGCGAGCTCAGATCCGATCCGACGAGCCTGCTCGCGTCGGCTCCCAGGTCCGTGGCGGGCAGGTCGAGCGAGGCCTGCGCGAACGCCCCGGCCTGCTCCTTGTCGGACAGATACCTGACCCACTGCAGCGCGGCCTTCTGGTTCTTGCTCTGCGCGGAGATCCCCAGGCCGGTCAGCGCGATGGGGGCGAGCTTGAAGTCCTTCACCGCGCTGCCCTGTGCGGCGGGCAGACCGAAGGCCATGATGTTGCTGGGATCCATGCCGTTCTGCTTGATCGAGGCCATGGTGAAGGTGCCGCCGATGTCGAAGGCCGACTTGCCCTGGGCGAAGGCCTGGTCGGCGTCGTCGATCCCGAGCGTCTGGCTGCCGGCCGTCCAGTACGGCGTGATCTGGTCGTACACGGTGAGCGCGCGCTGCCCGTTCGGGCTCCCCCACGTCTGGGAGCGGTCCTGGCCGAACAGCGCCTGGTACGCGGGCTTGCCCAGATAGGCGTAGGTGAGCGGCTGCAGCGCCCAGTCGAAGGCGGTGGAGGTGACCTTCAGGCCCATGGTGATTCCGCCGGTGGCCGGGTCCTTGCCGTGGGTCGCCTTGATCCAGGAGATCAGCTCCTCCCAGGTCTTCGGCGGCTTCGTCGGATCGAGCCCGGCCGCCCGCAGTTTGCTCTTGTTGGCGAAGACGATCCCGAACGTGCCCGCGGTGAACGGGACGTCGAACATCTGGCCCTTCTTGACGCCCTTCCAGGGCGACTTCGGCTTCTGCGAAGCCTGATAGACCGAGTCGGTGATGAGACCGGCGTCGGCCGTGCCCTGGAGGTACCGGCCCTTCCAGCCGGCGTCCACGCTCGGTGCGAGGTCGGTCAGGATTCCGGAGGCGCCGAAGACCCGGTCCTCACCGGCCGCGTGCAATTCGAGCACGTCCGCGAGGCTGTGGGCGGCCGCCGCGCTCTGCACCTTGCTGGTGTACGTATCGTCCGGCGTGTACGCGGTGATCTTGACCGTGATGCCGGTCTTCGCCTTGAAAGCCGCCGCGACGGCCTCCAGCGCCTTGACGTGAGTCTGCTTGAACGTCCACATCGTCAGCGTCTTGCCGCCGCCGGTGCCGCCGCCACCGCCGCCACCGCCGCAGCCGGCGGTGGCCGCCAGTAGCGCCGTGACCGCCGCGACCGCGTGTACTACTGGTCTTCTGCTCCTGCGCAGCCCTGTGCCCACGCGTCCTCCTTGCATCGCTGCCGTACGAAGGCCGCCCCGAAAGTCCCTCGCTGGCCGGGCCGATCTCGGATTGAGTGCGTTGACCATAGGTGCGCCAGATTTAACATGTCAATAGTCCAAAGTTGACGAGCGGATGCCGCACCCGTGGACAATGGATAGAGGTTTTAACATGCTAAAGTCGTGCCTAGAGCCGCGCGGGTTCGGTATCGTGGTGCGCCCGGGCAAGGAGATCGATTGACGTCAACCAGCAACGCCGACGGCCCCCTGTATCAGCAGGTCAAGCGAGATCTGCTGGCGGCGATCGCCGCCGGTGAGTACGCCCCGGGGCGCCCGTTCGTGACCCAGCGGGAGATCTGCGAGCGCTTCAACGTCAGCCACGCGACGGCCGTGCGGGCCCTCAATGAGCTCGCCGCCGAGGGCCACGTCGTGCGCCGCAGGGGCCAGGGCACCTTCGTGGCCGAACGCCCGCCGCATCCGGCCGCCGACACGGCGGACCGCACGATCGCGTGCGTACTGCAGTTCCAGGGCCCGCACGTCGGCCAGATCCTGGCGGGCATCGAGGAGGTCTGCGCCGAACTCGGCTATCGGCTCTTCCTCTCCCACAGCGAAGGCGACCCCGCCCGTGAGGAGAAGGCCCTGCTTCAGGCGCTGGAGCACCAGGTCGACGGGATCATCGTCTACCCCGCCGACGGCACCGACGTCCTCTCCCCCTACGCCGAGGTGCGCCGACGCGGCGTACCGCTGATCATGGTCGACCGTTACCGCCCCGATCTGGCCAACGACGCGGTGGTCGCCGACAACTTCGCCGCGGGCCGCGACCTGACGACCGCCCTGATCGACGCCGGCCACCGGACCATCGCCACACTCTGGGACGAGACCGACGTCACCAGTGTCCGCGACCGTCTCGCCGGGCACATCCAGGCGCTGCGCGAGCATGACATCCCGGTTCGGCAGGATCTGACGGTCCTGCGTCGCTATCACGGCCAATCCGACGAGACTCGCCGTACGCTCCTCGCCGAGCTGCTCGAGGGGCCGCAGCCGCCGACGGTGCTGCTGTGCGCCAACGGTTACACGCTGGCGACCGCCGCGGAGGACCTCATTGCACTCGGCCGGGAGATCCCGGGCGACGTCGACCTCGCCGGGATGGACACCGCCGGCCCGTTCAACGTGCTGCCGCTGACGGCTGCGGCGGTATCGCTGCCGTCGCGGGAGATGGGCGGACGCGCCATGCGCCTGCTGCACGAGCGGATCAGCGAGCCCGGCGGCGCGGCCGGACCCGAGTTGGTCGTGCTGCCGGTGACCGTCCAGACCCGCCAGTCCGCCATGGGCCACCTCCAGGTCATCGGAACCGGGCGGTCCGCCGGCCGCCGTGCGGAACGGCGGGCCAAGTGACGGCGGCGCCGAAGCACGACGCCGACCGCCTGCTCGGCCCGTCCGGCGGGCTGCCGCAGGCGCTGCCACCGTGGCCGGCCCGCGACGGCCTGCGGGTCACCGCCGTCCGCGCGATCGTGACTGCGCCGGAGGGCACTCCGCTGGTCGTCGTACGTGTCGACACTTCCGAGCCGGGTCTGTACGGACTCGGCTGCGCGACGTTCACGCAGCGGTACGCCGCCGTGGCGGCGGCGGTCGACGATCATCTCGCCCCGCTCGTCATCGGCCGGCACCCGGCGGACATCGAGGACATCACGCGGCTGATCCACTACTCGTCCTACTGGCGAGGCGGCCCGGTGCTGAACAACGCCCTGTCCGGAGTCGACCAGGCCCTGTGGGACATCACCGGCAAACGAGCCGGCATGCCCGTCTACGAACTTCTCGGGGGTCGCAGCCGAGCCGCCGTCGAGGTCTACTCCCACGCGGCCGGGGCGACGATCGACGAAACCCTCGAACAGGCCGAGGCGCTCATCGACCAGGGCTACCGCAACGTCCGGCTCCAGGTCGGCGGCCCCGGCCTCGGCACGTACGGAGCCCCGGGCACCCCCGGAGGTTATCCGCGGTCGCCGCATCCGGACGGCTGGGACGCCGAACGCTATCTGCGCGCGACACCCGGCCTGTTCGCGGCGGCACGCGACCGCCTCGGCGACCGCGTGAACCTCATGCACGACGTGCACAGCCGGCTGACGCCCAAACAGGCCGTCGTGCTCGCCCGCGCGCTGGAGCCCTACCGATTGTCGTTCCTCGAAGACGTCGTCGCCCCGGAGTACTACGACCGGCTCCCGGAGGTACGCGCCGCCTCTCCGGTGCCGATCGCGGTCGGCGAGCAGATCGGCGCGGTGACCGACGCGGCGCGGCTGATCCGGCACGGTGGCGTCGACCTGCTACGCCTGCACACCTCCGCCGTTGGCGGGCTGACTCCGACGCGCAAGCTCGTCGCACTGGCGGAGCTGTGCGGTGTGCGCACGGCGTTCCACTCCCCGGGTGACATCTCCCCCGTCGGCGTCGCGGCCAACCTGGCGGTCGACATCTCGACCCCGGCCTTCGGGTACCAGGAATCGCACACCTACAACGACGCGACCCATGAGGTCTTCCCCGGGACACCGGTCGTCCGCGACGGCCACCTCTACCCGTCGAACGCTCCGGGCTGGGGCGTCGATCTCGATGAGAAGGCGGCCCTCAGGTACCCGCCGACCAAGTTCCTCCACGAGCGCTGGGCGGCACAGGTCCGCCGCCCCGACGGCGGCCTCGAGCCCCCCTGATCGGGGCCGACCCCGGCGACCCGCTCAGGCGGCGCCGACCGGGTCGTGAGGGTCCCCGCCACGTTCGGCGGAGGCGAGCCGGTCGGCGAGTATCCGGGGAGCGTGGGCGAGGACCATGCCGGCGGCGCCTCGCACCTCGGCCTGGTCGCCGAGTTCGCCCGGCAGGACGGTGACGTCCTCCGCGGCGGGCGCCAGGGCGTAACGCCGGATCGCCCGCTCCATCGGCCCGAACAGCTTCGGGCCGATGGCCGCGAACTCGCCGCCGACGACGATGAACTCGGGATTCAGCAGGGTGACGAGGTCGGCCAGGATACGGCCGACGTGTTCGGCCGCGTCCTCCAGGGCGCGGACGGCCCCCCGGTCGCCCTCGTCGATCAGCCGTAGAAGATCGGGCACGGTGACGCGGTGGCCCCGGCTGTCCTCCAGGAGCCTGGCGACGGCGGCCGGGGCCGCCACGGTCTCCAGGCATCCGCGATTTCCGCACCGGCAGATACGGCCGCGCGGGTCGACCGCGATGTGGCCGAACTCGCCGGCCAGGCCCCCCGCCCCGGTCAGCGGCCGACCGCCGCTGACGATTCCCGCGCCGACGCCGGTGGAGAGCCTGATATAGATCATGTCGGCCGTGCCACGCCCGGCGCCGTACAGGCGCTCGGCGAGGGCGCCGGCGTCGGCGTTGTTGGCGATCCAGGCGGTCAGGCCGGTCCGCTGCTCCAGCTCGCGACCCGGCCGAAGCCCCACCCAGCCGGGCATGATGCCGCGCGCTTCCAAGGAGCCGTCGGCGGTGCGAACCGGAGCGGCGATGTCGACGCCCAGCCCCAGGACGTCGCCGGTGGGGATGTCCTTCTCCCGGAGGGCTTGATGGATCAGGTCGGCGGCGCGGTCGAGGGTCTCGCGAGGTGTCCGGTCGGTGTCGTTGGCCACGGCGGTGTCCCAGATCGGGTGTCCGTGAAGGTCGCATACGGCGACGCGGACGTGCTGGTGGCCGATGTCGGCGGCGACCGCGTAGGCGGCGGAGGAGATGAGCGTCAGGGGCTGCGCCGGCCGGCCGGTCGGCCGGTCCCGCGAACCCGACGTGTCGGGCTCTTCCCTGATCAGGCCCGCGGCCAGCAGGTCGCCGGCGATCGAGGAGACGGTCGCCCTGGACAGCCCGGTGAGCCTGGTGAGTTGCGAACGGCTCGTATGGCCCACGTGGTGGAGCGCCTCGAGCACCCGGAGCCGCCCCACCTCTCTAAGGTTGAGCGGGGTATCGATCGCTGACTCCTCGACGTTGGCGTTTACCTTCTGAGATTAGCAAGCACGGTCGACGGAATCGCCCGCGGATCAGCGCCTATTGCTTGATTTAAGGCGTAAAATCGGCTTAATCCGTCCCTGGATCCTCCACTTCCGCCCACCGCCATCCCAGGGTTTTGCCTGACATCGGCCAATATTCTCCGTCAGTTCGTGAGCAAGTCGAATTCCTCCCAAGGCCCGATGGCGGCGCGGTTGGCGATCAGGGGTTGGGCGCCGGCGTTCTCGGCGGTGACGTACATGTTGTTCGCGTGCGCGCGCAGGCTGACGCTGCCGTCGCTGTTGTGGATCAGCTGGAACGTCTCCCAGGGGCCGATGGCCGTGCGGTTGGCGATCAACGGCTGGGCGCCCGCGTCCTCGGCGGTGACGTAGTCGCCGTTTGCGTGGGCGCGAAGGGCGACGTCGCCGTTGCCCCGATCGACCTGGTCGAACTGCTCCCAGGAGCCGATCGCGGCGCGGTTGGCGATGAGGGGCTGGGCACCGGCGTTCTCCGCGGTGACGTACATGTTGTTCGCGTGCGCGCGCAGGCTGATCACCGGACCGGATGACGGTGCCTGACCGAAGATGCCGAGGTCGACGGCGTCGGCGATGGCCTGCAGGCCGGCCTCATTCGGGTGCAGGTGGTCGCCGCTGTCGTAGGCGGGCAGATAGCGGGTCGGATTGCCGGGGTCGTGGGTGGCCGTGTCCTGGTCGACGACGGCGTCGCAGCCGCTGTTCGCGCCGCGGATGAAGGAGTTGATCGCCTCCCGGCCGTTCTCGCCGGTCTGCGTCCAGTACGACGCGCCTTGGTAGGGCGTGAGGGCGGAGCAGATGAAGGAGATGCCCTTCTGGTGGGCGCGGGAGATCAACTGCTTGATGCCGTTGATGAGATCGTCGGCGTTGGCCTGGCTGGAGCCCAGGTCGTTGATCGGGTCATCGGAGAAGATCACCCAGCGCACGCCGGGCTGGGCGAGCACGTCGCGGTCGAACCGGTTGAGCGCGCTCTGGCCGGCCCCGTCCCTGAGCAGTTGGTTCCCGCTGATCCCCTGGTTGAGCACGCCGATCGTCCGGCCACTGGCGTTCAGCCGCTGCGCCAGGTCGTTGGGCCAGCGCCGGTTGTCGTCCTGCCCCGAGGCGACGCCGTCGGTGATCGACGCGCCGAGCGTCGCCACCGCGCCCTGCGCCGCCGGATTCTGCACGTCCAAATTGGCGAGGAAGGCGTAGGCGCCGGTGGTCTGCGCGCCGTTCAGCGTCGCGGAGCCGCTGACATCACCGCCGGCGATGTAGTTGGTCTGGGTGCCCTGGGAGTGGCCGGTGGCCGATCCGGTCGCCCGGGGCAGATAGATGCTGACGGCGACGTTGGACAGGGCGGGGACGGCGAAGGGGATGGAGTCGCTGACCGCGGTGCCGCCCGCCGGGATCGTGACGGAGCTCTGGCCGCCGAACGTGACCTGCTTGTCGGTGCCGGTCGAGATGCCGGCTCCCGACGTGGACTGCGCGATGTGCACGTCCGAGATCATCAGTGGTTCGCCGCCGAAGACGTTGGACAGCTGTACCCGGGCCGCGGTGCCGCCGATGCTGGTGTGCACGATCTGGCGCAGCGTCTGCTGGTTGAACGAAGCGCCGGTGCTCTGCGGCGAGGCGGACCAGGTTCCGGTCCAGGAGACGGCCGCGGGCTGAGCGGCGGGCGCCCGTACCGGAGCGGCTGCCGCCGGTGCGGTGAACGATCCGGCGACGAGTGCGGCGGCCGCAGCCCATATCATCGGCCGGGCCTTGTCGGCATGGATGTGCATGACGATGGGATCTCCTCTGCTCTGCCAGGTGGTGGGCCGCGACCCATGCCGCCTCGGACGTCAGGACACGACGAGGTCGAACTGCTCCCACTGGCCGATCGCCGTACGGTTCGCGATCAACGCGGAGGCGCCCGCGTTCTCCGCGGTGACGTACATGTTGTTGGCCAGCGCGAGCAGACTGACGGTGCCGTTCGCGTTGTGGATCAGGCGGAACGACTCCCACTGGCCGATCGCCGTGCGATTCGCGATCAGCGGTGAGGCTCCCGCGTTGTCGGCGCAGACGTACTGGTTGTTGGCGTGGGCGCGCAGCGCGTTGGCGCCGCCGCCCGCGTCGACCAGGTCGAACTGCTCCCAGGTGCCGATCGCCGTACGGTTCGCGATCAGCGCGGAGGCGCCCGCGTTCTCGGCGGTGACGTAGTCGCTGTTCGCGCGGGAGCGCAGGCTGATCACCTGGGTGCCGCCGGTGACCACAGGCTGAGTGGGTCGGGTGGCGGTCAGGGCGATCTGGCCCTTGAGCATCCGGCCGCCGTCGCCGGTGAGTCGCAGGTAGTAGTCCGACGAGCAGGCCGTACCATCCTCGTCCAGCGCCCGCAGGCCGGAATCGGACGGGACCATGGCGGCGTTCTCGGCGGTCTTGGCGATCTGGTTGCCCTCGCCGTACTCGTCGAACATGGAGATGTAGATGCCCTGCACCCCCGCCCGGACCATGTTGTAGAACTGGCGCCACATGAAGTCGCCGTGCGCGCGCTGGTTCGGCACCGACACGTCGCCGGGCAGCACGCACGGCTGGTAGTCGATCCCGTTGGCGTTGCAGTACGCCTGGTCGGGCACGGTGTAGGTGGAGTAGGCGTTGTCGGAGTCGGCGGCACTGCCGATCGCGCCGACCATCCAGGGGCTGATCATGTTCATCGCCAGGTAGACGCCGTCGTACCCCGAGCGGCCGCCGCTGCCGCCGACGTGCCATTCGCGCGGCACCCCGCCGATGACGTAACAGCCTTGTCCCTTGAACCAGTTGACGACGTCGAGGCAGGCCGACGCGCTCCAGGGATGGTTGGAATCGTTGAATCCGAAGCCCCAGACGCACACGACCGGCTTGCCGTTCTGGCGCGCGTACGCGGACGAGGCCGTGTACGCGGACATCTTGTTCGTCCAGTCGGTCTTGATCTCCGACTGCATGTTCGTCCAGCCGGTGACGTCGTACATGATGTAGAACTTCACGCCCTGCGACTCGGCGGCGCTGCGCACCTTCTGCGCCATCGCGTCGCGCGTGGCGCCCTCGCCGCCGTTGGGGTTGAAGCGCTGCAGGGCGGCGGTGTCGCAGCCGTACCGCTTCATCCAGCCGAAGTGGGTGTCGACGGTCTGCTGGTCGTAGGAGGAGAAGAGCGTGGCGGCCCCACCGCCGTTCAGGTTCGCGTACGCGGTCGGGTACGCCTTGGCGTACTCGCGCATGTCCGGCCACGCCTTGATGTTGTTGTTGGACGGCGAGGGCGCCTGGCTCCAGTTCTGGCTCCAGTGCCACCAGCCATTGATCGGGGCGCCGTCGCCCGTGCAGGCGAACCAGCCCTGGTAGCCGACGGTGATCTTGCCGACCACGTCGCCGGCCGGGCTGGCGGCGGCCGGGCCTGCGACGGCGGGTCCGGCGTCGATGCCGAGTGCGGCCAGGCCGACGGCGGCCGACCCGCCTGCGGCGAAGCCGCGGATGAACGCGCGGCGTGAGATTCCCATGGCGACTCCGTTCATGTCACTTGTCGTCGGGGCAGAGGTGGAGGGCGAGGACGTTGTCGCCGGTCACGGTGACGTGGACGCGTCCGATCGTGCCGACGTCGCCGCCGTTGGCGAGGCGGAAGTCGGACCCGGCGTTCTCGCGGTTGCCGAAGGCCGCGTCGTCGACGGTGAACGTCGCGGTCTTCCACGTGTCGGTCCCGGTCTTGGCGATCGACGGACTCTGCTTGTAGGCGCCGTCGGTGGAGTCGTACTGCAGGCTCCAGTTGCCGGTGCCGTGGTCGTAGTAGTCGATCGTCACCGTCGCCGTGTAGTGGCCGCCCGGAACGATGGTGTTGTCGACGTCGAAGTACTCGTAGGGTGAGCCGTCCGTGGTGGAGCGCCCGGAGCGGCCGCCGACGGTGACGGGCGTGGTGTGGCCGTCGCCGTTGTCGCGCAGCCGCAGCCCGCACTCGGTGTCGGTGGCGCCGAGCGTGTCGCAGGCGGTGGCGGCGCCGTCGGCCGCCGGTACGGTGACGACGACGGCCCCGCCCGGCAGCGCCGTCCCGTCGGCGGCGTGGAACGTCACCGTGACCGGGTGGTAGCCCGACGCGGTGCCCTGCGCGACGGCGATCGTCACCGGCACGTGGGCGGCGTCGCTGTGGGTGAGGTCCAAGGTGCCGGACGAGGGGGTCACACTCACCCCGGCGACATCGGACGTGGCGGTCCAGCGGACCTTGCCGGCGTGCCCGGCGAGCGCGGAGACGCCGACCGTGGCCGGCAGGCTCGTGCCGCCGCGGGTCACCTGGGTACCGGTCGGGGTGAGGTAGCCGATCGCCGGCACCTCATGGGCCCGGTAGGACGGGGGTGCGGCCTTGTCGCCGGTGGCCCAGTGGGTGTCGGGCCGGGTGGACAGGTCGATGTCCAGCGTGCCGCCGCGCGTGGCGAACGACGCGGGGAGACCGGTGGACTCATGCGGTCGGCCGTTCAACCGCATGCCGGTGACGTACGGCGCGTCGTCGGCGGCCCGCGGCGCGTCGATGGTGATCTTCCGGCCGGTGCCCAGGCTGATCACCGCGCGTTTCACCAGCGGGCTGTTCAGCGCCAGGGTCGGGGTGCCGGGGGTGACCGGCATCATGCCGAGCGCCGCCCACACGTATTCGGAGGACAGCGCGCCGAGGTCGTCGTTTCCGGGGAGCCCGTCCGGCGCGGTCGTGAACAGCTCGGTCTCGATGCGCCGGGTGACCTCCTGGGTCTTCCACGGCTGCCCGACGTAGTCGTACACCCACGGCGCGGCGGTGTCGATCTCGTTGCCCGCCCAGTCGTACGGGTCGTTGCCGCCGGCGTTCAGCTCGCTGAAGAAATCGTCCAGCCGCGGGATCACCTTGTCCTTGCCGCCCATCGCGGTGACGAGACCCGCGAGGTCCTGCGGGACCAGCCAGTTGTACTGCGCCGCGTTGCCCTCGTCGTAGCCGTCCTGGCCGAACACCCCGGCCGGCGGTTTCTGGAAGCCGGGACCGGCCGGGAAGGCGCCGTAGTCATCGCGCGGCCGCAGGTAGCCCGTGCTCGGATCGAAGATGTGCTGCCAGTTCTGGCCGCGCTCGGCGTACTCGGTGGCGGTGGCGGGGTCGCCGATCGCCGCGGCGAGCCGGGAGATGGCGAAGTCGTCGATCGCCCACTCGAGGGTCTCCGAGGCGCCCTGCAACCCGTGGTCGCCCTGGGAGTCGGCGTTATTGGGCGCGTAGCCGAGCCGGACATAGTCCTCCACGCCCGGCCGTTCCACCCAGCCCCAGCCGACCTTCTGCGACCGGGTCGCGCCCTTCTTCATGATGGGCAGCGCGCCGGCGACGTCCACGCCCCTGGCGCCGAACGCGACGTACTGGGCGAACAGCGGCACGCCGTTGTCGCCGTTCATCACGTTGCCGGTCATGTTCTGCGCCGGCCACTTCGGCCACCAGCCGCCCTGCTGCTCGGCGTCGCGCAGCAGCGAGTTCGCCATGTCCCCGGCGCGGTCGGGGTAGAGCATGGCCTGCAGCGGCGCCAGCGACCGGTAGATGTCCCAGTCGGAGAACATCTCGTACTGCGTGTGGCCGGCGGGCACCCGGTGGATGACATCGTCGAAGCCGATGTACCGGCCGTCGACGTCGTTGAAGACGCTCGGCGCCTGGAAGCACCGGTACAGCGAGGTGTAGAAGAGCGTGAGCTCGTCGGCGGACGCGCCGCCGACGGCCACCTTGCGCAGCAGGGTGCGCCACGCCGCGCGCGTGTCGTTCTGGACACGCGCGGCGTTCCAGCCGGGGATCTCGGTCGCCGCGTTCTTCGCCGCGCCGGCGGTGCTGACGTACGACAGGCCGATCTTGGCGGTCACCGTGCTGTCGGCGGACGTATCGAAGGTCAGGTAGGCGCCGGAGCCGGAGCCGGTCGCGCTCGACGAGCCGGGCGTGACCGTGCCGCCCTGCCAGGTGCCGTGCGCGGTGAACGGCCGGTCGAAGGTGACGTCGAAGTACACCGTGTACTTGGAGTTGTTGCACAGCCCGTGTGCCGTGGCCGTGCCCACCAGCTCACGGTCGCCGACCACCTTGACGTCGGCGGCCAGGTCGCCGCCGAGGCTGGTGCCCGACTTGACCAGCACCTGGGCCTGGCTCCCGGCCGGGTAGCGGAACGACGCGATCCCCGTCCGTTCGGTGGCGCCCAGCTCGACCTGGACGTTCGAGTCGGTGAGCCGCGCGGAGTACGAACCGGGCGCGGCGTGCTCCTCGTCGTGCGAGAAGTGCTCGGTGCGCCCGGCCGGGTTCGTTCCGACCGCGCCGGTCACCGGCAGAATCGGGACGTCGCCGAACGACGAGCAGCCACCCGAGAAGTGCGTGAGGCTGAAGCCCTTGATGGCGTCATCGGTGTAGGAGTAGCCGGTCGGCCCGGACGGCGTGTCGGGGCTGAACTGCACCATCCCGAACGGCGCGGTCGCGCCGGGGAACGTGTTCTCCCAGTCGACGCCCTTCTTGGTGCCGATGAACGGGTTGACGTAGTCGGTCGGATCGGACACCAGCGTGGCCGGTCCCGATCGTGCGGGGGTGACCGCGACCGCGGACGGGGCGCCCAGTACGCACACCGCCAGTCCCATCGCCGCGATCCCGAGCCCGTTCCATCTGCCGCTTCGTGGTCGCACCACGAGCCTCCTGGTCTATCGCCCGCGTCACTCGCCGGGGAGCACGCGAGGTGGTTCTTGAGAAGGTGACCGCGACGGGCACGACGGGGCCGGGCGGTCGACGGTGGCCCGCCGACCGCCCGCCCCTTGGCCGCTAACCGTCCGTCGCGACGGCGAAGACGTGCATCGCGTTGGCGCCGCTGCCGCCCGTGCTGACGTTGGGCAGGGTGATGAACTGCACCTTCTTGCCCGCCTGCAACTTGACGGTGGACATGTAGAGGTGGACGGTCTGGTTCTGCTTCCCCGACTGGTTATTGATGTAGGGGAAGGTGGCGACGGTGTCCCCGCCGCTCGCCCACCAGTCGGGGAAGCTGATCGAATACGGCTGGGTGGTGCCATCGGTGTAGGTGATCAGCCCGCTGCCCGAGGCAGTGCCGTTGTTCGCCAGCCCCAGGAACGCGAGCTGGGACCCCGACCCCGACCCCGAGAAATCGAACGCCTGCCCGCTTCCGAGGACGTTGTCCGGCTTGCCCGCCGGGACGTCCGGCCAGGTGAAGGTGAACCCGCCGTGGGTGACCTTGCCGCCCTGTGTAATGCCTGCCGCGGCGAGTGCCTGGGCCGACAGGCTGAGGCCGCCACCGTCGAGATTGCCCTCCGACGGCCGGGCGTCATCGCTGATGGCGGTGTTGTTGTAGGCGGCGGCCAGGGACGCGTAGGGGATCCCGACGTTGGTGGCCGCGTCCCCGCTCCGCTCGCCGCCCTTGTCGGTGTAGGTGACCTTGGCCTGCAGGTCGTAGCCGTTGCGGGCGGCGTCGGCCGGGACCTTGACCGCCCAGGTCGTCTTCACCGTCTGGCCGGCGGCGACGTGAGCGAACGTGGCCGGGGAGGTGGCCTCCGTGGTCCAGCCGTTCGGCGTGGTGAGCGCCATCGTCACGTCGCTCAGTGTGTTCGGGCCGGAGTTGGTGAACGTCGTCGTGGCGGTGAGGCTGTCGCCGGGTTCGACCGTCGAGGGCGCGGTGACCGAGTACGGGTACTTGGCGGTGATGACCGCCGAACCGGTGACCCCGCCCACCTTCGCGGTGAGGGTCGTGACGCCGGAGCCGACCACCTTGACGTGCCCGCCGGCGTCGACCGTGGCCACGTGCGGGTCGCTGCTGCCGTAGTGGACCTTCGCGTGGGTGAGGTCGACGAAGGACTGGTCGTTGTTGACGGCCTCGACGACGTTGTCGGCCGTCACGTCGAGGTTGCGCTGTTCCTTGCTGTGGTCGGTGTCGTCCTTGATCCACTGGTTCTTGCCGGTCAGGTCGATGGTGTCACCGACCTTGTACTGCACCGACTCGGGCTGCACGGTGACGTACTGGACCTTCGGGGTGACCTGTCCGGTGATCTTCACCGCCGGCGCGGCGGCGATGTCGGCCGCGTCGGCCCCGACCTGGAACCGGTAGGTGCCGTTCGGCACGAACGAGCGCATCGCCTTGGCGTCCCAGACGGCCAGGTCGGCGACGTCCACGGTGAGGGAGACGCGCTCGGTGGCGCCGGGCCGCAGCACCGCGGTCTTCTTGAAACCGACGAGACGTTTCTCCGGCATCTCGATGCCGGGGACGGTGAAGGGGGTCGCGGCGTACAACTGAGCGACCGTGGCGCCGGCGACGTGGCCGGTGTTGGTGACATCGAACCGGACGGTGACCTTGCCGTTCGCGTTCGCCGAGGCGCCGTTCGCTCGTATGTGGGAGTAGGCGAAGCCGGTGTAGCTCTTGCCGTAGCCGAAGGGGTAGGTCGGGGTGCCGGTGAAGTACTGGTAGGTCCGGCCGATCCCGTCGGTGCCCGCCGTGGTGATGTTGTAGTTCGACATCGCCGGCAGCTGGGAGTCGTCCTTGTACCAGGTGAAGTTCAGGTGCCCGGCCGGGTTCTGCCTGCCGGTCAGCACGTCGGCCAGCGCGGTGCCCTGGCTCTCGCCGTTGAAGCCGCTGAAGACGATCGCGGGGAACTTCGCCTGGACGTCGTCGATCTTGACCGGGCCGCCGGTCTGCATCACCAGGGCCATCTTGTCGTTGCCCAGCGCGGTGGCCTGGTCGATCAGCGAGTGGTAGTTGCCGGGGATGGCGAGGGTGGTCCGGTCCTTGCCCTCGTCGGCGACGCCGTGGTCGGTGCCGACGAACACGATGACCAGATCCGCGGACTTGATGTCGGCCTTGGTCTGCTCGCTGAGCACCGCGGGCGTGGTGGCCGTCGTCGAGGTCTTGGCGTCGTCGAAGACGATCGAGGCGTCCGGGTTGGCGGCCTTGACCGCGGTGGTGATGCCCTTGACCGCGCTGACCTGGAGCGTCGGCTCACCGGAGTAGTTGCCCAGGTTCACCGTGTTCGCCTGGTCGCCCAGGATCACGACCTTGTTCAGCTTCGCGGCGTTCAGCGGCAGAAGCGGGTTCTTCGTCCCCGGCACATCGTCGTTCTTGAGCAGCACGAGCGAGTTGTCGGCGACCTTCGTGGCCAGGGCCTGGTGCTCGGGGCTCTGGATGACGTCCTTGGTGATCTTGGTGTACTCCACCCGGTTCGCCGGGTCGAACTCCCCGGTCTCCATCCGGACGGTGAACAGGTGCACCAGCGCGGTGTCCACGACGCCCTCGCTCAGCACACCGGCGTCGATCGCGTCCCGGATGTTCTGCGCGGTGGCCTCGTCACCGGTGCAGTTGACGTCGGTGCCGGCGCGCAGCGCGTACGCCTGCCCGCCCGCCTGGCCGGACAGCTTCGCCCCGGTCGCGGTGTTGGTCCAGGTGGGGTTGCCCTGATGGTCGGTGGTCCAGCCGGGCGGCGCCCAGTCATGCCCACCCGGTGGGAGACGCCACGTCGTGCCGACCGCGCCGCAGTCGGAGGTGATGTAGCCGTCGAACCCGTACGTCCGCTGGGCGAGCTGGTTGACGGTGTACGTGTTGGCGACCGCCGGCGTGCCGTTGATGGCGTTGTAGGACGTCATCAGCCCGGACACGTGGTACTTCTCGATCAGGTCCCGGAACTGGGCGGTGTAGTACTCCCGCAGCGTCCGGTCGTCTGTGTCCGAGCTGATCCCCGTGCGGTCCTTCTCGGTGTCGTTGAGCGCGTAGTGCTTGGCGGTGGCGGCGACCTTCAGGTACGGCGTGGTGGACTTCCCGGTCTGTGTCTGGCCCTGGTAGCCGTTGACGAACGCGCCGGCCATCCGCCCGGCGAAGTACGGGTCCTCCCCGAAGGCCTCGTCGGTCCGGCCCCACCGAGGGTCCCGGTCCAGGTTGACGGTCGGCGCCCAGTACGTCAGCGAGCCGTAGTCGTTCTTGTCCGGGCCGAGGTTGTTCTGCCCCACGCCCCACAGCGACTTGTCCAGGAAACCGCGCGCCTCATCGGAGATCGCCGTGGTCTCGTCGTAGATCAGCTGGGGGTCCCACGACATCGACGAGGAGAAGTTGGTCGGGAAGCTGGTGGCGTGCACACCACCGGAGGCGGAACCGTGGTTCGTGTTCGCCCCGAGCGTGTTGACGCCGTGCTGGCCCTCGTTCCAGTAGGTGTACCGCTGGACGCCCAGCCGCGGGATCGCCGGGGCGTCGTTGGTGTGCAGCTGGGCGGCCTTCTCGTCCAGCGTCATGCGCGAGACCAGGTCCGCGGCTCGCTCCGCGAAGGAGTAGTGGGTGTCCAGGTAGATCGGCGTCGTGTCCGCCAGCGCCGGCGTCGCCGAAACACCGGCCAGACCGATCGCGCAGGCGAATGAGGACGCGGCGGCCACGAGGATGCGCCGCCACGAGGACGTGGGTTGTGCCATCAGGGTGACTCCTGATCGTGAAGCTGGCGGAGGTGAACCATGCGCCGTCGCCGACGGCGCCACCGTCCTCCCTTCGTGGGTCGAGCCCCCGACCGGATCGACTCCCGCGTACGGTGCACGACAGCGCAGCATCGCCAGGTTTAGGCGTACATTGCGGGGTTGTTACCTGACGCACGCCATAGTTACGATGACATTAAGCGCAAGTCAACCTAATGTCCGCCTATGGACAGCTTCATTGGCCTGAATCCGAATGAAGTGCGAGGAGTCAGCGATCGATACCCCACTGAACCTGCGCGAGGTGGGCCGGCTCCGGGTCCTGCGGGCGCTCTTCGACACCGAGAGCACGAGCCGTTCCGAACTGGTCCAGGTCACCGGCCTGTCCCGGGCCACCGTCTCCTCACTCGTCGCGGACCTGCTGGCGGCCGGTCTGGTGGAGGAGAGCGAGCCGGACGACCAGGCACGGCCCACCGGCCGGCCGGCACAGATCATCACCGTCCGTGCCTCGGCGGCGTACGCGGTCGGAGCCGACATCGGCCACCAACACGTGCGGGTCGCGCTGTGCGACCTGAGCGGGACGCCCATCTGGAACGACGCCGTCGCCACGGACGTGGACCGGGCGCCCGGCAAGACGCTCGACCTGGCCGCCGACCTCGTCCACCGCGCGCTGCGGGAACGGAACGTCGAGGCGCGGCGCGTGCTCGGCCTCGGCGTCGACATCGCCGCCCCGGTACGCGACCCCCATGGGGTCCTGGAGGCGCACGGGATCATGCCCGGCTGGGTCGGCGTGCAGCCCGGCGCCGAGCTCGAGCGGCGTACCGGCCTGCCGACACGGCTGGCCAACGACGCCAACGCGGGAGCCCTCGCCGAGCGCATGTACGGCGCCGCCCGCAACGTCGACGACATGATCTACATCCGGTTGTCGGCCGGGATCGGCGCCGGGATCATCTCCGGCGGCCGGCACCTGCGCGGCGCCGGCGGCCTCGCCGGCGAGATCGGCCACATCCGGGCGACGCCGGAAGGGCGGGTCTGCCGGTGCGGCAACCGCGGCTGCCTGGAGACCGTGGCCAGCCCGATCGCCATCGCCCGTCTCCTGGAGACGAGCTGGGGATATCCGGTGGCCGTCTCCGACCTGCTTCCGCTCATCAAGAACGGCGACCGGGGCGCCGTCCGCGCGCTGGAGGACGCCGCCGAGGAGATCGGCCGGGTCCTCGCGAACCTCGTCACCATGCTCAATCCGGAGCTCATCGTGGTCGGTGGTGACCTGGCGGCCGCGGGTGACCGCCTGTTCCAGCCGATGACCCGTGCCATCCGCCGTTACGCGCTGGCCCCCGCCGCCGAGTCCGTCCGGGTCACCGGCGGGCGCCTCGGGGATCACGCGGAGGTCCGCGGCGCCGCCGGCATGGTCCTCGCCGACGCCCCCCGCGTCCTCACGGCCACCCTCGCCCGCTGAACCGGAACCCGGCACGCACGCCGGTACTTCAGGCCGTCCATCGCCACCGACCTCGCTGAGCGTCATGGTCCGGCACCGAGCCGTGAGTGTGCGATCCGACACCTCCGCCACTCCGCACTGTGCGAAACGAAACACCCGCGACGTTTCCAGTGGGGATTAAACTGTGCTCTCGCCGAGATGGGCGTCCGCCAATCCAATGGTGGACTGTTCAGCCTTTTACATCGACCCAGATCGTCGTGGCCGACACTGGACCGGTCACACCCTCGGCCTCCAAACGGTAGAGGTGCCGAGCCGGCCGGGAAGGATCTCGGCCTTTCGTCGCCTTATACGACGTATGAACACCTGCCATTTACTCTCTCGATGGAATGCCGTATCAAGTCAGATACTCGGATTATATGGATATGCGCGCAGACGACTCAGTATGGTGACCTGTGTTAACCGATCCCCCTGCACCAAGGACGCCGATGTCTGATCCTCTCTCGTCTTCTGCCGTCCCCGAACGCCAGGACGCCGGGCACCATAGGAGGCCGTCCGGGCACCGTAAATGGCGTCCGGGCGGCGTCCATGCCGTCCACCTGTGCATTTCGGTTCTTCCCGTTGTCCTGATGGCGGGCGTGGGACTGGTCGCGGTGATGGGGCTGATGGTGGCTGGATCTTCGTCGCCGAAGGCTCGGCTGATACTCATCTTCACCGCTGCGGGAGCGGTGACCATCGTGTGCGGCGCAACCTTCGCGGCGGACATGGCGACTCATCGGGAACGTCGGGTGCCCGCACCTCCGTCTCCTGGGCTCGAGGACGTGCAGCGGCGACTCGGCGAGCTGGCGTTCTTGATCTCCCGCGGCCGGGAGGATCTGCGGGGCCTGACAGAGCGAATCGTGGCCGGTGAGGCTCTTTCGCCACGCGGCGTCGACCCCCGCCCTGCCGCGATCTCCGACCCGGTCATGCACCTCGCGCATGAGCTGCGAAAAGCCCAGAATGAGGCGTGGAACGCCCTCATCGATGTGGCGAATCGGAAACCCCATGGCGGTCCCGCGCAGCGGGTCGAGGTGTTCGTCAACCTCTCTCGGCGGATGCAGACACTGTCCCATCGGGCGATCCAGGGACTCGACGAGTTGGAGAACCGGGTCGAGGATCCAGAGCTCCTCAAGGGCCTGTTCAGGGTCGATCACCTCGCCACCCGCATACGTCGCCAGGCGGAAAGCCTCGCCGTGATCGGCGGGGGCGCTCCGCGGCGTCAGTGGAGCAGGTCGGTGACCGTATACGAGGTACTGCGCTCGGCCATCGCCGAAGTCGAGCATTATCGACGGGTCAAAGTGGTGCCGCCGGTCGAGGGGACTTTGGACGGCGGCGCGGTCGCGGACGTCATCCATCTACTCGCCGAGCTCGTCGAGAACGCCACCAGATTCGCGCCTCCGGAGACGCAGGTGTACCTCCGCACGGAAGCCGTGGCCGCCGGCCTGGCCATCGAGGTGGAGGATCGCGGTCTCGGCATACCCCGGCAGACCCAGCGCCGGCTGAACGAGCTCCTCGCCGGCATGGAAGATGTCGACACCGACGAATTCGTGGCGGAGGGTCGTATCGGACTGCTTGTGGTGTCCGCCCTCTCACGTCGACACAAAGTCGCCGTCAGGCTGCAGACGAACATCTACGGCGGCACGCAGGCGGTCGTCGTGATCCCGAATGAGCTGATCGGTTCAGAGGTACCGGGGATCGGTGCCCACCCGGCGGCGCCGCCCGAGTCCGCTGGATCCGTGTCGGCGCCGTCGCCCGACGGACGGCGAGGACTCTCCGCGTCGTCGTCTTCCTCCACTTTCGGTCCGGGCGCCGTACAGACCTCGGCGCCGAGCGCTCACGATGATGCCGCCGGTGCCCGCCAGGGCGGTCCGTCCGAGCCGTGGCGGGATCAGACCGTGAGCAGGTCCGCCCGGCAGACGGAACGGCGGACGGAACGGCAACTCGGCCAAGCGTCTCCGGCGAGCGGCGACCGACGCCCGGAACTGCCCAGACGCCGCGCTCAGACCAACCTGGTGCCCGAGCTCCTCAACGCTCCCCCGCCCCGGGACGACGATGCGGAGACCAGCCACAACCATGGGCTGATGGCGGCATTCCGGAAGGGAATGCTCAGTGGCCAGGAAGAAGATTTGATCGACGGGGCCGGCGAGACCGGTTCATAGCCACCTCACAAATTCATAAGGAGCATCCATTGAGCGCCGTATCTCCGGACCGGTCTTCGGATCTCGCCTGGCTGCTGAAGGATTTGGCCCAGGAGGTTCCTGTCATTCGCGGCAGCGTGCTGTTGTCCTCCGACGGACTGGTAAAAGCCGCCCACGGTCTTGATCGCGCCAACTCGGAATACCTCGCGGCACTCGCTTCCGGACTCTTCTCCATGGCACGGAGCGCCAGTACGAAATTCGATGGCGGCACCGAAGTCCGCCAGGTCGTGGCCGAACTCCACGCCAGCCAGCTGTTCATCTCGTGGGCAGGCTTCAACTCGGTCATCGCGGTGTTGGCGGAGAGGGAGGCGGATCCGGCCGTAGTCGGTTTTGAAATGGCCAGGCTCATCAAAGCCGTCCGGCCCTTCCTGGGCACGGCGGCCCGCACGTCGGCCGCTCCCCCGGGTGATCGGGCTCGATGAACATGGAAGCCGGTGACGACGAAGTCTGGATCGATGACGCGGCCGGCCCGCTGATCCGTCCGTACACGGTGAACGGGGGCCGCACTCGTCCGACCGTGGAACTGGACTTGCTCTCACTGGTGGTCACCACCGGCCAGGCCACCTCGGACTTGGACCTGGAGCATGTCGAGGTGCTCGGACTGTGTCACACGCCGATCTCCGTTGCCGAGGTGGCGGCGCGCATGCGCCTTCCCGTCGCGGTCGCGAAGGTCCTCCTCGCCGATCTCGTGGACTGCCGAGCCGTCGCCACCCGAGCTCCATCTCTCCCGTCCGGCGTCCCCGACCGCGTTCTATTGGAGAAGCTGCTCGATGGTCTACAACGGATCTGACGCGTTCCCTACCCAGGTCAAGATCTTGATCGCGGGTGGCTTCGGCGTCGGAAAGACCACCTTCGTCGCCGCGACGAGTGAGATCGAGCCGCTGAACACGGAGGAGCTGATCACCGCGGCCAGCGTGGGTGTCGACAGCCTCAGCGGAACGGTGGACAAGTCGACGACCACCGTGGCCATGGACTTCGGTCGCATCACCTTTGATCGGCACGGCATCGTGCTCTACCTGTTCGGCACGCCTGGGCAGGAGCGCTTCTGGTTCATGTGGGACGAACTCTGCGCCGGGGCACTGGGCGCCATCGTCCTGGCGGATACCCGCCGCCTGCACGAGTCCTTTGCCGCCGTCGACTTCTTCGAGCGCCGGAACATTCCTTTCCTCATCGCGATCAACGAGTTCGACGATGCGTTCCGCTACGACCCTGAAGAGGTGCGAGGCGCACTCGAACTCGGTCGAGGTGTGCCGATCGTGTTGTGCGACGCCCGGGACACGCGCTCCGGGATGTCGGTCCTCCGATCCCTGGTCCAGCACCTGCTCACCGCCGCACATGCCCCTTCCGCGTGAACCATCGCTGATCCGCGCCGCAGACGCGGCCGGAACGCCGAATGATCAGGACAAGGAATCCACGATGAGTTTTTCACCCGCCTTCCGCCTCGTGACTCCCATCGACAAGAATGCGCAGATTCGCGCCGCCCGGCTGCAGGAGCTGGGCATTCGGGAAGAGCCCGATCCGGAGTTCGACGATTTCGCCGCAGCCGTCGCCAGGGACCTGGACGTGGCACTCGCCGTGGTTAACATCATCGGCGCCGAGCGGCAGTATTTCGCCGGGTTGTACCCCTCTTCACACGAGCGGGGGGTCGATCCGCGGGCCGACCCGTTCCGGATAATGGCGTGTGATCACGGATACTGTATTTATGTGATCGCACGGAATCACGCCTTGGCGCTGGACGAAGTAATGGACTACCACATCTTCGCCGGCAATCCGGTGGTGGAGGCGATCGGAGCACGCTCCTACCTGGGCGCCCCGCTGATCGACGGGACGCTGGCCCTGGGCACCGTCGCCGTCGTAGACACCAGGCCCCGCAATTGGGGCGCAGAGGGAGTCGCCTACATCAAGGCCCGGGCTGCCGAACTCATGGAGAAGATCGAACAGCGGCCAAGTGTGAGGAACGGGCACGCCGGTCGACCTCACGCCATGCCGCACGGCACCTGAACCGGCGCGTCCAGGCATAACGGTTACCCGCCGGGCGGTCACTGACGGTGACTCAGCGTTTCGTAACCAGATCGGTGCTCCACTGTGCGACGCGGTTCTGGCCGTCCTCGCCTGGGTGCTTCTACTGTCGACGAAGTCATCCTTGGAACAGGAACAAAGCCTGTTCACTCAATCGATGGAGCCAATGATGTCCCATCATCTCGACTCGCCGCTCGCACGCGAGGACCCACGCCTCGACATCAGCGACGTGTATGTTTTCCGTGGCACCACAGGAACAGCGTTCGTCATTAATGTGAACCCTCTTTCCGGCGCCGGAGCGTTTCATCCGGAGGGCCGGTATGAGTTCAGGATCGACACCGACGGAGATGCCGTCGAGGATGTCACCTACTGTGTCACGTTCGGTGACCTCGACGCCGACGGTCACCAGGTCCTTGAACTGCGGCGGCTCGACGGTGCGGACGCGCGGAATCGTGATGCCGCCGGGACGGTACTGGCTCATGGCCGCACCGGGACGGAGTTGGGCACCGAGAGCAACATGCGGATCTGGGCCGGTCCCGCGGCGGATCCCTTCTACATCTACGGAGCCGTGGTCGGTGCGGTCAGAGACGCCGTGGTGAAAGGAACACCGTTCGATCCAGCCGCGATCGACTATGAGCGGTCGGCGAACCTGTTCGCCGGCACGAACGTGAGCGCCATCGTTCTGGAGATTCCCGATGAGGACTTCGAGGCCAAGACCATCGGCTTCTGGGGAACGACGGCTCTGGCGACGGACGCCGGCGGCTGGCGTCAGATCAACCGCTGCGCACATCCACTCGTGAACACCATCTTCTATCCGGATGGCTCGCAGGAGGCGGACGACTACAACGTCACCCCGCCGAGTGAGGACCGTGAACTGTACGGCCCGCTCGTGAACGACCTCGTCAGCAAGGCCGTCACCGCGGCGCACACCAGCGATGACCCTGCCGAGCACGCACGCCGTGTCGTCGATGCGATCTTCCCTGACATCCTTCGCTATGAGATCGGGACGACCGCCGGTTTCGGCTTCGCAGGGCGTAACGGTCGCGGCCTCGCCGACTGTGCGCCGGAGGTGATGTTCGCGCTGGTGCTCAACAGGGCCGTTCCACTCGGCCTCGACAGCCGAGCCGTCACCGAAGCGCCGAGCCGGAAGTTCCCCTACCTCGCCCCTCCCGTATGAGGGGACCCCTCCCACACCGGTGACCGTTCCCCGGCCTGCCACGACTGTTTACGAATACACCTCGTACCCTCGCGGCAGGCACTAATCTGGTCCGACTTCTGTGGTCAAACCACGCTGATTCAGGTCGGCGGGTCTTTGGATCAGGTGAGGTTATCCGGTGCCCACGCTCCGCACGCTCGTGAGTCGGTCCGACCTCGGGATGCGGTTTCTCGCGAACGAGCCCGGCAGGACCGAGGACATCGAGTTCGCGCTCGTAGCCGCCGGCGGGGATCTGTCCATATGGGCCGGAGCCGACCCGGAGATCCTCCGGCGTGTCCTCGTGATCCTGCCCTTCACGGAAGAAAGGCTCACCGCGTACGCCGAGGACACCATGCGATGGCTGAGCGGAGTGGACGCCGGGGGTGTGGTCCTCGCCGTCGGCTCAGACGGGGAGGGCTTGTACGACGTCGAGGCCCTCGCCGCCTGGGCGCACGGGCGCGGAACCCCGCTGATGCTGGCCACGAGTGAGCCGTACCGGGCATGGGCAGACGTCACGGACATCATCCGGAATGAGCGTGAGCACGCCGCCGATCACCTCAGGGAGATACAACGGGAGGTGACCCGCCCGGACGGCCTGAGGCGTCTCATGCGCTGGCTCGGGCGGCGGGTAGGAGGGAGCGTCGTCCTCCTCGACCGCGCCGGTATGCCCCGCCACGCCTTCCCCGAACTCCCGGAGAACGTGATCGAGCAAGCCGCAGCCGACATTGAGCGCGTGGTCAGCGGGGAGGCCCACGCCGCGGCAGCGGACGTCGAGGCGGGTGTGATCCATGTTCAGTCGATCGGTGACGGTACGCATGACGCGACGCTTCTCGTGGCTCGGTCCGAACGGTTCCCCGCACCGGTGCGGAATCTGATCGGCGACGCGTCACGGCTGCTCTCGCTGCGCTGGCGCCTTGAGGAGTCCGGTCGTCGGCAACGCCACGTGGACCAGGCGGAGGCGCAGATCCGCGAGGTGGTTCTCCACCTCCTCATGGTCGGTCAGCTCGAGGCCGCACGCCGCGTCGCCGAGACCGTGGGTCCGAGCCTCGCGGAGAAGATCCGCGTCTACATCGTGGAGTGCCCGGCGGAAGGCAGGGACCTGTCGGTCGCCGAATGCGATCGCGCGTCGCGGGGCAGGGCGTGGATCGTGCGGTGTCCCGTCTACACCCACCACGTCATCGTGCTTGCGCCCGCTCAGGAGGTAGCGGATGCCATGGATGAGAGGCTCCGCGGCCACGCCGGCCGATCGGAGGATGTCCATGTCGGACGGAGCCACACCGTCCCGCTGCAGGATCTGGGGTCCGGCTACCGGCAGGCGTTCCATGCCCTCGCGATCGCGCGGGGAAGATCCGAGCACTACGCCGCTTTCAGCGTACGGGGAGACCTCGCGGCGCTGGTACGCCCTCGCGGGTATGCGTGGGCGAGAGCCCTGCTCGAGCCGCTTCGCGATTACCGGCCTGACCGTAGTCAAGATCCTGATGGGGCGGAACTCACCGCCACTCTCCAGTCGTGGCTTGACTTCTACGGCGGCTCCGCACGACAGCTGAAGATTCATCGCAACACGTTGTCGGCCCGGCTCCGGCACATCGAAAAGATCCTCGGCCTCTCCCTGGACGACCTCGAGACGCAGGCGAAACTGCATCTCGCGCTACGTGTCCTCGGCGGACCAGGAGGAGCCGTTGACGAAGCAGCCCTTGAAACGATCCTCGACACCGCGGAAGTGCGCGATTGGGCCGCGACGCAGGTGTCCCCACTGGCGAGGCGCGATTCGGAGCATGCCCTGGAGACTCTGCGCGTGTGGCTGCGTAACAACGCTCATCTGGAGCGGACCGCATCCGCGCTCGGCATCTCGGCGCCCGGTGTGCGCAAACGCCTGATCCGGATCGAGGAGGTCCTCGGGCGGTCCCTGCTCAACGGCCCGTCGGCGCGCTACGACCTGTGGTTCGCCCTGCGCGTCTACGCCGATCCGGCTGAGCATCCCGGCACTCGGTCGCAGGCTCACTGTGCAACCTGAGCCTGGCTGATCCCCGAGCGCGTCTTCTACCGTCGTCAGAGTCAGTGCTCATGCGCTTGAAAGCGCATGGAGTCGTGCGGACCACGGCCGACGGAGGTGGGCGTGAACCAGCGAGAGAATGCATCCGGGCCGGGCGCCTTGGCGACTACGCCACGCGTACCCCCCCATCGCCATGGTGGACGGCGCCCGACGGCGCGGGCGGTCGACGATCGGCCGCAGCCGATCGATTTCCTCACTGAACCGAGCATTGCACGCGTCTGCAATTATCTCCTCGGCGGGAAGGACCATTTCGCCGTCGATCGCGAGATCGCCCGCCGATTGCTCGAGCTGGCGCCGGAAACTCCTGCGGCGTTGCAAGCCGACCGCGACTTCAAGAAACGGGTGGTGCGTCACCTCGCCCGAGCCCACGGAGTCCGGCAGTTCATCGACATCGGGATGGGTCTCCCGGCCGAGGACAACGTCCACGAGATCGCCCAGCGGGTCGATCCTGACGCACGCGTGGTCTACGTGGACAACGATCCGGTGGCGCTGTCGCACGCACGGGCCCTGCTCGCGGTCGATCGCCGGGTGACCGTCGTGGAGGGCGATCTGCGCGACCCGGCGGGTCTTCTCGACCACGAGGCGACGCTCCGGTTGATCGACTTCACCGAACCGGTGGCGGTGTTGATGATCGGCGTCTTGCACTTCCTGACCGCCGATCATGACCCACCGGGGATCGTGGCGCACGTTCGGGACGCCATCGCGCCAGGCAGTCACCTCGCCATCTCACACGTCGTCGCACGCCCTGAGACGGCTCGGTGCGCTGAGGCGCTGGGCTACGAGAAGTTCGGGCGTACGAAGGAAGAGATAATGGGCTTCTTCGACGGTTTGCAGCAGGAGCCGCCAGGGCTCGTGTCGGTGTTCAGATGGCAGCCCGGCGTCGAGGGTGATGGCGAGGACGACCTGTGGCTCTATGCGGGCGTCGGACGCACCCGTTCAGCGTGAGGGCGAGCACCGGTACAGCCCGGAAGCGACGCGCCCTGAGTCGTGCCCGGCGTGGCCGTACGCGGGCCGGCGACGTAGCGTTCGAACCATGAGCGTCGACGAGGTCCTCATCGAGACGGACGGTCCCTTCGGGATCATCACCATGAACCGCCCGGAGCGGCGCAACGCGCTGTCACTGTCGCATATGCGGGCGCTGACGGCGGCGTTCCGGCAGGTCGCGCAGACCGACGCGCGCGGGATCGTGCTGGCCGGCAACGGCCCGGTGTTCTCCGCCGGGCACGACTTCGCCGATCTGGCCGGCGCCGACCTCGCCGCCACCCGGGAGATCCTGCTCGTGTGCCGGGAGCTGATGGACACGATCCACGCGGTGCCCCAGGTCGTGATCGCCCAGGTGCACGGCATGGCGACGGCGGCCGGCTGCCAGCTCGTGGCCGCCTGCGACCTGGCGGTCGCCGAGCGGAACGCGCGGTTCGCCGCACCCGGCGGGAAGGGCGGCTGGTTCTGCCACACGCCGATGGTGCCGATCGCGCGCAACATCGGGCGCAAGCGGGCCATGGAGATGGCCCTCACCGGAGACGCCATCGACGCCGCGACCGCCCTCGAGTGGGGTCTGATCAACCGTGCGGTGCCCGTGGAGGAGCTGGAGAAGGCCACCCGTGAGCTGCTCGAGCGCGCCACGCAGGGCAGCCCGCGCAGCAAGGCGCTCGGCAAACAGGCGATGTACGCCCAGCTCGACCGGCCGGAGGCGGACGCGTACACGTACGCGATCGAGGTGATGGCGGCCGCGAGCCAGACGCCCGAGGCGCGGGAGGGCATGCGCGCGTTCCTGGACAAGCGCGCCCCCGAGTGGCCGGCGTAGGGCCGGTCCGATGGATGCCGGTCCACCGGACCGGCCCTGGCGGGCGGCGTGATCGGTCCGCGGGTGGCTTCGGTCCGGGCTCCTCGCCCCGCCGCCGCGCGGGGCGAGGAGCCGGATCGGCCGTCGATCAGCAGGTGAGCCGGGCGCCCGCCCAGTCGGCGTGGTCGTAGGTGTTGCCGTCGCCTCCGTCGCCGGTGACCAGGCGCAGGGTGGAACGGCCGGTGACGTCCACGTCGATCGTCGTGGCGGCTCCCGAGGTGAGCGTGCCGGTCGAGGCCAGGGTCACGCCGTCGCCGACCACGGAGAACGTGACGCTGCCCCGCCCGCCGGTCTCCGCGTCCACGCCGACCGCCGCGGTGAAGCGGGTGCAACCGGACGCGTTGACGGTGATGTCCCCGGCCGCGTGGGCGCCGACGCCGTTGGGGTACGACGCGCCGCCGACGGTCAGGACGCCGCCGTCCCCGGCGGCCTGCTCGCCGTTGGACTGGTCGTGTTCGGCCGGGCCCCAGCCGTTGGTCGCGGTGGTCCACGAGAGGTCCCGGGCGGTGCCCGGCGTACCGCAGGTGATCTGGGCGCCGCCCCAGTCCGCGTGGTCGTAGTCGACGCCGTCGCGGGCGTCGGTGACGCGCAGCTCGAGCGTCCGGGCACCGCCGGTCGGCACGACGAGCCGGGTGGCGGCGCCGTACGACTTCACGTCGCTGTAGCCCAGCAGCCGGCCGTCGCCGTACACCGCGAACCGGACGCTGCCGCGGCCCGATCCCACCTCGGAGTCGATGCCGACGTCGGCGCTGAACCGGCTGCAGGATCCGCCCAGCCACAGGTGGACGGCCGAGTCGGCGTGCGCGCCGATGCCCTTCGCGTACGTGGTGGAGTCGATCGTCAAGGTGTGCCCGTCGCCGGCGGCCTGCTCGCCGTTCGAGGCGTCCCGTTCGACCGGGCCCCAGCCGTTACTCGATGTCAGCCAGGTGAGGTCGCTCACCTGGTAGGTGCCGGCGGGGCGGGCGGCCTGCGGAGTCCCGGTCCGGGTGACGCGGTACATCACCACGCCGTGGCTCGGCACGCTCGCCGCAACGCTCCCCGTACTGGTCGAGGTGGCCCCGCTCCAGAGGTCCTTCAGGGCGTATGAGCTCGACCCGCCCAGCCCGAGTTCCGCCGCGCTCGTGGTGATGGTCGCGGTCGAGCCGGACCGGTTGAGGAGCACGGCCGCGACCGAGCCGTCCGACACCGGCTTGGCCCACACCTGCAGGCCGCCGCCGAGGTCGCGCATCCGGCGGCCCTGGGAACCGCCCCAGTCCTGGTCGACCGCGATCACGTCGGAATTCGTGATGACGGCCTTGGTGGCGGCGCTCATCGAGCGCAGGTCGTTGCCGAGGATCAGCGGCGCGTTGAGCAGCGCCCAGAGCGAGAAGTGGGCACGGTACTCGGTGTCGGTCATGCCGCCGTTGCCGACCTCCAGCATGTCCGGGTCGTTCCACGCGCCCGGGTGGGAGAACGGCTCGAGTCCGGCCTGCTGGTCGAGGATCGAGGTCATGCTCGCCCAGGAGTCGCTGATGTCGCCGGTCGTCCGCCAGAGGCTGCCGCCGGTGGCCGGACCGAAGATCCACGGCTGGTCCTGACCCCAGTTGCAGAGGCTGTACACGATGGGCCGGCCGGTGGCCTTCAGCGCGTCGCCCATCGTCTGGTAGCGCTGCGCTGCGGGCCGCCCCTGGTTGTTGCAGTTGTCGTACTTGAGGTAGTCGACACCCCAGGCGGCGAAACTGGCGGCGTCCGTGGTCTCGTGGTCCAGGCTGCCGGGCAGTCCCTGGCAGGTGGCGGTGCCGGCGGACTCGTAGATGCCGAGCTTCAGGCCCTTGCCGTGGACGTAGTCGGCCACCGCCTTGATCCCGGACGGAAAGCGGGTCGGATCCGCCTGGAGACGACCGGCGGAGTCCCGGGTCCCGGCCATCCAGCAGTCGTCGATGTTGACGTACTTGTAGCCGAGCTTGTCCAGGCCGGCCGCGACCATGGCGTCGGCGATCCCCTTGATCAGGGACTCGTTGATGTTGCAGCCGAACTTGTTCCAGCTGTTCCAGCCCATCGGCGGGGTCTGGGTGGCGACGACCGGCGTCGCGGCGGTGGCAGGGCTTGGGTTCAGGCCGACCGTACCGACGGCCAGCACGATGAGGGCACGGAGGATTCGACGCATGGCGGGGCTCCAGCGTGACGGGGGCTGATGAGCGAACGCGTTCGATATCGGGGCGCCGCCTTGTTTGTACCTGGTCGCCTTTGTTCGAACAAGAGCTGATCGCGGCCGGACAAGGCCGTCCGCGACGATGCCGCGCGGGCGCTCCTCCGTGCGC
The DNA here is from genome assembly GCF_039542035.1 of Actinoallomurus liliacearum. Classification (NCBI taxonomy): domain Bacteria; kingdom Bacillati; phylum Actinomycetota; class Actinomycetes; order Streptosporangiales; family Thermomonosporaceae; genus Actinoallomurus; species Actinoallomurus liliacearum. The sequence continues at coordinate 692,179 of NZ_BAABHJ010000002.1, forward strand.
GCGGTGATCTCCGGCGTGAGAGTACGGCCGTCGCCCTCTTGCAGCCCGAAGGTATGCGCGCCGGCCTTTGGGGAGATCGCTCCCCCTCCCATTCCGCCATGTCCCGTCCCGGGGCCGCACTGACCATCGCCACCACCGCCGCCCCGGCCCACGCCGCCGCCCGACCGACCGCGACCACGCACCAGGCCACCGCGGTGGCCGCCAAGAGCGCACACTGGTACACCCTCAAGCACGGATCGTTCATGCTCACGGGGTCGGCGATGCGGAACTGGAACCGCAAGTACGGGCGGGTGATGCAGGTCAAAGCCCGCTGCTGGGGCAACAACGCGACCCTCTACGTCGAGCTCCAGTACCGGGCCACGTGGACGGGCTGGCACAACATCAAGACCGGCCACCGACGCTGCGACGGCAAGTACCTCATCCTCCGCGTCAACAACGCCGGCAGCAAGAACTACGACGCGGAGTTCCACCTCAACCGCAAGCACACCGTCGAGTACTGGGCGCAGGCCTACGGCTGACCGCCCTCCCCCACAGGAACACGACCAGCCACACCAACCCCGGCCGGCCATCGGGACCACCCCGAGGGCCGGCCGGCCCGGTCTGTGCCTGGATCCCGGCCGTCAGCCGATGCGGACCGGGAGCGTACGGGGACCGCGGACCTGGCCCGCCGCCCAGGTGACCGCGTCCGGGTCCTCCAGGGTGAACGCCGGGATCCGCTCCAGCCAGACATCGAGGGCGACCCGCAGCTCCATGCGCGCCAGGTGCGAACCCACGCATCGGTGGACGCCCAGACCGAACGCGGCGTGCCGGTTGACCTCCCGGTCGATGACGACCTCGTCCGGCCGGTCGAACTGCGCGGGGTCACGGTTGGCCGCGGGGAACGACAGCAGCACCCAGTCCTCGGCCTTCATGTCCACGCCGTGCCAGTGCATGTCCTCTTTCACCAGCCGCGCCATCGTGACCGGAGCGTACGCCCGCAGGAACTCCTCCATCGCCGTCGGCAGCAGCCCGGGTTCGGCGACGAGACGCTCGCGGTCCGCGGGCGTCTTGGCCAGGTGCCACAACGAGGCGCCGATCGCGCTCCAAGTCGTGTCGATCCCGGCGATCAGCAGCAGCGCCATCGTGCCCGCCACGTGCGACGGCTCCAGCTTCCGGCCGCCGAGTTCGGCGTTCAGCAGATGAGTCGTCAGGTCGTCGCGGGGGGACTCGACGTGGTCGCGGATCTGGAGGAGCAGGTAGTCGAACAGCCGGTCCATCCGCGCGATCCGCTCCTCCGGCGGCAGGTTGACGCCTTCGAGCGTGTTCTCGACGAACTCCCGGAAGCGCGGCCCCTCCTCCTCGGGGAAGCCCAGCAGGTCGGCGATGACGCGCACGGGGATGTGCTGGGCGTAGTCGCGCGCGGCGTCGACGACGTCCCGGCCTTCGAACGCGTCGATGAGCGAGCGGCAGAACGCGCGGGTCCCCGGCTCGAGCCTGGAGACGGCGGTCTTGGTGAACGCCGGGAGCAGCAGTTTGCGCGCGTGCTGGTGGAACGGCGGGTCGGAGGAGATCGGCGGCACGACGCCGATCGGGGCGATCTCTCGCGGCGGCCGGAAGTTGCTCATGACGACCGACCTGGAGGAGAAGCGCTCGGTGTCATAGGCGATCGCCGCGACCTCCTCGTAGCGCGTCGGCAGCCATCCGCCGCCGAACCGCTCCGTGCGGGCGATCGGGCAGCGCTGCCGCAGGTCCTCCTGGATCGGGTACGGGTCCGCGGCCCACTCCGGTTCCATGTGGGAGAAGTCGGTCGCCCAGTCCCCGACCGGGCCGGTGACGATCTCGTTCCGGATGCCGAGAGGCTGGTCCCCACGCGTATCCCGGTAGTCCTCGGTGAACCGGTCGTCTACCGCCATGTCAGTCCCCTTCGACCAGGTCGATCGCGCGTTCGGGACAGTTGGCGGCCGCGCGCCGCGCGTCCTCCGCCTCGTCCGGCGGCACGGTGCCGTCGCCGAGGACCGTGCCGAAGCCCTCATCGTCGTCCCCGAACAGGCCGGGGGCGAGGTCGTAGCAGCGGCCGTGTCCCTGGCAGCGGCCGGAGTCGATCTGTACCTTCACTGTGTTTCTCCCTCTCACCGCTGACGACGGCGCTGAGCCCGGACGTTCCCAGAATGCCGTGACCGCCGTCGCGCTCGCTCATGACCCCGTTCGAGCCGCCGCACCCGGAGCGGACGGCACCGCGCGGGGGTTCCGGCGGCGCACGACCGCCCGGCCGCCCTTGGCCGGGGCGTTGGCGATGCCGCGCGAGTGCCATCGCTCGTCCGGCTCGGTGGTCGGCAGCAGCGTGAAGTCGCGCAGCACGGTGCGCAGGACGACGTTCATCTCCATGCCCGCGAACGCCGCGCCGATGCAACGCCGCCGGCCGCCCCCGAACGGGATCCACTGGTAGAGGTCCGGCCTGGCGTCGAGGAAGCGGGAGGGGTCGAAGGCGCGCGGGTTCGGGAACACCGACGCGTCGGTGTGCAACAGGGTGATGCCGACCAGCACGGTGCACCCCTTCGGCAGCGTCCACCGTCCGAGCCGGTAGCCGTCGACCCTGACGTGGCGCCCGACGAGGTCGATGACGGGACGCGTGCGCTGCACCTCGGTGATCGTCGCCTCGCGCAGCGCGCCGCCGCCCGCGTCGGCCTCCTCGGCGAGGTCCCGCAGAATCGCGGGATGGCGGCGGAGCCGTTCGACCGCCCAGGCGAGGGTCGTCGCGGTCGTCTCGTGCCCGGCGACGAGCAGGGTGAGCAGCTCATCGGCGATCTGGGCGCGGCTCATCGGCGAGCCGTCGTCGTACCGGCTCTGCAGCAGCAGCGCGAGGACGTCGTCGCGTCCGTCGAGGTCCTCCCCCACCGTCCGGTCGATCAGCCGGTCGACGATCGCGTCGTACCGGCGGCGCGCGATCCGGAACCGGCCCCACGGGCTCCACCGCCCGAGGTCGGTCTTCGGAATCGGCAGCACGGCCAGCCGGGAGCCGTAGGCGACCCACGGCGGCAGCATCGCCCGCAGCTCGGTGAGCTCGGCGCCGTCGGCTCCGAAGACCGCGCGCAGGATGGCGTTGAGGGTGATCCGCATCATCGAGGGCAGGGTCGCGAACGCCCGGTCCTCCGGCCAGGACGCCACCTCCCGTACGGTCTCCTCCTCGATGATCTTCTCGTAGGCCGCCAGCCGGCGCCCGTGGAACGGCGGGACCAGCAGCTTGCGCTGCTTGCGGTGCTCCTCCCCGATGAGGGCGAAGAGCGAGCCGGGACCGAGCACCCGCCCGAGGTTGGGCTGCACGTTCTCGATGAGATCGGGACCTTCGGTGAACAGCTGCCGGATCTCGGCGGGGTCGCTGATGACCACCGCCCGGCCGAAGATCGGCACGTTGACGGTGAAGGCGTCACCGTAACGGGCGCGCAGCCGTTGCATTCCGCGCGACCGAGCGGTCGCCGCGAACGCGCCCTGCACGAACCGCGGGGACGACGGGCCCGGCGGGAGCGTCACGGTCGTCATGGAGAAGCACCTCTCTCGCGTGGTACGCGGCCGTACCAAACGGTACGCCGATGTACCATCCGGTTCAAGGGCTCGCCCCGACGAGAGGTGACAGCGTGACGACCGTGCGGCGACTGCGCGCGCAGGCGGGGGTGCCCGCCGCCTCCGAGACCACCGCCTCCGACGACCCCGGCGGGTTCCGCCGGCGGCTGCTCGACGGGCTCGCCGCGTCGATCGTGGAGAAGGGATACCGCAACACCACGGTCGCCGACGTCGTGCGCCGCGCGCGGACCTCACGGCGCACCTTCTACGAGCACTTCGCCGACAAGGAGGAGTGCTTCATCGCGCTGCTCACCGCCGCCAACGCCGAGATGATCCGGCAGATCTCGGCCGCCGTCGACCAGACCGCCCCCTGGCCCACCCAGGTCCGGCAGGCGGTCGAGACGTGGATCGCGTGCGCCGAGTCCGAGCCCGCCATCATGCTGAGCTGGATCCGTGACGTGCCGTCCCTCGGCGACGCGGCGCGCCGCCTGCAGCGCGAGGTGATGGAGGCGTTCATCACGGTGATCCAGACGTTCTGCGACACCGAGGAGTGGCGCGCCGCGGGGGCCGGGCCGGCGTCGCGGCAGGTCGTGGTCATGCTGCTCGGCGGGCTGCGCGAGCTCACCGCGACCACCGTCGAGGACGGCGGCCGGATCGGCGACATCACCGAGGTGGCGGTGCGGTCCTCGATCGCCCTGCTCGCCCCGCGCACCTCGGTGTGACCGGCCGCCGGCCCCCGGACGGAATCGTCACCAGGCCGACGGCGCCGGCGGCGCTACGACCGGCGGGTGGTCGTCGCAGGTGATGGTGTTCGGCAGTTCCCACGGCGCGAGCCAGGGGCCGGTCGTGCCGCCGCCGGAGTTGCCGCCCAGATCCGTCAGCGTGAACTCCGAGCCGGTGGACGGGAAGTTGAACGACCCGCAGTTGTTGACGCCGACCGCGCCGACGTTGCGGGCGACGACGTTCTGGAACGACGCGGACCCGGCCGCCCGCGCGCTGACCACCGAGGTGCCCGTGCCGTCGATCCGGAGGTCCTTGAAGTGGACGTTGGTGATCGAGTACCGGTCCTTGACCGGCCAGTCGCTGACGAACATGATCGCGTTGTAGGTGCTGTCGAGGAAGTGGTCCCCGACCACCTCGATGTCCGCGTCGATGCTCTTCTCGAGCGCGTAGAACCAGACGGCGCCCAGGCCGATCTTCCAGTTCAGGTCGTACGTCCCGGAGCGGACCGTCGTGTTGTCCGCGATCGACAGGCGCCCGGTGAAGGCCTCCGCGCCGAAGCGGGACCCGGCGTGGATGGCGCTGCCCTCCCGGATCGGGTCGGCGATGAGGTTGCCCGAGACGGTGTTGTCGGCGCCGCCGTAGATCGCGACGCCGTTCGCCAGGACCGGCGTCTGCACCGTGTTGTGGTCGAACGTGTTCCGGGCGTCGGCGGTCTTCTCGGACCACATGGCGAGGCCGTCGTCACCGGTGTTGCGCAGGAAGTTGCCGGCCACGACCGAGTTCGTGACACCGGTATGGAAGTTGAGACCGTCGGCGATCTGGTCGGCGATGACGTTGTTCGTGACCCGCAGGTTCGTCATCGGCCCGTCGAACCACATGCCCACCTTGGTGTGGTGGACGTACAGGCCGTCGATCGTCGAGTCGCTCATGGCCCCGCCGACGCCGTTCACCTGGTCGGTGTCGACGCGCTCGCGGACGTCGCCCTCGATCGTGAAGCCGGACAGGTGGACGTTGTGGCTGCCGCCCGCCGACGCGTCCCTGCCGTAGAAGCCGACGCCGGTGTGGACGGAGCCGTCGGGGGCCGGGGAGCCGAGGGCGACCTCGTGCCCCTTGATGATCGTGTACCAGTTTCCGGCGCCCTCGATCGTCACGTCGTCGACGACGATGTGCCGGTTGACCTGGTACGTGCCCGGAGGAACGTAGACCTTGAGCCGTGCCCGCTTGGCGACGGCGATCGCCTTGTCGAACGCCGCCGCGGAGTCCCGCCGGCCGAACGGGTCGGCGCCGAACGCCAGCACGTTCGCCGCGCCGGGCACGACGTGCGGCGCCCCGACGAGCTGGGAGTCCAGCAGGTCGACGACCGTCCACGCCGCGTTGCTCCCGGCCGGGACCGTCAGCCGCACCTTGTCGCCCGCGTGGTACGTGCGGCCGAGCAGGAGCCGCTGCTCGTCGTAGAAGTGGCTGGGGCGGAACGGTTTGGTGATCGTCGGGGCCGGCGTCGTGGCGTTGGGCACGCAGGAGCACTCGGTGATCCACCAGTCGGGGTGGAGCAGGTCGGCGTTCGGGTCGTTCGAGAACGGATACTGGTTGTACAGCCACGCGTACTGGGAGGTCAGCGTCATGGCCTTCCGCTTCGCGCCGTTCACCGAGACGTCGAGCGGCGCGGTGATGCCGCCGCCCTGCGGTGCGTCCGGGATGCTGTAGCGGACGGTGAGGGCGTTCGCCCGGCCGGGCAGCGTGAACTCGACGTACTGTCCCGGCGTCAGCTTGACGGCCTTCCGGCCGGACGCCTCCGAGGGGAGGGTGTACGGGGTGCGGTCCGGGCCGATGACCGTGCCGTTCGTGCGGGCGTTCTCCGCCTCCTGCTCGGCGAAGTCGACGTTCGCGCCCCGGCCCGTGACGAGGGACGGGTCGAGGGCGGCGCGCGTCACGACCGGGGCGGCGGCGTCGCCCGCGCCGGCGAAGGCCGTACCGCCGAGCGCGCCGCTGAGCCCGACGGTGGCCGCGGTCACCACCGCGACCGCGGCCGCGAAGGACCTCGCCGGTCGGCCGTACCACCTCATGACAGGGCCTGGGATGCTCCGTGACATCGAGTGCTCGCTTCTCTCGGAGGGCTGAAGAAACGGTCGAGACGGGTGGACGGCCACCATTCGGGTGAGGCGACACTAAACCGCCGGTGCCCCCTCCACAAGGTTCTTCGGACGACTTTTCGTCAGCCTGTCGAGTAGAACCAGGTTTCTGCTTGTTTCTTGCAGCCATTTGCGACGGCGCGGCCGTCGTTCGGCCGTGTGCACGGGTCCGGCGCAGGGCGCGCCGGTAGCATCCGTAGGTAAGGTCGATCCCGACGACAGATGCGGTGGCATGTCCGTTTTCAGAATCGATGAGCTCGCCCATGCCGCCGGTTCGACGGTGCGCAACATCCGGGCGTACCAGGATCGCGGGCTGCTTCCGCCGCCCCGGCTGCAAGGTCGGGTCGGGCTGTACGACGAGTCTCATCTGGCCCGGCTGCGGTTGATCGGCCAGCTCCTGGGCCGGGGGTACACCCTCGCCACCATCGCCGAGCTGATCTCGGCCTGGGAACGCGGCCGGAACCTCAGCGACCTGCTCGGCCTCGAGAAGGTGCTCACCGACCCCTGGTCGGACGAGATCCCCGGTCACCTCGACGCCGCCGAGCTCGTCAAGCTGTTCGCCGTCGATCCGGAGAGCGCGGACGCCCCGGCGCTTCTGCGGCTCGCGGAGGAGCACGGCTTCCTCGAGGCCGAGGGCGACGACCGCTACAAGGTGCCCAGTCCGCGGTTGCTGCACGTCGGCACCGAACTGGTGGCGGCGGGGATTTCGCTGCCCGCGGTGTTCGAGATCGCCGGACGTATCCGGGAGGACTGCGCGGTGATCGCCCGGCGCTTCGTCGACCTGGCGCGCGTCCACGGCGACCTCAGCGCCGAGCGCCTGGTCAGCGGTGAGCAGATCGCCGAGGCCGCGGCGTTCGTCCAGCGGCTCCGGCCCCTCGCGCAGCTGGCGGTCGAGGGGCTGCTGGCCCGCTGCATGGAGGCCGAGGTGCGCGCGGCGCTGGGCGACGAGCTCGCCGCCGCCGTGGCCCGCGACACCCGCCGGACGCCGGAGGCCGCCGAGGGCGACGAGGGCTGAGGCCCTACCTGGCCGGTGGCCCGTCCCGCCCGGTCCCGGAGCCCGGCGCCTCATCCTCGCCGGGCCGTGCACGGCGATCGTCCTCGTCGGGGTGCGGGCGATGGCCGTCCTCGTCGGGGTGCCGGCGACGGTCCCGCCAGACGACCACGACGATGATCGCGACGACGACGATCGTCGGCACGAAGAAGGGGATCGCGGTGACCGCCGAGTGCGTCGCGAGCGGCGTCCCCGCCCCGCTGACCGCCCCGTTCACCGTTGCGCCTCCGGCACGGCGGGGAGCCGGCGGGACACCCGGGCGACGCCCCAGCCGAGCGCGATGATCAGGATCAGCGAGCAGCACAGGACGACCGCGGAGGCGACGGTCCACAGCCAGCCGGGGACGCCGCTCTTGAGCTCGCGCTGCAGGACCCGGCGCTCGTTCTGGACCGCCCGAGTGGACCGCGGCTGGGCCGGCAGGCGCTTGGCGCCGATCGCGGGGTCGTCGGGCAGGTAGATGGGCACCGCGCCCATCGACCGCCCGTCGTGCAGCCGGACCAGTGTCTTCCACTGCCCGTACAGCGGCATCGGGCCGGTCGTCCGGTAGGTGCCGCCGCCGAGCGCGGTCAGCCGGTCGACGTGCAGGCCGCCGCCCTGCCAGGCGGTCACGGTCACCCAGGCCGGGTCCCGGACGGCGTCGGCCGGGGCGATGGTGATCCGGGCGCCGGCGGTACGGTGCGCGGCGTCGCCGCGGAGGTCGGTGAGCGTGACGGACACCCGTACGTCCTTCGGCACGGTGACGAGCAGTCCGTTCGTCACGGCGGCGGCGATCGCGACGAGCGACGCGGCGAAGACGGTACGGGCGACGGCCGGGCGGGGCAGCCGTCCCTGCAGGCCGAGGAACAGCAGGGCGCCGAGCAGGCCGCCGGCGACACCGCCGACGACCGCCATGATCATGCCTTCCGGGATGATGTCGCCGGTCCAGGGCAGGCGCATCACGGCGTGGCTCCAGGCGTACTCCGCGCCGAATCCGGCCGCGCCGATCAGCACGCCGCTGGCCGCGCCGAACGCCAGCGGCCGGCGGGCCAGCGCCGGCGCGGCGAGTTCGACGCACACGGCCTCGGCGAAATAGAGGGGAACCGCGGCCCACAGCTGGCCGATGACCCCGGCGACGACGAGCGAGACCCCGCCGCGTACGACCATGTAGAAGACGACCGACGACAGGGCCCCGCCTCGGCCGATCCACAGCCGCGCCACCACGAGCGCGCATCCGGCGGCGACCGCGATCATGAACGGCTGGTGCACCAGCCGGAACTGCGGAACGCCGAAGTCGTACTCGGCCTGGAAGACCGACAGCCCGATCAGCAGCCCGCCGACCATGGCCGCACGCCGCGTGTGGCGGGCCCAGGGGCGGACGGCCACGTCGCCGCGGTGCGCGCGTCCCTCCCGTTCGAGGATCATGAGGGCGACCAGGGACAGCCCGGCGCCGCCGATGAGCATCAGGTGGGTCGGGCCCCACAGCGTGACGTCCTGGCCGAAGATCCGGTGCCACATGTCGTCGAGCGGGAAACCGAGCAGGGCGTAGAAGCCGGCGCCGGCCAGCAGCACTCCCCCGGCCGGCGCGTACCAGTCACGGGTGATGCGCACTGCGCCGGCTCCGGGCCGCTCCCCCAGGGGCAGCACCACCGCCAGGACACCCGCGGTGAAGATGCCGAACAGGCCGATCAGGATCGGATAGTGGGCGATGTTGGCCAGCGGCCCGACGTCGCGACCGCGGGAGATGTGCAGCGAGATGTCCCAGTACATCCCCAGTAGCGCGGTCACCAGCGACACGAGTGACACGAGCGAGGGCAGGGCGGCCCAGCCCGGCAGTCCCCGGCCGGGCCCGCGTTCGGACCAGGCGGCCAGGCGGCTCAGCAGCCGGATTCGGCCGCTCCGGTGACCGATGCCCAGGACGAGCAGCGCGGCGGTCAGCACGGCGGCCGCGCCGCTCGCGATCAGCACCTGGCCGAGGGCGGCTCCCCCGGCCGGTTTCGACTGGACGGCGAGGAGGCCCATCGCCGTTCCGCGGGCCGGCTGGATCAGCTGCTGCACCACACGCGCTCCTCAGGCCGCTGGTATGCGTCCACAAACTATGACATCTTCTACTGTTACATTGATTGATGTCACATTGGGCGGAAGGAGAGTCATGTCACGTCGGCGGGTTCTGGCCACGACGGCGGCCGCAGCGCTCCTCACCGCGGCCGGATGTGGGAGCAAGGCCCCCGCTCCACGGGCCGCCGCGCCCGCGGTCAAGGTCGCCGTGACCGTGACCGGCGGGAAGGTGCGGACGGCGAGCCCGCGGGTCACCGTACGCCGCGGCCGGACGGTGGAGATCGACGTCACCAGTGACGCCGCCGACGAGTTCCACCTCCACGGCTACGACCGCGAACTGGAGCTGAAGCCCGGTGTACCGGGCGTCCTGCGGTTCGTCGCGGACCAGCCGGGGGTGTTCGAGGCGGAGCTGCACAAGTCGGGTGCCCGGGCGTTCGAGCTCCAGGTCGACTGACCGTGCACGCCACCGTCCTCGCGCACGGGCTCGGCGGCCGCACCGATCTGCCGATGGACGGGCTCACGGCCATCCTCGGCGGCGGAGCCGCGATCGCCGCGTCGTTCCTCGCTCTCACCATCGCGTGGCGCCGGCCGCGCCTCTTCCCCGACGACGGCCGGCCACTGCCCACCCGTCTCGCCCACGCGCTCGACGCCCGAGCCCTGACGGCCGCCGGGCGCGTCATCGCACTCCTGGCCACGGCCGCGGTCGTCGTGGTGGCCCTGACCGGGCCGGCGACCGACCAGCGCAACTTCGCGCCGTGGGCGCTGTTCGTGACGTTCTGGGTGGGTCTGGTGCCGGCCAGCGTGCTGTTCGGCCCGGTCTGGCGGCGGGTGAACCCGCTGCGGACCCTGCACGCGGCACTGTGCCGGCTCACGGGCGCGTCCGGCCGCGCCTATCCCCGGCGCCTGGGCTACTGGCCGGCGGCCGCCTGGCTCACCGGGTTCGTCTGGTTCGAGCTGGTCGCGCCCGACCGGTCCGACCCGCGCCTGGTCGGCCTCCTCATCCTCGGGTACGCGCTGGTCAACCTCATCCTGGCGACGGTGTACGGCGCGTCCTGGTTCGCGTTCGGCGACGGATTCGAGGCGTACTCCACGCTGCTGGCCCGGATCTGCCCGATCGGCCGGCGCGGCGACGGCACCCTCGTCCTGCGGACGCCGCTGACCGGGCTGATGCGCGGCGACCCCGAACCCGGCCTGGTCGCCGTGGCCTGCGTGCTGATCGGATCCACCGGATTCGACGGCATCACCCGTACGACCTACTGGCGGGACAACGTCGTCCCCCGCAGCCTGACGGCGGGCACCCTGGGACTGGCCGCCGCGATCGGCGTCGTCACCGCGCTGTACCTGGGCGCGATGCGCGTCACCGCCGCCGTGACCGGCGAGCCCTCGGGCGCGCCGCCCGTACGGTTCGCCGCGACGCTACTGCCCATCGCGCTCGGGTACACCGTCGCGCACTACTTCTCCTTCTTCCTGCTCGAGGGCCAGATGACGGTCATCCTGGCCAGCGACCCGTACGGCACCGGGCTGAACCTGCTCGGCTCCACCGGACGCCGCGTCGACTACGCCGCCGTGCCGTCCTGGCTCACCGCGCTCGTCCAGGTGAACGCCATCGTGCTCGGCCACATCGCCGCCACCATCGCCGCGCACGACCTGGCCCTGCGCACCCATCCCCCGGCCCGCGCGGTCCGGGGCCAGATTCCGCTCGCCGTGACCATGATCGCCCTGACCTGCGCGGGCCTGCTCGCCCTCCTCAGCGGATGAGCCCGCGGTATCGGTGAAGGAAGACGGGGTCAGCCGAGCCGGGTGGTCGCGTCGCCGATGGCCTCGTCCAGGATGGCCAGACCTCGCGAGAGCTCCTCCTCGGTGGCGGTCAGCGGGGGCGCGATCCGGAAGGTCCCGCCCATGCCGGGGAGCTGCACGATGTTCATGTGCAGGCCGAGTTCGAGGCAGCGCCGGGTGACCAGCGCGCCGAGCTCGTCCGACCCCTGCTTGGTCTCCCGGTCCAGGACGAGCTCCAGGCCGACCAGCAGGCCGCGGCCACGGATGTCCCCGACGACCGGGTGCCGCTCGGCGATCGCTTCGAGGCCCCGGCGCAGGAACCCGCCGAGCTCCGCCGCCCTCTCGTCGAGCCGGTCCCGGGCCAGGACGTCGAGGACGGTGTTGCCGACGGCCGCCACCAGGGGGTCCGCCACGTGCGTGGTGAAGAACAGGAAGCCGCGGTCGTGCGCCTCCTGTTCGATCTCGGCGCTGGTGAGCACGGCCGCGAGAGGAAGGCCCGCACCGAGCGTCTTGGAGAGCGTGAGGATGTCGGGGACGATCCCGTCCCGTTGGAAGGCGTACCAGTTCCCGGTGCGGCAGAGCCCGGTCTGCGCCTCGTCGAGGATCAGCAGCATGCCCCGCTCACGGCACTTCTCGTGCAGGGCGGCGAAGTATCCGGCGGGCGGCTCGATGATCCCGCCGGCGCTGAGGATCGGTTCGACGATGCACGCGGCGAGGCTGCCGACCGACTGGGCGTCGATCAGCTCGAAGCCGAAGTCCAGTTGGCGCCGCCAGTCGAGCTCGCCGTCGGCGGTGGTGAAGTCCGGCCGGTACGCGTTGGGCACCGGGATGGCGAAGTTGCCCGGCACGGCGGGCCCGTAGCCTTTGCGGCCCGCGCTGTAGGTGGCGTTCGCGGCGGCGTTGGTCATCCCGTGCCAGGACCGGGCGAACGACACGATCTCGTGCTTGCCGGTGACGAGTTTGGCCATCCGGATGGCCGCTTCGTTCGACTCGGCGCCGGTCGTCAGGAGCAGCGCCTTCTCCAGCGGCGCCGGGAGCGTCTCGGCCAGCCGCCGGGCGAGGTCGACGACGGGGCGGCTCAGCATGCCGCTGTACAGGTGGTCGAGATGGGCCACCTGCCGGCGCACGGTGGCGACGATCTCGGGATGCGAGTGGCCGAGGATCGCGCTCATCTGGCCGGAGGTGAAGTCGAGGATCTCCTCGCCGTCCTCGGTGAACAGGACGCTGCCCTCGGCGTGTTCGATGATCTTCCGCGTGAAGCCGCCGGCGCCGGCGTAGCGCGTGAGGTACCGGTCGGCGTCGGCCCAGAAGGTGTCGGCCGAGGACGCCGGAACCGTGGTCGGAGCGGTCATGCCCCCGACGCTAGGAGAGGCTCCAGCGACACGTCCATCTCATAATTCCGGCTTTCCTGTTCGGAAGAACCGAACAAAGATGGCGGCATGACACTGAATCCGGTGCGTCTGCGGCTGTTGAGCCAGCTGGACGCCCTCGGCACCATCCGGGCCGTGGCGGTCGCCGCCCACCTGAGCGCGTCGAGCGTCTCGCAGCAGCTCGCGGTGCTCGAGGCCGAGACGCGTACGCGGCTGCTCGAACGGACCGGACGGCGGGTCCGGCTGACGCCCACCGGGCTGATCCTCGCGCGGCGGGCGCGGGCGATCCTCGACCACATGGACGCGGTCGAGGCGGAACTGCGCGGTCTCGGCGAGGAGCCGGCCGGGTCGGTACGGCTGGGGGCCTTCCAGAGCGCGATCCACGGGCTGGCCGTGCCGGTGGTGACCCGGATCTCGCGCTCGCATCCGCACGTCGAGGTCGAACTGCTGGAGGTGGAGCCGCATCAGAGCATGCAGGCGCTGCGGGCCGGCGACGCCGACATCGTCATCACGACCACGGACTTCGTCGAGGTGCCCCTGGACCCGGACGTGGACATCGTGCCGTTGGCGACCGACCCGATCGTGCTCGTGGTGCCGCCCGGACATCCGCTGGCACGGCGAGGCCCGATCGACCTGGCCGCCTGCGTCGACGAGTCCTGGGCGTTCGACATCCCCCAGTCGTACATGGCGAACCTCGCGACCAGGCTGTGCCGGCAGTCCGGGTTCGAACCACGGGTGGTGTGCCGGTTCAGCAACTACCTGATGGCCCTGCAGCACGTCGAGGCCGGCCTGTCGATCGCCCTGCTGCCCGGCCTCGCCGTGGACCCCCGGTACCGGGTCGCCACCCAGACACTCGCCGCACCGGTCACGCGCACCATCGCCGCGGCGGTCCGGCGCGGATCCGCGTCGAGGACCGCGGTCAACCTGGTCGTCGACGCGCTGCGCCAGAACCAGGACCTGCCGTCGGCGGCGTCGCCCCTGTGACGGCTGGCCTTTTTATGTAGATCGGTCTATTCTCCTGCGCATGGCCGCGAAGGGCGACGAGACACGGGCCCGGATGATCGAGGCGACCCGGACCCTCACCGAGGCGAAGGGCTACCACGGCACCGGACTGAACGAGGTGCTCGCGCTGAGCGGCGCGCCGCGCGGCTCGCTCTACCACCACTTCCCCGGCGGCAAGGACCAACTGGTCGGCGAAGCGCTGACCGGGGCCGGCCGGGAGGTGGACGGCCTGCTCGCCGACCTGGCCGAGGAGGCGGCCGACGTGCCGGCACTGGTGCACGCCCTGTTGGACGCGCTGGCCGAGCGCATGACGGCGTCGGGTTTCGCGAAGGGCTGCCCGGTGGCCACCGTGGCGCTGGAGGTCGCCTCGTCCAACGACGCCCTGCAGCAGATCACGGCCGAGGTGTACGGGGGCTGGCAGCGGCGGCTGGCCGACCGGCTGCACGCGGACGGACGCGAAGCGGCGGAGGCCGATGACGTGGCCACCACGGTGCTGGCGCTGATCGAGGGCGCCCTGGTCCTCGCCCGCGCGCAGCGCAGCCGGGAGCCGATCGACCGGGTACGCCGCCGGATCGCCGCGGTGCTCGGCTGAGGTTTTCTTTTTTTGACTTCAAAATATGTAGATCGGTCTAGATAGAAGGTGGATCATGGACGCGGTGGTCATCGGTGCGACCGGCCTCCTCGGTCGCTGGCTGGTGCTCGAGCTGCTCAACCGGAACCGGGCGGTCGCCGCCATCGTCCGGGGGCGGGAAACGGAGTTGCGGGACTGGCTGCGGGTACACGGCGCCGACCCGACGCTGCTGACGGTGGTCCGAGGCGAGATCACCGAACCCGGACTCGGGTTGACGGCCGCCGACGACGAGACGCTCGGCGACGTACGAGACGTGTTCAACGCGGCCGCGGTGTACCGGTTCGGCCTCGACCGGGAGACGGCGCGAAAGGCCAACGTCGACGGGGCCCTGCACGTCCTGGACTGGGCGGCGACCCGGCCGAGGCTGCGCAGGCTGATCCACGTGTCCGGCTACCGCGTCGGGCTCGACCCGGCGCCCACGTACCCGATCCCGGCCGCCGAACTCGACGCGCTCTACCGCGCCAGGGGCGCCTACGACGCGTCGAAGACCGAGGCGGACGCGGCGGTACGCGTCACCGCCGCGCGACGCGGGGTGCCGCTGACCGTCGTGAACCCCAGCACGGTGATCGGCCACTCCGGCACCGGGGAGGCCGGCCAGTACATCGGCCTGGCCGAACTGGTCCAGAACCTCTGGGCGGGACGGCTGCCCGCCCTGGCCGGCACGCCCCGCACCTTCGTACCGGTGGTCCCGGTGGACTACTTCGCCCGCCTGACGGCGGCGATCCCCGAGCACGATCCGGAGCCGGGCGGTCTGCACTGGATCCTGGACGAGGCGACGCCGGACCTGCCCGAGCTGGTCCGCCTGCTGGCGGAACATCTCGGCGTGCGCGCGCCGCGCCGGCTGGTGCCGCTGCCGATCGTACGGCGCCTGCCGCGGGCGGTCAGCCGGGTGGAACCGGAGACGCTCACCTTCCTGACCGAGGATCGGTATGACACCGGCTCGGCCGACAAGGTCGCGGCCGCCGCGGGCCTGACCCGGCCGCCCGTACGGGCCGCCCTGCGGCACTGGGCCGACCGGCTGGTCGCGGACCGGTTCGGGGCCGCCGAATCGCCGCTACCCGGTGGATTCCACGAGGTCGCCGGGGCGCGTACCTACCTGGCCGGCGAACGGACCGCGCCCCGCTACGTCCTGCTGCACGGCCTACCGCTGGACGGCGAGGCGTGGGCAGGGGTGATCGGTGAGCTGGCCGCGCCCGCCCTGGTCGCCGACCTGCCGGGCCTCGGCCGGTCCGGCGTGGCGGCCGCCACCGAGGCCGAATGGCTCGCCGAGCTGCTCGCTCCCCTGCGGACCCGCCCGGTGATCGCCGCGCACTCGGCCGCCGCCGCGCCCGCGCTTCGCTTCGCCGCCGCGCATCCGGACCGGGTCGACCGTCTCGTACTGATCTCGCCGTACTTCCTGCAGCGGCCCGCGCCCCGGTTCCTCCGCGTGCCCGCGCTCGCCACGCCGCTCCTGAGACGCAGTTCCTCCGAGCGGCTGGCCACGGCGCTGCTCGGCGCCCCGTCGCCGCATCCGGCGATCGAGAGCGCCCGCACGCAACTGCGCCGCCCCGGAGTGGCCCGGCGGACCGCCCGGCGGCTGGCCCTCGCCCACCGGCCCGCCGAACGCGCGTCGCTGCGGAACCTGCTGGCCGCCGCGCCCGTGCCGGTGCGGCTCATCGTGGGCGAACTCGACCCGCTGGTCGGCGACACCGGCGATGTCCTCGTGTCCACCGTCGCGGGAGCGGGTCACCACCCGCTCATCACGCACCCGGACGCGGTCGCCGCCGGCCTCGGCCTCGCCTGACCGCCACGGGGTGGGGCTCAGTCCTCGATCCAGCCGTACCCGGCGGCGAGCGCGATGACCCCGTCCCGCAGGCGCATGATCTGCGCGCCCGTCAGCTCGGGAGCCGTCTTGAGGAACGCCTCGGTGAGCTCGTTGCGAAGTTCCGCGGCGGACAGCAACTCACAGGTGCCCTCCTCGATGCGCGGCACCTCGACCGGCCGTTCCGGCGTGCCCGTCCGCGCGGGCGCCCCGCCCTGCTTCTCCGGCTCGGCCACGACCCGTACGTCATAGCCCTTGCGGCCGCGGCCGCTGTCCACCACCTCGAACTCGACGCTCGCGCCCGGAGTGAACACACGCTTGTCGACGAGAAGGTCGTTCGCGTGGACGAACACGTCGTCGCCGCCGTCGTCGGGCGCGACGAACCCGTACCCGCGAACCTCATCGAACTTGACCACACGCCCTCTGACCACGGCACTCGACCTCACGCCATCCGCGACTCACCGGAATCCCACTCGAACGCGCCACCCGCCCACCGAACCACCAGGTAACGGTGCCACCCGCGTTCCAGAATCAATCTAGTTCATCCATCGACCGGGGCAGGAGGCCGTCTCCGTACGCCTTGGGGTGTTCTGTCAGTACACCGAACGGCAGGAACTCCCTCGTCGGCGCGACCAGCGGTTTCCTGGTCAGTGCGAGGGGTGCGCGGCCCGTCCGCCTCCCCGAGCCTCCTGACCGGCACATCGAAAGGCATGAACGATGGCAGAGAGCACGGACGGCACTCAGCCCTCAGGCGCCCAGGCGCTGCTCGGCGACTTCGCGCCCAAGCTGGTGGAGCTCACCGATGAGATCCTGTTCGGGGACGTGTGGGAGCGTCCGGGGCTGTCGGCGCGCGACCGCAGCCTGGTCACCGTCACCACCTTGGCGGCGCTCTACCGCACCGAGCAGCTGGACTTCCACCTGCGCACGGCGCTGAAGAACGGCCTGAGCAAGGACGAACTGGTCGAGGCCCTCACCCACCTGGCCTTCTACGCCGGCTGGCCGAACGCCATGAGCGCGGTCACCCGGCTGAAGACCATCATCGAGGAAGCCGGCGGGACCGTCTGAGGTCGCTTCTGCGGCACGGCGGCACGCCGCAGGGGTGCAGGGAAGCACCGCCCCCCGAATGAGGGGACGGGCTCACCACCATCGTGGGAAGCGCCGCCGGGCGCGCGAGCCGAGGCTGGAGACGTGTCTCAGCGACTCCTCCGCAGGCTCTCTGCCGCAGTCACCGCCACCGCCCTGCTCGCCGGGTGTGGTTCCGGTGGCCACCCCAAGGCCTCGTCCTCGCCGAACGCCCAGGACGTGGCCGCCGCGTACCGGCGGCTCGCCCAGTGCGTCCGGGCCCATGGGTTGCCGAACTTCCCCGACCCGGTACGGGATCCGCAGACCGGCCAGTGGGGACTTCCCGCCGGCACTCCCGATCCGCCGAAGAACGTCATGGACGACTGCCGTTCGATCGCCGACCGGATCCCCGCCGACAGGACCGGCACGACACTGTCCGCGCGGGACATGGCGAAGCTGCGCGAGTTCGCCGAGTGCTTCCGCCGGCACGGCGTCCCGGACTGGCCGGACCCCGCCCCGGACGGCAGCTTCACGATGCCGGCGAGGCTGGCCGGCCAGGGCAAGCAGCCGATCATGAAGCAGCTGGAGGCGTGCAAGCGGTACGGCGTCGGAGGCGGGCTGAAGATCAGGCGACCTGGGGATCCGTCCCATGGCTGACGGGAAACGGGTCGGGGTGATCGTGGTGGCGGCGCTGACGCTCGCGGGAGCGGCGGGCGGGATGGTCTGGGCGGCGGACGGCTCGGGCTCGGGGGCACGGCGCGGTTCCGCCGGCGGCGTCCCGACGGGCACCGCTCCGGTGGAGCGCACGGAGGTCGCGCAGCGCCAGCAGGTCACCGGGACACTCGGGCACGCGGGCGGCCTCGACGTGGTGGCGGCCGGGCAGGGCGGAGTCGTCACCGGGCTCCCCCCCGTCGCCAGGGTGGTGCAGCGCGGGCAGGCCGCCTACGAGGTCGACGGCACGAAGGTGCCGCTCCTGTACGGAGCCCGCCCCGCCTGGCGGACCTTTCGGCCCGGGATGACCGACGGCGCCGACGTCCGCCAGTTGGAGAGCAACCTCAAGGCCCTCGGGTACGGCGACGGGCTCACCGTGGACGATCACTTCTCCACCGCGACGTACCGGGCGATCCGCCGCTGGCAGGCCGACGCCCACCTGCCCGTGACCGGAACGGTGCCCACCGGCCAGGTGACGTTCCTGCCCGGGCCCCTGCGCGTCGGAGGACTCGACGTCAGGGTCGGCACGCCCGTGCGTCAGGGCCTGCTCGTCGAACACGGAACGGGCAGCAAGCCGGCCGTACGGGTTCAGCTCGACCCGGCGATCGTTCCGAACGTGCGCGTCGGCGACCCGGTCGTCGTGACGCTGCCCGACGGGAGCAGCCGGAAGGGCGAGGTGAGCGAGGTGGGGGCGGTCGTGGTGCCGCAGACCGGCCAGACCTCGGAGAACGGGCAGGCCGCCGCGGGCGCGCCGGGCGGGACCGGCGGGACGGCCGCCGCGGCGACGGCCACCGTCACCATCACCGTGGACGGCCCGATCCGTGGAGTGCTCGACCAGGCCCGGGTCCAGGTCGGCATCACCTCGGCGGCGCACGAGAACGTGCTGGCCGTGCCGATTGTGGCGCTGCTCGCACGGCCCGGCGGAGCGTACGAGGTCGTGGTCGTCGACGGTGCCGCGCGACGGCACATGACGGTGCGGACGGGGCTGTTCGACGAGGTCACCGGGCTGGCCGAGGTCTCCGGCGGCGGGCTCGCCGAAGGCCGGCGGGTGGAGGTCCCCAGTGCCGGTTCTTGAGCTGGAGGACGTCCGCAAGGTCCATCCCGGCGAGCCGCCGGTCGAGTCCGTACGCGGCGTGAGCCTGGCCGTCGGTTCCGGCGAGATGCTCGCCGTCCGGGGCGCCTCCGGATCGGGCAAGTCGACGCTCCTGCACCTGATGGCCGGCCTGGACCGGCCCACCAGCGGCTCCGTACGCCTGCGCGGGCAGCGGGTCGACCTGATGTCGGACCGGCGGCTGGCCGGGCTGCGCGCCCACCAGGTGGGCGTGGTGTTCCAGCGGTTCTTCCTCCTGGAGACGATGACGGCGCTGGACAACGTCGCGGAGGGGCTGCTGTACCGCGGCGTGCCGCGAGCGCGCAGACGGGCCGCCGCGCGCGAGGCGCTGGCGCGGGTCGGACTGTCCCACCGTGTCCGGCACCGGGCGGCCAGGCTGTCGGGCGGGGAACGGCAGCGCGTCGCCATCGCCCGCGCGATCGTCGGCCGGCCCGCGATCGTGTTCGCCGACGAGCCGACCGGGAACCTCGACTCGGCCAACGGAGCCGAGATCCTCGACCTGATGCGCGAGCTCAACGACTCGGGCACCACTCTCGTCATCGTCACGCACGAGGACCGGGTCGCCGACGCCTGCCGCCGCCGGATCGAGCTACGCGACGGCCTGGTGGTGGCATGAAGAGCACGATGCGGGTGGCGGACCTGCTTCCGGTCGGGACGCTGGGCCTGCGCTCCCGCCGGCTCCGCACGACCCTGTCCGGGCTCGGTGTCGCGATCGGGATCGCCTCCCTGGTCGCGGTGCTCGGCGTCACGAGATCGAGCGAGTCACAGCTGCTGGCCCAGATCGACCGCCTCGGCACGAACCTGCTGACCGTCGCCGACGGGCAGACGCTCGACGGCGCGGAGACGGAACTGCCCGCGACCGCCGGACCGATGATCGGGCACCTGCCGAACGTCCTGCGCGTCGCGCCGACGGCTCAGCTCGTCTCCGCCGGCGTCTACCGCAGTGACCGCGTCCCCGCCGGGCAGGGCGGCGGGCTCGCGGTGCGCGCCTGCGACTCCACGCTCCTCACGACGCTGGACGGTTCACTGCTCGCCGGTCGCTTCCTGGACTCGGGCCGGTATCCGGTGACCGTACTGGGCCACGACGCCGCCCGTACCCTGGGCATCGGTCACTTCGACGCCGGTACGCGGGTCTGGCTCGGTGGGCACTGGTTCACCGTGGCCGGGATCTTGAATCCGCTTCCGCTGGCGCCCGAGATCGACCGTTCCGCGCTCGTCTCCTTCGCCGCGGCCTCCGGCCTGCTCGGGTACGACGGGCATCCCAGCCGGATCTACGTCCGGGCCGACCAGGACCACGTGACCGACGTCGCGGCGCTGCTCGCCGCCGCCGCGAACCCGGCCGCGCCGACCGCCGTGGGAGTGAGTCGACCGTCCGACGCCCTGACCGCCCGCGTGGCGGTGACGCGGACCTCCGGCGCCCTGTTCCTCGGGCTCGGCGGCATCGCGCTGCTGGTCGGCGCGATCGGCATCGCCAACGTCATGGTCATCTCCGTGCTCGAGCGGCGTTCGGAGATCGGCCTCCGGCGGGCGCTCGGCGCCGCGCGGTCGCACGTGGCCGCGCAGTTCCTGACCGAGTCCCTGGTCCTGTCCTTCCTCGGCGGGACGGCCGGCGTGCTCCTGGGCGCGGCGGTCACCGCAGGCATGGCGTACGCGCGCGGGTGGGCCGTGCTGATCCCCGGATTCGCCCTGTGGGGCGGAATCGGCGTCGCGCTGGTGGCCGGGGCGCTGGCCGGGCTGTACCCCGCGCTGCGCGCGGCCCGGCTCTCCCCCACCGACGCCCTCCGTGCCGCCTGACGTCAGGAGTCGTCGGACAACGCCTCATCGAGCGGGACCAGGCCCTGCTGCAGCCCGAAGATGGCCGCCTGCGTACGGTCCTGGAGGCCGAGCTTGGTCAGGATGCTGGAGACGTAGGACTTCACCGTCTCCTCGCTGAGCGACAGCCGTCGCGCGATCTCCCGGTTCGACCGGCCCCTGGACAGGGTCGCCAGCACGTCCCGCTCGCGGGGCGAGAGCACCTTGAGCGGATCCTCCCGTCCGCCGTCGCGGACCTGCCGGACCAGGATCGACGCGATACCCGGGCCCAGGACGCTGTCACCGCGCGCGGCGGCCCGTACGGCGGCCACGACCTCCTCGGCCGCCGCGGTCTTCGGCAGGTAGGACAGGGCCCCGGCGCGGATCGCCTCGACGACCCGGTCCTCCTCGAGGAAGGAGGTGAGCACGATGATGGCCGGCCGCGTCTCGTCGCCGCGCAGTGCCTCGAGCACGCCGGGACCGTCGGTCCCTGGCATCACCATGTCCAGCAGGACGACGTCGGGCCGCAGAGCGCGGATCGCGGTCACGGCGGACAACCCGTCGCCGCACTCTCCGGCGACCTCGATGTCCCGTTCCTGCTCCAGCACGAAACGGAGGCCCTGGCGGACGACCTGGTGGTCGTCCACGACGAGCACGCGGATCACGGCGTGCCGTCCGGGATGCTCGCCGTGACGGTCGTCCCCTCGCCCGGAGCGCTCACCACCTCGAAGGTGCCGCCGAGCTCCGTCGCGCGTTCGCGCATCAGGTCGAGCCCCATCCCGTGCCCGTCGACCGACCGCCGGTCGAACCCCCGCCCATCGTCACGCACCCGCACGACGACACAGCCGTCCCCGGCCGTCAGGCTCAGCTCGATGAGTCCGGGCTCGCCGTGCCGGACGGCGTTGCCGAGCGCCTCCTGGGCTATTCGCAGCACCGCGTGCTCCACCGCCGGCTCGAGCCGTACCGTCTCAAGATCGGTCCGGACCGGCACGCCGAGGCGCGCCTCGTACGCGCGGCACAGTTCCGTGAGCGCGGGCATCAGCCCGGCGTCCTCGATCGCGACCGGACGGAGTTCGAGCAGCAGCGCCTGCATCTCCCGCATCGTACGGTCGACCGTGCGCTCCATCGACTCGGCCTTGTCCCGCAGGTCCGTCTCGGCCGCGAGCGCTTTGCCCAGCCCTCCGGCCAGCAGCCGCAGGGAGAACAGGTCCTGGGAGATCGAGTCGTGCAGTTCGCGGGCGATCCTCGACCGCTCCGCCCGCCGCCCGTCCGACGCCGCGGCGTCCCGTTCGGCCTGCACGGCCGCCTCGAGGCGCTCCGCCATCCGGTTGAACGCCTCCTCCAGCCTCCCCACCTCGTCCCCGCCCGACTCCGGGATCCGCGCCTGGAAGTCGCCGTCGGCCATCGCCGTGGTCACGTCCGCCAGCCGCCGGATGCGCCGGATGAGCGCGCCCGTGCTGAGCAGCCCGAACAGCACCCCGACGGGAACGATCAACAGCAGCACGATGAGGCCGGGCAACAGCAACCGGCCGACGTGCCCGGCCGCCTGCCGCCGCCCGGCCGGAAGCTGCACGTAGACCATGCCGATGACCCGGCGGTCGTGCCCGGCCGGGCGACCGGTACGGGCCGCCGTGGCCGCGCCCCAGGCGACGACCGGGCTCGACGCCCAGGCGACCGACCGGCCCTGCTGCTTCCGCAGGCCGGAGCGGGCCGTCGTCGCGGCGCCCTTGACCGGGACCGGGGAGCCGACCGGATTACGGCCCGGCGCGGAGCTGAGCACGATCCTTCCGTCCCGTGCCGCCAGCGCCTCCAGGGCGACGCCGTCCCGCATGCGAGCGTCACCGATCCCGGTCTGCGCGCTCGCCTGGCCGCTCAGGCCGGCGAGGAGGTCTTGGTCGGACACCCCCGGCGTGGCGAGGCCCAGGTCGACGGCGGCGAGGCTGAGCGTCTTCGCGTCACCGGCCGCCTGTGCCTCCGCTCCCCCTGTGTCGCCGGCGCCCGTCAGCACCCGAGGCGCCACGAGCAGGAGCAGGACGGCCTCGACGACCAGCACGGCGGCCACGGAGACCATGACATACGAGAGCGCCATCCGAGTCCGCAGCCCGTACCGAGAAAACACCTATCGCCCGCCATCCGGTCTCGGCCCGGCAGGTGACCAACTGCGCGTGGGAAGACCAACCAGGACCGCCGCCCGATCCGGATTCCGCCGCATACCCCGATTGTGAATCACGGCTCTATACCGCACACGGGGTTTAGGAATCCACAGGCGATGCAGCGGAAATACGGGGCCTGACCTATGCGATAACGGTCTCCGCGAACTGTGCGGCGGGAGGCCATCCCGCGCATTTCCCGCGCGGAGATCACCGACATCGACGACGCCAGCGGCGTGAGCAGGTGTCACCGGCGGAAAGCTGCACGACATCGGCTGGGTCGCCAGCGTCCGTCTGGTGCCTGCAACCTCGGGGTCGTCAACTGCTTCGGCCGCTACCGGCTACCTGACGGCCACAACCGGTAACTAGCGAGTCTCGGAACGCGGATTAGGGCACCACCCAGGCGACCCCTCACGCCCAGGAGCAGCCGTGAGCCGCGAAACGACCCCGGACACCACTTTTTGCGACCCCAACAGGCAACGACCCGAACTTTCGATTGGGGGCGCATGATGGCGGAGCGCAGCGGTCACAGCGCGAACTGCGAGAACGCTGAGAAGCCGCCGTGCGCTTGCCAGTGCGGGGGTGCCGAGCATGGTTGGCAAGGTGCGCTCGCCATCGCCGCCGCCCCGTCCGACCGCGACCTACTCAGGCTTGAGCGAGAGGCCGACCAGGCATGGAGCCAGGCCGAGCGACGTCGCACCGACCAGCGCAAGCCCGGGCCACAGACCTCGGCCGGGCGGCAGGCGGCGATCAAGACGTTCGTCGCCGAGGTGATCCGGTGGTTACGGCGCGATCCGAACCTGCGCGAGGCCACTAAGCAACTCGGCGAGCCGTTCCGCATCTCTCGCGACACCGACCCGGATGGACCACGTCGACGTCTCACCGCCGAGCAGGAGGAGCGGTTCGTCGAGGCGCACGTGATCCCGGGGCTACGCAAGGAGTTCGGCGACCAGCGCATCAAGGACTTCCAGAAAAAGGCCGGCACGGCGCACTTCTGGTGCGAATTGCTGGCACAGACCGCCCATACCCTTGACAAATTCCGGGGTCGATACAACCAGGCGAAGAGAGCGGTCACCGCAGTGCTGACCAGTGCTGGTGAGGGACGCCCGGACGGCTGGACTGCTCTCCTGGCGGAAAAAGACGTGATCGAACGGGCGGTGGAACTGGTATTCAAACACCTGCCGAGGGCCGCGACCGGGGGTATCGCCGTCCAGGACGCCTTCGGCTTGATCTGGCCTGCCCGTGTTCTGGCCGTGTTGATGTGCCGGGAACCCCGCCGTCACCCGGCCGTACGGGAGTATTGCGTGAAGCCGATCGTCCGGTACGGGGCGGCGGAGATCCGGGAGCGGGTCAAGGACCGGCTCCGCCAAGCTTTCCCGCTCGACTGGCCCGGGCCGGCCGTACCGGACGAAGACACGAGCGATTTGACCTGACGACAGCGCGAGACCGGACCGGCAGATCACGGGCATATCTGTCCGGAGTGCTCGCTCGCGCGAACGCTGAGAAGGCGTGACAGACAGTCTCGCGCGGGTGAGTGCTCCGGTCCGCGGGGCCGAAGGCGCGAGCCTCCCGCTTCGGGACTCGCTCAGCCTCTTCGCCAGCTCCCTCGATACCTCTTCGTCCCGAACTACCGGCGTGCTCACGGTCAGCGCTGGCTCGCCATGCTCGGACGTGTAGTGCTTTGTGATCACGGCAGGTGCCGTACGGCAGTGTTGCTGTACTTCCGTGCTTCAGAGCGGATCCATACCCTCCTTATGCGGATATAGTCCGTTCATGGCAAACACCCAACTTGATCAACTCCTGGAAGAAATCAAAGACATCGAATCGCGGGCTTCGCGGATTCAAGGAGAACAGCGCCTGGAGCTCAGCGATGCCGAAATTGATAGTCTAATATCCGACTACCAGTCTTGGTATGCCAGGGCACTCGACGTATTGCCCGCCGAGTTCGAGGAGCGTTTTCGCGGCGAATACGAAGGAGGCTTCTTCAGCCCCAAAATCAAAAGCTTCCTCCAAGCCCCAGGTGATATCAATCCGCTATTCAACGGCCATGACATGAACCCTCTCGTACAGTATTGGTCCAAACCATTCAGTACAACGTTTCGTGGTCCACTGCTGAATCAGCGCCAGATCCTGCTGGAAGGCAAGCAGAAGATACAGGGTCCAAGAAGCCAAAGCGCAGATCTCCTTATAATCGAGAGGATCTGCCGCAACTTTTCGGAGTTCCTCGCCCCTCTCACCGAGCGAAGCCGGGGACGCACGCCGCTCCCGATGGAGGATGAATATGACGTGCAGGATGTGCTTCAAGGGCTGCTTCGCATCTTTTTCGACGACGTTAGGCCAGAAGACTATGTACCAGAGCAGGCCGGCTCAAGATCGCGCGTCGACTTCCTGCTAAAACTAGAAAAAATCGTCGTGGAAGCCAAGATGGCAAGAGTCGGTCTCGGATACAAAGAAGTAGCCGAGCAACTCATTGTGGATATCGAACGATATAAAGCCCATCCAGATTGCGGCGCTCTGGTCGCCCTTGTTTACGACCCTGACAGGAGGATTCGGAACAGGCGCGCACTCGAGCATGACCTAAGCAGGAAGCATGATGGGCTGCCTGTTTATGTATATGTCGTCCAGTAGCCTATGCGCCTGCTATCTAGCTCGGGCAGGCAGAGCGACTCATTACGAGTCATGCTAAGTACGTCCACAGATGTCCAGATCCGATCGTTGACCAGCCTTTCAGGCTCCACAATGTCCAGACCTGTCCCAGGTCGTCCAGGGTGGTTGTTAGCGCGGACGTTAGCAAGCTCCGGCCTAACGCGGCTGGGCGCGCCGGTCCGGAGTGCTCGCACGCGCGAACGGTGAGACGGTGTGACAGACGGCTTCGCGCGGGTGAGTGCTCCGGCTCGCGGGGGGCTGGGGGTCGCGAGACCTCCGCTTCGGGCTCGCTCGGCCGTCCTGCTCCAACGTGGCACGGCGTTCAGAGGCAGTGCCATCCCGCATCCCGTACTGGGCGCCGTGATCATCCGCGAGACCACGACCTGCGGCGCCCACGCCTGGGGCATATGTCTTTGCGCTAGTGCTACTTCGCTATGAGGGCTCGAAGAGCAAATACGAGCAAAAGCACGAGCACGATGATGACGACCACCGCAATGACGCCGACCGCCGCCGCATCACCGTCAACCGGCGCACCGCGCATGGCGTCCTGCACGAGGATGAGTCCGTCAGCGCCAGTGCCTTGAACTTTGGCCAGGTCGACACCGTGTTCGGTCGCGAACTCGCGGGCTGCGGCAGTCGCGTAGGCTCCATGCCGTTTCCTGGCGGCGGTGATGACGTCCTGCTCGCGGATGCGGCCGTTGGCGCCAGTGCCCTTGATGGAGTTCAGGTCCACGCCTTGTTCGGCCGCGATCTTGCGGACGTGGGGGGTTACGCAACCGTCCTGCTTCGGCTTGACGCTGGCGGAGTGAGCGTCCCGATCGGTCAGAGGATCGCTCTCGACGAGAGTCTTGCCGGACGGACCCCGACGGTGCGCGGACTCCTGCTGTTCTGATGATCGCGAGTTGACAAGCGGAGTGAGAAGGTCGCGGGCTTCTTCGGCGGTGAGCCGTTCGGCTGGAGTCTTGCGGAGGAGGCCGCTCAGCACAGGGGCGAGAGGGCCGGCTTTGGCGGGCGGAACGGGATCTTGGGTGGCGATGGCCGCGAAGATCGCTCCGTTCGTCGGACCGGTGAACGGCGGGTGGCCTTCGACGGCGTCGTACAGGGTTGCGCCCAAGGACCACAGGTCGGACTCGGGGACCGGTCGGCCGTGTACCTGCTCGGGTGACATGTAGGCGGGCGTGCCCAGGATCGAGCCGGTGTGGGTGAGGGTGGCATCGCCCTCCAGCGCGGCGATACCGAAATCGGTCAGCACGACCCGATCCCCTTCGAACAGCACGTTGGCGGGTTTGATGTCACGGTGGACGATCCCGTGGGCATGGGCGACCGACACCGCCTCCAGCAACCGCAGACCGATGGCGGCCACACGGCGCACCGGCAACCGGCCGTGTCGCTTCAATTCATCGGCCAAGGATGTGCCGTGGATGAGTTCCATCACGATCCATGGCCGGCCGTCCTCACCTACTACCCGGTCGTACACGGTCACGATCCCCGGGTGCTTCAACCGCGCGGCGGCGCGCGCTTCACGCCCCATCCGGGCGTACCAGCGGGGATGCTCCTGTTCGCCGATCCACTCGGGGAGCCGCAGTTCTTTGACGGCGACCTCACGATCCAAACCGGTGTCGAACGCTCGCCAGACCACCCCCATCCCGCCCTGTCCGATCTTTTCCACGAGCTGGTACCGACCCGCCAGCAACTCCCCGTTCAATCCACCCATAGGCCGAACATAACGTTGCTGTTGAGCACAGACGAGCGCATCCCAACAACGAATACACACGAATGTCTGTAAGAAGTCGGGCCCTCAGATGGCGAACTTGACCGATGCCTGTCCTTGAGCTCACCGTGTGCAACGTTGGGCGGCTGGGCCTGTCGACCGCGTAGCGGCTTAACGCATCGGTACTGGATCTTGCGCGGCGCGGGAGAGCGACGGATCCGTTGGTGGCCGCTCCTACGGATTCAGCGGTGTTCCGTGTCGGGTAGGGCGGCCGTCCGGTTCGGGCCGGGACCGGCCCGCACAGGCCGCACGCCCGGCCCGAGGGCCGGTCGGCCGCCGGCGGCCCGCGTAGCGGGGCGCGCCTTGAAGACGTAGAGAAAGTCCTCACCCGGTTGTAGATCTGCTGGTGTCCTTCCTCGGTTGATACTTGACACTCCGGCCTCGGTTGATGCTTTACGCCCTGTCGGCTGGCTTGGCTTTCGCGTGGTTCGTCGCGATCGCGTGGGAGGCCGGGTTGGCGCTGGTGGAGCTGAGCGTCGTGGAGCAGCGGTATCGCGCTGTGCTGGAAGTAGAGGCCGGATGCCCGGTCATTGAGGTCGCTGAACGCTATGGGGTCTCCCGTCAGACCCTGCATGCGTGGATGCGCCGGTATCGAGAAGGCGGCCTGAGCGGGCTGGCGGACCGGTCGCATCGGCCGGCCAGTTGCCCGCATCAGACCGCGGCGGAGGTGGAAGCGCTGGTGTGTGAGCTGCGGCGAGCTCATCCCCGGTGGGGTCCGGCCCGTCTCGCGCACGAACTGCAGCGCCAAGGTGTTGCCCCGGTTCCGTCGCAGGCGACGTTGTCACGGATCCTGGCCCGCAACAGCCTCATCGCCCCCGGTGGGCGGCGCCGACCCCGCGCCTCGTATCAGCGCTGGGAACGCGATGAGCCGATGCAGCTGTGGCAACCCCACACGCGTGGACGTGACCCGGGACATCCCGCCAGGGCGCCCCGACGCGGACCCGCCAGCGGATCCCGTCGATGAGCTGGCGTTTCGTCCACTTCGACGGCCGGCCTGGCCGGGCGGGCACGGGCAGCAGGGGTTCCAGCCGCGCCCATTGCACATCGGTCAGGTCGAACCGCCTCGTCACCGCTAGGGTGGCCACGAGGCCTCCGGTGTTCAGTTCTTCTTGGTCGATGAACCCAACTACTGGAGGCCTCGCTACTTATCGATCACGACACGCCGTCATCCCGGACACAAGCCGCACTTCGAGACAGGCCCTAGTGACCCTGCCACCGTCTCGGTGAGGGGAAGCACCCGTGATGAGGGAAACGGCGCTTCCCCATTCTCTTGGAGGCACCGGAGCCCGTACCGAGAGAGCACCTGTCCGCCATCCGGTCTCTGCTCAGCGGGTGACGGCCGCGCGCAGGGTGGCCGACCGGGGGCGATCGCTGAGCTCTAAGCCATGATCACTGGTAGATGGCGCTTCTAGAGGCCAGCGAATGCCAGGGATCATGAAAACCCGCCAGCGGACTACAACCACCATTGCCACCAAGGCATCAGGCGTCGCCGACGTGGCCCAAGACGAAGAGGGCGTCTCCCCTGGGGAGACGCCCTCTTCGTAGACGAGTCGCCTGTCGGAATCGAACCGACCCGCCACCGGATGCCCTACCCCATCGATGCGAACTACTGGCGATCACGTCCTCGCCGGCTGACCCTCGTCGGACGTGCGTTGCCGTACGGCTCGGACAGGTGCTGTACGGCGGAGTCGCCGCCACAGGCTGAGTCTCTGTCAACGGCGCTCCAATGTGAGACCAGGGTCGGCGGCTGAAAATGGACCCGTTTGTTGAT